>JAFQDE010000040.1 GCA_017416155.1 Tyzzerella sp.
CCTGCATAGTATGTGGAACAGGAGACATGGAACTAAGTACAATGGGGCGCCATATATCGTGCAGAAAGCAGGAGAAGCGGTATATTCACCTGAAGGAAAGGCACAACTGAAGGAGCAGATTGCATATTATATGGAAAATGCTCGAATCATTAAGGAAGGGCTAGAAGAAGCTGGATTTACCGCATATGGCGGTGTGAACTCCCCTTATGTATGGTTAAAAGTTCCGGAAGGTATGGGCTCTTGGGAATTCTTTGACAAGTTATTAAACGAGGTACAGGTAGTTGGAACACCGGGCGTTGGATTCGGTGCCAGCGGAGAAGGATTCTTTCGGTTGACTGCTTTTGGAACAAGAGAAAATACCATAGAAGCGCTCAAAAGAATTAAGACAATCCAGTCTTGACAGAAACACCAGATTGTGCTACTTTCTAAAGGTATAGAAGCGATTGAGTTCGCAAAAAAGGGGTCGCACAAAGACGTGTGGCAAATAGGTAAGACGCGGATAATGCAGTTATTCGTCCTATTAAGGGGCGAGTAGCTGTTTTTTTATTTCTATGAAGTGATTCAGGAGGAATATTTATGTGTTCTATTTTAGGTTATTTAGGAAAAGATATTTCAAAAGAAGCAGTAGAAGCTGCACTAGCTAAAACGCAGATGAGAGGACCGGATGCAAGCCAAGTAGTTGAAACGGAATTTGGATATCTCGGGTTTGCGAGATTGGCAATTATGGGATTGTCACCGGAAGGGATGCAACCATTTCGCTTGAAACAGAACTGGGTAGTCTGTAATGGCGAAATATATGGTTTCCGTACCATCAAGAATGAATTGAAAGAACGCGGATATGAGTTTCATAGTGGCTCGGATTGTGAGATTTTACTTCCGCTATATGAAGAATATGGTATAGAAATGTTTGCACATTTAGATGCAGAGTATGCGTGTGTCATTTATGATGGTGCCAAACGTAAAATAATCGCAGCGAGAGACCCGATTGGAATTCGCCCATTGTTCTATGGGTATTCGAAGAGTGGCAGTATTATGTTCGCCAGCGAAGCAAAATCGTTGGTTGGACTGACCGATGAGATTCGTCCGTTCCCACCGGGACATTATTACTATGATGGCAAATTTGTGAGTTATGAAAATATTGCTCATGTGCATGGATACATACATGATGATTTGGAAACGATTACGAAAAACATACATGATAAGTTAGTAGCCGGCGTGGAAAAACGTTTGGATGCAGATGCACCGTTAGGATTCCTTCTCTCTGGTGGATTGGATTCCAGTTTGGTATGTGCCATTGCAGCAAATATTACAAAGAGACCGATTCGGACTTTTGCAATCGGTATGGATAAAGATGCGATTGACCTTAAATACGCAAAGCGAGTAGCAGATTACATTGGAGCAATACATACAGAAGTTATCATGACAAAACAGCAGGTGTTAGATTCACTGGAAGAAGTAATTGCCACGCTTGGTACATATGATATCACGACTATCAGAGCAAGCATGGGGATGTATCTGGTATGTAAGGCAATTCATGAGAATACGAATCTGAAAGTTCTTTTAACCGGTGAAATTTCAGATGAACTTTTTGGCTACAAATATACAGACTTCGCTCCAAATGCACAGGCATTCCAAGAAGAGGCTGAAAAAAGAGTGCGTGAACTTCACTGCTATGATGTTCTCCGGGCAGATAGGTGTCTTGCTGCAAATAGTCTAGAAGCCAGGGTACCTTTTGGCGATTTGGATTTTGTGCGTTATGTTATGGCGATTGATCCGGCAAAGAAATTAAATACATATAATATGGGAAAATATTTGCTGCGCAAGGCATTTGAAAAGGAAGAAATTTTGCCGGAAGAAATTCTCTGGAGAGAAAAAGCTGCTTTTAGTGATGCGGTTGGCCATAGTATGGTGGACGATTTGAAAGAGTATGCGGAAAACTATTATATCGATGAAGAATATGACAAGTTGGTTCAAAAGTATACCTTTGCTACTCCATTTACAAAAGAAAGTTTATTGTACCGCGAGATATTTGAGAAATATTATCCAGGGCAGGCGCAGATGGTTCCGGACTTTTGGATGCCGAACAAAGAGTGGGAAGGCTGTGCAGTAAATGACCCGAGCGCAAGAGTGCTCACAAATTATGGAAATAGTGGGGTGTAGAAGGATGAGACAATTCGATGTGAATAAAGTGAAAGATGCATGTGTTGCATGGATTCAGAATTTTTTTGAGAAGAATGGACCGGGGTGCAATGCCGTTTTGGGAATTTCTGGTGGAAAAGACAGCTCCGTAGTAGCGGCTCTCTGTGTGGAGGCACTAGGCAAAGACAGAGTCATTGGCGTGCTGATGCCATGTGGAAAGCAGCCGGATATAGATATGGCGAAGCTAGCAGTTGAGCATCTTGGAATCAGAAGTGTGGAAATCAACATTAAGAACGCCGTAGATGCACTTCTTGAAGAAATTGGAGAAACGGTGGAGATCACGGCTCAAACCAGAATCAATCTTTCACCAAGAATACGTATGTCTACAGTATATGCGGTCAGTCAAAGTATGAATGGTCGAGTGGCGAATACCTGTAACTTATCGGAAGACTGGGTGGGGTATTCTACCAGATACGGGGATGCAGCAGGCGATTTCAGCCCATTGGCGCACTTGACCGTGACAGAGGTAAAGGAGATTGGAAGGGTATTGGGATTACCGGAGGTACTGGTTGAGAAAACACCGTCCGATGGTCTGTGTGGAAAAACAGATGAAGATAATCTCGGTTTCACCTATGCTACATTAGACAGATATATCCGTGAAGGGGTGTGCGAGGATGATACAGTACGAACACGGATTGATGATTTACATCGCAAAAACAAATTTAAAATGGAATTGATGCCATGTTTTCGAATGGCAGAAGAGGAGGCATAATGATGAAGAAGGGTACGCAACTCTATGAAGGTAAGGCAAAAAAAGTATATTTAACAGATGATCCGGATGTGTTGATTGTAGATTACAAAGACGACGCAACTGCATTTAATGGAGAAAAAAAGGGAACAATCGTCGGAAAGGGTGCAATTAATAATCGTATGTCTAACTATCTTTTCAAACAGTTAGAAAAGGAAGGAATACCGACACATCTGATAGAAGAACTCAGCGATAGGGAAACTGCAGTGAAAAAGGTTTCTATTGTGCCGCTTGAAGTTATCGTTCGCAACGTGGCAGCCGGCAGTTTCTCAAAGAGACTGGGCGTTCCGGAAGGAACGGAGTTTACAGAACCAACCATTGAATTTTCCTATAAGAATGATGAACTAGGCGACCCGTTGATTAATGACTATTTTGCCAGAGCACTTAATCTGGCAAGTTGGGCAGAAATCGAAACAATTAAGAAATATGCATTTAAAATCAACGAAGTTTTGAAAGAATTTTTCCTTGCAGCAGAGTTGCGTTTGATTGATTTTAAGATTGAATTTGGACGGTATCATGGTACTATAATCTTAGCGGATGAGATTTCACCGGATACGTGTCGTTTGTGGGATGTACACACAAACGAGAAAATGGATAAAGACCGATTCCGCAGAGACTTGGGAAATGTGGAAGAAGCATACCAAGAAGTAATGAAGAGAATAGGACTTTTGTAGGAGGATACATTATGCAAAACACAGACAGATATCAAAGCCCATTATCCGAAAGATATGCGAGCAAGGAGATGCAGTACATTTTTTCGCCGGATATGAAATTCCGTACATGGAGAAAACTTTGGATTGCGCTGGCAGAAACAGAAAAGGAACTGGGCCTTAGTCAAAATGGAGTGCCAGTTATTACCGATGAACAAATTGACGAACTGAAAGCCCACGCAGAAGACATCAATTATGAGGTTGCAAAAGAACGAGAAAAGAAAGTTCGCCATGATGTTATGAGTCACGTTTATGCTTATGGACAGCAGTGTCCGAAGGCGGCAGGCATTATACACTTAGGAGCAACATCTTGCTATGTAGGAGATAACACGGACATTATCGTAATGACAGAGGCTCTGCGCTTAGTGAAGAAGAAACTGATTAACGTAATGAAAGTTCTGTCTGACTTTGCAGAAGAATATAAAGGTTTGCCGACCTTGGCATTTACCCATTTTCAACCGGCGCAGCCGACTACAGTTGGAAAGCGTGCATGTCTTTGGTTACAAGAATTCTTACTTGATTATGAAGAATTGGAATTTGTTCTTTCGAATATGAAACTATTAGGCTCCAAAGGAACAACAGGCACACAAGCTTCATTCTTGGAGCTGTTTAATGGGGATCAGGAAACGATTGATAAAATCGACCCGATGATTGCAAAGAAAATGGGATTTGAAGCATGCTATCCAGTTTCCGGACAGACCTATTCCAGAAAGATAGATACGAGAGTCTTAAATGTGCTCTCCGGAATTGCGGCCAGTGCACATAAGATGAGCAACGATATCCGTCTTCTGCAACATTTGAAAGAAATCGAAGAGCCATTTGAAAAGAATCAAATCGGTTCTTCTGCTATGGCATATAAGAGAAATCCAATGCGGAGTGAAAGAATTGCTTCTTTGGCTCGTTTTGTGATGGTGGATGCGTTAAATCCTGCAATTACATCAGCTACGCAGTGGTTTGAGAGAACGTTGGATGATTCGGCAAACAAGAGACTTTCTATACCGGAAGGTTTCTTGGCAGTCGATGGTATTTTGGATTTATGTCTCAATGTGGTGGATGGATTAGTCGTATATCCAAAAGTAATTGAGAAGCGACTGATGAGTGAACTGCCGTTTATGGCAACCGAAAATATCATGATGGATGCTGTGAAGAAAGGCGGCAACCGACAAGAGTTACATGAGCGTATTCGTGAACTTTCTATGAAAGCCGGACGCAACGTAAAGGTGGAAGGCAAAGAAAACAATTTGCTGGAACTCATTGCGGCGGACCCGGAATTCAATATGTCGATCGAAGAACTTCAGAAAACGATGGAACCGAGTAAGTATGTGGGGCGTTCCAAAGAGCAAGTGGAAGCATTTCTTTCTAATTGTGTTCAACCGATTTTGGAAGAGAACTCAGAACTTCTGGGAATGTCGGCGGAGATTCATGTGTAAGAAGTAATACGTAAAAATCAATGTATAAAGCGAGGTAATTGATATGGTAAAGGCAGTAGTTGGAGCTAACTGGGGAGATGAAGGAAAAGGGAAAATCACAGATATGTTGGCGGAGAGCGCAGATTATATCGTGCGTTTTCAAGGAGGAGCAAATGCAGGACATACCATTGTAAATAAATATGGAAAGTTTGCGCTTCATACTTTGCCATCCGGTATCTTCTATGAGCATACAACCAGTATTATCGGGAATGGCGTTGCATTGGATATCCCGATTCTGTGCAAGGAGATTCAGTCGATTGTAGAAAAAGGTGTGCCAATGCCAAAGATTTTGGTATCCAACCGTGCACAGATTGTGATGCCTTATCATGTACTGTTTGACCAATACGAAGAAGAACGTTTGGGCAAACAGTCATTCGGTTCCACAAAATCAGGAATCGCACCATTTTATTCTGATAAGTATGCAAAAATCGGAGTTCAGGTAAGCGAACTATTTGATGAAGAAAGGTTATATGAAAAAATACAAGGCATTTTAGAGAAAAAGAATGTCATGCTGGAACATTTGTACCATAAACCGGCATTAAATGTAGATGAACTGATGGAAACACTCCGTGAATATCGCGAGATGATTGCACCATATGTAGTAGATACATCAGTTGTATTAGGAAATGCAATTAAAGAAAACAAGACTATTTTATTAGAAGGACAATTGGGTACGCTAAAGGATCCTGACCACGGTATTTATCCCATGGTTACATCTTCTTCTACTTTAGCAGCATATGGAGCAATCGGTGCAGGAATTCCGCCGTATGAGATTAAGCAGATTGTAACTGTATGCAAGGCCTATTCATCTGCAGTTGGAGCCGGTGCATTTGTAAGTGAAATCTTTGGAGAGGAAGCTGACGAACTTCGAAGACGTGGTGGTGACGGTGGCGAATACGGTGCAACCACAGGGCGCCCACGTAGAATGGGATGGTTTGACTGTGTTGCTTCGAAATATGGATGTCGCATGCAGGGAACTACGGATGTGGCATTTACTGTGCTAGATGTTTTAGGTTATTTAGACGAGATTCCTGTCTGTGTCGGATACGAGATTGACGGAGAAGTAACCACTGATTTTCCGGTAACACATTTACTAGAGAAAGCAAAGCCGGTTTTCAAAGTATTGCCGGGCTGGAAATGTGAAATCAGGGGAATCAAGGAATATGATAAGCTTCCGGAGAACTGTAAGAAATATGTAGAATTTATTGAAGAACAAATCGGATACCCGATTACTATGATTTCAAACGGACCGGGGCGTGATGATATTATATATCGCAAACAAGCAGAATAAATATTAATAATGATAGGAAACTGAGGTATGATATGTGTGGAATTGTAGGATTTATAGGGAATCAGCAGGCTGCTCCGATACTTTTGGAAGGATTGGAAAAATTAGAGTATAGAGGATATGATTCAGCTGGTCTGGCTGTACGAAATGAATCTAACAAAATAGAAATAGTGAAAGCGAAAGGACGTCTGAAGACTCTTGCGGCAAAAACGAATGATGGTATTTCGTTAGCCGGCACCTGTGGAATTGGACATACACGATGGGCAACCCATGGAGAACCATCAGAGGATAATGCACATCCACATATAAGTGATGATAGCTGTGTGGTAGCAGTTCATAATGGAATTATTGAAAATTATCAGGAAATCCGAGAAAAACTGCAGAAAAAAGGATATACATTCTATTCTCAAACAGATACAGAAGCTGCGGTAAAACTCATTGATTACTATTATAAGAAATATAACATTGGACCGATTGATGCATTAAATAAAACTATGGTGCGCATTAGGGGGTCTTATGCATTAGCGGTTATGTTTGACGACTACCCTGGAGAAATATGGGTAGCCAGAAAAGATAGCCCTATGGTAATCGGGATCAATAATGGTGAAACCTTTGTGGCATCTGATGTACCTGCTATTTTAAAATTCACACGCAACGTGTACTACATCGGGAATATGGAAATTGCGAAGCTCCAAAAGGGAGAGGTACATTTCTATAATTTGGACGGTGATGAAATCCAAAAAGAACTGACAGAAATCAAATGGGATGCAGAGGTTGCCGAAAAAGGTGGTTTCGAGCATTTCATGATGAAAGAAATTCACGAGCAACCGAAAGCCGTATCCGATACGCTGAATTACTATCTGCTGGATGGGAAAATTAACTTATCAGAAACAGGGATGACAGAAGAAAGATTAAAACAATTTGAGCGCATTTATATTGTGGCATGCGGTTCTGCGTATCATGTGGGAATCGTGGGGAAATATGTCATTGAGGAACTGGCCGGTATTCCGGTGGAAGTTGATTTTGCGTCGGAATTTCGTTATCGAAATCCACGCATGATTAAAAATTCACTGGTGATTATTATTTCTCAATCAGGAGAAACGGCAGATTCTCTGGCGGCTCTCCGCCTAGCCAAGGAGTGTGGAACAGAAACACTGGGTATTGTCAATGTGTTGGGTTCCAGTATTGCAAGAGAAGCGGACTATGTGATGTATACATATGCCGGTCCGGAAATTTCTGTTGCCACGACGAAAGCCTACAGTGCTCAACTGATTGCCATCTATTTATTGGCTATGCAATTGGCAATCAGCAAAGGTCTGCTTTCCGAAGATGACAGAGAAGAACTAATGAAAGAATTAGAGTCCCTGCCAGATAAAATAAATAAAATTTTAGAAGATAAAGAGCGCATTCAGTGGTTTGCATCTAAGTATGCCAATGCAAAAAGTATCTTTTTCATTGGAAGAGGGATTGACTATGGCATTTGCTTAGAAGGAAGTTTGAAACTGAAGGAAATCAGTTACATTCACTCCGAAGCTTATGCAGCAGGAGAATTAAAACATGGAACGATTAGTCTGATTGAAGATGGCACTTTGGTAATCGGCGTTTTGACAAGAGGTGAACTGTTCGAAAAGAGTATTAGCAACATGGTAGAAGTAAAAAGTCGTGGAGCATATCTTATGGGCGTGACAACTTATGGAAATTATAGCATGGAGGAGACCGCAGATTTTTCTGTATATGTTCCGAAAACCGCACAATATTTTACAACCTCATTGGCAGTGATTCCGTTACAACTTTTGGCCTACTATGTTAGTGTTGCAAAAGGATTGGATGTAGATAAACCGAGGAACCTGGCGAAAAGTGTAACGGTAGAATAGGAGACAACATGAAAAAAGAACGAATCATTGTCATTGATTTCGGCGGGCAATATAATCAATTGATTGCCAGGCGTGTGAGAGAATGCAATGTATATTGTGAAATTTATTCATATAAAAAAGATTTAGAAGAAATAAAAGCAATGAATCCGAAGGGAATTATTCTGACAGGGGGACCAAACAGCTGCTATGAACCGGGTGCTCCGACCTGTGATAAGAAGCTGTTCCAATTGGGAATTCCGGTACTTGGAATCTGTTATGGTGCACAACTTATGATGCACATATTAGGAGGAAGAGTAGAAAAAGCACCGGTACGTGAATATGGAAAAACAGAGGTCATCGTGGACAAATTGGATTCGTCTATCTTTGAAGGTGTCAGCTCAAAGACCACTTGTTGGATGAGTCATTTTGACTATATATCAAGGATAGCTCCGGGATTTGAAATTACAGCTCATACTGCGGATTGTCCGGTGGCAGCCGCAGAAAGTGCTTCCGAGGGATTATACGCAATTCAATATCATCCGGAAGTCCTTCATAGCATCGAGGGAAGCAAGATGCTGTCTAATTTTGTATACAATGTGTGTGGATGCTGTGGTGATTGGAGAATGGATTCTTTTGTGGAAAATTCTATTGCAACTCTTCGTGAAAAGATAGGAGAAGGAAAGGTGCTATGTGCACTGTCAGGCGGTGTTGACTCCTCTGTAGCAGCAGTCATGCTTTCTAAAGCAGTGGGGAAACAACTTACCTGCGTGTTTGTTGACCATGGACTTCTTCGCAAAAACGAGGGCGATGAAGTGGAGGCAATCTTTGGACCGTCTGGTAACTACGATTTGAATTTTATTCGTGTCAATGCACAGGAGAGATTTTATGCGAAGTTAAAAGGCATAGAAGAGCCGGAGACAAAGCGAAAGATTATCGGAGAAGAATTCATCCGTGTATTTGAGGAAGAGGCAAAGAAAATCGGAGAAGTCGATTTCTTAGTACAAGGAACCATTTACCCGGATGTGGTAGAAAGCGGACTGGGTGGCGAATCAGCAGTTATCAAATCGCATCACAATGTCGGTGGACTTCCGTCTGTAGTAAGTTTCAAAGAAATAGTAGAGCCACTTCGGGATTTGTTTAAAGACGAGGTGCGAAAAGCAGGACTTCAGCTTGGAATCCCGGAATATTTAGTGTTCCGTCAACCATTCCCGGGACCGGGACTCGGAGTAAGAATTGTCGGGGAAGTGACGGCTGAGAAAGTGAAGATGGTGCAAGATGCAGATGCAATTTATCGGGAAGAAATTGCAAAAGCCGGTTTAGACAAGAATATAGGACAATATTTCGCGGCACTGACCAATATGCGAAGTGTAGGATGTATGGGGGATGAAAGAACCTATGACTATGCAATCGCGTTGCGCGCAGTGACTACCGTAGACTTTATGACTGCGGAATCCGCAAGGATACCGTGGGAAGTATTAGAAAAAGTAATGAATCGAATTGTAAACGAGGTGGATCATGTAAATCGTGTACTATATGATATTACAAGTAAGCCGCCTGGAACAATCGAATTCGAATAAATTTTATGCCACAAGATGGCGGAAAGGAAGAACGTTATGTCGTATACAGAAGAAATTTATGCTCGCGTAGTTGAGCAAAATCCAGGTGAAGTTGAATTTCACCAAGCAGTAAAGGAGGTTCTGGATTCCTTAAAGGTTGTCATTGATGCGAACGAAGAAAAATATCGCAGCCTCGGTTTGCTGGAACGTTTAGTAGAGCCGGAAAGAATTATTTCATTTAAAGTACCTTGGGTCGATGATGAAGGTAAGGTTCAGGTCAACAAAGGTTACAGAGTACAATTTAATAGCGCGATTGGACCATACAAGGGAGGACTTCGTTTCCATCCGTCTGTAAATCAAAGTATCTTGAAATTCTTGGGCTTTGAGCAGATTTTCAAAAATTCATTGACAGGACTTCCGATTGGCGGTGGTAAAGGTGGTTCAAACTTTGACCCAAAAGGTAAATCAGACAGAGAAGTGATGGCATTTTGTCAGAGTTTTATGACAGAGCTCTCAAAATACATTGGTGCTGATCAGGATGTTCCGGCTGGTGATATCGGTGTTGGCGGCCGTGAAATTGGTTACTTATATGGACAATATAAGAGATTGACAGGCCTCTATGAAGGTGTTCTCACTGGTAAAGGTCTTTCCTACGGCGGTTCTCTGATTCGTACACAGGCAACCGGATATGGTTTGATTTATATGCTGGAAGAAATGGTTGCTGCAAAGGGTGAATCGTTAGAAGGTAAAACAGTCATTGTGACCGGTTCTGGTAATGTGGCTATCTATGCAGTTGAAAAGGTAACACAGTTGGGCGCCAAGGTTGTTGCCATGAACGATTCAAATGGATATATTTATGATGCAAATGGCATCAATTTGGATGTAGTAAAGGATATTAAAGAAGTTCGCCGCGGACGTATTAAAGAATACGCTGATTTGGTACCAGGTTCCGTTTATACAGAAGGAAAAGGTATTTGGAATATTGCTTGTGATATCTATTTGCCATGTGCAACACAAAATGAACTTGATTTAGAGGCTGTCAAAGTTTTGAAAGCAAATGGCTGTGAGATTATTGCAGAGGGCGCAAACATGCCAACAACAAGAGAAGCAACTGACTATATCTTGGAAAACGGTATTTTATTTATGCCTGGTAAAGCTGCAAATGCAGGTGGCGTTGCAACAAGTGCTTTGGAAATGAGTCAAAACAGTATGCGTTATAGTTGGACTGCAGAAGAAGTGGATGCGAAATTAAAAGGCATTATGAAAGATATTTATGCAAAAGTATCGGACGCAGCGGCAAGATATGGTTTGGAAGGCAACTATGTAGCAGGTGCAAACATCGCAGGATTTGAAAAAGTAGTGGATGCAATGATGGCACAGGGAATTGTATAAAGTTAATTAAGAGGTGTCCTTGACAAATGTTTCAGGGACACCTCTGTTATAAGGTGATTTATTCCAATTTGATGATGTTTTATAGCATCATGATACCGTAAGAAAATCACCAAGTGCGTTAAAAACAGAAATTCAATCTGAACATGTATAATTTTCCTGTTTTGGTTATTTTAATATAATCAGATTTGCTATAAATTAAGACCATATTAAAGGCAAGGGGCGACAATAATGAATAACGAACTATATCATGAGACCAAAGCAGTGATGGAAGAATTTGGACGAAAATCGAATCTCAAGACAGGAGATATTTTGGTTGTGGGCTGTTCTACAAGTGAAATTATCGGCTCTAAAATTGGTACAAATTCAAGCCCTGAGATTGCTAAGGCGGTTTTTCAGGCAATTTATGATTATACGACTAAGAACGGATTGTACCTTGCAGCACAGTGTTGTGAACACTTGAACCGTGCCATTATCATTGAGCGGGATGCAGTTCCGTTTGATGAAGTTGTGAATGTGATTCCGCAACCGAAAGCGGGCGGTTCCTTCGCAACACAAGCATATGCCAACTTCCGTAATCCAGTTGCTGTTGAGGAAGTTAAGGCAGATGCAGGGATTGACATTGGATCTACATTAATCGGAATGCATCTTAAGAAAGTGGCAGTTCCTGTGAGGTTGGATAATAAGATGATTGGCGAAGCTGTCGTAGTTGCTGCCCGAACCCGTCCGAAGTTTATCGGTGGTGTGAGAGCAGTATATAATGAAGAACTATTATAATGAAAAGAGGCGAAATGCAATGAAAAATAGGGCACAGCAAAACATAACACAGAGAATTGTAATAGCCGCTCTGTTGGCGGCAGTTACCTGTGTAGTTACAATGATAGTTAAAATCCCTTCACCGCTGAAAGGATATTTGAATCTGGGGGATTGCGTGGTTCTGGCTGCGGGATGGATGTTATCTCCGATGTATGGTTTTCTTGCAGCAGGTTTTGGCTCGGCACTTGCAGATTTGTTTGCGGGATATGTTGCATATGCACCGGCAACCTTTGTTATCAAAGGTGTGATGGCACTTGTGGCATTCTACGGATACAAACTGACGCATAGGAAACTAGGCGATCTGCCTGCGAGAATCATGAGTGGAACTGTTGCGGAGATTGTCATGATTTTAGGCTACTTTATGTTTGAAGGTATTTTGTACGGATTCGGACCTTCGGTAGTAAACATTCCCGCAAATGCTGTTCAGGGGTTAGCAGGACTTATACTTGGCATAATCCTTATGAATATGTTCGAGAAAATTATAATTAAATGAATGTATGACGGCTAAGCTCATAGTGCTTAGCCGTTTTTGGTGAGGATATATTAGATAGAACAAATTTCGAAACAAAACAGTATCTTTGCTAAATCATAGATAGGACGCTTGATATTCAAAGGTCTAACAAATCCGGTAGCATATATAAACGAAGCAATATTCTTCGTCTGTGTCGGATTCCACACTCGTTTTTGGGATATATCAGCGTATTCACATTGTTCTGAATCTGCAATATATCTTAGATGCTTATTTATTTCGGCGATATCTACATCCCTATCATAGTTCTTTAAAGAGACAATTATAATGCGACACTCCCTAACTTTATTCCGAATATGTCTTACCAGTTCCACATATTTTTGGTCAAATTCTGAAGGAGCAGACAAAAAGAAATCTATGTCTGATTCTCCAATATGTATCAAAATGCTTTCTGGTTTCAAATCGGCAATATAAGTGTCATAATATTCCAGTGCATTTGTTACCGATAAATCCGAAAAACTGCGATTATATATATCGTTATCCAAAGCAAATGCCTGTTTTAATTCGCAGAGTGGAATGGAAATATCACTGTTGCCACCAAAGATAATCATTCCATTTGGATTGGCTAATTCGTTTAATGAATGATACATTTGTTTTCTAAGCATTGTAAATGACTCCTTTCTTATCGAGTGAAAGATTTCTAAAGTAAACCACAACATTAAGTGATACGATTACTAGATTGAGAAGATATACAATCAGAACATAGTTTAATTGACCGCTAATTAACTTTGCGGTGATTCCGGCGATATAGCCTGTTACAATCAGTAAAATAAATGGCAGGCTGGTTCCTTGTGTGGTTCGTGCCTTGTAAGCTTTGATAACATTGAGTGGCCATGAAAGGCCAAAACAGATTAACATAATTGATTCAAACATTGCTCCCATAAGGGTGTCCTCCTTTTTGCTTGTTTTCTGTTATCATACTGGTGGATGCGAGACCTGGCAATTTTTTGAAAGATAGAAATATTTTCTTGTGTGAAAATTTATTTATTTTACTTTCGAAAGGTTTTTCAAAAGTATGAAAATGTGTTAAAGTCAGAAGAGATAAGTGAGGTGGATGAACGATGGGTGATATAATTACATTAAAAGGAATTCAGCAAGGCTTCTTTCGAGTTCAAATGATTTTGATTATTTCGTTAGCACTTTTCCTAGGGATAGCAGGAACTTTGATCAATATCCATTTTGAAAAACAAAAGCGCGACCAAAACCTTCGAAATGTTGCCGAGGCAATTGCACAATCTCCAATTCTCACGGAACAGCAAACCGATACTGCTATTTTGGCAGAGTATCTGGATTCGTTGCGAGATACGCTTGAAAACATTGACGTTATATCGGTTGTTGGAAGTGACCATGTCAGATTGTATCATTCCAATCACGAATTGATAAACAGTACATATGATGGAACAATACCTAGATTTGATGACGATAGTGAAGGATACTATGCGACGAACGACAGTGGACCATCTGGAACACAGCGGAGAGCCTATGCAGCTATCTATGATGAGGAAGGAGATTATATTGGTTTTGTTATGGCGATTATGCTCATGCAGAACATCTATAAGGAAACGTGGCAGACAGCACTTATCTTTATACTCATTACAATAGTGGCGATTTTGATGGAACTTTTGATTTCTACAGAGTTGTCTAGTACCATAAAGAAAAGTTTGATGGGATATGAGCCGGACGTGTTCTCAGCCATGTATCGGATTCGCGATAATATACTGGAATCCTTGGATGAAGGAATTATTGCAATTGACAATGAAGGTCGTGTACAGTTTGTAAATGGAGCGGCGGACATGATACTAAATCAAATAGAGAACGGACTTGGATATCGAATCGTGGGAGAGAAGTTTGACAATATCCAATTGGGAAGCGAAACACTTTTGGTTGAACGAATGCCGATTAAGGAAAATGAAGTTACTATTGGTGAGGTGGCTATTCTTCATGATAGGGCAGAGTATACCAAGTTAATGGAAGATCTGACTGGAACCCGTTACCTAGTCGATTCCATGCGAGCGAATAATCATGATTTTACAAACAAGCTTCATGTAATTATGGGTCTCATTCAGATGGAAATGTATGAGGAAGCGGTGTCCTATATTGAAAATATTACCATTGTGCAGAGGGCGACGATCAGCAAGATTATGAATGCAGTACAAGAACCTTCTATCGCGGCTCTTTTGATTGGTAAGATCGCAAGGGCATCAGAACTTAATGTCAAATTTGTTTTACGAGAAGGCTGTCATTACTCGAATGCAGATATGCAGTTGCCGTCCGAACTCTTGGTAACGGTAATTGGAAATCTGATAGAGAATGCATTTGAAGCAATGAATGAAAAGAGTGGCTACGAGGTACAGAAGGAGTTGTTATTTGGCATTTATTCACGTCCCGGTGCTGTTCTAATCACAACGGACGATACAGGAGTTGGTATTTCGGAGGAAAATCTAGAAAGAATATTTGAGAACGGATTTTCCACAAAAGGAAAGGGAAGAGGTACCGGTTTGTACCAAGCCAAGGAAATGGTAGAGCGATACGGTGGAGAAATCACTGTGGAATCACAGGAAGGCATCGGTAGTTCTTTTTCTATAAGTTTTACAAAATAAAGGTGGAACAAGAGAATGTATAAAGTATTAATTGTAGAAGACGACCCAATGGTTTCTATGATAAATGAACAATATGTCCGGCGAAATAAGAAGTTTTTTGTCGCAGGAGTATGTAGAGACGGCAAGAACGCATTGGAGTTCATGGATAGTCATGACATTGACCTGATTATTCTGGATGTGTTTATGCCACATCAGGATGGTTTCGAAACACTGCGTCAAATCAGGAAAAAACAGATATCGGTAGATGTCATTATGGTAACAGCTGCAAATGACCGAGAATCTTTGGAAGAAGCACTCCATCTGGGA
>JAFQDE010000015.1 GCA_017416155.1 Tyzzerella sp.
GCTCTGTGTCTGTAATATATGTGAGATAACCTCGTGAGATTCTGAGAAAAGCCTTGCAACTGCAGGACAGAATATGTGGGTGGCTGGAACAACTGTTTGACCGCAGGGAGTTTTGTAACAGCCACCCTTATATCATCTCTGGGCGCAGTTGCCTAGTCTTTTCCAGAATCTCTCGCACAGTTGTCGAGCGTATATTACAGACACAGAGCGCATGGTTTCTCAAACATACTTTTAGCAAGCCACTTTTATGTGAATTGGGATTCAAGAAACACTAAGTCCCCTTACACTGCTCTGGTAATAGAAAAGAATAAGACGAAGCGTATATTTAATAATGTGTTTAGTTGTCACGCAGAATGCCTTTTTGCGCACAGCCCCCACTATTTGGCGCAGAACGCTTTCTTTTTCTTGCAATTCTTAGAAAATTGGGGTATTTTATAAGAGGATTATTTACTGAACAATGAAAGGATGACGGTATGAGAGATTTTTTGGATGTGGCGGAGATTTTTGGTGAAAATGTGTTTAATGATTCCGTTATGCAAGAACGTTTAACGGAAGAAGTATATAAAGAATTGCAACGCACAATTCAAGAAGGAAAAGAACTGCAACGTTCTACTGCTGATGTAGTTGCCAACGCAATGAAGGAATGGGCGATTGAAAAGGGAGCAACACACTATTCGCATTGGTTTCAACCGTTGACCGGCGCGACAGCAGAGAAACATGATGCATTTATTTCGGCACCACACACTGATGGAAAGGTCATATCAGAGTTCTCGGGGAAAGCATTAATTAAGGGTGAATCAGATGCATCCTCATTTCCGTCAGGAGGTCTTCGTGCAACATTTGAAGCGAGAGGATATACAGCGTGGGACTGCACATCTCCTGCATTTGTAAAGAAGGATGCAACAGGAAAAGGCGCTATCCTTTATATACCGACAGCGTTCTGTTCTTATACTGGAGAAGCATTAGACCAAAAGACACCGCTTCTTCGTTCTATGGAGGCAGTGGATAAGCAGGCGTTGCGCTTTGTTCGTTTATTTGGGAATACAACATCACAGAAGGTTACTCCATCAGTTGGAGCTGAGCAGGAATACTTCTTGGTGGATAGAGATAAATACCTGAAGAGGAAAGACCTTGTATTTACTGGGCGTACACTTTTCGGAGCAATGCCACCAAAGGGGCAGGAGTTGGATGACCATTACTTCGGAGCGATTAGAGAGCGCATTGCGCTTTTTATGAAGGATGTAAATGAAGAATTGTGGAAATTGGGTGTAGCGGCAAAAACACAGCACAATGAAGCTGCTCCGGCTCAACACGAATTGGCACCAATCTATGCACAATGTAACGTTGCTGTAGACCACAATCAGTTAGTGATGGAGACACTTAAGCAGGTGGCTTATCGTCATAATCTTCAGTGTGTACTTCATGAAAAACCATTTGCAGGTGTGAATGGTTCCGGTAAACATAACAACTGGTCACTCACAACAGATGATGGCATCAACCTTTTAGACCCTGGTAAAACACCTCATCAAAATATACAGTTCATACTTCTTCTGACTTGTGTGTTGAGAGCAGTAGATAAACATGCAGAATTGCTTCGTGAATCTGCGGCAGATGTGGGGAATGACCATAGACTTGGCGCAAACGAGGCACCGCCGGCTATTATCTCTGTGTACCTTGGAGCACAGTTAGAAGATGTGCTTACACAGCTTATTAACACGGGTTCTGCGACAAGTAGTATCAAACGCGAGAAACTTGATACCGGCGTTCGAACGCTTCCGGATTTTGCAAAAGATGCAACGGACCGAAACAGAACCGCACCACTGGCATTTACCGGTAACAAATTTGAGTTCCGTATGGTTGGTTCAAGAGATTCAGTTGCTGCATCTACGATCGTGTTGAATACCATTGTTGCTGATGCACTCAGCGAGGCGTGTGATGTTTTAGAAAAAGCTGACAACTTCGACTTGGCAGTGCATGATTTGATTAAAAAATATGCCTATGAACATCAAAGAATCGTTTTTAACGGTAACGGATATTCACAGGAGTGGGTGGAAGAAGCTGCAAGACGCGGACTGCCGAATATAGGAACTATGGTAGAGGCAATTCCGCATTTGGTAACAGATAAGACAGTAAAGTTGTTTGAAAAATTCGGTGTATTTACAAAGGCAGAATTAGAATCACGTGCAGAGATTAAGTATGAGACTTACGCAAAAGCAATTAATATTGAAGCAAGGTCTATGATTGACATTGCAAGTAAGCATATTATTCCGGCAGTCATCAAATACATCACATCACTTGCGACATCGATTAACCAAGTAAAAGAAGCATGTGACGTAGTGACTGTAGATGTTCAGACAGAACTCTTAAAAGAGTCTTCGGATTTACTGACAGATACCAGAAATGCACTCGTAACACTGATTGAAAAGGCAGATACAGCTTCTGCGATGAAGAGAGGAAAAGAACAGGCAGAGTTCTACTTGAAAGAAGTAGTTCCTGTTATGAATTCTCTAAGAGCACCGGTGGACAGATTAGAAATGATTGTCAACAAGGAAATGTGGCCGATGCCATCGTATGGAGATTTGTTATTTGAAGTATAATATGAAAGAACTTCGTTAAAAAAGCGAAGTTCTTTTTTACGTTATATTATTTTTGAAAGGTAAAACGACCAATGGGGGAGCCACTGGTCGTTTTGAGGGGAGTATAAATAATTAATAAGGGGTTGTAGAAAATTCGCTTTCTACAACCCTCAGTATAATATAAAGAAAAACAAAAAGCAAGTTAAAAATTAAAAAATTTCCTAAAAAATGGGAATTTGTAAGTGAGTATAAAAAAGAAGTTTGTGAGAGATAATAACAATGTACCATAAATCTTAGGAGGGTAATTGAAATGGACAACAACAAAAACAAAAATAACAACAGCAACAACAACTCAAACAATAATTCAAACAAAAACTCAAACAACAACAAAAATTCAAACAACAACAGCTACAATAACAGCAACAACAACTCAAGCAAAAACAACTACTAAGAAACAGAAAGGAACCTCGAAAAAGAGGTTCCTTTTTGGTTGACAGAGTGCAGTGAACCACTTAATATAAAGGATATAACGAGGAGGCTTTATAATGAATATGATGGAATTGATTGCCCCGTGCCACTTCGGTTTGGAGGCTGTTTTAAAGAGAGAAATTATAGATTTAGGATATGAGATATCAAGCGTAGAAGATGGCAGAGTATGTTTTTATGGTGATGCAGAGGCAATCTGTAGGGCAAATATATTTTTGCGCACGGCGGAGAGAGTATTGCTTAAGGTAGGAGCATTTGAGGCAGTTACATATGATGAACTGTTTGAAAAGACAAAGGCACTTCCTTGGGAGACATACATTCCAAAGGATGGGAAGTTTTGGGTGACCAAGGCGGCTTCGGTTAAAAGCAAGTTATTCAGTCCGTCTGACATTCAGTCTATTATGAAAAAAGCAATGGTAAATCGTATGAAGGAACACTATGATGTGGAATGGTTTGAAGAGACAGGTGCGTCCTATCCGGTAAGAGTGTTCCTCATGAAAGACATGGTTACAGTTGGAATTGATACCTCGGGAGTATCGCTTCATAAGAGAGGCTATCGCAAATTATCCAGCAAGGCACCCATTACCGAAACCTTGGCTGCAGCACTCATTATGCTGACACCTTGGAGAAAAGAACGCATTTTGGTGGACCCATTTTGTGGTTCCGGAACATTTCCGATTGAGGCGGCAATGATAGCGGCCAATATTGCTCCAGGTATGAATCGTTCATTTTTGGCGGAAGAGTGGACAAATATTATTCCGAAAAAACATTGGTATGACGCAATTGATGAAGCAAACGAGATGGTCAATGATGATATACAAGTGGATATTCAGGGATATGATATAGATGGGGATGTCATTAAGGCTGCACGTGAAAATGCACGAGAAGCAGGAGTAGAGCATCTGATTCATTTCCAGGAACGACCGGTTAAGGAACTTCGCCATCCGAAGAAATATGGCTTTATTATTACCAATCCGCCTTATGGTGAAAGATTGGAAGATAAAAAAGACCTTCCAGCTTTGTATCGTGAGTTTGGGGAAAGTTTCCAAAAACTAGATAGCTGGTCAGCATTTATGATTACAAGCTACGAGGATACGGAGCGGTATTTTGGAAGAAAAGCAGATAAGAACCGAAAGATATATAATGGAATGTTGAAGACCTATTTCTATCAATTCAACGGACCAAAACCACCGAAACCGAAAAAGTAGAAAAATGAAGGAGAATTGGAATGGAACCAAAGATAATATTTGCCACAGGTAATGAAAATAAAATGAAAGAAATCCGTATGATTCTTGCAGATTTGGGCATGCCTATTATATCCATGAAAGAAGCCGGAATTGATATCGATGTAGTGGAAGATGGCACTACATTTGAAGAAAATGCAGTTATCAAAGCGACGGAGATTGCAAAAGTGGCTCCGGGTTGTATTATCTTGGCAGATGACTCGGGGTTGGAGATAGATTATCTGAACAAAGAACCGGGAATCTACTCAGCAAGATATGCAGGTGTAGATACCTCTTATGAGATTAAAAATAATTTGCTCTTAAAGCGCTTGGAAGGTGTTCCGGATGAAAAGAGAACAGCGCGCTTTGTCTGTGCTGTTGCAGCTGCATTTCCGGATGGTAGTACGGAAGTGGTTCGTGGAACGATTGAAGGAATCATCGGATATGAGATTGTCGGTGAGAATGGATTTGGTTATGACCCGATTTTCTTTTTGCCGGAATACGGATGTACAACAGCCGAGCTTTCACCGGAAAAGAAAAACGAACTTAGTCATCGTGGCAAGGCACTGCGTGCGATGCGCGTAATCATGGAGAAAAAGATATGAAAATCTTGATTGTGAGTGATACACATGGAAGGCACAGCAATTTGGATATAGTACTGGAGCGCGAGCATGATATTGATATGCTCCTCCATTTGGGTGATGTGGAGAACGGAGAAGATTATATTGAAGCTGTCACAAAATGTCCGGTTTATATCATAGCCGGAAATAATGATTACTTTTCTTATCTGCCTACTGAGCGAGAAATCAATATTGGGAAATACAAAGTGTTTATGACGCATGGACACGGCTATTATGTGTCTATGGATACAAAGTCACTGAGACGTGCTGCAACAGCGCGTGGAGTGGACATTGTCATGTTTGGACATACGCACAGACCTTATCTTGACGTGCAGGGAGATTTGAAGGTCATCAATCCGGGAAGTCTCTCGTATCCAAGACAGGAAGGGCGAAAAGGCACTTATGTTGTTATGGAGACAAACTGCACGGGAGAAGCCTGTTTTGATTTGCGATATGTGTAAAAGAAAAATACAAAAAAATAAAAAAAGTTGTTGACATTTCCGTGGCTGCACTATATAATAAACCTTGCGCTGTGGAAATGGCGACAAAAATATAATATTACGGGGTGTGGCTCAGCTTGGCTAGAGCGCCTGGTTTGGGACCAGGAGGTCGCAGGTTCGAATCCTGTCACCCCGACTCCGCGGGTGTAGTTCAATGGTAGAACACCAGCCTTCCAAGCTGGATACGTGGGTTCGATTCCCATCACCCGCTTTTTAAAGCGAAAAAGCTTTAAAATGAGTCCGTAGCTCAGCTGGATAGAGCAACGGCCTTCTAAGCCGTAGGTCGAGGGTTCGAATCCCCCCGGGCTCGTCTCAGTTTAGAACTGATGAAATAGGATATGGTGGGTATGGTGCAGTTGGTTAGCGCGCCAGATTGTGGTTCTGGATGTCGTGGGTTCGAGTCCCACTACCCACCCTTTTTTATTTTTAGGGACTGAGGAAAAAAAGAAATTAGTGATGGGCTATCGCCAAGCGGTAAGGCACAGGACTTTGACTCCTGCAGTCGCTGGTTCGAATCCAGCTAGCCCAGTATGGAGCATTAGCTCAGTCGGTAGAGCACTTGACTTTTAATCAAGTTGTCCGGGGTTCGAATCCCCGATGCTTCACTAAGAACACTAACCACAAGAATCTGGCTAGTGTTTTTATTTTCTAACATATAGGCGGTTGTGGCGGAACTGGCAGACGCGCTAGACTTAGGATCTAGTGGGAGACCGTGCAGGTTCGATTCCTGTCAACCGCATCAAAAAGAACTCTCGACTGAGAGTTCTTTTTGTTTGGGAAGATGATTGCACTTTCTTGTAATTGCATGTTATAATGGCAAAAGGGATTATATCTAACGGAGTAAGAGATGAAAATTAAAGTAGTAAATAGAAAATACGAAGAAGTGCTTGCACTTCCAAAGATGAAACGTCGCAAACCGATGAAGCAAAGTATGTTTTTTAGAATCATACTGCGCATAGCATCAAGTTTTGACTTAAGAGCAACGCATTTTAGATGTAACAAAATAGGAATGGACAAGGTAGGTAAGCAAGAGCCATGTCTGGTTCTTATGAATCATTCTAGTTTTATAGATTTGGAGATTGTTTCCACAGTTCTTTTTCCGCGTTGTTTTAACATCGTGACAACATCGGATGCTTTTGTGGGACTTAATTGGATATTGCGTCTGATTGGGTGCATTCCAACCAAAAAATTTATAGCAGATACGAATCTGGTTCGTGATATGATATATGCAGTGAAGGAACTAAAAAGTTCAGTTGTAATGTACCCGGAGGCAAGTTACAGCTTCGATGGAACGGCTACGCCGTTACCGGACAGTATCGGCAGGCTGGTGAAAATGCTTGGTGTTCCGGTTATCACAATTCGTACATATGGTGCATTCGCAAGACAGCCATTATATAATGGTCTGTGCAAAAGAAAGGTAGATGTTTCGGCAGATATGAAATATCTTCTTTCAGCCAAAGAGATTGCAGAAAAGACGGCGGAAGAGATTCAGAAAATTGTTCAAGCAGAATTTGCATTTGATAATTTTAAATGGCAGCAGGATAATAAAGTATATATCCCGGAAGCTTCTCGTGCAGAAGGTTTGGAGAGAGTGCTTTACAAATGTCCACAGTGTCTGACTGAGGGTGAGATGGTAGGACAGGGAAGCAAACTTTATTGTAAGCATTGTGGAAAACAATATGAACTGACGGAATATGGGTATATGAAGGCTGTACAGGGAGAGACCGAGTACGAGCATATTCCGGACTGGTACAAATGGGAAAGAGCTTGCGTGCGAAAGGAACTTGAGGAAGATACATATTTTTTGAAGGTGTCGGTGGATATTTGTATGATGGTAGATACGAAGAGCATTTATCGCGTAGGAGAAGGCATTCTGACACATACGAAAGAAGGATTTCATCTAAGTGGATGCGAGGGACAACTTGATTATTATCACAAGCCGCTTGCATCGTATAGCTTATATTCCGATTATTTTTGGTATGAAATCGGAGACGTAATCTGCATTGGAGACTCCAATGTACTGTATTATTGTTTCCCGAAAGAATGCGGGGATGTTGTTGCAAAAACACGTCTTGCAACGGAGGAACTTTATAAAATTGCAAAGAAAAATAAGAAAGCAATTCAATAAGGAGAAGTAACATGGAAAAGTTGAATTTAATTTACGCAAAAACCTATAATTTTGTTTATTTGCGCGCAAAGACCATTTTGGAAAAAGAAGAAGATATTCAACAGCTGATGAAGGATGTATATCTAAACGCAATGGCTCAAGATATATCGGAGGCAGGGCTCTTTGAATGGCTTGGGAAACAAGTTTATACTCTTGGATGTGGGAAATTCCGAAAAAGGAAAGTGCGTGAAGCAGAGCTTATTGAGTTGGATAAGCAGATGTATTGTGCTCAAGAGTCTGTTGATCGTGAAACAACAAAAGAAGTAATTGCTGAGGCTTTAGAAGAATTGCCGGATATGTATTTGGCAACTCTCTATGCATGTTATTATGACCATATGAAACTGAAACAAATCTCTGTACTTATGGGATACAGTGTGGGGGCAATTATTAATCGATTAAATTACGTACATAAATATTTGATAAGAGCGCTTGAAAACTATAAGGAAGAGAATGGAATTGATGTGCAGTTCTCTGTAGAAATGCTTTGTGAGGCTCTTCGTGATTGGTCAGCTCACAATCAACTCAGTGAGAAGACAGCTCAAAATATATACGCTTCTATCTGTAGAGAATTGGGTACAACAGCAGAGAGTGGAACAATGGAAGCTGGTATAGCAGGGGCAAACTGCAGAATCAACAATGCAGAGACGGGCGATGTGAATGCAGTCTGCGAGGAACTTGAAGCACATAGCGTAAAAAAAACGGTGGACAAAAAAATTGTTATGGTATTTGTAACAATAGGCATTCTCGTGTTGCTTTCTGTGGGAGGTATTTTGCTGCTTGACAATTCAGGCAAAAAAGATGATGATAAGGACAAAAAACCACAGATAGAACAAAATGCAGGTAGTGATTCCGATGTTGAGGGTGAAGTCGAAATAGAAGATGGCGTGTCAAATGAGACAGATGAGAACGAAGATACAGTTACATCAGAGGCAGAGTATATATTGCCAAACAGCGATAAAGAAAAGCTTACCAAAGCTGATTTGGAAGGTCTTACGAAAGAGCAGCTTCGTCTGGCAAGGAATGAAATATATGCAAGACATGGCATGATTTTTGGTGTAGATGATTTAGATAACTATTTTGCTACAAAATCATGGTATAAGCCGACCATTTCATTTGCGGATTTTTATGATAGAGTAGAAATGTCAATTATTGAGGAACAAAATGTAATATTGATTCAACAGGCAGAAAGAGATTATAGATGACAGACAAAAATGATTTTTCACAGGGCCCTGTCTGGAAACGCATCGTTGCGCAGGCCGTTCCATTGACAATTGCACAACTAGTCCAGCTCCTCTATAACGTAGTGGACAGAATCTACCTTGGACACATGGGAGATGGCAACAGTATGGCGTTAACCGGTGTAGGCTTAACATTTCCGGTTGTGACGCTTATTATGGCATTTACAGCGCTGTTTGGAATGGGTGGAGTTCCATTGTTTTCCATGGAACGTGGAGCGAAAGATCCAGAGAAAGCAAGTAAAATTCTGGGGAACTCATTTGCATTGTTGCTAATGAGTGCAGTGATTCTGACAGCGGGATGTTATGTCTTACGCAGACCGATTTTATTTGCATTTGGTGCGAGTCAAGCATCTTATGTTTATGCAAATGAGTATCTGAAGATATACCTTATTGGAACAGTATTCTCTATGATTACAACGGGAATGAATGGTTATATCAATGCACAAGGATTTCCTAGGATTGGAATGCTTTCTACGGTAATCGGTGCAACCATTAATATTATTTTGGATCCTATATTTATTTTTGGCTTAGATAAAGGTGTAGCAGGAGCAGCATTAGCGACGATTATAAGTCAGGCAGTCTCAGCGGTTTGGGTGTTAAATTTCTTGTTTGGTAAAAAGGCTATTATACCATTAAAGCTTGGTAATATTAAAATTCATAAGGGAATTACAAAAGATATCTTCAAACTTGGAATGGCAAACTTCATTATGCAGGGGACAAACTGCGTGGTACAGATAGCTTGCAATTCTACACTGCAGAACTATGGCGGTGATGTTTATGTCGGAATTATGACGGTGGCAAATTCTGTTCGAGAGATATTTTCACTTCCGGTTAGCGGAATAGTGAATGGAGCGCAGCCGGTAATCAGTTTTAATTATGGAGCCAAGAAATATGAACGCGTGAAGTCAGGTATCAGATTCAATACCTTTATCGGAACAGCATATACATTTATTGCATGGGTGCTGGTGATTTTATTTCCGAGATTCTGGTTTGGCATTTTCTCAGACGACTTGCATATGATTGGCATTGGTATTAAGATGCTGCAAATATATTTCTTTGGTTTTGTATTTATGGCCCTTCAGTTTGCAGGGCAATCAACGTTTCAGGCTTTGGGAGATGCAAGACACTCGATATTCTTTTCATTGCTTCGAAAGGCAATTATCGTTGTGCCACTGACTATGCTTTTGCCAATGCTTGGTTTTGGTGTAAAAGGAGTATTTTTGGCGGAACCGATTTCCAATGTACTTGGTGGGACCGCATGTTATCTTACAATGCGTTTGACTGTTTATAGAAGATTGTCAAAAGAGTAGGAAAAAACTTCATAAGATCCCAGATTTTCCCGAATGGTTATGCATTGTGTGGGCAAACATAATATGCTAGAATAGCCAAGGAAAATAAAAAGAAGGAGCATAATGAAGTGAAGAGAATTATTGCATTATTATTAGCAGCGATTATGGTACTTAGCATAATGGCTTGCGGCACTACAAAAGAGGATGATAAAGAGAATGTGAAGGCACCGCAAACAGTTGGTGCAGTTTTATTAGATGAATTCAAGAAAAACCCGCAAGGAACCGCACAGGAGATTGCGGAACGTATTATTGGAAATGAAATCGTTCCATTTATGGGTGGTGCGAATCCAATTGAACCGGGACTTTTGTCAGGGTTTGACAATGCTGAGATTACCGGATTCAAGGAAGGTTGCATGTTTGGACCGATGATGGGAACTATTCCATTTTTAGGTTATATCTTTGTGTTAGAAGATGGCGCGGATGTGGATGCATTTGAGAAAATACTGGAAGACAATGCGAATCTTCGTTGGAACATCTGTACAGAAGCAGAAGAGCTTACTGTAGAGAGCGAAGGAAACACAGTATTTTTCTTGATGAGTCCTAAGGAATTTGAAGAACAACAGGGAGAATAAAATTGTTATTTTCTAGTATATCATTTTTGTATTATTTTTTGCCTTGCGTACTAGTCTTGTACTTTCTAGTACCAAGGCATTTTAAAAATATCATATTATTGATTTCGAGTCTTTTCTTCTACGCGTGGGGAGAACCCAGACTCGTTCTTTTGATGTCTGTAACTATCGTAATCGGTTATGTGTTGGGAATTCTTATGGAGAAGGATGCAAAACATAAAAGAGTGTATCTAATCACTGCGTTGATTAGTTTCCTGGGTGCGTTGGGTTACTTTAAGTACACAGATTTCTTTATCGACAATATCAATACAGTCGCAGGACTTTCCATTCCGCTACTTAAGATTGCACTTCCAATAGGAATCAGTTTCTATACGTTCCAGATTCTCAGTTATACTATCGATGTATATCGTGGACAAGTCAAGGCACAGAAAAATGTGATTCATTTGGCAACGTATATTACGATGTTCCCACAGTTGATTGCGGGACCAATTGTGCGTTATAAGGATGTGGCAATACAACTGGAAAGTCGGGAACACAGTATTGATAACGTAGCACTGGGTATTCGTAGATTCGTATTTGGCCTTTCGAAAAAGATTCTGATTGCAAATGTTCTGGGAGAAATCTGCGAGACATTCCGAGTATCCAACGATAAGAGTGTACTGTTTTACTGGATGTATGCGATTGCATTTTCGCTTCATATCTACTTTGACTTTTCAGGATATAGCGATATGGCAATAGGACTTGGGAAAGCCTTTGGATTTGATTTTATGGAGAATTTCAATTATCCGTATATTTCAAAAAGTATCACAGAATTCTGGAGAAGATGGCATATCTCACTTGGGAACTGGTTCCGGGATTATGTGTACATTCCGCTCGGTGGTTCGAGAGTGGACACTGCAAGACATTTGTTTAATATCTTGGTGGTGTGGATGTTGACCGGATTTTGGCATGGAGCCGCATGGAACTTTATCATTTGGGGATTGTATTTTGCAATTTTGCTTGTGATAGAGAAGACTTTTTTGTTGAAACATCTGGAGCAATCCAAAGTGCTTTCACATGTCTACGTTTTGCTTGCAGTGGTGATTAGTTTTGTGATATTTAATGCAACCTCTTTGCCACAAGTTCTAACTGACATTGGCGGACTGTTTGGACGTGGCAATCTGCCGTTCGTTTCAGAAGAGGCGCTATATTATCTGAGAAGCTATGCGGTGATATTTGTGCTTGCGATGTTTGGTGCAACGCCGATTCCAAAGAGACTTGCATCCAAATGGAAGATATCTCAATATGCAGAGCCGGTTGTTTTATTATTGTTACTCGTAGTTATTACAGCATATTTGGTGGATGGTTCTTTTAATCCATTCCTGTATTTTCGGTTTTAAGGAGGGATGGTAGCATGAAAAGAAAGAATTATTTAACTGTATGTTTGATAGCAGGCTTCCTTCTGAGTATTTCTGTATGGAATGCCTTTGGAAGAAAGGCAGATTACTCGGAATCGGAGCGAAGAGTTCTTGCAAAATTTCCGGAGGTGACGACTGAACGCGTACTCAGTGGAAAGTTCTCAGCAGAGTTTGAGGAGTATGCGGTAGATGCTTTTCCAATGAGAGATATGTGGAGGCGTGTGAAAGTATATGTAAAAACAGGTATATTTGCACAGAAGGACAACAATGGAATTTATCAGGCAGATGGACATTTGTCTAAGTTAGAGTATCCGATGAATGAGAAGATGCTTGAACATGCAATTCGGGTATTTGCCAATATTAAGCAAAAATATCTGAAGGATAACGAGGTGTACTTTGTTATGATTCCAGACAAGAACCGGTATTTAGCAGAAGAAAACGGATATCTTTCGATGGATTACGATGCATTTACGGAATATATGAAGCAAGGTATGGATTTTGCGAATTATATTGAGATTGCAGATTTACTTTCATTAGATGATTATTACAAGACGGATACACACTGGAAGCAGGAGAGTTTGGTGGATGTCGCAGAGCGGATTGCAAGTGAAATGGGGGCGGAGTTTACACAAGAATATGACGTGACGAAGCTGAACTTGCCTTTTAATGGTGTATATGTTGGACAGTCTGCGCTGGTTTGTAAGCCGGATACCATCTCATATCTTACGAATGATGTTCTGGAGCGAGTGGAAGTGGAAGGTGCCAAGGCTGTTTATGATATGGATAAGGCGAAAGGTAAGGATGCATATGAAATGTTCCTGTCAGGGAATCAGCCGATTATTACTATGAGAGATCCTAAGAATGCGGCAGGGAGGAGATTGATACTCTTCCGTGATTCATTTGCCTCCAGTATTGCACCACTTTTGATGTCAGGGTATTCGGAGATTGTGCTCATTGATTTGCGATATATTTCAAGTGATAAGCTGGGGCAGTATGTGGATTTCGAAAATGCGGATATATTGTTCATGTACAGCACGTTAATGCTTAACAATTCTTTGGGAATGAATTAAAAGGGTTTTTCATACATTTATACGAGACCATATTTGGAGCAATCGTATGAAGAACAAAATCAAACGAAAAATAAAAGCACTGGGATTATGCGCTATCGTAATTCTGGTGGCATGTTTGGGAGTTTCTAAGACTGTTTCAGTTACCAATACCGTAAACGGCAAGGAGCTCCCGATTTATTCTGTGGAGACGGATGAGAAGAAGGTAGCATTAAGTTTTGACGCGGCTTGGGGGAATGAAGATACCCAGCATATTCTTGATATTTTAAAAGAATACGATGTCCGTGTTACTTTCTTTATGACAGGTGAGTGGGTGGCAAAATTCCCGGACGATGTAAAACGAATTTGTGAAGCGGGGCATGACCTCGGTAACCATAGCGAGAATCATAAGAACATGAGTCAGCTTACGGACAGCGATTGTCAATCAGAACTAATAAAGGTACATGACAAGGTGAAGGAACTGACAGGCGTGGAGATGGATTTGTTCCGACCACCGTATGGAGATTACGATAATGAGGTCATCAAAAATGCAAAAACGTGCGGATATCACACTATACAATGGGATGTAGACAGTTTAGACTGGAAAGATTATGGAGTCGACAGCATTATCAAAACAGTCACAGAACATAAAAATCTGCAGAACGGATCCATCGTTCTGATGCATAATGGGGCGAAATATACGGCAGAGGCTCTGCCGAAGATTATAGAAGGTTTGCGCGCGAAAGGATACGAGTTGGTGCCAATTTCAGAACTCATTTATCGAGACAATTATCATTTGGATGTAACTGGAAGACAAATACAGGATTAGAGATGATGGAATAGAGAGAGGGTGACTGCTAGGTCACCCTTTTATTCACGTGAGCCAGGAGTTAGATATACCATGATATGTTTCACTTTTGGAAATGCTTCTTCTATCATGTTGTGCACATCCTTGGCAATGAGATGCGCCTCCTCCAGCGTATAGATGGAATCTACTTGAAGCGCAACATCTACATAGATTTTGTTCCCGAAAATACGTGTTTTTAAAAATTCTATACCAATTACATTTTCATTCTTCATGACACATTCACGAATGTGTTTTTCGGTTTCTTCATCGCAGGAATGATCAATCATTTTGTCTATCGCATCTTTGAATATATCTAAAGAAGCTTTTACAATAAACCAAAAGATAAATAAACTTGCAATGGGATCCATGATAGGGAATCCAAGTCTTGCTCCACCGATACCAATTAAGGCACCGATTGAAGAAAATGCATCCGAGCGATGATGCCACGCATCCGCCATCAATGCATCGGAATCAATGCTTTTTGCGTAATATCGCGTGTACCAGAACATGGCTTCTTTACATACAATTGAGATAATAGCTGCTACAAGAGCTAAACTTCCAGGTGTAGTTAATTCGCCTTGACTTTCTTGAAAGATATTTTCTAGGGCATCTACTCCGATTTTGAGTCCGGTAATAAAAAGAATGATGGCAAGAATGATCGCAGTTACACATTCCAAGCGCTCGTGTCCATACGGATGTTCTTTATCCGGTTCTTTGGATGCCAGTTTGATTCCGATGATTACAACAATGGTACTAAAAACATCGGATGCGGAATGAATAGCATCGCTAATTATAGCATGAGAGTGCGCAATGATTCCGGCTAGAAATTTAAATACCGATAGGATAACGTTTCCGATGATGGTGACGATTGAAACTGTGTTTGCAATTTTCTGAAAATCTTTTTCCATAATGGCATCTCCCATAATTGATATGCAGTGTAAAAACCACTGTGTAATATCATACGACAAAGAGGTTGTCAAGGTTCCAAAATGGCAGTTGAATAACAGAAGATTTGATAGTAGAATAAATGAGACGAAAATTTAATTTTGAAGGATAAAATAGATATGATGAAACAATCGCAGATAACATATTGGTGCCATGAAGTTATTCGTTCACAAGCAAAGAAGGGTGGAGTTTATATTGACGCAACCATGGGAAATGGAAACGATACGCTGATGCTTTGTGAACTTGCCGGAGAAGTGGGAGAGGTATTTGCATTCGACATTCAAGAACAGGCAGTAGAGGCCACGAGAATCCTGTTAGAGAAACATGAAGTGACAACAAAATATCATCTTATTCTGGACGGCCACGAAAATATGGACAACTATGTACAATGGGGTAGTGTTGATGCAATATGCTTTAATTTTGGATATCTTCCAGGTGGGGATCATGAGATTGCAACGAAGCCATCGACCAGTATTGTTGCTATTCAAAAAGGTTTGGAACTATTAAAGGCCGGTGGTATGATGAGTCTCTGTGTTTATAGTGGCGGAGATACAGGATTTGAAGAAAAAGACTGTATTTTAAATTACTTGAAAGAACTCCCATCCAAACAGTATACAGTGATTGTCAATCAATATTTTAATCGAGGGAACAATCCACCGATGCCAATATTTATTTTCAAAAAGTAGTACTTGGTGAGCGTTGACAGCGTTGGAGGATTGGGATAAAATTAGTTGAAATCAAAAAAAGGGGTTGAAGGTATGAAATATATTTCCTTTGCAATTCCATGTTATAATTCGGAAGAATACATGGAGAAGGCAGTAGAGTCAATCTTAAAAGGAGGAGAGGATGTTGAGATTATCATTGTAAATGATGGCTCAAAGGACAGAACCTCTGAGATTGCGAAGCGTTACGAAAGAGAATATCCAACGATTGTAAAGGCTGTAGATAAAGAAAATGGTGGTCATGGAGATGCTGTAAATACCGGGCTTCAACATGCAACAGGGCTGTATTTTAAAGTTGTCGACAGTGATGACTGGGTGGACGAGAAGTCTCTCGAAAGAATTTTGGAAACGTTGCATGAACTAGTCGAGAAAAAAAAGATGGTGGACATGCTGGTTTCCAACTATGTGTATGAAAAGGTCGGCGCAAAGCATAAAAAGGTAATTCATTATCAAAATGTGATGCCAGAGAATCGTATCCTGACATGGAAGGATATGGGACGTTTCCGTCTTGGCCAATATATTTTGATGCATTCGGTTATGTATCGCACAGAACTTTTAAGAATGTGTGGATTACAGTTGCCGAAGCACACATTTTATGTGGATAACATTTATGTATATTACCCACTTCCGCATGTGAAGACATTTTATTATCTGAATGTGAATTTCTATCGTTATTTTATTGGTAGAGACGGGCAGTCGGTAAATGAGAAAAATATGATAAAACGTATCGATCAACAGTTGTTTGTCAATAAAACCATGATTGACATGTATCAGATGAGTAAAATCCCGAACAAGAGATTGCGTGCATATATGACGAATTATTTGGCAATTATGATGACAGTTTCTTCGATTATTGCAATACGTTCTAAGAATCCGGAAAATCTGGAGAAGAAGAAAGAACTGTGGGTATACCTAAAGGAGAAGGATGCAAAACTTTATTTAAAGATTCGCTATGGTATCTTAGGACAGACGATGAATTTGCCTGGAAAACCGGGAAGAAAGGTATCTTCTTTGGCTTATACAGTCGCTAATCGTATTTTTGGTTTCAATTAGGGCAATACTATTCACTGGAAAGGTGGGATAGTTATGGTAAATCAGTTAAAAGACAGTAAAACAAAAATCAATCTTATGAAAGCATTTGCAGGTGAGAGTCAGGCGAGAAATCGTTATACATTTGCTGCAGAGGCGGCAAGACTTGAGAAAATGTATGCGATTGCAAATGTATTTGAATTTACAGCCGATCAGGAGAGAGCGCATGCGAAGCGTTTCTACGAATTGCTTAAGGATTTGACAGGAGAAACGATTGAGATAACAGGCGGCTATCCGGTGGATTTACAGCCGACCATTGAGGAACTGTTGTGTGCTGCAACACATAACGAATATGAGGAGGCAGATGATGTCTATTTAGCTTTTGCAGAGGTTGCGAAGCAGGAGGGCATTCTGGAAGCTTCGTCAGCATTTTTACAGATTGCCAAGATTGAGAAAATACATGGCAATCGATTTGCGAAGTTAGGTGATATGTTAAAGAACGGAATGTATTACCAACAACCCGAAGGTGGAGAGTGGATGTGTCTCAACTGTGGACATATTCACAAAGGTATGTTAGTTCCGGAGGTTTGTCCGGTGTGTAGACACGAGAAGGGATATTTTATTCCCACGGAGTTAGCACCATATACGTCACCTGGTTTATGGTAAAAAATAAGAACGATTATATCATGATGAGTGATATAGTCGTTCTTTTTGTTGTATCGTAAATTTATTCAATTGGAACAGTGCGAACCGGCACACCGTTTACTTCTATCTGGTCATTGATTTCGATGACAAGACATTGTTTGCCGTCAATCATTTTTGTTTCCACCAAATCGGTTCGTTCCGGATTGACTTTGATGACAATGTCCGGTGTCTGAATGCTGAACTTGCGTGTTTCGGCGATGTTTGTTACCATGAATTCTGCCTTTTCGCCTGCGATGTGGTCGAAGTTTGTATCGAAGGTTTCAATGCGCTCTTCAGTGATACCACTGTTTACAAGTAGACGCTTCATTTCCGGTTTGGTGAGTACCGGAGGCTCCGGAGATTGTTTAGTCTCTTCGATAATTTCATTTAAGCCCTCGTGAATATTTCGGATAATGCCGTATTCACATTCCTCACCGAGTGTGTTCATAACTACGGAATGGAAGGTGCTCTTCTGACTTCCGGCTGACATGGGGAAGGTACAGCCAAGTGCGTTTTCAATAAATTCCGGTTGCATATCTTCTGCCTGCTTGGTGGAGTAGAGAAGACTGTGAATATCGGTACTCCGATCGTTGAATGCAGGGAAGAGGAATCCTTTCATTGGTGGTTCGATAAGCCAATCGCGCACCCGGTTTTCAATGTGGTTGGTTTCCGGGTTGTAGCAAAGTCCTTCTTTTGACAAGTGAACCGGACAAATGCTGCAAAGAAGATATTCATATACTTCGTCTGATGCATCAAACATTTCGCTACCATCGGTGGATTTTCCGGGAATGTCATAAGCAACATGAATCAGAATTATGTAATAGTTTTCGCCATAGTTGTAGTTCTTGATGATTTTCTGATAAAATTCATCAATCAATGTGTCGTTCTGCAACCTGCTATTGCGAAGTTTTAACAAGAACTCTTGTGTTCCGCCAGGCAGCTCCTGTTCCAGTGGGAAATCCATGTTGATTAGGTTCTTGCCGACTGTTCCGGATAGCGTCTGTTTGAAAATGGTAAGATATTTGAAGATTTCTTCCTCGGGTAAGGAGAGAAATGCATCTTTAGATTGAGCAATCACCTCTTTATTTCCATTGACGTAGCAACCGCTAATTCGCGTGATGGAACAGTTTTCAGGTGTGTATTGTTTACGTATTTCGAGTATTTCTTTTTTATGCATAATGGTTTATCCTCATTTCTTTTGTTTGGACTTTTATCTTAGCATAAAGGGGGAAGTTTTACAAATATAATAGTAGCAATTCATCTGAATAATATGGAGTTATCATGGCTGACCAGAAGTTAGAAAATATATTGAATCTTGCAATAGATGCCACAGAGGAGGAACGGGATAAATCATTAGAATTGAATGTCGGATACAATCCGATAGACAGAGAATGGGATTTGATTGTGAAGTATTCCGGCTCACTTGACTGTGTGCGTGCACTTGGTGCACAGGTGGTGGAGATGCAGAATGAATTTGCCATTATTACAATCAGAGAAAGTCAGATTGATGCAATGTCGAGCTGCCCGGCAGTGGAATATGTTGAAAAACCAAAGAGACTCTTCTTCCAAGTTGAAAATGGAAAGAGGGTCTCTTGTATTACGCCTGTCCAAAGACCACCATTATCATTGACAGGACAGGGTGTTCTGGTGGCAGTGATTGACTCTGGAATTGATTATGAAAATGAGGTGTTTCGCAATGCAGACGGAACCACGAGAATACGAAATCTGTGGGACCAGACGATTCCGGGAAATCCACCTGAAGGTTATGTGATAGGAACGGAATACACAAGAGAAGAAATCAATGAGGCACTGCGTGCATCTACAAGGCAGGAGAGGCTTCAGATTGTACCAAGTCAAGATATATCAGGACATGGGACATCGGTGGCGGGAATTGCGACGGGAAATTCACAGGAGTATCAGGGCGTTGCTTATGAGAGCGAATTATTGATTGTGAAACTGGGGATTCCGAGGGAGGAGGGATTTCCGAGAACAACGGAACTTATTCAGGCATTGGATTATGTGGTCCGAAAGGCACTGGAGTATCAGATGCCGGTTTCAATAAATTTAAGTTTTGGAAATACATATGGTCCTCATGACGGAAGCAGTTTGCTGGAACGTTTTATTGAGGACATTGCAAATACATGGAAGAGTGTTATCTGTATTGGAACAGGAAACGAAGGCAATGCAGCAGGTCATACGTCGGGTGTGCTGGTGGATTCAGAAGAGACGGTGATTCAACTGGCAGTGCAGGAAAATTCGCCGAGCCTGAATGTACAGATATGGAAGGCGTATTTTGATTTGGTAGATATATCACTGATATCTCCGTCAGGAGTGAGGATAGGGCCGATTCAGGAACAACTTGGTTCGCAGCGATTTGCCGTAGGAAATACGCAGATATTACTGTACTATGGGGAACCGAGTCCATTTAGCATTGACCAGGAGATTTATATAGATTTTTTACCGAGGGATACTTATATCGATAGCGGAGTTTGGAGAATTGTGTTAACACCGAGAGATATTGTGAATGGAGAGTATGCACTTTGGCTTCCGAGCCAAGCAGTATTGAATCCGGGGACGGAATTTCTGTTTCCGACCGAAGAGCGAACGCTTACCGTGCCGTCCACGTCGTATGGAACGATAGGTGTTGGTGCATACAATCCGGAGACATTTACTTATGCTGATTTTTCGGGAAGGGGACCTGCGGGACCGGGACGAAGGGCTAAACCCGATATTGTGGCTCCTGGGGTAGATATCACGGCACCGATTCCGGGAGGCAGTTTTGAAAGTTTAAGTGGAACCTCGTTTGCAACACCATTTGCGACAGGCGGGGCGGCACTTCTTATGGAATGGGGGATTGCAAGGGGAAATGACCCGTTTCTCTATGGTGAAAAGGTGAAAGCATATTTTCAAAGAGGTGCGAGACCGTTTGTAGGGATTACGCAGTACCCGAGTCCGTTGGTAGGATATGGGGCACTGTGTGTGGAGGATAGTTTGCCACTCTGAAACATTTATAAAATATTAAGAAATGCTTTATGTTTTATCAACGGATTCCTTAAGAATCCTTCGATACAGTTAACTGTATAGGAGGAACATGGAATGAGAAAATTAGAGAAGTTACTTTTTGGGGGATTTGTTTTATTATGCGTGTGTGGATTTGCACTATCGCAGAAAAAGGAGTTTGCAACTAAGCAGAATGGATGGAATCTGATTTTGGTAAATCAGGATTATTATATCCCCAAAGATTATAAGATTGAATTGAAGCCCTTCGATAATGGGGAGGCGGTAGACAGCAGAATCTATCCTGCTTTACAAGAAATGTTTAAGGATGCGAAAGATGATGGTGTGCATATGTTTGTGAGAGAAGGATACCGCACGCACGGAGAACAGCAGGAATTGTGGGATGATAAAGTGGAAGAATATCAAGAACAAGTCCTAGTAGAGTTTTTGGCTAAATGGAAAGCAAAGAAGTGGGTGGCCATTCCCGGAACCAGTGAACATCAGCTTGGGCTCGCAGTTGATATTAATGCAGATATTAGTAAGAGCAGCAATCAGGAAGTATATAGTTGGCTTGCAAAAAATGCGCATGAATATGGGTTTATTCAGAGATATCCGGCCGACAAGACAGAGATTACAGGGATTAGCTATGAACCTTGGCATTATCGATATGTCGGGGAAGAGGTGGCAAAGGAGATATATGAGCAAGACATTTGTCTGGAGGAGTATATAGATAAAATCAATTGATAAGAAAGACATATTGACGGTGTATTTATACTTCATTATAATATTCTTAATAACAACAGATAGTAGTATATACATGGGGTGGTCATCATGAACAAGGAACAATTAGCGTCTCTTGCGAAGGACGCAATGGAAAAGGCTTACAGCCCATATTCGAATTATAAAGTGGGTGCAGCACTTTTGTGTAAGGACGGAAGTGTCTATACAGGATGCAATGTGGAAAACGCAAGTTTTTCAGCGACTAACTGTGCAGAGAGAACGGCATTTTTTAAGGCAGTAAGTGAAGGGAAGAGAGAATTCGCAGCTATTGCAATCTGTGGTGGTAAAGGAGGCAACATTGAAGGCTCGTTTCCACCATGTGGTGTGTGCAGACAAGTTATGAGAGAATTTTGTAAGGATGACTTTGAAATTCATTTGCTTACTAAGGAAGTCATTGAGACGTATACGTTGAGTCAATTGTTGCCAGTGAGTTTTCAACCGGATACTATAAAGAAAGAAGACAAGTAAAATACACCCTGCGGAGTGAATCCACAGGGTGTTATTATATCTAATTATTGAAATTAATGATTGTAATTCTAATTATTATATCTTATAATGATGGCACATCGAAATCAGGACAAGTTTTTTCAAACAATAAATGTCCATAGCGCATCAGAGCGCATCTGAATTTCATAGCATATCGGCTGAAGAAGTTTCAATTTTGATGAAAAATGAATAAAGGACGTGGTTTTATGATTGTGTGAATCTATGTATGTTTTAAATTTTCACTACCATTAGATAAAAAAATATGATATCATAAAGGAGAACAGTAAGATGAATGATAAACTAAAAGTATATTTGGATACATCTGTTATTAGCTATTTGGAACAAGAGGATGTACCAGAAAAAATGTCGAACACTTTAGAGTTGTGGGAGATTTTTAAAAGAGAAAAATATAATTTGTATATTTCAACAGTCACCTTACAGGAGATTGAAGATTGTCCGGAACCTAAGAGAAGTATATTATATCAATACTTGAGTGAAATCAAATATACGATTATTGATATTAAGCAAATGGTTTCCAATATAGCAAGGCAACTTATTGAGATGCATATATTGCCATCCAAAAGCTACGATGATTGTCAACATATTGCCGCGGCAGTTGAAGCAGGATGCGACTGTATTGTGTCATGGAATTTTAAGCACATAGTAAATATTAAGACTATTAGGGGTGTGCGAGCAATTACTAATTTGAAAGGATATAAACCGATAGAAATTCTTAATCCATCTGTATTATTAGAAAGTGAGGAATGAAAATGAAAACATTGGAAATAAGTCCGAATTTTACAATTGAAGATATTCATAAGATACGAGAGAAGAATTACGAACTCACAAAGAATATGACAGAACAGGAACGAAGAGATTATTATAACAATCGAGGTATGGAGGTACATCGAAAAATACAAAATATAAAACATGCTAAAGAAAGCAATTAAGGTAGAAAATATGCTTCCTTTATAGAAGACAGTGAAAAGATTCACTAAATCTATGAAGGAAGCATTTTTTGTACAGGGTGTTATTTTACAATCTCACAACCGTATGACGATGTCCGGTATGTTTTAAAAACTTTTTCAAAATATCCTGTGTCTTTATCTTAAGACTTGAAGTGTTGATACATGGATGGCATCCGATATATTCTGCATCCAATACATCCTTATCAATCAAAAGGTCTACATACCAATCTTTGTCGTTCATAAGTCCGAGCACACTGACAGATCCCGGAGTAATATTTAAGTATTTTTCCATGTATTCCGGTTCCGCAAAAGAGAGTCTGGAGATACCGAGCTGTTTGGACAGATCCTTTGTCATGAATTTCTTGTCTCCCGGAATGAGAAGCAAGAAGAAGGTTGTCTTCTGCTGATTGCGCAGGAAGAGATTCTTACACATGGTCACACCAAGCTTTTCATCCACTAATTCGCATGCTTCCATTGTGTCAGCAGCATCATGATCGATGCGCTCATAAGGGATATTCAATTTATCTAATAATTCATACACAGCCATTTCTTTTGGAAGGCGACCCTCATCCGTTGGGGCTGTTGTATAGATTTCTTCGCTCACATAGATTTCGCTCATCATTGATTTCCTCGCATTTCCAAATATATATTTATTAGTATAGCTAAGTGAAGTGAAAAAAACAAGCCATTTCGCATATATTGGATTATAGACTGGGTGAAATGGGTGATAGTATGCGTCTTTGTGAATTGAGAGAAAAAGAAGTAATTAATCTCTGCACATGCAAACGTCTTGGTTGTGTAGAAGATATGGTATTCGACTTATGTGATGGGTGTATTCAGGCAATTATTGTTCCGGAAAGAATGAAGTTTTGTGGCATCTTTGGAAGCGACTGTGAGTATGTCATTCCATTTGAATGTATTAAAAAGGTGGGTTCAGACATTATTATGGTAGAAATATCCGAAGAAAAGTGTCTGAAAGGTTGCAAAGAGTAAAAACTTTCTGTTAAAATATACTGTAAGGATTTTTTACAGGGAGGATAGACAAATGAAATGTCCATATTGTAATAATACAGATACGAGGGTAATTGACTCCAGACCGGCAGAGGATGGAAGCTCAATTCGTAGAAGAAGATGTTGTGATGAATGCGGAAAGCGTTTTACCACTTATGAGAAGGTGGAGACGATTCCGTTGATTGTGATAAAGAAAGATAACAATCGCGAGCAGTATGACCGTTCGAAGATTGAGGGTGGTGTTCTCAGAGCGTGCTATAAGAGACCGGTTTCTGCAGAGCAGATTCAGAGTACGTTAGAGAAAATCGAGACAGATATTTTTAACCGTGAAGAGAAAGAGATTCCGACGAATGTGATTGGTGAGATTGTCATGGAGCATTTGAAGGAACTTGATGAGGTTGCCTATGTGCGTTTTGCCTCTGTATATCGTGAGTTCAAGGATGTGAACACATTTATGTCAGAGATTAAGAAGATTTTGGAAAAGTAGGAGACGATAGATGAAACTTATTTCATGGAATGTAAATGGAATCCGTGCATGTGTGCAGAAAGGATTTCTAGACTTTTTTAAGGAGATAGATGCTGATATTTTCTGTATTCAGGAGAGCAAAATGCAGGAGGGTCAGCTTGAGTTAGAACTAGAAGGTTATCATCAGTACTGGAACTATGCGGAGAAGAAGGGATATTCAGGGACGGCGATTTTTACAAAGCAAGAACCGTTGTCCGTACAGTATGGAATCGGAATAGAAGAACATGACCATGAGGGACGTGTGATTACGCTGGAGTTCGAGGATTTCTACATGGTGACGGTCTATACGCCAAACTCTCAGGACGAGCTCAAGAGATTGGACTATCGCATGCAGTGGGAGACAGATTTTCTTGCTTATCTTAAAAAGTTGGAAGAGAAGAAGGGAGTCATTTTCTGTGGGGACTTGAATGTGGCTCATCAGGAGATTGACCTTAAGAATCCGAAAACGAATAGAAGAAGTGCTGGGTTTACCGATGAAGAACGTGGAAAATTTAGTGAGGTGTTAACGGCAGGGTTTGTGGATACATTTCGTCATTTTTATCCGGAGTTGGAGGGCGCATATTCGTGGTGGTCTTACAGGATGAATGCTAGGGCAAGGAACGCAGGATGGAGAATTGATTATTTTTGCGTATCTGAGTGTCTGAAAGATAGATTGGAAGATGCGAAGATTCTGACAGATGTGATGGGTTCCGACCACTGTCCGGTACAGCTTGATTTGAAATAGGAGGCGTGACAAATGAGAATAGAACGTGAACATACAGCGGCAATTGTGGTTGACTATCAGGAAAAATTGGTTCCAGTTATGAGCCAAAAAGAACAACTGATTCACAATTCTGAGATATTGTTAAAAGGACTTAAGATATTGGACATTCCAATGTACATTACACAGCAGTATACAAAGGGACTTGGGATGACGATTTCAGAGATTCAGGAAGCGGCTGAAACGACAGAATATATCGATAAGATTGCGTTTACGGCATATGACGCTGCAAAATGGAAACTGCGCGCAAAGAAGTACGTGATTGTGTGTGGAATTGAGGCGCATATTTGTGTACTTCAGACGGTGATTGATTTGAAGGCGGCAGGCTTCGTACCGGTATTGGTTGCAGACTGTATTTCCAGCAGAAAGGAATCGGACAAGCAGGTTGCAATTGAACGCGCACGTAAGGAAGGTGCAATAGTGACAACGTATGAGTCGCTGTTGTTTGAACTTTTGAAAGTGGCAGGTACCGATACCAGCAAGCAGATTCAAAGATTGATTAAATAGTAAACTGGCCATTTTGGTAAATTATTCCAAAGTGGCTTTTTTATTATTGCTTCAAAAATATAATTATGATACAGTTTTTGTACCGAAATACGCTTTAAGGAGGACTGGCTTATGGAAAGACCGAAATATCATTTGCTGCAAAACATTGGATATATGATTCAAGCAGCCTGGGAAATGCGAAAAAGTGTACTGGGAATACTGATTATTACGTCCATTCTGACAGTTGCAAACAGTACAACTGAGTTGCTCGTGGTGCCGGCGATTCTAAACAAAGTAGAAACAGGAGCTTCAATCTCAGAACTCCTCATCATAATTCTGATATTTACAATCATCCTGCTTTTGTTGACATCAACCAAGACCTATGTTGAGGCCAATACAATGTTTGGGCAATTAGAGGTACAAGCCGGAATGCTGTGGCGAGTGTGCCATAAGTCTGTAACGACTTCTTATCCAAATATGGAGGACAAGGTAATAGGGGAGAAGTGTGATAAGGCGGCGGACGCAACCCTGAGACATACTAGAGAATTTTGGATGAATATCAGTTTGCTACTTACTAACCTCTTAGGTTTCTGTGTCTATTTGTTCATGGTTTCTTCCTTGAAACCAATCTTACTTGTGGTTATCATTGCAACTACGATTATTGGGTATTTCGCAAATATTTATTTTAATGAGTGGTATTTCCGTCATCGGGAGGAGCAGGCACGTTACACAAGACAGATGGGATATTCCAATCGGATTGCCGCGGAAATGGATTGGGCGAAGGATATCCGTCTGTTCGGTATGCAGGAATGGCTGAATGATGTTTACACTCGTACATTGGCAGTTTTCGATGCTTTTATTATGCGAGGACAGATTATGTGCTTTATGGCAAATGTTGTAGATGCGGTTTTGACAATTCTTCGCAATGGAATCGCATATGCCTATTTAATCGCTTTGACACTGCGCGGTGGACTTTCAGCATCAGAGTTCTTGCTTTATTTTTCAGCGGTTACCGGCTTTACTGCATGGATTACGGGAATATTAAAAAGTGTGACAGAACTTCGGAAGAACAGTAATGAACTTTCTACCATGCGCGAGTTTTTAGAGGTTCCAGAAGTATTCCGCTTTGAAGATGGTGTGCCTTTAAATGTAACTGATATTGAAAAGTGTGAGATTGAACTGAAAGATGTATCCTTCCGCTATCCCAATGCAGAAGAAGATACATTATCACATATTAATTTAACCATTCACCCAGGTGAACGCATTGCCATTGTAGGACTCAATGGAGCAGGGAAAACAACGCTTGTCAAGCTCATCTGTGGTTTTTATGACCCGACAGAAGGACAAGTGTTGTTAAACGGACAGGATATTAGACAATACAACAGGCGCGATTACTATGCCCTATTCTCAGCAGTATTTCAGGAGTTTCAGATGTTACCGTCAACAGTGGCAGACAATGTGGCACAGGATGTGATAGCAGATGAAGAACGTGTGAAAGAGTGTCTGGCCAAGGCCGGATTGCTGGAGAAGATAGAGGGTCTGCCAAAGGGAATTTACAATCATGTAAGCAAGGAAGTATATGACGATGGTATTGATTTTTCGGGTGGAGAATTACAACGACTGATGCTTGCCAGAGCATTATATAAAGAGGCAAAAATGTTGGTACTTGATGAACCGACGGCGGCATTGGATGCCATCGCAGAGCATGAAATGTATTTAAAATATAAGGAAATGACAGAAGGGAATTCCTCTGTTTATATTTCCCATCGTCTTGCATCTACACGTTTTTGCGACCGCATTATTTTACTTGCAGATGGACAAATTGCAGAGGAAGGAACACATGACTCTCTATTAGTAGCAAATGGAAAATATGCGGAACTGTTCCAAGTACAGAGCAAATATTATCAAGAGGGGGAACTGTTACATGAAAGTGTCATTTAAACAAGCATTTTTATTACATAAGAGGGCACTGAAACTTCTGAGTGGCAGAGTCCGTCAGTTATTTCCGTCTTATACGATATATTGTCTGGTAAGTGCTTTGGTCCCGTATGCCGGAATCTGGTTTTCTGCACGTATTATTGATGAGTTGGCAGGACAAAGAAGAGAAGAAGTATTATGGAAATTAGTGTTGATTGCCATTGTTGCAACAGCGGTTTTAACCCTAGCAACAGACGCATTACATCATTGGAAAATGGCTCGCCGTGCTACGATGTTTCAGTATTTGCGTAAGATTTATGCCGATAAAATTATGTCTATGGATTACTGCGTACTGGATAATCCCAAGACACATGAGCAGTATGCGTCTATTCGCGAGAATGACTGGTTTGCAGGTTGGGGATTGACAAGAGTTATTTTTTTCTATGAGGATGGACTGGGTGCCTTATTCCGTATATTAGGTGCCATTATGCTGACAGTCAGTCTTTTTACGATACCAGTACCTGAAGCGGCAGGAAAATTCGCCATTTTGGGAAGTCCTGTTTTTGTGCCGATAGTCATTGCTTTATTGTTCGGGGTGACTCTGTTAGAACCACTCTGCAATAATAAGGCGGATCAGTATTGGACAAAGAACGAGGAAGCAGGAAGACTTAGTGACCGACTTGTGCATGCGTTTGGTTTTTTGCCATTACGCGCTCCAAAAAATGCGGACTTTCGAATTTATAATCAACAAAATATTTGCAAACATTACAACGATATGAATCGGAACTACATGCCGGGTGGAACCATGGCTAATTATGCGAAAGGACCAATGGGGTTACTTCGAGCTTTGGCCGCGGCAATTGCTGTTCTTTTCATTGGATTGGTTTATGTTTTCGTCTGCTTGAAAGCATCTACAGGAGCCTTCGGTGTAGGTTCTGTAACTCAGTATATCGGGGCGATTACAGCCCTTTCACAAGGACTTAGTCAGCTACTAAGTGCATGTAGTGAGATGAGAGTCAATGGCATGCATTTGCGAACGGTATTTGAATTTCTTGATAAGCCAAATCAAATGCTACAGGGAGAACGGGAAGTGCCGGATAAAAAGAAAGGTTATCAGATTGAGTTCCGAGATGTCAGTTTTCGATATCCGGGAGCCGAGACTGATGCACTTTCTCATGTATCGCTCACATTTTCAGCAGGAGAGAAACTAGCTCTGGTTGGGAGAAATGGTTCCGGTAAAACGACATTTATTAAACTACTTTGCAGATTGTATGATCCGACGGAAGGAGCAATCTATCTGAACGGTGTAGACATTAAGGAATACGATTACACCTCATACCTTGCAATCTTTTCGGTTGTGTTTCAGGATTTTCAGTTGTTTGGGTTTCCACTCGGACAAAATATTGCGGCCGGATATGAATATGATAAGGAGATGGCAGAGGCTTGTATCGAACAAGCTGGTTTTACAGAACGGTTGAAAACACTTCCAAAAGGTCTGAAAACACATTTGTATACAATCTTAGATAAGGAAGGCGTAGAACTTTCCGGCGGCGAAGCACAGAAGGTAGCCATCGCCAGAGCTTTATATAAGGATTCCAGTGTGATGGTGCTTGATGAACCAACAGCCGCATTGGATCCACTTGCAGAGTCTGATATATATACGAGATTTAATCAAATGGTAAGCGGAAAATCCGCAATTTATATCAGTCACCGACTTTCTTCCTGTCGATTCTGTGACAGAATCGCAGTATTTTCAGCAGGGGAAATGGTGCAGTATGGAACGCATGATCAGCTGGTGAATGAAGATGGACACTATGGAGAATTGTGGAAAGCACAAGCGCAATATTATGTATCGAATTAGCAAAAGCCCGGGCGACCGGGCTTTTCGTTTATCTATTCACGAAACAATCGATAGGCATTCCAACTAGAAAAATTAAATTTTCTCAAACTACTATTATAGTTATCCAGCATGCGTTCTTTGTAGTCATAGACCCAAGGCTCTTTACATTCTACGATAGCAGGTGCCGCATCGGCGGATAAGTACTGTAGATACTCGTTCTCTGCCTCATAAGAGTGAGTATATGGATGAGTCAGATTATATTTTGCAATCCAGTAATCAGGATGCGCAAATGAGAATCCAACATAGAATACACTTACGGCAACAAGCATGTATCGGAACATCGGGAATTTTTCTGTATATATCAGAATGATAACCCCGACAAGTAAGACTGCCAAAAGTGCTAAAAACCATAACACAAAGATTCGAAGAAAAGTCAATCGATATTCTCTGATGTACATCCACATGCGAAGCGCACTCGATGCAAGCATGATGTATGTGCAACCCGAGATGACAGTCAGCAGAATTTTAAGTAATAGGTTTTCTTTGAAGCAACCAAGGAAAAAGAGCACAATTGTAATATTCATAACGCATACAAACAACAATTGGAAAAATCCTTCTCTGGCATATTGTGCATAGGTGTATCCTTCAGGCAAAGCCATATTACCAATGAATAAGTATATAATCTGAATGCCTGAAAAAAGAAGGTACACAACAGCTGTCAAACTTAAGATCGTATTCGCTAAAATCGGTTCAAACCGGCGTAGATTCGGGTTGCCTTCGCTAATTGTGCGTTTGTTCAAAAAACGCAAACTACAGTAGGAGAACATTAGGATACTTATCATTGTAAGTGAGATTTCAAAAATATCTCCAATATGAAAGTCGAAATCAAAAATATCGGATATGACATTTGCAAATACGGCATCAGCACTACAAAAGAGGAATATAATAAAAGCTAAAAACGGTATGGAGATAAGAACACCAAGTAGGACATATCCGATTTTTGAACTTTTTTTACTTTTGTGTGTTTTGCGATAATCAGACATATCAGAGAAAAAGTCACCGATATGACCGATTGCACCTAATAACATATCACATAGTGCAAGGATATATTTTGTCATTGTCCAGTTGCGCACATCAAAGAATTGATGTAGCAGTAGACAAAGTAATAATATGATAATGCCTAAAAAGTTGAAAATCTGAAGCTGTAAACTGTCGGTACAACAAGTGGAAATTCCGAGAAGCAGTATCACCACAGCATAAGGAAGAGTGCTTTTTTTAATTGCCACATTCATTTTCTTAAAACAAAACAAGTAGTATCCAAAGGTTGCTAATACAAAGATTGGCATGGTAATGCTATTGTAATTATTATAAAGTAAAAACGTATAGAGACATGCGTAGATAATACTTGGCACAAAAAGTACTCCGAAAATACGTATACGTTCTTCATTTGGTACATGATTATCTGTATTCATAAATATGACCTCCTAACATTATTTGTCCGGCTGATATTCCAACAAGTCCCCCGGTTGGCAATCCAATAGATTACAAAGTTTGTTTAAAGTATCTAATTTAATGGCCTTTGCTTTTCCGTTTTTGAGGATAGAGACATTTGCCATTGTGATGTCTAGCTTTTGGGAGAGTTCAGTCACACTCATTTTTCGTTTTGCGAGCATGACATCAATATTTATAACAATCGACATAGTAGTTTCCTCCTATATTGTAAGTTCATTTTCTTGTCTCATTTCATAAGCATGAAGAACTAATTTTGAAAGTGCTTCGCAAAGGACAATAAAAATGATGCTTGCGATTGCTTCAAAAACGATAAACAAGCCGTAAACAAAACCAAGATTTCCGAAAAAGAAAATCAAACAGAACTTTGTGAAAAATCCGATGGCCAGTAGGATGCCGCCTATTGCCATTTTATGAAAAGCAGAGGCATTTTCATTAGAAAAGGAGTTCTCGTTGCCAATTTCTTTGCATACTTTCCAAAATTGAAAAAGAATTGCGTAGCATACTGCTATCGTGTACCAAGTAAAAAATGGGAATCCGATAATAGAACCTACCGGATGCATTTCTGTTTTCAAAAAGGAAAATATAGTTACTGCAATTACAAAAACTGTTCCTAAGATTGCGAGGGAAATAACAATCCCCTTTAACCACTGTGAAATTTTACGTTGTTTCATGATCCACCTCCGTGAAATTAATATGTATTGGGTTCTTTTAAATGGATTATAATACCAAATATATTAAAATTCAAGAAGAATTTATCGAATTACGATAAATTTGTTTTTAAAGTATACCTTTTGGAAAAAATGTGATAGAATATTCGAAAAGGGCGGAGAAGAATGTATAGAAGGCTTTCGTTCAAACTTGTTTGAAAAGAAAGACTGCTATGCATTTGCGGAGTGAAGCGACCTCAAAAAACGAGGTTTTTCGAGGTCACGCCCGCCAAAAGAGCGAAAAGGACGATAGCTATGTTAAGAGGAAAAACAGTAATTCTTGGTGTATCAGGCAGTATTGCTGCCTATAAGATTGCAGACCTTGCAAGTAAGCTTTCCAAGCTACACTGCGATGTGCATGTGGTTATGACGAAGAATGCAACTAATTTCATAAATCCGATTACATTTGAGACGTTGACAAACAACAAGTGTCTGGTAGATACATTTGACCGCAATTTCCAGTACAACGTGGAGCATGTGGCACTTTCAAAAAAAGCTGATGCTGTTCTGGTGGCACCGGCGACAGCAAATGTAATTGCAAAGATGGCACATGGGTTGGCAGATGATATGTTGACGACCACGGTGCTTGCATGCACCTGCCCGAAGATAGTATCACCGGCAATGAATACGCAAATGCTTCATAATCCGATTACGCAGGACAATCTGGATATTTTAAAACATTATGGTTTTGAGATTATTGAGCCGGCAACAGGAATGCTGGCATGCAAGGATATCGGGGAAGGAAAACTTCCGGATACAGATGTTCTGTTGGATTACATTTTAAAGACGATTGCATTTGAAAAAGATATGCAAGGTCTCAATGTGCTTGTGACAGCAGGACCGACACAGGAGTCAATCGACCCGGTTCGCTTTATTACGAATCATTCATCAGGAAAGATGGGATATGCGATTGCAAGAAACGCGATGCTTCGCGGAGCGAAGGTCACACTCGTGACAGGTGAGACGGCTATTCCGAAGCCTAGATTCGTGGATGTAGTGAATATTAAGAGTGCAGCAGAAATGTTTGAGGAAGTAACAAGTCGTGCGGCTAATCAGGATATCATTATCAAAGCTGCAGCAGTGGCAGATTATACACCTGCAAGCTTTAGCGATGACAAGATTAAAAAGTCTGATGGAGATATGGCGATTCCGTTAGATAGAACGCAGGATATTTTAAAATACTTGGGTCAAAATAAACGTCCAAATCAGTTCTTGTGCGGATTTTCAATGGAAACGAAAGATATGTTAGAGAATTCAAGAAGAAAATTAGTCCATAAGAATCTGGACATGATTGTAGCTAACAATCTGAAGGTGGCAGGAGCAGGATTTGGTGTGGACACAAATGTGATTACAATGATTACTCCAGGCAAGGAAATTGCGCTTGAGATCATGAGTAAGGATGAAGCGGCAGAGCAGATTTTAGATGAGATGTTAAGACAGAGAGCAAGATAGCAACAAGGAGGGACTAGAGCATGAATACAAAAAAGCACGATACGCGCTTCCTAGTTAGTGTCGGACTGATGGCGGCGATTGTAATTGTTTTGGCTAATACACCATTAGGTATGATACAGCTTCCGATTGTCAAGGCGACAACGGTGCATATTCCTGTTATTATCGGAGCTATATTGCTCGGACCTGAAGCAGGAGCAATTCTCGGAGGTGTCTTTGGCGTATGTTCTCTTATCAGCAATACGATGGCACCGACATTATTGTCATTTGCATTTTCACCATTTATGAGTACAACCGGTATTTCAGGCGCAGTGAAGGCAATATGGGTTTCGGTTGGATGTCGAATTCTCATTGGAGTTGCGGCAGGATGGCTTTGGAGATTGCTTAAGAAGATAAAATTGAATCAGATTGTGGCACTTGCAGTCACTGGTTTTATCGGTTCTATGGTTAATACAGTTGCAGTGATGGGAAGCATTTATTTACTGTTTGCAAAGCAGTATGCTGAGGCAAAAGAAGTGGCAGTAACAGCAGTATGGGGACTTGTCATGGGTACGGTGACAGCCTCTGGAATTCCGGAAGCGATAGCAGCGGCAGTGATTGTGGCTGTTGTGGCAAAGGTGCTTTTGAAATCAAGGCTTGTGAGGGAATAATATGAAAAAAAGAATCGTTCCAATCATCATCTTACTTGCATCTCTTGTGGGTTATGGTACAGTCAGCTTCTTCTTTCCGACAGAAGATAATGCACCTGTATATCAGGAAATTACAGTTGCTGATTCTGTGTTTGAAGACAAGTTTTATTTTGAACAATTAACGGAAGAAGAGCAGCTTATTTACAAGGAATTGTATCAAGGTGTCGATGCACATGCAGAAGATATCACAGTACATTGCCTGGATGGTGACCAAGCTGGAAAGATATTGCATTCGGTCATCTATGATTTTCCAGGGATCTTTTGGACAGATGGAAGTTCCAATATGCTTACTTACGAGGATAGTCATGTTGTTGTTTCACCGACGTATACGTATTCTCTTGAAGAACGAAAACGCATGCAGGCAGAGATTGATGCCGAGGTGAACGCCATACTTTCGAAAATTTCCATGGGAAGTAGTGATTATGACAAAATTAAATACATCTATGAAACGCTAGTGAAAGAGGTCACTTATGTGGACGATGCCTTGGACAGTCAGAATATTTACAGCACGTTCGTCAGAAAAGAAACAGTATGTGCGGGGTATGCGAAAGCAAATAAATATCTATTGGAGCAGTTGGGCGTTTATTCTATCTATGTCTTTGGACAAGCGGCGCGGGAGAGCCACGCGTGGAATATTGTTCGGTGTAACGGTGTGATGTGTTATGTGGATGTCACTTGGGCAGACCCGCTTTTTTCTGAAGAAGTACAAGACATGCCGGAGATAACAGAGGAAATCTTGTATGACTATCTTTGCTGCAGTGAGACCATGTTAGGAGTGACACATCAGTTGGATGAACAATATTACTATCCGGAATGTACATCGAATGCGTGGGAATATTATCATCTCAATCAAATGTATTATGACAGTGCAGATAGAAGAACGTTGTTAAATGCAATGTATACTTCCATTAATGCCAAAAAAGACAATACTACATTCAAGTTTTCGGATGGGGCAGTGTATGAACAGGCAAGGGATTTATTGATCAATCAATTGATGGAAAAGGCAGGGCAGCACTTGTGTGACCGCTATCGATTACGACAGGTAGAATTTATGTATAGCGAGTATCCGGAATTGCATCGATTTGTGGTTTTTTGGAAATATAAATAAGGGTATCTAAAAAGGGATGTTGCCGTTTGGTAACATCCCTTGATTTCTTTATAAGAACCCGCCATCTACGCCGATAATCTGTCCGGTGAGATAGCCCGGTGATGTAGCCAACTGCAATACAATATCAGCCACTTCCTCTGGTGTTCCGAAACGACTTGCAGGAATCTCGTTTTTCAGAACAATTTTATCTTCTTCGCTCAATTGGCTGTTCATATCCGTGTCAATGACACCACAGGCAATTGCATTCACCTGAATATTGCTTGGCGCCAACTCTTTTGCAAGCGCTTTTGTAAGACCATGCACGCCTGCTTTTGATGCGGAATAAGCCGCCTCACAGGAAGCACCTGCAGTTCCCCACATAGAGGAAATGTTGATGATTTTGCCTGCTTTTTTTGCAACCATCTCCGGAATTACTGCACGAGAGCAGTAGAATACAGATGAAAGATTCGTCTGTATAATGCGGTTCCATTCTTTGTCACTCATTTCACTGAGAAGACCAATGTGTGCGATACCGGCATTGTTCACAAGAACATCTAAACATCCACATTTTTTATAGATACTCTTAAATATTTTCTCAACGTGTTCCGGATTCCCCACATCTCCGATAACCATATCGCAAGAAGCATCCGGCAGTGCTTCAATCTCCCCACGCACCTTTTCTAATTGAATCACCGAATGATTACAGTTCAAAAACACATGATACCCCTCTTTTGCGAAAGCAAGTGCAATGGCACGTCCGATTCCTCTGGAAGCGCCGGTTACAAGTACAGTTTTCTTATTCATAACGTTCCCCCATTCATTATGTATTGCTTGAATTAAGTTTATTATACTATGAAAAGATGAGGAATAAAAGAAAAATTATTTACAATAGTAGACGATAAAAAAGAATTCATTTATAATATAAGCATGACATATCAAAAGGGTGGTAACTGACATTGATAGAGAAAGCAATCGCGTTCGCGACACAGGCACACGAAGGACAAGTTAGAAAGGGTACATCGAGACCATTTATCCAGCATCCGTTGGAAGTGGGCAAGATTGTGGCGTCTATGACAGAAGACGAGGAGGTCATTAGCGCGGCAATTTTACACGATACCATAGAAGACTGCAAAGGTGTTACAGAGGAAATGCTATGTGAGCGGTTCACACCAAGAGTGGCTAGTTTGGTTGCCCTGGAGAGCGAAGACAAGTCTAAGACGTGGATGGAACGAAAGGGTGCGACGATTGCACATCTCAAGGTGGCACCGAGAGAGATTCAGATGATAGGGCTTGCGGACAAGCTTTCGAATATGCGAGATATTGACCGAGATTATCCGGAGTGTGGCGAGGAACTTTGGAACCGCTTTCGAATGAAGGATAAACAAGTGATCGGATGGTATTATAAGAGTATCCGAGAGTCGCTGAAGGATGCGATGGATGGAACAGAGGCTTACAGAGAATATTGTGAGTTAGTTGGAAAGAATTTTGGTGAGTAAGTTGATGCAGAGAGATGGCGAAATTTCTTGACAAAACCATGATTCAAGGCTAATATATCATTAGTCTTTAATAAAAGAAAAGGTATTGAGAAAGAGGAGTACACATCATTCGCTTACCAGAGAGAATTACTCGCAGGCTGAAAGGTGATTCAAAGATAGAAATGTGGAAGGTAGCTTTTGAACCGGATATTTGAATTGACAGTAGAGTATCCCGGAGTGATTCACGTTATCGAATCAATAAGATATAAATAAAGGTGGTACCGCGATTTTTCGCCCTTTGCATGACGCAAGGGGCTTTTTTATGAGGAGGAAACTATGAGTAAGCAACTTGAAAAAACTTACAATCCGAAAGAGATTGAATCGAAACTTTATGAAAGATGGATGGAGAAGAAATATTTCCATGCAGAAGTGGACAGAAGCAAGAAGCCATTTACCATTGTAATGCCGCCACCGAATATCACAGGTAAACTGCACATGGGACATGCTCTTGACAACACACTTCAAGATATCTTGATTCGTTATAAAAGAATGCAGGGATACAATGCTCTTTGGGTTCCGGGAACAGACCACGCTGCGATTTCAACAGAGGTGAAAGTAACGGAGCAACTCAAAAAAGAAGGCATTGATAAAAAAGAATTAGGTCGTGAAGGTTTCCTTGCAAGAACTTGGGAATGGAAAGAAGAGTATGGTGGAACAATAACATCACAGCTTAAGAAATTAGGTACATCTTGTGACTGGGACAGAGAGCGTTTTACAATGGATGAGGGATGTTCGAATGCCGTACAGGAAGTATTTATCAAATTATATGAAGAGGGCTACATTTACAAGGGACCTCGTATTATCAACTGGTGTCCGGTATGTAAGACCTGTCTTTCTGATGCAGAAGTAGAACATGAAGAACAGGCAGGACATTTCTGGCACATCAAGTATCCAATCGTAGGAACAGATCGTTTCCTTGAAATTGCTACAACACGTCCGGAGACGATGCTCGGTGATACAGCTATCGCAGTTCATCCGGATGATGAAAGATATGCAGATATCGTTGGTAAGATGGCACTCTTACCACTTGTCAATAAAGAGATTCCGATTGTAGCAGACAGTTACGTTGACAAGGAATTCGGGACAGGTGCGGTTAAGATTACACCGGCTCATGACCCGAACGATTTTGAAGTTGGAAAGCGTCACAATTTGCCGGAAATCAATGTGATGAATGATGATGCAACAATCAACGAACTCGGTGGGAAATATGCAGGTATGGACCGTTATGAAGCAAGAAAAGCAATTGTTGCTGATTTGCAGGAACAGGGATATCTTGTGAAGATTGAAGACCACTCACACAACGTTGGTACTCATGATAGATGTCATACAACAGTAGAACCACTCATCAAGCAGCAGTGGTTTGTGAAGATGGAAGAATTGGCAAAACCAGCTATCAACGCAATCAAGACCGGAGAATTAAAATTCGTTCCGGAGCGTTTTGATAAGATCTATTTACACTGGCTGGAGAACATCCGTGACTGGTGTATTTCAAGACAAATCTGGTGGGGACATAGAATTCCTGCATATTACTGCGATAAATGCGGTGAGTTTGTAGTGGCAAGAGAGGTTCCGGAGGTTTGTCCACATTGCGCGGGAACACATTTCACACAGGATGAGGATACTTTGGATACATGGTTCAGTTCTGCATTATGGCCATTCTCAACACTTGGTTGGCCGGAAAACACAGAAGAGATGGACTATTTCTATCCAACAGATGTTCTCGTAACAGGATATGACATCATTTTCTTCTGGGTAATCCGTATGGTATTTTCAGCTTACGCGCACACCGGAAAATCACCATTCCATACCGTATTTATTCACGGTTTGGTTCGCGATTCACAGGGACGTAAGATGAGTAAATCTTTAGGAAACGGTATTGATCCATTGGAAATCATTGAGCAGTACGGTGCAGATGCGCTTCGTATGACACTTGTTACAGGTAATGCACCTGGTAATGATATGAGATTCTATGATGAGAGAGTAGAGGCAAACAGAAACTTTGCAAACAAGGTATGGAATGCGTCTCGATTCATCATGATGAATATGGAAGATAAAGAAGTTACAACACCGGACTACAGTCAATTGTCAAACATTGACAAGTGGGTTCTTTCTAAAGTAAATACACTTGCAAAAGAAATGACAGAGAACATGGACAAGTTTGAACTTGGTATCGCACTTCAGAAGGTGTATGACTTTATTTGGGATGAGTTCTGTGACTGGTATATCGAACTTGCAAAATATCGTATTTGGCATGCAGATGAAGATAAGGAAAGTGCAAATGCAGCACTTTGGACATTGAAGACGGTGCTTGCAAATGGTCTTAAAATGTTACATCCATTTATGCCATTTGTATCGGAGGAGATTTACAGTGCACTCGTTCCGGAAGATGAGTCACTCATGATGTCAGAGTGGCCACAATACAAGGAAGAGTGGAATTTCGCAAAAGAAGAGAATATCGTGGAGAGAATGAAAGAAGTCATCCGTGGTGTTCGTAATGTTCGTGCTGAGATGAACGTTGCACCGAGCCGCAAAGCGAAGACTTACGTTGTATGTGAGAAAGAAGAACTTTGCGCGGGCTTTACAGCGATGAAGGAATCAGCAGCTCCGCTTATGAGTGCGAGTGAGATTGTAGTTCAAGGAAATAGAGAAGGAATAGGGGAAGATGCGGTATCTGTTGTAGTGACAGATGCGGTAGTATATTTGCCGTTGGAAGACTTGGTTGATTTTGAGCAGGAAATCGAGCGTCTCACGAAAGAAGAAGAGAAACTGACGAAAGAACTTGCACGTGTCAACGGAATGCTCAGCAATGAGAAATTCATCAGCAAGGCACCGGAAGCAAAGATCAATGAAGAAAAAGCCAAATTGGAAAAATATACACAGATGATGGAACAAGTAAAAGAGCGTCTTGCAGGACTTAGAAAGTAGTCCTGCCGCTCAAGATTCTATTCGAGGTTAGAGTATGAAACGTATTCAAATAAGGAAAGAAGATATCAAGGAATATCTGAGACAGAGGAAAGAGAGAAGACAGCAGATTCTGGAAAAACGCAGAAACAGTAAGTTTGCGAAGAAAATGCAGCCGGTTTACATGTGGATGAACCGCTTTTCATTGCCACTTCACTTTCTGCTTTCGTGCGTGATTAATATTGTTATCGAGGCAATCTCAAGGCACAGGCTGGGACCGGCATTGGAATACATGGTGTCTACACCATGGACCTTCCTTTATAATACTTATATGATTTTTATCACATTTTTATTGGTGTACCTAGTGAGAAGGCGTGTATTCTTCCGCATTATCATTACAGTATTTTGGCTGGTTATCGGATGTGTCAACGGCTATATGCTGAGTGTTCGTGTTACACCGTTTAATGCACAGGACTTGAAAGTTATCGATGATGCGTTGTCTATGATTGACAAGTACTTTACCGGTCTACAGGGAGCAATGCTGATCACACTCATCTTGGCTGTTATTGCATGGCTTGTATCAATGTGGAGACGTGGCGGACAGTTTACGGGGAAAATGCATCGTATTCGAGCGCTGATTGCTGTAGTTGTGGCCTTTGGAACTATGAGTTTTGTAACCGATTTTGCGATTGAGAAACGTGCACTGTCGAATTATTTTGGCAACATTGCGTTTGCATATGAAGATTATGGTCTGCCATATTGCTTTACGGCAAGTTTGTTTAACACAGGTATTTCAGAGCCGAACGCCTATAATGGTTATACGATAAGTGAGATTACAGATGGTGGTAAACTGACGGAAAGCACCACAACTCGCAAGGAATTGCCGAATATAATTACCATTCAGTTGGAGTCCTTCTTCGATGTATATGAAGCAGAATTCTTCGAAACGTCGATGGATCCGATTCCGACTTTCCACAGCCTGATGGAGAAGTATTCATCCGGGTATTGTAAGGTGCCATCTGTGGGCGCAGGAACCGCAAATACAGAGTTTGAGGTGCTGACCGGTATGAGTATGCGTTATTTTGGACCGGGTGAGTATCCGTATAAGACGATTGCAAAGTATCAGCCGATGGAAAGTGCTGCAACGGCCCTTAAGGCATTTGGATATGGAGCACATGCGCTTCACAATAATGGTGGTAACTTCTACAGCCGCGCGGACGTATTTAACAAGATGGGCTTTGACAGCTATACCAGCAAGGAATTCATGAATGTTTTGCAGTATACAGAAAATGGCTGGGCAAAGGATAATATTTTGACGCAACATATTTTGAATGCGATGGATTCTACAGAGCAGCAGGATTTTGTATTCTGTATCTCGGTGGAAGGACATGGTGATTATCCGGAAGAACCGGTGATTGAGAATCCGCTGATTCAGGTAACCGGTATAGAAGATGAAGGTTTGACGAATTCCTGGGAATACTTTGTAAACCACTTGTATGAAACGGATAAGTTTATTGCAGACCTTATTCGGCAATTAGAGCAGAGGGGAGAACCGACGGTGCTTGTACTCTATGGCGACCATTTGCCGACGATGGGATTGGAGGCAAGCGACCTTACAAGCCGTTATCTATTCAACACGAATTATGTTATCTGGGATAATATTGGATTGAAAAAAGAAGATAAGACACTTGCAACCTATCAGTTGACGGCAGAAGTGTTTGAGAAACTAGGTATTCATTCAGGCACCGTATTTAATTATCATCAGACAAGACGTCAGACAAAAAATTATCTGTCTGACCTAGAGATTCTTCAGTATGATATTCTGTACGGAGAACGCTATGTATATGGTGGTAAAAAAAATGCGCCAACGGTAGACGGAACTTTCCAGATGGGTATTCTCGATGTTACTTTAAGTGGCATGGAGCAAAGCGGAGAGGAATCTTATAATTTCTATGGAAAAAATATGACAGCAAACAGCAAGGTTTACGTCAATGGGCACAAGTCCAAAACGACCTTCTATAATGACGCGCATATTGAGCTGAAGGGCAAAGAACTGAAGGAAGGCGATAAGATTGTTGTGTCGCAGGTGGGTTCTAGTAGTCGTGTGTTCCGCAGTTCCGTGGAGTATGTGTACAGTCAGGGTCAACTGGTGTTGGCGTCTGAATATGTTCCACCGGCGGAAACCTCTGAAGGAACGCAGGCGCAACAGAACAACATGTAGAGAAACCTCGAAAAATGCGCACGGATAGATATTGCAATTTTGGGAATAAGTGCGTATGATGATTATGTTGGGGGGAGAAACAAATGTTAAATTTTGAAGAAGAATTAAAGAAATTCAAACCTTGCCTGGAGGTTGAAGATATAGAGGAAGCTGTTTATCAGGAAGACTTGACGGATATGACGGACCTCCTCAAGGAATTGCAGAAAAAATAAAGAGTGACGGTGGATGAAGTGGAATATGCAAAAAAATTAGTATACCTATCGAACCAATGGTATAACGATGGATTAAAAAAAGCAAATATCCGAGACCTGTCAGGCGCTGTCATTTCTTTGAAAAAGAGTCTGCAATACAATCGGGACAACATCGCGTCCCGAAATCTCCTTGGACTCATTTACTATGGCAGAGGAGAAGTGGCAGAGGCTCTTGTAGAATGGATTATCAGTAAGAACATCAAGTCACACGCCAACATTGCAAATTACTATATCAAGAAAGTGCAGGAATCGCCGAGTGAGCTAGACGCAATTGACCAGGCAGTGAAGAAATATAACCAATGTCTGGTATATTGTCAGCAAAATGGAGAGGATCTGGCTGCGATACAGCTGAAAAAAGTCATCGCAGCACATCCTACATTTGTTAAGGCGTACCAATTACTTGCACTACTGTATCTGCAGACAGAACAGTATGCAAAAGCGAGACAGATGATTCGCAAAGCTCACAGGCTGGATTCAACCGACGAAGTGACCCTTCGCTATATGCATGAGCTGACACAGTTACATAAGGATAAAGTGACTCAGCTCAAGTCAGAAAAGTCGCATACAGTATCCTACAGTCTCGGAAACGAGACCATTATTCAGCCGGTATCGGCAACACTCAAGGATAATGCAGCGATTCTTACCATCTTAAATATTGTAATTGGTCTTATTGTGGGGGCCGCAGTTGTATGGTTTCTCGCTGTTCCGACCATGAAGAGGAACATGAATGCAAAGACTAACAAAGAAGTGATTACCTATAGTGAGCAGATAGCTGCTCTTGAGACAGAGGTTGAACTTTTGACAAAAGAAGTTGAGGGCTATAAAGCGACAAGCGAACAGACAGAGGCTGAAAAGCAAGTGGCACAGGGCACTCAGGCAAGCTATGAGATTCTTGTGACAGTGATTGAACATTATCACAACAAGAGTTATAAAAGGGCAACATTGGTTGATGAGCTACTGACAATTAAGACAGAGTCACTGGGGGATACTGGGAAGGCAACTTATGATAAGATTGCAAAAGAAGTATTCGAGGCAGAATGTGCCGAACTATACCCGATAGCCAAGAGAAGCTATGACGCTGTGAATTATAAGAGAGCATTGGAGTGCTTAGAGAGAATCGTACTCATGGATGAAAAGTACCATGACGGAGAGGCGCTTTTCATGTTGATGGATATTTATCGTAAGCAGAATGAGACAGATAAAGCGAAAGCAAAATATGCTCGCATCTTAGAACTGTTTCCGGACACAGAGGTTGCCAATCGCGCAAAGACCCTGATGGAACCGGAACAGACAACAGAATAATAAGAGATTACAAAAGAGAACATGTGGATGAAGAACATCCCGTGTTCTTTTTTTGTATAAAAAAGGGGGAGATGAAAGTGAAATATCAAGTACAGGAAAATTGTCTGACTATCTTTCTTCCGAGAGAACTTGACCACCACAACGCAGAGAGAATAAGAAGAAAGTCAGACCGCCTCATCGAGAAGAACCACATCAAATGCGTCATCTTCGATTTTGAAGAAACAAATTTTATGGACAGTTCCGGAATTGGTGTGATTATGGGGCGCTATCGCATGGTCTACCTGCTTGGGGGAGAAGTGTGGGCAGTACATGCAAATGAGAGAATGAAAAAGATTCTGACGATGTCAGGTGTGACAAAAATAATCCAAATATATGAGGAGGAAGAGGTATGAAAAACACAAATGAAATGGAACTCTTATTTGACAGTAAGTCCGTGAATGAGGGTTTTGCAAGGGTCGCAGTTGCTGCATTTATGACACAGTTGAATCCTACACTGGAAGAGGTGGCTGATGTGAAGACCGCAGTATCGGAGGCTGTCACGAATGCAATTATCCATGGATACGAGAAGGAGATAGACAAAATCAGGATACACTGTCGTCTGGAAGAGCAGGTACTTTACATAGAAATTGAAGACAAAGGGAAGGGAATCGAAAATGTGGAGCAGGCCATGCAACCGCTTTTCACAACGAAGCCGGAACTTGAACGCTCCGGAATGGGATTCTCTTTTATGGAAGCATTTATGGATGAGATTTCTGTGGAATCTGAACTTGGGCGGGGGACTTTGGTGAAAATGCAGAAAGAAATCGGAAAAGGAAGGGAATTATGGATCACACAATCGCTTTGATTCGCAAGTCGCACGACGGGGATGAAGAAGCGAGAGTACAGTTGGTAAAGGAGAATGTAGGATTAATCTGGTGTGTGGTTAGAAGATTTTACGGAAGAGGTGTGGAACCCGATGACCTGTTTCAAATCGGCAGCATCGGGCTTCTCAAGGCCATCGACAAATTTGACTTATCCTATGAAGTGAAATTTTCAACCTATGCAGTCCCGATGATTTCGGGTGAAATTAAGCGCTTCCTCCGAGATGACGGCATGATTAAGGTAAGCCGTTCCCTGAAAGAACTCTCATACAGGGCATATCAGGTGCGTGAAGTGATGCAGGAGGAATTGCAGCGTGAACCTACGGTTGAAGAACTGGCAACCAGGATGGAGGTAGACCAAGAGGAACTCATTATGGCGCTCGATTCGGGTAACGAGGTGGAATCCTTATATAAACCTGTCTATCAGAAGGATGGCAATGAGGTTGCACTTATGGACAAGCTGGAGGAAAAAGAAGGCCAGGAAGAGAAGATATTAAATCGTATGCTTTTGAAGCAACTTTTAGAAGGCTTGGAAAAAGAAGCAAGACAATTGATCTATCTGCGCTATTTTGCAAACAAGACGCAGACAGAAGTGGGAAAGGAACTTGGAATATCGCAGGTTCAAGTCTCGCGCATGGAAAAGAAAATTTTGAAAAATTTAAGAGGGAAAATAGAGACGCATTTTTGAAGATGACTGGAACTTATGGGAATGCATGGAAAATTATCAAAAGGACTCCATATTTGGCTGCTGTGTGCTATAATCATAGCAGTGCAAATGTGGAGTCTTTATTTTTGCATGGTATCGACGAAAAAAATATAATTATATTTTTGAATTAGCAACAAAATACAGGTGGCAGTTTCAACTAAAAAACAGCACATTACACAAAAAAACCGAAACGGGTTGAATCTCGAAGAGTATTGGAGTATAATTTATAAACGTAAAAGTGTGGGTGCATATGCCCATATGGAAGAAAGAGAGAAGGAGAAGGGACATGAAAAAGAGTGTAATGAAGAGATGTATGGCAGCAATTTTAGTCATGGCGATTGTATTTACATCGGCAGACTTCAGCAGTGTCATTACATTGAATGCCGGTGATTCGCAAGGCGATTTAAAGATTACCGATGGTGAACTTATCGCAAACAATTACGATGAATTATCAGCAGAAGAAAAGGCTATATTGCGCAGTGAGGCAATTAGCGGTTCCACATACAGTCTTACAGTACCGACAGCTGACAATGAATTGACAGCAGTAGATTCAGACAACAAAGTAATCTACGCAAAAGAATTCAAGTCAGGCGAATATGTTTGGTATCCGGAAAAAGCAGAGGTTGTAGTGGACAAAGCGGCAGTGGAGACTGTCGAATTAGAAAAAGGAACATACACATATGATGGAGAGTCATACGATGCTAGTAAGGCTTTCAACTATGTGGGCGACGGATACACGGTAGTTGTTACATACAATGTGTATATCGACGTAGATGAAGATGTACAGAAAACTTATTTGAACTTACCATATTATTTTGCAGATGCAATGAATAATATGGATGCAATCAAGAGTGCAACATCTTCATTAAATACAATTGTAAAATATGTTGCTCCGGAATTGGAACAGTATATAGATGGTTCATCTATTATACAGTTTAAAGGAAGAACGAAACAAATCGTTGAATCTTGGTTGCAACAAAGAGCTGAGCATAACCAGTCAAAACTTGCTTACTTACTTTCAAGAGATAATGGTTATAACAACGCAACAAGAAAAGTAGAGAATATTTTGACTTATGGCGCAGAGTACAGAGCTGAAGCAAAGGTTGTAAGTGATGACCTTTCGTACCTTGTTTCCCAAGATGCAATCAAACTCGCACTTGGTGACCAAGTAGATGTTTTAAATGAGATTATTGAAAAGTTGGCACCTGCAGTGAATAGTAATTGGGATATCTTGGCTCTCAATGCATCTAGCCCTGTATTAAAGAGCGGACTTACCGATAAGCAACATCAAGACTTTGATGCACTTGTTAAAGCAGCGATGGGCAAGAGCCAAACACATGATGTGGAGATTCAGAAGACACTTTGGGCAGCATCAACAGCAATCGAGTGTAACGTTAACCGTTACAATGTATCTGTACAGGTTGTCATCAAAGCAGTAGATGCTACCAACGCAGTACAGACTGTAAAGACAGCAACAACAACTGTGAATCTGGCAGGTGGCGTGACAAAAGCAGAAGTTCTAGCAGCAATCAAGGCAAATGGCATTGAGGATAGTACAGTTTCACTTATTAATGAAGAAAACCCATTGTATGCAGTTGGAGAAGAACACTATAAGCGTGACATTGAATCAACATTGGACGATACATTGACAGAAGACGCAACTTATATAATTACATACTCACCGAAAAATTATACAGTGAACTATACAGATGGTGAATTAACGGATGTAACTGTTCCATATGGTACAGAGATTACATTCCCATTGTCTACTGTAGAAGGTCAGACATATGAGTACAGAGTAGCAGGTGAGAGCGGATTCTATGAAGAAGGTGCAAAATTCCGTGTAGTAGGAGACGTAGAAGTTTCCAGAACACTTGGAAAAGCAAAGACGCCGAACAGAATCTATGACATCGTGGTATCAGATTATGAGTTATCTGCAAAAGAAGCAGCAATTCTCAGCAACCTTGCATTGGATAGTGATTACATTCACATTCGTATGGCAGAAGAAAAACTTGTGACATTGAATGGCCTTGAAGAAGTTGTTGCAATCGAATATGATGCAGGTTACGGCATGAGATGGGTTCCGACTACAGTATATGTTAAGAATGGAACAGAAGTTGTTGAGACAATCACATCCTTTGACGCTAATGGCAAGGCTGCCATTACAGCAGATGATTTCACAACGGTAGAAGCTGTTTATAAGTTGAAAGTAGACATTACAGATGGTGCATTATTAGAAGCTTTGAATCTTCCAAAGACATTGGTTGATGATGCAACACAACAGCTTGCGGATCTCAGAACATTGGCTGGTTACGAAGCAGAACTAGATATGATTACAGGTGGTTTGTTAGAGACAGTAAGTTCTCAATTAAACGCAGCATCACAGGCAGCGATTAAAGAGATTGTGGAACAGGGATGTACAACAGACTCAGAGAACGTACTGATTTTAATCTTGTCGGATTACATTGACCAGTATAAGGCACTTGAGACAGATGTAGAGAGATTGTCTTTCTACTATAATAATGACACTTATGCAACATTGAAAGCTCAGGCAGCAATGGTTGCACGAAATATGGGTGTTATCGTAAGCGACCCAAATCTTCCAACTGTATTGAAGAGCTTCAATATGTCAGAATATATTGAGAAGTTGGAAGGCGTGGAAGAAAAATTAAATATTCTGTTGGATAAGTTCCCGGCAAAACATGAGAAGATTAATGTGAATAATGGCGCATTTGAATCCTTGTTAGCAGCAATCTTGTCTAAAGGTACTGTATCAGCACATACAACAGAAAATGATCTGTACTTGACTACAACATTTTCAAAGACAGCTCCTTCAAGAGCCCTTGTGAAAGTAGTCGTACAAGTTGCAGACGGAAACGGTAATATTGCAAGCTCAGCGATCAAGTCCTATGAAGAATCATTTGCAAGAGCAACCGGAATGTCTGCAGCTGATATCCAAGCGTTCTTGGATAAGGTGGCAGAATTCGAAGCAGCTTTGACAATTGATAAAGCTCATTATACATGTACAGTAGAAGGCGCATTACCGGAAGCAGATACGGCACTTGCAGGAACGGTAGAAGTTATCTATACATGGGCACCGAATTCATATACCTTGAAGATTGACGGCGAAGCAGATCAGACATTTACATATGATAATCGTCGTATCACATTGCCGGCAAGTGCAAGTGCAGATTACAAATATTACTATATAATCGGAGCAAGAAGAATCGAAGTTACAGATAAATCCGTAACAATCACATTGACAGCGCAAGAGTTTGATGCTTTATATGGCGCAAATGACACATACACCGTTGTCAGAGAAATAGTTGATGTGAAACGTGAACGAGTTATCAACTTAATCACTAGCCTGAACAGCGAGTTAAGCACAAGTGGCATGGCAGGTGTGGCAAGCTTCGTTCCATTCGAAGATGCACAAGGCAATATCTCAATTGTATTGAGAATGAATGCATTTGATCAGAATATTACCGGTGCACTTGAGAAGATTGTGACAGTACTTGTGAATCAGTCATATGTTGGACTGGGCGGAGGAACATTCAAGGACAGCAATGGTATCTATGTAAATACAGTTGTAGATTTATTGTTGAACAGTGGAATTACTTCAACTGCTCTCAATGACATGATTGATCCTAATGGCAATATTAAAGAAAATGTGAAAGACCAAGTAAAAGGTCAGACAGTCATTGTAGATGCAGCAAGTGGCATCCCGGCAACAGACCAACTTGGCGGACTCTTAATGGAAACAACATTCTCAATCTCTCAGAGTGAAAAGGGAATGCCATTATATATCTCATTGCAAGATTATGATGCAAATGCTGCTGAACTTAAGAAAATCAACAGCGCGTTAGATAAGATTGCACCATATGCATTGATTGAATTAAAGGAAGGTGCTGCACACGCAATCGTAACAGCACCGGAAAAAGCACACGAACTTCTTATGGCAGCAATGTTAGTAGAAGGTGAAGTGGACTTAAAAGATTTTGAAACCCCTTCTTTTGTAAATATAGTAAAATACTTAGATGAAATGGGACTTGGTCCGGTATTAAAGAGTGAAGATGTTACGGCAGATACACTTCTTAATACAGTAGCACAGTTAAGCGCAGGAACTGACTTAAGTGGTTATAAGGATGCATTAAATTCTGTTCTTTCTATTGTAAGAAAACTTTTAGATGACAGTTTTGAGAATCCGGAAATCACACCAGTGAATGTTGAAGGACAGGATAAAGACTTATACGCAGTTGAAGTTTCATGCCCAACATCTACAATCGTAGGCGCAGCAAACTTACCGGAAGGTATTGCGAACCTGTTAATCGGTGACATTAATGTTCCAGTTAATGTAAGACTTACTAACTGCAACACAGAGTATGCAGCAGTAGTTGTTGATATCAAGGCGGAAGGAATTCAAAACAAGGTTGACTTTACAACCAAGAAAGATATCGTAACTAAGAATGCGAATTCAGTAGTTGTGTTATTGAACGATGTTGACAGCATTACGGCAAACGGCAAGACATATATTGACTTGAACGGTAATGCAGTACAGACATTGAATGCAAATGCAACGGTTACTGTATTTGACAGCACATTGAGTTCTGAACAAGCAGGAACAATCGTTACAATCAATGGACAGAATAATGTAGTCCTTACGGCAGGAACCTATGCAGCTGATGTATCCGGCATGCTTCCTGATGGCTATGTGCAAGTAGATAATGTAGTTTCTAACAGATTCTATCGACTTGTAAAAGATGCTAATGAGAACATCACAATCGAACTCGCAGCTGATTTCTTAGATTTACAAGATGCTGTTGCATGGAAGCAACTCGCATTGGAAATGGCTGTAGATGTTGCTTTAAATGCTTATACATGGGCAGGCGTTACAGTTTCAGGTGCTGAGAAGTACGATATCTATGAAATCGAAATTTTAGATGTTATCGCTGCTTACAAAGCAGGATTAAAACCATTGGCAAGCACCTTGATAGAAGAAATTAACTGTGATGGAATCGAAGCATTTGCAAACGATTTGATTGCCAAGTTAACAGACTTTGCAGGAATTCAAAATGCTATTGAAACCGATACAGCGATTGTAGAATACAATCTGATTACAAAACCATGGGATGTTGTACTTGAGAAAGCAGCAAATGCTGATTATCTTACGGCAAACATTCTTGCAGGTAAGGAAACAGAACGTACAATTACAATTAAAGTAGCAGGAAAAGAGCAAGACAAGAAAGATCTTGCAGCTCTTTGCAAAGAACTTGGATTAATCTTTGGTGATACAATTGATATTGAACTCATCTTAGATGACCTTACCTATGATGTGAACAATGGATTCAGTTATGAAGTAGGCGCTGACATCAAAGCAACTGCAGATTTGTCTAACAAACACTATGTTGCTGTTATTGGAACAATCTTGGCATACGGAATGAGTGATTCCGACGCAATGGTAGCAGCAATCAATAAATACTTCGACGAAGGTGTAACAACAGACCTTGTTGCATTAATCGAAAACATGACAGCTGCACAGATGATTGCTTCATTAAAGAAAGCAAATGGAGTTCCATTTGCCGATATGGTTACTGCACTTGGAATTGATGATGCAGAAGGTAAATTAGTTGAACTACAAACAATCTACGAAGATGCATTAAATATCTGCTACAAATTAATTAATGTATTGAAGATTAGTGGCGGTTCACAGAAACTTGTATCTTTGAAGACAGATGAATTCGGAACATACAATATTACGAAAGAATCTTGGCACAGAATGGACATTGATCTCACATTGATTCTTGCAGATGAAGTGGTTCATGTTCATACACCAGGCACACCAGTACAAGAAAACGTAGTAGGAGCAACCTGTCATTCAGAGGGTTCATACGATGAAGTTGTATACTGTGATGTTTGTAAGGAAGAATTATCAAGAGTGACAAAACCAATTGACATGATCGACCATACACCGGGAACAGCAGTGGTAGAGAACTACGTTGGAGCAACCTGTCATTCAGAGGGCTCATACGACGAAGTAGTATACTGTACAGTTGACGAGTGTAAGAAAGAATTGTCAAGAGTGACAAAACCAATCGACATGATCGACCATACACCGGGAACACCAGTGGTAGAGAACTACGTTGGTGCATCTTGTACAGCACCAGGTTCATATGATGAAGTAGTATACTGTACAGTGGATGCATGTAAGAAAGAATTATCAAGAGTAACAAAACCAATTGAGATGATTCCACATTCTTTGAAATACGTAGAAAAAGTACCTGCAACAGTAGATACAACCGGTACAGAAGAGCACTGGGTATGTACTGTCTGTGGCAAACTCTTTGCTGATGCAGAAGGCAAAGTAGAAGTAAAAGCAGAAGACCTTGTGATTCCGAAGTTATTAGTTCCGGATATCTTGGTGCCAACTGTAAAAGATAGTGACGCTCTTAACGCTGCAAAAGTAGTAGACAAATTTATCTATATGGACGTCACATCAGAAGAAGGAATTACGCAAGAAGACTTATTGAAGGCGATTGCATTCCAGGCTACCAACAATGGGGTCATCACATACAAGTTCTCAGATGAAGCAATCAACTTAGTTCAAACCGGAGAAACATTGACTATCACAGCGACGAATGCAGACGGAACAGATGTTGAGACTTATACGTTTATCGTTTTAGGTGATGTGGATTCTGACGGTCAGATACAACCAAACGATGCAACTATTATCTTAAAGAATTGTGTAGGCAATGTAGCAGATACGATTGATTTTGAAACTTCAGAGTATGCAAAACTCGCAGCTATGATTAACGGTACAGAAGGCGTTGACCCAGGTGATGCGACAATCGTTCTCAAAAAGACTGTAGGCAAAACATACACAACATGGATAGACGAATAAAAGGAGTTAAACAATGAAAATTATAAAGAGAATTTTACCAATGATGTTGGTGGTAATGCTGCTTGGAGCAGCATTACCATCAACAGCAGAAGCTAAGACTTACGAACAGTCTGCCAGCGATTCTGTGACAGTAAAGATTCCGGTTACAAAAGGATTTGGTGGAAAGGGAACCGTTACATTTAGTAACGAATCTCTGTTCTCGTCCATTTCAATTACCGGAAGTAATCTGGGTTCTTTCCAAGAGAGCAACAGAAAAATTGCATTTGCAAGCAGTAGCGAAATTACAAACGGTTCTATTAATGTTACCGTAAAGATTAAAGCGAATGCAACAGCAGGGGAAACATGTACAATCAGTGTTTCAAATTATAAGATGGTAAATGCAAGCGATAACATGGAAGCAGCAACATTAGAGTCACAGACTGTAACCATCAAAGCAGCAAGCCAACCGGACGACAAGGATGAACCAAGCAAACCGAGCACACCATCGAAACCAAGTACACCAAGCAAACCAAGTACATCAACAAACAAGACAGATTATACAGAGTTAAAGAAACAGATTGGTATTGCAGAAGGCTTAAAGGCTGACGGATACACAAAAGACAGCTGGAGTAAAGTTGTTGCAGCATTAGATGCAGCTCGTACAGCAACAAAATCAAAAGATCAAACGAAGGTTGACGAAGCAGCACAAGCATTAAAAGATGCAATTGCAGCACTTGTAAAAGTAGATTATTCGAAATTACAGGCAGCTATAGATTCAGCAGAAGCTTTAATTGAATCTGACAAATTAGGTACAGAGTGGAATAAATTACTTAATGCATTGACAAGTGCTTCTGGTTTATTGGCAAGTGATGACCAAGCAGCAGTTGACGCAGCAGCAAAAGAAATTGAAGACATTATTGCTCAGATTAAAGATTTATTGTCAAACGACAAGCAGGATGTAGTAAAAGAGCCAACTGGAAAATATTGTAATGTTGCAATACATAAAGTATGGCCAATCTTATTCTTCATCAGCCTTGCAGGAAACATCGTATTAGTTGTTTTACTGGTAGGCAAAAAGAAGAAAGAAAATCAAATTGATGATACACCTATCGTAAACTACGAAATCGGAGAAGACGATAAATAAGAAGCATAGAAGGAGATAAGCGTGAACGAACAGAGTTGGAAGCGAAAAGAATATGAATCATGGGATGAGGCTTTCCGTGGACTGCTGCCTCAGATACGACAGCAATCTGTGCGCGTAGCTACGTATACACAGGTTCTGTTTGTTCAGGCCTGTGCCTCCTCATATGGCAAGAATAGCGCCGAATGGGCAGAACGCATGAAGGATGAGTATGCTGATCTTGCATACAAATGCGGTCTGTATCATCAGCTGGGTAAAGCTCTATTAGCGCCGGAGTATCAACTTTGGCGTAGAGTTGCCTCTAGCGAAGAAAAAGCAATTTACCAGACTTATCCATCAGAAGGACGTCTGCTGGTTGCAAAACTGCAGGACAAGAAGATGGAGGGAGATAAGGAGCGTCCAACTCAGAACATTCCATGGCTCATGATTCGAGAAGCATGCGAGCAGCACATGGAACGCTGGAACGGAACCGGATATCCGAAAGGATTAGTAGGTGATGAGATTAGCCCAATCGCGCAGATTGTCGGTCTGGCAAAGGAACTAGACCATTTGGTTTCTGAGACAAAATCCGAGAATCCTTTTGATGAAGCGTATGTCATCCTTCTTCAAAAGGCAGGAAAGGAATTTTCAGAAGAATTAATGGAAGTGTTAAAAGCTTCCAGAGGTAAGTGCAGAGGTGTCTATAAGCAATATATTCAGTATACCAAGACACTTCCAAAGACAATCCCGTTGGTAGATAAACGCCCGGAGCGTACCATGGGGTTACAATATCGTCCGATAGGAGATGCCATGTATGAAGCAGTTCCTTGGTTTGCAGGTGTTCTCAATGAGCCTGAGGCAAGAGAGAGCATGGAAGAACTGGAACCTATGATGATACGGACGAAAATGTTACACGATATCATGTTTTATTTCCTGTATGAAGCAGCCGATGCGGTTCTTCGCATGCAGAATTGTCAGCTTCAAAACAATGGAATTCTGGTGCCGATGGCAGTTGGATTCTATAAAGGAGAAAGCAGAAGAGGACGCTTTGAGCAGCTGCTCAGGGAGCAGCCGATTGACAGCAGTAAGTTAATGCTTACAGTACCAATACAGGCTGTACTCGCAGCAGACAAGCAGGAAACACAAAACTTGATTGAATATATCGAATCCGGAATACAGCTAGTCTTAGACAGTTACCATCCGGACGAACTCTCAATGGAGCAGATTCAAGAGATTGGATTTGCCAAAGTACGTATCGCACCTGACTTAGCGCAGGAATTAAAAGAAGAAACACAAAACATGTTACAGAGCCACGGAATCACTTGTATCCATTATGGAATTGCAGGGACAGAGGTGGAAGAAGAAACATTAATTCAAGAATTATTGTTAGGTGAACGATAGTGATGGAAAACAAAGAAACTAGACAGCGTGGATTTTTTAAAAAGACACGAGGTGGAGTGGAACTGACACAGCAACAGGTACACGACATCAAGGAAGGCCGTAAGAAACTGCGCAAGCAGATGAAAGACGCGAAAGTCTATACAAAGAAAGAATTTGAACTAACAGCGTCGAGCATGGGTTTGTATTTTGATAAGCACAGGACAGGAGGGTTACTGCTCTGGCTCTTTCACGGAAGAGCACTTGCCTCCTTGCTTGCAGCATTATTACTCTTACTGCTTGTTTTACTTATCTTCTCAGGAGTCAGCCAAATGAGAGGGCATTTCACGATTAACCTATCAGATGATATGTTCCGCAATGGTTTTGTATTAAGTGAAGATAAAGCATTTACAACACCTACAACACAACTATATAGTGACCCGGTGGAAGATGCGCCATGCATCTCCATCAGTAGTATTCCGGTGGACGTAGATGCCTATGATGGAAAACACAATGGGAGAGGCTATTTTGCCTATACGTTCTATCTGAGATACGAAGGAGACGATGAGACAGAAGTTGACTATGAGTATGAGTTAGTGATTAACTCAGAAAGTAAGAAAACGAGCAGTGCATCTTGGGCAATGTTGTTTGTAGATGGAAAAATGACCGTCTATGCCGAAAAAGGTGAAGATGGAAATGCTGAAGCGATACCGGCGCGAGGCGATAACACAAGAGGTTATCGAAATTTGCCGCTCGTGGACCAGACGGCAAATCCGGAAGAGCAATACGAAGTAATTGCAACAAAAGGGTCCAACACATTCTACCGTGTTATTCCGGAATCGTTTAAAACAGATAGTGTGATAACGAAAGGGAAAGAAGAAGGTGTGAAATCAGGAGATGTTCATAAGTACACAGTCGTCTTATGGCTCGAGGGTGATGACCCGGACTGTGTCGATGACTTAATCGGAGGACACCTTGGGGTAGAGATGAACTATAGACTTCTAGATAGCGAAGATGTTTCCGGAACAAAGGGTAGATCGTTGAAGGAACGTTGGGATTCTATCTGGGACAGTCTGGTCTTCTGGGAAGATTAGGCGATAAATAAAATTCAAAGAGAGGAAAAGGTGAGAAAAATGGTTCTTTCACAGAAAAAATCAATTCAGAAGAAATTGTTGGCAGCCACATCAATGCTTTTGGTTGCATGTATCATGTTAATCTCTGCATCTTATGCGTGGTTCACGTTATCAACCGCACCTGAGATTAAGGGTATCACAACAACAATTGGTGCAAATGGTAACTTGGAAATCGCGTTGGCTGATGAGTCTACCTGGGCTGACCCTGATGGTACTGTTAAAACAACTGTGGGTAGTAGTCTAATAGACGGACTTAGTGCTGATGCTGTAAAGGCAATCAATATTACTTGGGGTAACTTGATTGATGTAAGTAGTGGTTACGGATTAAATGGGATATCATTGCTACCATCAAGATTAAATGTCGATGGTTCAGAAAGGGATTGGACAGTAAGTTCATTACCATTGAAAAGACCTATTTACGGGGCTGACGGACGCGTGGAAGACTTAAAGGAGACTGTTTATGCGCAATACAACGGAACAGATTATTTAGTTTCAGATGCAAACGGCGTTAGAATTATTGGCTCTGCTTCTGGAATGACAGATCGTCAATTAGCTTATAGAAGTGCAAAGGTTGCATTAGCGAATGCGATTGCGGATGCAAAGGCTGCAGCAAAGCTTTCATTAGAAGCAAATGGTACAGCATTAGCCAATATCGTTGTACAAAAAGCTGTGACGGATAATCCAACATACACACAGACGGAAGTTGGAGTGATCAAAAATGTATTGACTGGTGTATCTACAGCACAGTCCAAAATGGAGACTGCGTGGGAAGCAGCTGTCATTAGTTATGCTGCAAGTAAAGCAGGAGAAAATATTGAAGGTTTAGGAACAGAAGAGGCATACCTTGCTTTCAAAGCAAAAATGGAAGCAAAGAGTTACACTGTAGCTGACGGTACACTTACAGTGGATGGAGTGTCAATGGCACTTCCAGGTGATTTCGCAACATATTATACAAAGATTCAAGAAATTAAAACTAATATTGGAAGAGCTACTACAGCTGTTACTGCCCTTGAATCAAAGGATAGTATTACATGGGATGAGTTAAGAACTGCGTTAGACTATATTGTAAACGCAAATGTAGTTACGGTAAATGGTTTAACGAGTAATGAAATTACAGCCAATATCAGTAAATTGTTTAGTGCAGTTGCAGGGGGAAGTGGTATCCAAGTAGAGATGCCGTCAGGCGCAGGCGTATATGCAGATATTGCGGATTTCTGTGGAAATTATACTGCTTCTGTCACATTAAAGAATATTAAATATGGTGATATAGAAGTTGCTGGAGACGAGGGAATACCAGCAACCATGAAAACTGTATCAAGCGTGACGCCAGCATATTTCGTAGCAGCAAACAATGTAGTAACAGACGCATTAGCACCTGCAGGAACAGGCGCAGCTAATAACAAGTTATCTGATATGTTTGGTTATACACTTGATTATTATATGCGTACGAATGCAGCCAATGCAAATCTGTTGTTGCAAGTAAATGAAGCTCAAAGAATTTATTCAGATAGCACCAATGAAGATACAATGGGTGGTGGAAGTAATATGACATTCACAGCATCTGGAGACTTTACAACTACACAAGTATTGCAATTAATGGGTGCAATCCGAGTTGTGTTTATGTCGCCTACAGAAGGTGGTGGCGGAAGTGTTCTTGCAGTTGCCAAATTGGATACAGAGAATGCAGATGTTGCAGGAAGCATTGTAAAAGCTGATTTGAAATTGTGTGAATACTCTGTAGACACCACAAATGGAAACATATTAAATGTTGGTAATTTCAAGACATCACAGGCGATTACAGCTTTGACACAAAATCAAGCTATGAAGTTATCTACATTAGTATATCTTGATGGGGATACAGTAACCAACGCTATGGTTGCTAATGCAGCAAAATCTATGACTGGTACGTTGAACTTACAGTTCACAACAGATCAGAAGTTAGTACCAATGGATGATACTGCATTAAAAGGTGTAACAACAACCAAAAAAGAAGAAGAAAATCAAGGTCAATAATTTGTCATAACAATCATTTAATTTATTCCCTCACCCGATTTTCGGGTGAGGGATTATAAGAAGGGGAAATCAGGTTGAAATTAGAACAGAAGCAGAAGAAAAAATTAAAATTGTCCATGCGCTGTTTTCATCTGGTTGTGGTATTGTTGCCACTACTGGTTGCTGCATCCTACACCTGGTTTTCAATCAGTAGAACGCCGAAAGTCAGCGAGATGGGAATGTCAATAGGAAGTAATACGGGCATGGAATTGGCGTTTGAACCAAATAGTGAGGAATGGACGCAGCACTTAGATTTTAGAGAGCATTTAGAGGAAATGGCACCATTACGACCAATCACGTGGTCGGAAGAACAGCAGTGTTTTTTCGCGGCGGCGTTTGGCACGGATGGAAGGATTGCCGGAATTACAGAGCGCTTAACAGATGAAGCGAACACAAATAATACAGGTGGCAATAGCTACTACATGAAGAATACTTGTTATGCCAGAACCGGTGAACCGGTGAGGGTATCTTTATCCCCCGCAGTAGTCGGAGGAGATGGAACACAGGGTGCTGGAACCTACGTGATAGGGACACCTGTGTGGGACAGTGAGAATGTCGGTCACACCAACGGTGGACATGGCGCAGAGTATGCCGTGCGTATCGGCATTAGAATCACAAAGTTTGATGTTGCAACGGAGACACGTAAGGGTGCCCCCGTATTTTATATTTATGAACCGAACTCCGATAAACATATAAACGGAGAAAACGGGATGATTGAGACCAAGAGTATTGATGGAACCGAAACCTTGGTACCGGATAATCGATTGCTTAGACAAACAACTTCCACATGGGAAGAGGCAGAGCCGGTGCAAAGAGACGTAGTTATCCGTGAACTTGGGGAATTTACAACGGACACATATTTGTTTGATTTGGCAGCAGATGAGTTTGCCAAGATTGATATTTATGTGTGGTTGGAAGGACAGGATGTTGACTGTACCAATGAGATTGGAAAGAAATCACAGATATTTGTGAACATGCAATTTGCAGCGGAAGCAAATGGTCAGTCAGGTCTGGAGGGAATTGAATAAGATACAAGACATTGTATTTATATAGAGCGAAAGAAGTGAAGGAGGAAACTTATGAAATCGTTCAAAAAAACCAAAGTGGAACAAGAATTGGTGATGCCGGAATATGAGGGTGAAATGGTTGAAGTGGAAAAAGACCATAAAGTCCTTAGTACGATTATCAATGTGATACTGGTTGTGGCAATTATACTTGCGGCAGTATGTACATATGTGTCATTCGTATCAACTTCGGGAAGCGGTGTTCCTAGTATTTTTGGAATCAGACCATTTTCAATTCAGACTGATTCCATGTATCCGGAGATTAAGCCGGGAGATTTGATTCTTGACAAAGCAGTTAAGGATGCAAAAGATTTAAAAACGGGAGATGTCATTACTTACTGGACAGTCATTAATGGAGAAAGAGTACTTAACACCCATAGAATTACGGAAATCTATGACGGTGGCGGATATTTGATCTTTGCTACTAAGGGTGATAACAGTAGTTTCGGAGATGCACTGACAGTACATGAATCAGAGATTGTAGGTAAATATTGGGTACGCATTGGCGGAATTGGTAAAGTATTTGACTACTTGCAGACAAGTACGGGATTCTTGTTGGTAGTAGTGTTACCGGTATTTTTATTCTTCTTATATCATTTAGTACAATTCTTCAGAGTATTGTTCGAGTATCAGAACGTGAAGAACCGTATCAAGTATGAACAGGAACGTGGAAGAAACGAAGATATGGTGGAACTTGAAAGACGTAGAATGGAAGAGAAACAGAGCGAAGAGAGAGCTGCACTTGAGGCAGAACTTCGAGAGAAATTAAAAGCAGAACTGCTTGCTGATATGAAGAAGGAGCAGGCGCAAGAGGAAGAAACATCAGAGGTGTAGTCTATGGAGCAATTTTTTAGATACTTTTATCAGGATATTGGAAGAGTTTTTCGTGCATTACTTGAGGTAATTATTGCATTCTTTGATTTCCTCAATTATTTGCTGAACTTTCCGATGAGAATGGAGATTATCAAGTCATTTGAGGATGATTTTACAACCGTTGACTGGATAGCGCTTCTCATTGCCAATATTCTCCTAATTGCCTTGATTGTAGCTATGTTTATTATGTTGGGCAGATTATTTAAGAGAATATTTCGTTTTCGTGTATCCGGTAAAAAGTACGATGAACTTGTCAAACAGGTACAGACCTTACAGAGAGATTTGATTCGTGCGAACTATGAGAAAGACAAGTTATTGGCACTGAAAGTAGCTTCGCTCGGTCTTGACCCGGAGCAAGTGGATATGAATGATGTGGTCGGTGCGCTTTATACAGAGGAAGACCCGTTAGCTGACGGTGATGAGAATGCTACGCATACGAATGGGAATCGGAATACGTTTGAATCTCCATGCGTAGAGCCATCTTCCAGTCGTTTCTTCCGTTTGACTTCGGTGGATAATTACTATAAGAAAAATTATGTTCCACCGGTATATAATCGTAAGATAACATTGGAGGAATTCTGTGAACAATTCCGTTTGTTCTCAGCTTCGCAGTTGAGACTTTACTATGACCTTAAGATGATGAGGCATTTTGTCGCTTCCATGGGAGCAGCAAGAATCATTATCTTGCAGGGTATTTCCGGTACAGGTAAGACTTCTTTGCCATACGCTTTCGGTAAATTTGTACAGAGAGATACAACAGTAGTGTCTGTTCAACCCGCATGGCGTGAGCGTACCGAGTTATACGGCTATTTCAACGAGTTTACGAAGCAGTATACAGAGACAGATTTCCTTCGTGCGATATATGAAGCGAATTACTTTAGAGATCCGCATATTATCATCTTAGACGAGATGAATATTGCGAGAGTAGAGTACTATTTTGCAGAAATGCTTTCTATTCTGGAAATGCCTCGAGAAGAGGAATGGCAGATTGATATTGTCACAGCGACCTGGGACAATGACCCTTGCCTGATTCAAGAGGGAAAAGTACATATTCCGAACAACGTATGGTTTGTCGGAACCATCAATAACGACGACTCTACATTTGCCGTTGCCGATAAGGTGTACGACCGTGCGATTCCAATCGACTTGGATAGCCGTGCAGAGGCATTTGAATGTGAATCTACACCACCGGCGTACGTGTCGACGGACCGTCTGATTCAACTTTTTGATGAAGCGAAACAGACATATCAGGTATCGGAAGATGTATTAGAGAAATTAGAGGATATGAACGCGTACCTCATCAAGAACTTCCGTCTTGCATTTGGTAACCGTATTATGAAGCAGCTTCGTGATTATGTGCCATGTTACATTGCGTGTGGTGGTACAGAGATGGAAGCGGTCGATTTTATCGTAGCTAAAAAGGTTCTTCGTAAGTTTGAGTCCTTAAGTCTTGGATTTATGAAGGATGAGTTAAATCAGTTCCAGACTTATCTAGACAAGACATTTGGTAAGAATGTTATGGCAGAATGTAAGGAATACGTGGAATTTTTGAAGAAAAATAACTAGGAGATAGCATGGCAACTTCAGATAACAAGAAACATTCAGACATGTTAATAGACCCAATCTACCAGAAGTTTTCTCGAAGTATTATTCGCACACTGGAAAGTACGGAGTTTTACGAGCACTTTATGGATACGATTTCCAGAGGGAAGAATGAATTCCAGTTCTCGAATCGTAAAGTGGAGAAGGTAGTTGATTTATCCTGGGTAGATGCAGTCGAGGATACATTAGAGGGATTTCAAAACATCATATCGAATCCACGTAATATCATCCGAGAGGATGAGATTATTGTGAATGTTGCGAATGCCAAGAAAGCAGGGCCTGATGTAGTGCGCCACTTGGCACAGCATGGTTCCATGGTGGAGAACTTCAATGAAGAGACGGGGGAAGTGCGCCCGTCCAAACTGATGCAGAAGCTTCGTGAAGACTCTACGGAATTGTATGAGAACCGTCTGGTGTTTACTGTTCTGGAGCATGCGTTTCATTTTGTAAAGATTCGTCACAATGCATTGATGGATGCAATGAGTGAGGAATATGGTGCTAAGCTCAAAGTCACATCCGACATGGAGAATATGAAAGAGCTGGTACATTTAGATATGTTTTTACATATCAAAGAAAAGGATGACATTCTTGAGACCGACGAAAAGAACAGGGAAGTGTTTAATCGTATCTCCCGTATCTATCGTGTGCTCGGCACTTTTATGAACAGCCAGTTTGCAGAGCAGATGAAGCAGATTAATCGTGTCAAAGGAAATATTACGAAGACAAACGTCCTCAAGAGACATCCGGATTATAAGAAGATTGTGAAGCTTTGGGAATTTTTGCACAAATATGATGATGTAGGTTATCTGATTAAGGTGACTGAGCAGAATCCGCAGATAGACGAGCGTTTTCAGCAGGATATTTATCATAATATCATGTTCCAATACATTATTCTGAAGGGATATTTGGAGGAAGAAGAGGAACGTGCAATTGCGGAACCGTTAAAGAGTCGCAAGCGTAAGCTGAAACCGAAGGTAATCCGTCAGATTATTGAAGAACTGACAGAAGATTATGATTTGCCGGATGTAGAGATTCGAAAAGTCTTAATCGAAGAGTTGACGAAAGAGCAACTTATGATGGAAGAAGAAGCCGAAAGACTTCGCATTATCGAGGAACAAGAACGACGCAAACAAGAAGAGGAAGAGAAACGTCGTCAGGAAGAAGAGCGTCTGCGAGAGATGGAGGAGGCAGAAGAAGCACGAATCCGCGCAGAAAAAGCAGAAGAAGAGGAAAAGATTCTCTTGGCTCGTATGGAACAGGAAATCGAAGATCGTCGTAGAGGTGAACTGTTCCGCCGTGAAATCACGCTTTTGGAGTCTAAACTTTTGGAAAGACAGGAACAGCGTGAGGAAGAAAATGAAAAATGGAAGGTACTTAACGAACCATTATCAGATTTTGCGGATGCCGCAGCGCAGATAGAAGAAGCGGAACGCCGCAAATTAGAGGAAGAAGAGCGTATTCGCAGAAGAGAATTAGAGCAAGAAGAACGTCTGCGACGCTTGGAGGAGCAAGAACAGATTTCCAAAGATTTGGAAGTTCTTCGCATTTACTTAGAAGAGGTATTGTATTTCCAACAAATGCTTGCAGAGAGACAGAGTGAGCGTCAGGCTTATGAAGAAGCACAGAAGCTATCTTTAGAGCAGGCTAGGATGGAACGACAAATACGTCAGGCACAAAAGAAGGAAGAAAAGCAAGGAAACAAACGGAGGTTTGGTGTTCGATGAAAAAGCCGAATCAAAAACTGATTGCATCTGGCTTTCTGGTACTCGCCACGATATCACTGATAGTTACAGTCAGTTATGCGTGGATTACATTGTCAGGCTCACCGGCATTAACCGGTGTTGAGATCAATATCGGTGGAACCAATACGATTCAGATTGCGCCGAATATGACGGAAGTGGTGGATGGTGAGACCCTTCATTACCCGGGAAGATTTCAGGATAGTTTTGATATTGGAGATTATAAAAGTTATGGTTATTTGAATACATTGGCAGGTATGACACCGGTGTCTACCGCAGACGGCATCCATTGGTTTATGCCGTCAGACGACGCAGAGATGGAAGTGAAAGGAACGTATTCTCTGAATGATTATCTCATGGATAATACGCTTACTCATGCCAACCTGTCTACAACATCCACTTTAGCAGTATTGGATGGCAAGAAGGGCAGTTATGTCTACCTTGACTTTTGGGTAGTATCGCCGATGAGGGACTGCAATCTGCGCGTTTCGATTGGCTCGCAAAATGAAGGAAGTTATGTCGTTGGACTTCCGAAAGTGGTAAAGGATACATCTACTCTTACCGGATATCGCTTGGAAGAAGGCAACGATGAGGTGGCGGCATGCACGAGAGTAGGTTTTTTGGTTAATACGGATGAGGTGACTACAAACACTTTCAAGCAGTATAAGGAAAGTAAGGCGTACAATAGCGACTACAAAGCGTTGAGAGGTACCTATCAGGAACCGGGTCAGACGATAGCTGACATTTCAAAATATAAGTTTACCATTTATGAGCCAAATGGTGACCAACATAATGACGTGGGTGTGTCGTACATTCACTCAGATGACGGCTTGACCTACACCATCTGTAATGACGGTGATTATGCAATTACAAGACCGATTGGTTATGAGAATGGCAAAGCGGTCTTGAAAAATATCAGTAACATTTTGACTGTTCAAAGGAAAAACAGCTGGAAACAAGCAAATAGCGGGGAAATGTTACTTGGTCAAATCTTTCAAAGTTCTATGTTAAAACAGGATTTGACGGATAAAACAGAAGAAGAAATTATGCAAAAATTTTATTACGATACATGGCAACATAATTATTCTGATTATGTGATGCGTGCAGCATTTTGTGACAGCACACGTGAACTCTACTATGCGGGGGATGGAAATGTTGTTACACAGGAGAATATGGCGCAGGTAAAGGGAGCAAATACAACTCGAAATGCCATTATCGTGAATTTGGAGCGAAATGTACCTCAGAGAATCCGTATGTATGTATGGCTGGAAGGTCAGGATGTAGATTGTGTGAGGGAGGCTGCTTTAGAAAATTTTGCAATCGGTATTGAATTAGCAGGGAGTACTTGGGAGTGATGAATCGAAAAGACAAAGTCATAAATGCAGCAGCAACAGTACTTTTGGTTACAGCAGTAGTTTTGTGCATCACGGTGATTGCACAGACATTAAGTAAAGGATATGTCTCAATGTTTGGAACCAGCCTCTTTCGTGTTGTTACGGGGAGTATGGAGCCTACAATTCCGACAGGCGCGCTTCTGATTTCAAGAGAAGTGGATATCGATGAAGTGGAAAAAGGGGACATTATTTGTTTTCGTTCCATGGAGTCCAATATGCTTGGACAAGTAATTACACACCGCGTTGTGGATGTAATAGAAGGAAAAGATGGAGAGACGTATCTGGAAACGCGTGGCGATGCCAATCCGGCATCGGATGGATATTACGTTATGAGCGACAATCTGATTGGTGAAGTCAGCGCCTATACGAAGGAGGGAAATCTTTTGGCAAAGATATATTCCGTGGTTACAACACCACTTGGATTCTTGTCATGTATTGTGTTCCCAATCCTATTGGTGGCAGGTTTCATTATGCGGGGCTCTGTGAACGTGATACGAAAAGAGTTGGATGTGATTTCGCAGGGAATACAGGCAACACCTGTAGAACATGCGATAACACCGGAAGAATATGAACAAATGGTTGAGCGACTTAGGAAAGAAGTTTTGGAGGAAGTGAAGCAGAGTGTTGAACAGGCAGGAGAGGAACGATAGTCCAGACTATATGAAAATCGCAAAAGAGAATATATATAAACAGGCAGGCATGGCAGGTATGGCAGTCGTGGTTACGATTGTTCTGATATTTGCAATGACAGTTGCATGGTACAGCAATGTGGTACACACGGATGACTTGGTGTTTCAGGCATCTTCGTGGAAGTTTGATTTTGAGGGTGCTATTGAGATAGAGACCGAGAAGCAGGAGATTGCTCCGGGAGATTCCGGTATTGTGAATCTGCAACTTACAAATGACAGCGATGAAGCAATCACAGTGCTTGTCAATGCAACGAAAGATGCTAATGTGTCGGAACTTATGAGAGAACGTATCTACTTCTATGTGGATGACAGCCAGATTATCAATGGTGAAGTAGTAGATCGAATCTATGTCAATGAGACCGATGAATATGCCTATACAGTATTAGGAAAGAATACTCTTGTTTTGAATGAGACGTATCACAGTGATGCGTACTTGAAATGGGAGTGGGTATATGATGTGCTTGGATACTATGTATCCGGCAGTGTAAAGGACAACGGTAGCGTAGCAATCGACGATTATATGCGTCCGGTAGTTTACGATTACGATAAAGCAATGTTTGATGCCAATGGAAATCTCATTACAGTTGAGGGAGGGGTTTCCAAGGCGGAATTCTTACAGGAATTATTTGAGACAGACGGTTATGCAGGCAGAACCGTCACATCACCTACTGCAAAGGGATACTATCCGGTAGTTGTCGATGAGGACAGTGGATATGGTATATGGCTCTATCTCTGTACAAAGAGTGAAATCGAGTATGCTACAGGCTGGGATAATCAAATCAGCAAAGGTGATACAGATGGCGAGCAGTATGCATTCTCGGGGAGATTGTTGTTATCCGGTCAGCAGAAGCGTGAAGCAGAAGTGCAGGTCACGACAGCAAGTGAACTGGAGACACAGTTAAATACGAGCGGTATCGATAAGGTAACACTTGGTGGCAATCTCACACTGTCTGACACGATTCAAGTGAGTGATGCCAAGCAGGTTGTATTAGACCTCAACGGCAAGACATTGACGGTGCCGAGTGGCAAGAACGGCTTTGAAGTACAAGAAGGAAGTGCACTTACGGTAATTAACGGTGATGTGGTCGGCAGTGGAAGTAATGCAGTGGCATTCCAATCCGCCGGTGGCGAGGTAACACTCAGCAAGGTGACGGTAAGCGATGTATATCGCGCAGTTCATGTTGAGGACTATAAAGGAGCCGGAATGGATTCCAGAATTAGAATTACCGATTGTAATCTTGCTGCAAGTGATGTAACAGTCATGCTTCGTGGTAACGGTAATGCTTCCGCAAGGAAAACATATCTTCTCGTTGAAGACAGCACAATTACAAGTGACAGTATGGGAATTGTCGGTAATGGTAATGATACGCAGAAAGGCACAGATATAGAGATTATCGGAAGTAAAATCAGTGGTAAATGGGCCGGTATCTACCATCCGCAGAGAGCAAGTTCGATGAAAATCATAGAAAGCACCATTACCGGTTATACGGCACTGGCTATTAAGGGTGGCACTGTTACTATTAAAGATACTACTTTACATGGAACCGGAGACAAACAGGAGCCGGAGATACAAGGTAGTGGATTTACCGATACCGGAGACGCTATATTTGTGGAAACCGGTTATAACACAGATATTATACTCAATATTAGTGGTAACAAGACAGTTGTAAAGAGTGATAAGTCTTATGCGCTTCAAGTATTTGAAGCAGACTCAAAATATGTGAGCGTATCTATATCCGGAGGAACGTATAGTTCGGATATCACGAAGTATTTGGCGAAGGGATATACATACACAACCAACGCAGATGGTACTTGGGTTGTAGGAGCCGAGACGGCTGCTACCGATTAAGAATTACGGAAGGGAGAAATGCCGATGAACAGAAATATAATATCGAAGTGGCCGTATCTCGGATTTTTGTCGGCAGTTCTTTTAATCTTGACAGCATTACTTACGCTGGGAACCGCACATGCAAGGTACCAGCAAAGTGTCACGAAAGACATACCGTTTCTTGTGCGAGAGCCGGCAAAGTTTAAAGTCACTTTCGGAAAAGGATGGACCACACAGAATGAACGTGAGTCTTTTACGTTTTCCGTAGATAATCAAGGACATACAGAAGATGCATATTTCACACTTCGACTCGCATCCACGATTGGCACTCAGTACGATAAAGCTGATGTGTGTCTGATTGTCAAAAACGAGAATGGTGTGGAACGGGCTTATAAAGGAGTTGCAATGAATCGCAAAGATTCCCCGGTGGATTATGAAGATATGGGAGAAGGCAACACATACATTTTTTGCAACTCAGAAGGAGAAGAACTTTCTTGGAAATTAGAAGGTTCAAAAAAAGGAGACACTTCGGTTCAAAATTTTGTCCTTCAATTGCAGGGCGCCAAGGAACCGAATTTGTTAGAACTTATTGTTACAGAGACACTGAGGACAGAATAATCACAGAAGGGACACGATATGAAGAGAATTTCTTTGAACAATCGAATATGGGTCATTCCGATGGCGTGTTTATTCCTGTTCATAGGAATCGGTTTTAGTATTCGTGATACATATTCACGTTATCTCAATGAAATATATAGCGTGACAACGTATAAAGCAGACGCATATTACCAATGGAAACTTTCTGGTGGTGATATTGTTGGAGCGGAGAAGTCAAGGCGTGAGATTCCAACTGCACCTGCGACTGGTAAAACGGGAGTAAAGTTACTTCAACACCCTTCTCCTAATTCACCATTGATTGTTCAGCTTACTTATCCGGAAGGATATAACGAGGTTGCCATTTCATTCAATGGCAGTACATTTCCATCGGGAACCAGTTATTCATTTGATGGAGTAGAGCAGTATCAACTGCAGGAGACAGGTTATATTAGTTTGACGGGAGAGACCGTGTTTGCGATGGGATTTCCTGATGAATTGTTACAAGTCGGACAGAGTGCAACACTGGGCTTCTATTTCTTCGGAGAGGGTAAAGAGACCACTCTTGTAGACTTACAGATTAAAAAGGTGGCAAACGAAGCAAGTGGTGTTAGCTTACAGGGAACCTCTAAGCCTATTTTGGGAAAAGAGGGAACTCTAAACTGGAACATCATGAAAACGTTTGCTGATATGGAATATACGGTGCGTCTGGAATATCTATCTGCGGATGGATATGTACAGATACCGGTCGCTGATTCACTGAAAAGCAACATTGTTTCCAATAATGATGGAAGTGTTACGGTTACACTTTCGAATACAAAAGCGAATCAGGCATTAGCAGGAACTTATCGAATGGTTGTGGCGCAAACGGGCAAGCTGAATGGTCAGACATATCAGTTGCAGTCGATTTGCATTCCATTCTTTGTTTATTACAGATAGACAGGAGGTAGTAGTTATGAGAGAGACAGAACGCAGGATTGACGAATATCAGAAAAGATTACCATATCTATATACAAAAGTTACGTCAGTTGCATTATTCTTGCTGATTTCAGTAATTATGATGACTTCTGCAACTTTTGCATGGGTGACGATATCTAAAAATCCTGAGATTAAAGGAATAGAAACTACTTTGGCGGCGAATGGCAATCTGGAAATTGCACTGTCAAAAAGTGATGGAGGCAGACCAAATGAATCAATGGTAGGAGATGGGCAGTTGGACATTGCACTTCGTAACCTGACATGGGGTAACTTGATCAACTTATCACATCCGTCTTATGGCCTTGATGAACTGGTGCTGCGTCCGGCATCGTTGAATACGAGTTCTCTGTTAAACAGCCCGTTGTTTGCAGCAAAATATTCAGAGGATGGCCGTATTGAAGACCTGACCAGTGAGTTTGCATATACTAATTATGACACGGGTAAAAAGATGTTCATGGTTCCGGGAACAACTCAGTATGGTGTGCGTGCTATCTCTAGCGTCACCTATACCTTTGCAGATGGGAAGGAAGTCTTTGCGGAACGACTGCAAGAGGCAGACAGTAAGTTGCGTTTGGCACAGAGCAAATACACAGAACTTACAAATAATTCTGATAACATGACCACTATCAGTAAGATTATGGGTGATTATCTTACTGATAAATTTGGTGACAGTAATACAGATTTTCAGCAGTATGTTCCTCAGATGTACAGCATGTTAAAAGAATTTGAAGCATGTATGGAAATAGCGGGAGAAGCGATAGTGCGTATTGCCAATTTGCAGTTGATGTTGAAAAAGGGTAGTGAGGTCTCGCCATACACATTGGAAACGTTATTAAGTGCATCAAGCAAAGAATTGCAGGATAATGGTGTTTCAATCGAAGGGTTGGACACATATAAAACTGACCGTTCAACATTTGCGACGCATATGGCAACAATGGAAAAACTAAATACCCAAGTTACACAAAATGGCTCTGCAGTTTATTGGACAGAACATGGCTTGGATAAGATTGTCAACTTCCTTGTAAAAGTTGATACAGTAGTAGTAGATGGAATGGAAGTAAAAAGTATTGGAATGTCAGAGGCGGCGTCGATGCTAGTGAGTGGCGGCGATCACAAGGCAATTATTATGGAAGGTGCTCTGTTTAATATGGAAAAGCGCCTAGGAACTTATATGTATGCAGAAGATATGCCGGTTACAGTTACAGCTACAGTTAAGGGATTTCCTATTACTCAGACTTTGAAGGCAGATGTGTATACAGATGCTTTTCCTACAGCATATCTTGAGGATGAAATTAAGAAAGTTAAGAATAATAATACCGGGAACTTTATAGGAACAGACCCAGTTGCTGCAGATACTTACGGAATGGCAATTGATTTCTGGGTTCGAACGAACGCGGAAAACGATTACCTAATTCTGGAAGGTAATACCTTGACTACGAAGGTTCATAAGACTGATGCTCAGGGCAACAAATATTTTACCAATCAGGAAACAGAAGAAGTGATTATTCAGGCTCCGGACGGTAAGTATTATGATACAAATGGCCAGGAAGTGAGTGGGGATAATTTATCCATTACATATGAAGATGTAGTTATTGGATATGAAGGTGAAAATCGTGTCTGGGATGATGAAGTGTTGACAGAGCACAGCACTACTCAGGGCGGGGGAAGTTGTTACGTATTCTATGCGGACACACCTCAGGACCAGGCGCAGAGCTTGGAAATCTTAAATGCTATGACAGTAGTGTTTGTGGATGACACAGGGAAATTGTTGGCATACGCAGATTTGAACACAGAGTCTTTCTATGCAGAGAGTGGTCGTGTGACCGTTCCGTTGAAACTTCGTTCCACTAGTACGAAGTTGGGACAGGACGAAGCCGGCAACGATATCTATGCGATTACCGACCTTAATAAAGGCGAAGCAAAGCGAATCACAGCGTTAATCTATATTGATGGAGATAGGGTTGCGAATACAGAAGTGTTATCAGACGGTAATATTCAGGGAAAACTGAATTTGCAATTCGGAAGTTACGTAGACCTTGAAGCCATCAAAGACGATGAAGTGTTTGATGAGGAAATTCACATCAGTGGTTCTGCTACACCAAACACCTTTGATGTTGCAACGCAAACGGATTTAACTTCTGAGGTAAAATTGACGATTACCGGTGTAAAACCAACAAAAGTGGAAGCGAATTTTATTCGACAGATTAATAGTACACAAGGTTCTCGTCAGGATACTATCCTCTTTACCCCGGGAGCAAACGATACATATACAGCAAATGTAAGATTCGCATCACCGGGTGATTATGTACTCCGAACAGTGTGGCTAGACGGAATAGAGTATAAATTAGACAGTCCGATTACTGTGAAGGTATCTGGTTTCGCTATTGCAGGTGTCGGCTGGCAACATGACAATAATTATGTAAAGATTCTTCGAGCAGAGAGTTATTACTCTGAGGATATTACGGTACAATTTGGAGGAACTAGTAAACAGCCAGGTAAGGTACAGGGTATCTTCAGTAATGCTGAAAATCAGCAGATTACGGTAAACTTTAAGAAGGGTACTACTAACTGGGGTGGAACGGCACAGTTTACAACCAGTGGTGTCTACACCATGAAGTACTTACTTGTAGATGGAGAATACTACGAGGTTCCGTCTAGTATGCAGAAATCGATAGATTTGTCGTTGGGTATGCAGGTGAAAGTACAGGTATCAGAAACAGTTCTTGAGAAGTTCACTGGAAACCCTCCGAAGACATTGGAAGTTTATGCTACCATCTTAGATAATAAGGGTAATCAGTTAACAGCTCTTGAGAATGTCAGCATTCAATATCTGGCACAGGGATCTGGTCTGACAGAAAATGGTTTGTATAGTATCATGCTGTGGAATGAAGATGAGGGGCGTTACAAGGGAAATTTCGAGGTAAAATATGCAGGAGCTTACCAGTTCGCTTATCTGACCTTTGGAAGCAGTAGTATTAACTCTGCCGAGGCACCGGTTATTACTGCAATTCCACCGGTACCACCGTCATACCATAGTAACTTAACGGAAGAAAATATCTTTGCCTTCGGTTCAGAGGTGTATATGAGAGTTGCTCTTGCAGACTCTGTGGCGATAGCAGATGGTAAGACAATTGCTGTGTTAGAGAAATTGGATGATGATGGCAATGTAGTGGCAGAGATTAGGGTTCCAGGTACTAAGGCCGCACATATTGAAGAGGGTGTAACGAATGTATCAGACTGGTTGTTTACAATCCCAACAACAGAAGAGTTAGAAACACAATATAATTGTACAGGCGTTTCACAGCTTGGTGATTGGCGAATGACAGAATTGCACATCATTGGTGCATATCAGGATGGAGTACTTTCAACAGAAGAGAATCCGATGATTATTGATGTGAGCAGCAAGAACATTAGGACGAACATTGATGATACGATGACAGTTGTTGTATATGGAGAGGGACAAGAAACCAATGAAACATTCTTATTCTTAGATACACGTACAGTAACGAGTGGTCTGTCTGTAAAAGTACAAGGCAAAGGTGGAGTGACTGCTACGGGTGTGAAAGATGTAACTGTTACATATGTATTATCAGATAGTGATTCTGATTTAGAGACTACTAACAGCACGACAAGTGCGGGTTATTACTTCGACCCTAAGAAGTCTTCTAAGGCAACCTTAACGTCAAACTTAGTAAGCCATGGAACGGTTACAGTGACACTTATGGAAAATCCAAGTGTTGCAAATGAATTTATTCTTAATACTGATAGTGGTATGGAACTTCCACTGATGGGAACATATAAATTAGAGGAAGTAACCTTTAAGATTGGAAACACCACTTATACAGCCAATGCAGGTCACAATGACGAAGAAGACATTCACTTAAATGCAGACGCAGCACCAAGTTATACACTTACGTGGGATGCGCCGATTGTAAAGATTACTGGAATTTATCCAGAAGGAACAGTAAAAGTTAATAAAGGGAATGGAGCTTCTCCTATTGAAGGAACAGCTACGAATAAGTTCAATGAATATGAATGTACGGTTAATCTACAGGCAGACATAAAAACCAATGTAGGAGAAGGTTGTGATGGAGAAGATAAAGTCGAATTGAATGGATATACAAGTTCCACAGTTACAACTACAATCTCCAATATACGTCAGTTTACGTCTGCAAGTGTATTTGTTGGCGGAAGTGAAACAGATGTTACCTTTAACTATACATCTGCCACGCCAAGTAGTACCATGTCTATAGGGTCTAGTAACTGGATTCTCGCCTGGAATAGACAAACCATGGGGAATGGAGCAAAGGGTCAGTATGTAACTATTGATGGAACAACGTCAAATATGAATATAACTTACATATTTAAGTTAGACAATGAAATTACCATCAACAACCCATACTAAAAATATTTACAGGAGGTATTTATGAAACATTCATTGAAAAATAGAATATTGGCGACAGTTTTTGCCGCCTGCCTCCTGTTTCTTTCAGTAGAGCTGCCTGCTTTGGCAGCGGATTCAGGAAGTTGTGGAAGTAAGGCAAAGTGGAGTCTAGGTGCTGATGGAACACTTAGTATTACAGGCAAAGGTTCCATGCAGAACTTCACGGAAGGTAATATGGCACCGTGGTATGAGGATAGGGAGAAGATTACAGCGGTAACCATTAAAGATGGAATTACCAATATCGGTGATTTGGCTTTCTATGGATGTACTGCATTGCAGAGTATTTCTCTTCCGGAATCGGTTACAAAGATTGGTGACATGGCTTTTGCAGGATGTACGAATCTTGCGAGAGTAACGTTGCAGGAGGGCCTGAAGTCCATTGGAGCAAATGCATTTTCACGATGTGAATCATTGCACACGCTAAGGCTTCCGGATGGATTGTTGTATATTGGATATCAGGCATTCTACCGTTGTTCTTCGCTATCCACGATTCGTATACCGGTTACAACGACCAACCTGAGTGAAAGTATTTTTGCTTATTGTGAGAATTTGATGCAGGTTGTGATTGAAAGCCCGATTGCAAAATTACCGGAATGGACCTTTTATGGATGTACTTCACTGACAAGTGTTTCTTTACCTTCATCGGTACAAGATATTGGTGAATATGCATTCCATGATTGTGATTCGCTGAAGAATGCGTATCATGATGGTACTGATGCGGAACGCGAGCAGATTTCTAATCAAATTCAGACCCAACTTCCGGATTTTCCGGGCGTGACAGAAGGTGACAGTTCCAATGTCGGTTCAAGCTCAACAGGGTCTGTAACACAGAAGCCGGATGGAAGCGTGGTTGAGACTGACAGAGAAATCGTAGATACAGACGATTCTACCATTGATGCGACAGTCACTGTCACAAAGCCATCGACCGGCAAAGATGAATACGACATTACAATTGATGTCACTATAGATGATAAAGACGGATGGGATGATATGCTTGAATATACAGACAGCTATATCAAATATCCGGAGCGTTTGGAGAGCGATAGCACTACTGTCAATAACGTTGAGATTCATGTCAACCTGAACGGCAGCACGAAGTTGCCTGGCAATGTGTTGGAAAGTCTGGCAGGTAAAAAGGTAGACCTTACGGTTTCTACAGGAACGAATTCCAGTTGGACCATTGACTGTGAGAATCTGGATGCCGAGCAATTGGGAAAATCTTATGATTTAAAATTTACTTTAAAAAAGAATACCAAACCAACGAAGGCGCAGAAGAAATTGATTGGCAATGCACAGAGCTATCTGTTGGAATTCGAGGATAATATTCCATTTGAAGTGACGGTGACTATTCCAATCGGATATTCTTATGCAAAACATTTGGCAACCATTTGTCAGAAACCTGTTCTGAAGAGTTGGGAAATCATGCAGTCTACAATCATTGATGCGCAAGGCGATGCACTGTTCTATCTAAGTTCATTGGATAAGCAGACGAAATACTTGGTGGCAATTGATATGGAAGGCATTTCACTAGAAGATGTGCTGATTCCGGACAGTATGGCCGATGAGTTTGGTAATCTTACAGATGCCGCCGGAAATAAATATGTTCTGACAGGGACACAGTCTTCCTGGGGAATTTCTTTTTGGCAATTGACGTTGATTGTCTTTGGTGTGATTATCGTATCGGGCGTTGTAGTCGGTGTTATTATTAAACTACAGCTTAAAACCTCAGCACATAGAGTAAAATTGATGGGGAAAAAACGGAAGGACAAGCAATAAGACTTGTCCTTTTAATATGGATGATGCATGATAATAGACTATCTATTTAAAAGGTTATAAAAATACAGGTAAATTAACGAAAAAAATAGGGATTTAAAGGGAATACAAGCTTATTGCTTCACAAGTGAAAAGAAACTCAAATAGACAGTAGTAAAGAGAAGTATATACGGAATGTTTGATAGTAACACTTATGAAACAATCAACGATTAGAAATTAATATGTTAGGAGAAAAAATATGCTTCAACACCTAAATATAAAGCTAATGGGGATGGAACTATATGATTTTTTTAATGTGATAAGCTTTTTTTCATTACTTAGTTATAATTTAATACAGCTTAATCAGAAAAAAAAATTATTAAGTCAATGGAGTCAAAGAATTCAAGGAAATATAGTAAAAAAATCAAAAGGAACATTTCTGCAAGTTTTTGGAGAAACAAATTTCTGGGCACTTTTTGAAGTCATTATTATATCTATGGCTCAATATTTGCCGGCAGGGTATTTGAATTTCTCTTTTGGAGAACTCTTTGGCACAGGAGCAAATTACTTTGGCTTAGCTTTTTTTTGCCCATTGATTGTTATAGCTTTTTGTCTTTGTCTTCGAATTAATCCGCTCAAACAACTCGACTTAATTACACCGGCATATCCTTTGGCATTAAGTTTCTCAAAGTTTGCCTGTTTTTGTTGTGGTTGTTGTGGAGGAATGGAGTGTTCGTTTGGTATGTATAACTACTACAAAGATGAGCTCCAGTTTCCTGTTCAATTGGTAGAGGTGGCTTTGGCAGTTTTGCTTTTTTTCTTTTTGCATAATTATCGAAAAATAGCACGAGTCGGAACGATGTATCCGACATATTTAACGCTTTATAGTGTAACTCGCTTTTTTAGTGAATTTTTAAGGGGTGAAAAAAATGTTTGGGGTATGTTGAAACTCTATCATATCTTTTGTATTGCAGGGATAATTGTAGGAATTGTTGAGCTTGCCTTGGTGCATAAATTCGGAGAAAAAATTACAACTTCTTTTGAACAGAAAGCAAAAAAGGTGGAGCAACTTGAATAAAAATGTATCTTCTTTCAAAAAATAACCATACGATTTTTGAAAGAAGGTGGAGTATATGGAAAAAGCAAAGAAAAGAGTCCGCATATGTCTGTTACTTGTTGTTATGGTGGCAGTCGTTATGGGGATTCTTTATTATTATCACGAATTAAATGAAGAAGGTATTCAGGCAGAGGGCACACTTGTATCTGCTTCCTACAGGGGATGGAAAAAGTCATGTCAGTAACGAAGGAGATTCTATATATAAAAGGTGACCAGAATGTTGAGGTGAAGAGTCAAGACGTGACGTTGGGCGATTTGGTTTCGATGGAATGTGCACAGGAACATGTATTATCCAAAGTTAAATCACTCAAGTTCCTTAAGATACCCGATCAAGGAAAGCACCGATATGTTGTTTCAATACTCAAAATGATTGAGTGTATTCATAAAGAATATCCGAATTTGGAGATTCAGAACGTCGGTGCTACAGATATTATTGTGACTTACGAGGGGACGAAGCAGAAGAATCGTGTATGGGAAGCGTGCCAGGTCACATTGGTTGTTATTACTTGCTTCATTGGTGCAGCATTTGCAATCATGGCATTTAACAACGACTCCGGTGTTCCGGAAATTTTTGAACAGATATATGAGCAGTTTATGGGAAAGAAGGCTGCAGGATTCAATATATTGGAGCTGACATACAGCATCGGCTTAGGGCTTGGCATCATCATATTCTTTAACCATTTTGGAAAGAAGAAATTCACTGTCGACCCAACTCCGATTGAAGTGGAGATGAGTCTGTATGAAAATGATATTCAGACGACGCTGATTGCACAGAGTTCGAGAAGGGGGCAGGAGTTAGATGTGGGTAAAACAAATAGTAATGGCTCTCATCGGTCTTAGCGCCGGTTCGATTGTTGCAGGGGGGCTATTTGGATTTGTTGTCAGTCTCGGCATTGTTTCCGACTTCGCAGACCGAACTGGAACTGCTAATAGAATCGGACTCTACGAAGATGCCGTTGCAGTCGGAGGCATCTTAGGGAATCTAGCCTTGTTGTATGAGTTTCCTTTGACGATGTTTTCTCCGTTTTTAGGACTATTTGGTATATTTTCCGGTGTATTTGTCGGGTGCTGGGCGCTTGCACTTGCAGAAGTACTCAATGTATTTCCTATATTTCTTAGGCGTATTAACGTTACAAAAGGAATCGGGTTTGTTATTTTAGGAATTGCTGTCGGAAAAGTGTTGGGCGCATCAGTCTATTTCTTTTTCGGATGGTAGAAAGGACAGTTATGAATAAAGAAAAACAAGAACAATATAAAGCGTATGTCGAGGAGAAGACGCCAAAGAGTAATCTTCTTGTTAATATGGCGAGGGCATTTGTTACAGGAGGTGCTATCTGTGTCGTAGGGCAGTTTATTCTCGATTTTTGTAAGAAACAAGGGCTCTCTGAGGACAACGCCGGCGCGTGGACGTCCCTCATCCTTGTGTTAATCAGTGTGCTACTCACTGCGTTTAACGTATATGGAAAACTCGCACAGTGGGGCGGTGCCGGGGCACTTGTTCCGATTACAGGGTTTGCCAACTCTGTGGCAGCACCTGCCATTGAGTATCAGAAAGAAGGACAGGTCTTTGGGATTGGATGTAAGATATTCACTATTGCAGGACCGGTAATCTTGTACGGGATATTTACCAGTTGGGTGCTGGGTGTGATTTATTGGATTACGACGATGTTTTAATTTTGAGTAAATTAGGAGAAATACGATAATGTCAGAAGAAGAATTACAGAATATTTCTCGTGCACTCACTCATATGTTATTTCGTAATGTGCCTTTGGTAGAAGAAATTCATGCAAAACGGCTGGTTATAGACCAAGACTTAATGAAAAGGTTAAATATAGAGATAAATAATCGCATTTATTCTTTGCTTTACATCTGGTTTTGTGGTTCAGAAGAAGAAATGCAGGAATTATTGAAGCACATTGGATTTAGCAGTATATACGGGAGAGGGACATGGGAAAAAGCAATAAAAGTCGAAATATAATTTATAATGCAAGATTGGAGTGTCAGAAAACGCCGAAAAATAGCGGGTTCTGGCACTTTTGTACATAATATCACACGAGTCTCCTTCTGGTACTCAATAACATTTTCGTGAGGCCACGAAAATGGTAGTGCGCCAATAATAATTAAAAAACATGTTGATGAATAATAATAATTGTGATATGATAAATAAAAATATTACCAAAAAGGTAAAATAAATTCGAAAGGAGGAAGAACTATAGAAGTACGATATCACAATTCAAAGGTTAAGAAATTTTGTCAAGATTACAAGAAGGCAAAAAAAGAGTTAAATGTGGAAGTGGCTGAAAAATTGCACTCATTAATTGGTGTGTTAGAAAGTGCAGATAATCTTTGGGACATAAATCAGATGCGAATCTATAATCTTCATCCTTTACATGGTGATAGGGAGGGACAGTACGCATTAGATCTTGGAAGAAGACTAGGTTTTCGTTTGATTATTATACCTTTAGATGAGAATGGGAATGAATGGGACGAAAAAGATATAAATATTGTTTATAGAGCCACTAAGATTGTTATAGCGTGGGAGGTAACAAATCATTATGAGTAAAATTGAATATAAAGAATTGATTGCATTTCATCCTGGGTATTATCTAAAAGAAATGATAGAATATGAAGGTATGAATCAAGATGAGTTAGCAAAGCGTCTTAAAACATCTGGGAAAAATATTAGTGATTTAATAAATGGAAAAGCTAATTTATCTGATGAGATGGCATTAAATCTTTCTATAGTATTTGGGACATCTGTTTCCTTGTGGTTGAATTTGAATAAAAAATATATAGAGAAAAAGTTGGAAATTGATAAGAGAATGCAAGATGATAAAGAATGCGAATTGCTAAAAAAGATAGATTACAAATTCTGGTCAGATTTAGGTTTAGTAGAAACAACTACAAGAACAATCGATAAGGTAAAAGCGCTACAATCATATTTTAGGATTGCTTCTTTAGAAGTTTTATGTAGAAGAGATTTTTTAGTTCAATATCGCACAACTATTACACATCTAGAAGATATTAATGTTATGAATGCTAATGCATGGGTTCAAACAGCAATTAATATAGGAAATCAAAAACAAGTAAATGTATTTAATAAAAAACTATTAATTGAATATTTACCAGAAATTCGAAAAATGACTTTACAGAATCCAGAAATCTTTTATCCAAGATTAGAGCAGTTATTAGCTGAATGTGGTGTGGCATTAGTTTTATTGCCGAATCTTAGAAATTGCGGAATTAATGGTGCAGTGAAGTGGGTTAATAAAGAAAAAGTAATATTAGCTATCAATAACCGTAGAAAATATGCTGATACATTTTGGTTTTCGTTGTTTCATGAATTAGGTCATGTTTTGCAGCAAAGGATAAAAGTATTACTTGTAAGTGGCGATGAGGTATTGAATAATTCTGATGAACTATTACAACGTTTAGAAAAAGAAGCAGATATGTTCTCTCAAAATGTTCTTATACCAGAGCAGGCATATCGTGAATTTTTAAGAAAAACATGGACGATTTATGAAAATGACATAATTAATTTTGCAAGAGAAATAGGTGTACATCCAGGAATAGTTTTGGGGCGTTTGCAAATGGAAAAAATAGTGCCATATAATACAAAAATGAATTCACTTAAGATAAAATATGAAGTTGCATGATTAATGAGAATTGCAGATGTTTTTTATAGGAAGAAGGGATAATATGATACAGGTTGCAACTTATAGTGGCAAAGAGATAAAGTATAATGGGAAATTAGTTGAACAATATTCATTACATGACATACGTTCATTGGACGAATATGACATTACGGTGATTGATTTGGGAGCGCCACAACTTTGGAGAAATCAAGAAGGAAACACAAAAGTGATTGATAAAATGGCAGATTTGAAAAGTATTTCTGAAATGGTGAAGAACAGCATATCATCCCAAATTGTATTTTTATTACCTCAGAATGTAGTGTATGAGTATGATAAATGGTCTGATGGATATCATCATAGTGTAGAACTGAAAGATATGTTGAACTGTTTGACGAAATCTATTTTATCCAATATATATCAACCTATTTCAAACATGTGCCTCATATACGAGAATATAATAAAGAATATAGGGGGAAGAAATATCACTTTAGGGTAGGAAAGAAGAAAAATGTAAATCATTGACAAACGTACGTTCGAATGATAAAATAAAAACATACTATTGAAAGGACGTGCGTATATGGATTCGAGAAGAATTGAGCAGATTAAAAAAGAATTTGATAATACAATTCAAATTACGGAAGATGAACAGGTTGAATTTTGGTATGCGAGAGATTTGATGAAGCTATTGGGCTATACGGAATGGCGTAACTTTGAAAAGGCTATAACAAGGGCAATGGAATCGTGTAAAACAGGAAATATAGAGCCTTCAGACCATTTTGTTGAGGTCAACAAAATGGTGCAATTGGGAAGTGGTGCGGCACGTAAAATAAAAGACTATATGCTTACTCGATATGCATGTTATCTTGTTGCGATGAATGGGGATACAACCAAAGAAGAGATTGCTTTTGCACAGAGTTATTTTGCTGTTCAGACACGTAAACAAGAGTTGATTGAGGAAAGAATTGCATATATTGAGAGAACTCAGGCAAGAAATAGATTAAAAGAATCTGAGAAAAGATTATCCCAGAACATATATGAACGTGGAGTAGATGATGATGGCTTTGCAAGGATAAGATCACGGGGAGACCAGGCTTTGTTTGGAGGACATTCTACAAAGGATATGAAAGCAAAGTTAGGTGTCAAAGATAATAGACCATTGGCTGATTTTCTTCCCACATTAACTATAGCTGCAAAAAACCTTGCGACTGAAATGACAAACTATAATGTTGAAAGTAAAAACTTGTATGGTGAACTAGCCATTACTGGTGAGCATGTCCAAAACAATACAGAAATTAGAAAAATGCTTGGAGAGCGAGGTATAAAACCAGAAGAACTGCCACCAGCTGAGGATATTAAGAAATTAGAGCGCAGAACAAAATCGCAAGATAAAAAGATAATGGAAAAATCAGGAAGCTTTGCAAGTATAGAGGCAAGCAAGGAATAAGTATAGAGAAATTCGCCACATTTCCGTGGCGAATAAAAACGTGCATTGTCACGGAAAATGGAAGTGAGGTGCGATCATGAACGATAGAGAAACTAAGTCTCGCTTTTTTAATATGACAACAATAAAGAGCGTTGGTGTTCTTTTGCTTTTTTTCTCGGCAATTGTGTTGCTGTGGCATGGCAATGCAACCAGTAATCAAGCTCAACCGGCTTTGGTTGCACAGGTGTATTTCGAAGGAGAGTATCGTGTTGCCGATGGTGAGTGGCATAAGATTGTAAAAGGAAACCACATTCCTTCTACTAAGGGAGACGTAACACTGCGAGGATATTTTCACATGCTGACACCCGATGGCGAGTATGTCGGTATTTATAGTGGCGACATGCCAATAGCACTCTACACAGACCATATTAGTTTGACTTTTTATGAGGGTGAAAACGAGCCCTATGTATTTGATATGGAAAATCCCTTGTTTGGAGATTCTGCTTGCGGCAAGGATTGGTCTGCTTATTCTTTTGCAAACAAAAGCGAGGAGCCGGTAGAAATTCTTATTCACAATCCCCATAGCTTTGGTAACGAAACTGCGATTGACGAATTGCTGGCTAACATAGCGCTTTGGTCAGGGCTTGATTTCGAAAAAGGTGTTCTTGAAAGGGGAGAATCGCAGAGAGATATTGGACTTTTATTTATTATTGTTTCTCTTCTGTTTTTGGGAACCGCGTTGTTCTCAACCCTTATACATATAAAGAACAGCAATATTATTTGGGTGTTCGGCATCGTTATTTTGTTTGCCGGCACATACCTGTCTTATAGTGCTGATGGTGTTTCATTTTGGAGCGAGTCGATTGTATCCAATACAACGATATTAGGATGCTCGATGATGTTCTACATGCTGTTCATTTCGACGGCACTTGTATACTTACTAAAAGTCACAAAAAAGATTGGTACAATTACAGTTGTTGTTCTGGGGCTTATCAACGCAACACATTTTATTATACCAATTTTAACAGACATATTGTTTTATGATACGTGGTTTTATTGGGCAGTTTCGCAAATACTCGCAAATATCATTCTGTTAGGTTGCCTTATAAGAGAGTTTTTGGTCGCGAAAGGAAAGGAGCGCTGGATTTACATCTGTTCGATTTTGCCGCTTATCTCATTCGTGATTGACGTTGTTATGATTGACCTTGGTATTTGGGATAACGGACTTTCTTCTAAATACGTTTTTATTGTTTTCTTCATTGCTGCGATGGTGGCGGTGCTTAAAATTATACCCAACAATATCAATACACTTGCCAAAGCAAAAGAACTGGAAACGGAAAAAAAGATTTTGAATGTTCGACTTGCCGAGAGTCGCATTTCCACAATGATGAGTCAGATTCGACCGCATTTTATCTATAATACCCTTGGAAGTATCGAGCAACTTTGCGAATTGGACCCTTCAAAAGCAGGTGAACTTGTCCATAACTTTGCGAAATACTTGCGTGGTAATTTTGGTGAATTGGATAATCCAAAGCCGATTTTGATGTCGCAAGAGATGGAGCATGTACGTTATTATATTAGTATCGAAAAAGTGCGTTTTCCAGATATGACGTTTTCATTTGAGATGAAATCTGGAGATTTTCGTTTACCGGCTCTTACTGTTCAACCCATCGTTGAAAACGCTATTAAACACGGATTGATGAAGCTGCAAAAGGGCGGCTCTATTCGAGTGATCTCCTATGAAACGGATACGGACTACTGTATTTCTGTGGAAGATGACGGTGTGGGATTTGATACAAGCAAACTACTTGATGCAAAGAAACACATTGGTATTCGTAACATTTGTGATCGATTGAAGGTAATGGTTGGGGGGACACTTGAAATTGAAAGTACACAAGGAGTTGGCACGAAAGTCTTAATTACAATACCAAAGGAGGGCGGGAAATGATTGCGATTGCTGTAGACGATGAACCATTGATGCTAGGTGCGTTAGTAAAAGCTGTTAAAGCATCTCCTGATATTACTGCCGTTACGAATTTTACCTCTTGTGAGGATGCTCTCGACTTTATTAAAAGTAATCCTGCCGATATTGCTTTTTTGGATATCAATATGCGTGGTATGGGTGGCCTTTCTCTCGCGGAAAAGATGATTGGTTTTTGCCCGGATTGTAAGATTGTATTTTGCACCGGTTACGAGGAATATGCCGTTCCGGCTTTTAAACTTCACGCTTCTGGCTATTTAATGAAACCTGTATCGGCTGAAGACGTGCAGGTAGAGATTGACAATATAAAAGGGATCCGTCAAAAACAAAAGCCACTTGAAGTAAAATGCTTCGGCAATTTCGAAGTTTATGCAAAGGGAGAAAAACTAACGTTCAAGCGTACGAAAACAAAGGAGTTGTTGGCCTTTTTGGTAGATCGTAATGGTGCGGGTGTTACGGTTGCAGAAATAGGGGTTGCACTTTGGGGAAATGATGAAGAACAAAAGAACCAAAATTATATCCACCAATTGTTCCGTGATTTGCGCCAATCTCTTAAAGCGGTGGGTATGGAGGAGATTTTTGAGAGGAATAATTATTTCTATTCCATAAATCTCGAAAAAATAGACTGTGATTATTACGCATACTTAAAAACCGGGAAACCCGAATTCCGTGGTGAGTATATGTCCCAGTACAGTTGGGCAGAAGAAACCTGCGGATTGCTTTGGGAAAAGAAAACCAAATAAATCTACTTATTAAGGTAAGCCGTCAGTTTGACGGCTTATTTTTTTGATGTTTGTAAGAAGTTTGTCATACCTTAAATGATAAAATAAAAATGGTAAAGTGGATTAAAACTCTTATTGTATTATCCTCTATAGATTGACGGAGAATATGTAATGGACAAAAAGAATTTATTAAAAGAAAAGAAACGAAAATTGAATAAAACATATTCCATGCAGTTTCGTCTTTTAGCGACGGTTATTTTCGCAATGCTTGCAATAACAGTTTTTATTGGTGGTATCAGTATTTTCGAGGTGGACCAATACATACAAGACGAGTCTAGAAACCTTGTTGTGGTTACATGCGAAAACGAGGCAGCACAGATTAACGATATCTTCGACGATATGGAAAAATCAGTAAAGGTTATGGAAAGTTACGTAATGAGCTTTTTAACCGATGAGGTTGACGTAGAAGATCGAAAGTTACAAGAAAAAATCATTAATAGTGCTGACCAAATGTTTGTTGACGTTGCCAAACATGCAGGTGGAGCTGTTGCATATTATGTTCGTTTTGATCCTGTCATCTCTGACAGTAAAGCGGGGTTGTTTTACAGCAAAGTGAACGGTAGCGATGAATATGTTTCTCTTGAGCCGACCGATATCAAACTTTACGACAAAGAAGACACTGAACACGTGGGTTGGTTTTGGCAGCCTTACAATGCCGGAAAGCCTGTTTGGATGTTGCCTTACTACAACCAAAACAACAATATTTATATGATTTCATACGTGGTGCCGATGTACCATGAAGAAAAGTTTATCGGTGTTGTGGGAATGGATTTTGATTATAAGATTTTAGCCGACAAAGTACACGAAATTGAAATTTATGAAAATGGCTTTGCCCACTTGGAAATTGACGGAGTTGTAATTCATGGTGACAACCTCGAATTCAAGACGGAAATTGAGGATAATTCAAATAAATATCTGCGTGTATCGAAAGAGTTGGCAAACGGAATGACACTTGTTCTTTCCGCAAGCTATGACGATATTCGGCAGATTAGGTATGAAATCGTCTTCGAGATTTTATTCGTCGTATTAATACTTTCTGCGTTTTTCATGGTAGTGGCTATTAGTGTTGTGAGAAAAATAGTTACCCCGTTAAAAAAAATAGCCGATGCGTTGGTAAAATTCTCAAATGGGGATTACAATGTGGAATTTGTACATAGCAACGTTTCTGAAATAGAACTTTTAAATACAGCTTTCAAAAATATGGCAACACATTTGCATGAAAGGGAAAAAGAACTGCACTTTTCCGCTAATCGAGATTCGCTTACAGGGCTAAGAAACACCACGTCGTATAAAAGATGGATGGTAGAACTTAACAAAGAGATTGCAAGCAAAACTGCAAATTTCGGCGTTGTTATGTTTGACGTGAATCGACTTAAGGAAACGAATGATGTGTATGGACATGACGTGGGCGATAAACTTATTGCTTCTGTTGCAAAAGTGATTTCTGATGTTTTTAAAAGAAGTCCCGTGTTCAGAATCGGCGGAGATGAATTTTTAGCAATTCTTCGACATGGAGATTTGGAAGATTGTGAAAAATTATTTAAACAGTTGGATTTTGAATGTGCAAATACGTTTGTAGATGAAAAGAGTAAAATTCCTATCAGTATTGCCAGAGGCTTTGCAAGGTTTGATTCAGATAAGGATTTGCACTTTGATGACGTATTTAAGCGCGCAGATTATGCTATGTATGAAGATAAAAGAAAAAGTAAAGAATGTGTTTAATGTTATCAGGAGGAGAAAGTTATGAAAAAATATTTTTCTTTGGTAGCTCTAGTTTTGGTATGTGCCATATTGTTTATAGGGTGTGACGGAAACAAAAAAACAAAAGTTCCAAGCATTGATTACAGCAAATATTCGTTTGTGAACATTTCGTGGACAAGAGATGCTGAGCATGATACAGAAACGATTCGCTTTGGCGAAGACGGCAGTTTCACTTATTATTGCGGTTGCGGAAATCCTGTGAATGATTCTGACCTATGCGACGGTTATACCTATGATGATGCTACAAAAACTATCACATTAGATTGCATTGAGACTACTGATGAAATGATCACAATAATAAAGATTATAAAATGCGATGAAAACAGTTTACATCTTGATTTTGAAGGAGAAATAAGAATTTTTGAAAAATAGGCTCGGTGTTCTCGGGGCATATCAAACAGAACATTTTGATGACATCAACAAAATGATTACTGACAATGCGAAATCAGAATATATTTCAATGTTTTGAAAATACTATCATTATACATGTATGAAAAGTATTTTAAAGGAATGAGGAAAAAACGATGCTAAAGGGAAAGCAAAGTATTTTATTTGATGATGCACCATACATCATTAGCAGTGGTTCAGTTGTGGGAAAGAAAGAGGGCGAAGGCCCGCTGGGACAACTGTTTGATTTAGTGGAGGAAGAGAATCTGTTTGGAAAGGATACATGGGAAGAGGCAGAGAGTGAGATGCAGAAGGAAGCCTGCCTTATGGCTCTCGGGAAGGCAAAACTTGACCCGCATGAGGTGCGTTACCTTTTTGGAGGCGACCTCCTTCGCCAAGGCATTGCGACATCTATGGGTTTGGAGGAATTGCACATTCCGCTTTTCGGATTATACGGCGCATGTTCGACTTCCGGAGAAGCTCTCGCCCTTAGTTCTATGAGTGTGGCAGCAGGTTATGGAGAGTATATACTGGCAGTTACCTCAAGTCATTTTGGAAGCGCCGAGAAGGAGTTTCGTTTTCCTCTTGCTTATGCGAATCAGAGGCCGCCATCATCTCAGTGGACCGTGACAGGAAGCGGAGCGTTTTTAGTGGGCAGGAAAAAGGCAAATGTCAGAATTGCCGGAGTCACGGTTGGGAAAATTGTGGATTACGGACTGAAAGATTCTCAAAATATGGGGGCATGTATGGCTCCTGCAGCATGTGACACGATTATACAGAATTTGTCGGATTTTGGTTATAAATCATCAGACTATGACCGTATTATTACTGGAGATCTTGGATATGTGGGACAGAGCATTCTATTTGACCTGATGCGTAAACAAGGAAAGGATATTAAGGAAAATCATATGGACTGCGGTATGCTTATTTTTGACCAACAGACGCAAGGGACAAATGCGGGTGGAAGTGGTTGTGGCTGTGCAGCCGTCACTTTATCATCGTTTATCCTGCCAAAGATTTCCACGGGGGAATGGAAGAGGGTATTGTTTGTGCCGACAGGAGCTTTGATGTCTACGGTTAGTTTTAATGAAGGGCAGAGCGTTCCGGGTATTGCACACGGAATTGTGCTGGAACACTGTTAGGAGGAAAAAGTCATGGATTATTTATATGCATTTTTAATTGGCGGTGCAATCTGTGCAGTGGTGCAGATTCTATTGGACCGCACGAAAATGATGCCAGGGCGCGTCATGGTACTTTTGGTGTGCACGGGTGCCGTACTTGGCTTTTTAAATATTTACCAACCGTTTGCAAAATTTGCGGGAGCAGGGGCAAGTGTTCCTCTTCTTGGATTTGGCAATGTACTTTGGAAGGGCGTGAAGGAGGCTGTGGACAAAGAAGGCTTCTTAGGAACATTTCTAGGTGGATTTAAAGCCAGTGCGGCAGGAATCTCGGCAGCGCTTATCTTTGGGTACCTTGCATCATTAATATTTGAGCCGAAAATGAAGAAGTAAAATCTGTGTAAAATTTTAAAGCCGCCGTGTTAAATTTGAGGAAATTCAGTTGACTAAGGATTTTTCTGTGGTAATAATGTGAATTGTGAGAAAAACTTAGGAGGAAAATTTGTATGGGTTATGAACAATTGTTTTTGTTTGCCGGCGGACTTGGTATGTTTATCTATGGTATGCAGATTATGTCGCAGGGACTTGAAAATGCAGCCGGAAACAAAATGAAATCTCTATTGGAAGTATTGACAAAAAATAAATTGATGGGTGTTGCACTTGGAGCATTGATTACTGCAGTTATTCAAAGTTCCTCTGCAACAACTGTCATGGTAGTCGGTTTTGTGAATGCCGGCATCATGAATTTGACACAGGCAATGGGCGTCATTATGGGTGCTAATATCGGTACAACGATGACTGCATGGATTGTATCCATGGGAGAGTGGGCATCGTTTTTGAAGCCATCTACATTGGCACCGGTCGCAATTGCAATTGGTGTAGTAGTTATGATGGTAGGAAAGAGACGTGCAACGAAGGATGTGGCAAGCATTGTTGTCGGATTTGGTCTTTTGTTTGTGGGTATTGACAATATGTCAAGTGCAATGTCAGGACTCAAAGAAGTTCCTGCTTTCACACAGTTATTTGTTAGCCTCGGAAGCAATCCGATTCTGGGAATATTGGTGGGCGCAGGTGTTACTGCTGTTATCCAAAGTTCCTCTGCATCAGTTGGTATTTTGCAAAGTTTGGCAGTAGCGGGACTTATCCCATTTAACTCTGCTGTATACATTATCATGGGCCAGAATATCGGTACTTGCGTAACTGCAATGTTATCTAGTATGGGAGCAAAGAAAAATGCGAAGACAGCAGCACTTATGCATCTGCTCTTCAACATTATAGGTACGGTTATCTTCAGTGTGGCATCGATTGCATTCTTCCAGATTGTAAATCCGTCATGGGGCAGAGACATGATTACTGCAACGCAGATTAGTACGGTGCACACAGCGTTTAATATAGCTACAACCTTGTTATTGTTCCCTGCTTCTAATTTGATTATTAAATTGGCGAAGAAGATTGGCAGGGTCAATGAGGAGGAACAGGATGACAGAGTGGTTTCACTTGACGACCGTATGTTGCAGACACCTACAATTGCGCTTCAGGCAACTATGCGCGAAGTTGGTCGTATGGGAGATTTGGTAAAAGACACCTTAGATGTTGCAAGACGTGTTTTGTTTACAAAAACGAAAGAAGATATTCGTTTGCTTCGTGATGATGAAGATAAAGTAGACAAGATGTGTGCAGCAATCTCAGATTATGTAATTAAACTTACAAGACTGCAGATTAGCGATAGAGAACATGAAAATGTGACACGTATGCTTCAGGTTGTTTCTGATATTGAACGCGTAGGTGATTACTGTGAAAACATTTCTGAGTTTGCGGAAGAGATGTCAGAGAAAAAATTGAGTTTCTCAGACATTGGTACGAACGAATTGAAAGAGATGATTGAGGTCTGTGCAGACTGTTACGAATATGCGATTCAGGCATTTATGGAAAATGACAAGGAGAAGGCATTAAAGGTTATTGAAAATGAAATCAGGGCCGATGAACTGGAAGTACAGCTTCGTACGAAACATATCAAACGTCTGACAAATCAGGAATGCAATACAGAGGCGGGTATCGTATTCTTAGATACGGTCATTTGCTTGGAGCGTATTTCAGACCATGCAAGAAATATTGCGGAAGAGGTTCTTGGAACAGAAATGGATGATGAATAAAACGGAGAGCGGTGCAAGTTGCATCGCTCATGTTTTTTTAGAAAAAGGGTTGATTTCTAAAAAATGTTATGATAGACTACTCAAGTGACAAGACAGATGTAAATACAACAGAAGAGAGGCGAAAATATGAATGGTTTAAAGAAGTTAACAAATCGAATTTTTATAGAAGGGTTGTCCGGAATGGCGCATGGACTTTTTGCCACATTGATTATCGGAACCATTATTCAGCAGATTGGTACACTGATTGGTGGCAATGTCGGCGATTTGATTTTTGTGGTGGGTAAGGTAGCAGCGGCACTTACCGGAGCAGGTATCGGTGTCGGAGTTGCCTATAAGTTTAAAGAGAGTTCTTTGGTAGTGTTATCAGCAGCAAGCGCAGGTATGGTAGGCGCATTTGCAAGTAAGATATTGGCAGGTGCCGTGTTGGTAGATGGTGCAATGGTGTTTGCCGGTCCGGGTGAACCACTTGGCGCATTCTTGGCAGCCTACATAGGTATTGAAGTTGGACGCTTGGTGACTGGAAAGACGAAGGTAGATATTATCGTAACGCCACTTATGACAATCGGAGCGGGTTCTGTGGTTGGTATTATTCTTGGACCACCGATCTCAAAATTTATGACAATGCTTGGAGAGTTGATTAACTGGGGAACAGAGCAACAGCCATTCCTTATGGGAATTATCGTATCTGTATTGATGGGTATGATTCTGACATTGCCAATCAGTTCAGCAGCGTTGGGTGTTATTTTAAATCTTTCCGGATTGGCAGCAGGAGCAGCAACGGTTGGATGCTGTTGTAACATGGTAGGCTTTGCAGTGGCAAGTTACCGAGAGAATAAAGTGGGAGGACTGCTTGCCCAGGGAATCGGAACTTCTATGCTTCAAGTTCCGAACATTGTGAAGAAACCGATTATCTGGCTTCCGGCTATTTTGTCCAGCGCAATTCTTGGTCCGGTTGGAACAATGGTATTCCAGATGACAAATAATGCAACCGGTTCCGGCATGGGAACGGCAGGACTTGTCGGACAGATTATGACATGGCAGACTATGATTGGAACAGAGACTCCAGGAGTGCTGCTTGTGAAGATTCTACTTATTCAGGTGATTTTACCGGCAATTGTGACACTTCTCATCTCAGAATTTATGAGAAAGAAAAAGTGGATTAAATATGGTGATATGAAATTAGATCTATAAGAATATTGAACAGACTCGCGCTTACTGATACAAGTGTGAGTCTGTTTTTTACATATTTTTAACAAAGATATGATTTTACATTTTACATGTTGCGTCTATAGTGATATAGAGTTTATACTAATAGAGTAAGCATTAATATGCGAATGGAGAAATAAAGATGATATATTGTGTAGAAGATGATGGTAACATTCGAGAATTAGTTGTATATACGCTGAACGCAACGGGAATGAACGCTCGTGGTTTTGGCGATGGGAAAAGTTTTATGAAGGCTTTAGAAGAAGAGATGCCGGAGCTTGTGCTTCTGGACATCATGCTTCCGGGAGAGGATGGCCTTCACATTTTGAAAAGATTGAAGGAATCTTCGAAGACAAAGCAAATTCCGGTGATTATGGTGACTGCAAAAGGAAATGAGTATGATAAAGTCATTGGACTTGATACAGGGGCAGATGATTATGTGTCAAAGCCGTTTGGTATGATGGAGTTAGTCTCTCGTATCAAAGCAGTACTTCGTAGGACAAAACAGAATCAGGAAGCAGAAGAGTATGTGCTTGGCAATATCAGAATGGACTTAAAATGCCATGAAGTTTTTGTGGATGATCGGCCGCTTACACTGACTTATAAAGAGTTTGAGTTGCTTAGAAAGTTGATGAAATACAGAAAAACCGTGTTGACACGCGACAGGCTGCTGGAAGAAATCTGGGGATATGAGTTTACAGGGGAGACTAGAACTGTCGATGTGCATATACGGACACTTAGGCAAAAATTGGGGAACGCAGGGGACATGATTGAAACTGTTCGCGGCGTAGGATATCGTATGGGAGAAAATTATGGGGAATGATTTGGCGAATCGTGTAGAAGACGAAATTGTAAAAATGCGAAAAGAGTTCTCTGCGAATGTGTCGCATGAGCTAAAGACACCGCTTACTTCTATTTCGGGATATGCGGAGATTATGAAAAGTGGTATGGTAAATCGCGAGGATATGATTGTGTTTTCTGAACGTATTTACAAAGAAGCAAGTCGTATGATTACATTGATTGATGATATTATTAAATTGTCAAGACTTGATGAAGATAGCGTGGAAGTGGAACGTGAGGAAGTTGACTTGTACGAGATGTGTCAGGATATTGTGGAACGCCTCGCTATGTCTGCAGAGAAGAGAAATGTTCATGTGCATCTGAATGGAGAGCCCACAGTATATTATGGTGTCAAGCAAATGCTGGATGAGATGATTTTTAACCTCTGTGAAAATGCAATTAAGTATAATGTGCCGGATGGTAAGGTAATGATTAGGATTGAAAATGCGCTGGAGGGTATTAAGGTAATCATTGAAGATACCGGAATCGGGATTCCGAAGGACCAGCATGAGCGTGTGTTTGAACGTTTTTATCGCGTGGATAAGAGCCATTCAAAGGAAACAGGAGGAACAGGTCTGGGGCTTTCTATTGTAAAGCATGCTGCCATTTTTCATCATGCTCAGATTCGAATGGAAAGTGAGGTAGGAGCAGGAACAAAAATGGAGATTGTTTTCTAAAAGTTTTATGAAATGTATGACAGGGTTCTTCTGATATGATATAATAATCTTCGGCAAATAGGTGGAAGAATAGAGGAGAAAACTGAATGCATAATGCAATTAAGAACTATGAGGACGTGGATAGTTGGAAGACGATTATGTTTCTTTACAACGCAGCCCTCAAAGAAGTAGAGACAAAATTAGAGATTTTAAATGATGAATTTCAACATGTTCATCAATATAATCCCATAGAGCACATTAAGACAAGAATCAAGACACCGGAAAGTATCGTTAAAAAACTGAAACGCTACGGATATGAAACGTCAGTGGAAAACATGGTGAAATACATTAATGACATCGCAGGTGTGAGACTGATTTGCTCTTTCACATCAGATATCTATCGTCTTGCCAGTATGATTGGTAATCAAAGTGACCTTAAAGTTATCTCTATCAAGGATTATATTAAAAATCCAAAGGATAGTGGATATAAGAGTTTTCATATGTTGGTATCTGTGCCGGTTTTTCTGTCAGATAGCGTTGTTGAGACAAAAGTAGAGATTCAGATTCGAACCATTGCGATGGATTTCTGGGCAAGTTTGGAGCACAAGATTTATTACAAATTCGAGGGGCATGCACCGGCGTACATTAGCGAAGATCTGAAATCCTGTGCAGAGATGGTTTCTCAGTTAGATGAGAGAATGTTGTTACTCAATGAAGCAATTCAAAAATGTTTGGAAACGTCGGAAGAAAAGGATTGATTTTGTCTATTAAAAGAGTAAAATATACCTATAAGCAGAAATGTTTATAGGTATTTTTTATGAGTGCATTTTAGCTGCGCGAGGGGGATAAGCGTATGAAGAAGTACTTAAATAAGCAGTTCGGTATGGAGATGTTGCTTGCGGTTGTTGGTGGAACGCTGTTTTCATGTGGTGTAAATATCTTAATTACTCCATTGGGACTATATAATGGTGGTTTCATGGGTATGGCGCAATTGATTCGTACTGGGTTGGTTCAAGGATTAAAGTTATCATTTTTGAGTAAGTACGACATTGCCGGCATTATTTATTATATTATCAATATTCCACTGTTCTATTGGGCGTGGAAGGAAATGGGAAAGATGTTTTTGTTCAAGTCTCTTGTGACAGTTACCATTCAAACGTTGTGGATGACATTTTTACCAATTCCAACGGAACCGATTTTCTCAGATTATTTGACATCTTGTATTATTGGAGGTCTTGTTGTCGGAACAGGTGTCGGAACCATTTTGCGTGGTAGAAGTTCGGGCGGGGGACAGGATATTGTCGGTGTTATCTGTGCGAAGAAGTTTCCGAATTTCAGCGTTGGCAAGATTACCATTATGATGAATGTAGTGATCTATGCAATCTGTCTGTGGATGTTTGATATTGAGATTGTGGTTTACTCACTTATTTACACAACCGTACTTGCAATGGCGTGTGACCGAGTTCATGTGCAGAATATCAATATGAGTGCCATGATTTTCACGAAGAAGGATGGTATTTCTGATGCGGTTCTAAAGGAAATGAGACGCGGTGTAACTGCATGGGATGGTGTTGGAGCATACACGAAGGAAGACACACACATTTACTATATTATGATTTCAAAATATGAGGTTGAAAAACTGAAAGAGATTGTACATAGAATTGATCCACAGGCGTTTGTGGTGCTGAACGAAGGCAGTAGAGTCGTGGGGAATTTTGAAAAGAGATTGTAAGTATTATGTAGGGGCACCCGAGGGTGCTCCTTGTTAGTTGCCACAACCTGCAAGACATTTTGCAAGGCAAGCAGTAGTTGTTATCAGAAGTGAGAAAAAGAAAAAGAGGGCACCAACCACGATCGCACCGATTACGCTTGTAGCAGCAAACGTAATGGCAAGGAGAATCACCGAGAACAGAATTGTACCCAAGATACCGATCAAGACGGCATTCAGAGAAGTACAACATCCGTTGCATTCAGCAGTTTCTCTAGAAAGTGATGTGGCGAGGAGTGTTACTGCGAGGTAAACAATGGCGATACCTAATGCAACGATATAGAATATCGGTGTCAAAGTAATCACAGCTGTGATTTGCAAAAAAGCAGCGATGATACCGATAATTAAACTTGCAACAAGGGCAATGCCAGAGCAGTCTCGTCTTTTTCCACAGTTAACGATAGACATAGAATTCACCTCCTTTACAAATAATGTATGCAGAAAGGTTTTGGCGGGTGAAGCCTTGACAATCTCAATCGCACTTTTATACAATGATAATAACTATAAAGAAATGATGTAGGTGATATTATGAATCCAGTTTATGAAAAACTACAAAAGTGTTATGAAAGCGTAAAACAAAAGGTTGACTTCCAACCGGAGATTGCCTTGGTGCTTGGCTCTGGTCTAGGTGACTACGGTGAATCGATAGATGTCGTTGCGACAGTTAATTACAACGACATTGAAGGATTCCCAGTATCAACAGTGGAGGGTCACAAAGGACGTTTTATCTTTGGATATATCGAGGGTGTCCCGGTTGTGTGTATGCAAGGCCGTGTGCATTATTATGAAGGATATCCGATGACAGACGTGGTTTTGCCGACGCGCCTTATGAAAATGATGGGGGCAAAGGTACTCTTTTTAACAAATGCAGCAGGAGGGTTAAATTATGATTTTCAAGCCGGTGATTTTATGATGATTACCGACCATATTATGAATTTTGTTCCGTCACCACTGATTGGACCGAATATCAATGAACTTGGTGCACGATTCCCGGATATGAGTGATATCTACAAAAAAGACCTTCAGAAGATTTTGAGAGATACAGCGAAGGAACTTGGAATTAAGCTTCAGGAAGGTGTGTATATCCAGTTGAGTGGACCAAATTATGAGACGCCGACAGAAGTAAAAATGTGTAGAATACTTGGGGCAGATGCGGCAGGTATGAGTACAGCAGCAGAGGCAGTGGCTGCAAACCATATGGGTATGAAGGTGTGCGGAATCTCATGCATTACAAACTTGGGATGCGGTATGCTAGATGTACCATTGTCACATACAGAAGTACAGGAGACTGCTGACCGAGTAGCAGTAGATTTTAAGAAATTAGTTACACAAGCTATCATCAACATTTATAAATATATGTAAATTTATGGCTCTGCTCCAATTTTGGAGTAGAGCCATATTTGGTGATTCGAGGTATATACGTCGATGTCAGATGTATGAAATAAGCATTTCTGTGAAAAAATAGATAGATACAAGTCTATTTTAAAGGAGAAACGATTATGAAACGAGTATTGACAACGGTGATGTGCTTTTTTTTGGCTGCGACGTTGCTCGCAGGTTGCAGAGCAAGACAAAATAATACAGAAGCGGGGATGAAGATTGCGATTGTAAGTTCTCCTTCCGGAGTAGATGATGGGAGTTTCAACGAGAACATTTACAATGGCATTCTTTCATTTGTGAAAGAGAATCCGGAGGCAAGTGTCATCCCAATCAGAGAGGAAACTGGTAATGCATCTGCTGCAGTTCAAACTGTTGCTGATATTGTAGCTGACTATGATGTCATTGTTTGCTGTGGATATCAGTTTACAGGCATCGGAGCCTTGGCGAGAGAAAACCCTAACGTAAAGTTTATCCTTGTAGACTCAAATCCATCAGATGAGAGTGGGAAAGAGATTACAAATGGAGTGGACAATATCTATGCAATGACGTTTCGTGAGGAGGAGGCGGGTTTCCTTGCAGGTTTAACAGCGGCGTTGGAGACAAAAACAGGGAAGGTTGCTGTGGTAAATGGAATTGCATTTCCGTCAAATGTGAATTATCAACAGGGGTTTGAAACCGGCGTAAACTATGCGAATCATCAGTACAGCACGAAGACACAACTCATAGAATTGGCGTCGTATGCAGGAATAGACAGTGCGGGTAAAAACGTGGGTGGAAACTATATTGGTAACTTTTCGGATGAGGCAACCGGGAAAGTAGTAGGAAAGGCACTGATTGACAAAGGTGTGGACATTCTATTTGTGGCAGCCGGTGCTTCGGGCAATGGTGTACTTACAGCGGCAAAGGAAGCAAAAAATGTGTTTTGCATCGGAAGTGATGTTGATCAGTATGATAATGGTGCAAATGGAAGCCAAAATGTGATGCTGACCTCTGTGTTGAAGGTGATGGACATGAATGTAAAGAAGCAGTTGGATGCAATCAAAGAGGGGAGTTTCCAAGGAGGAAATTATCTGCTTGGCGTAGAGACGGATTCTGCAGGATTTGTAAGCGAAGAGAATAGACAGCAATTATCTGACAGCACAATTGCAAAGCTGAATGACGCATTGGAGCAAATGAAATCCGGTGATATTGTTCCGTCAGGGAGATGAAATATGTCAGAATATATTGTCGAGATGAGAAATATAACAAAACGTTTTCCGGGAATTGTTGCAAACGATGATGTGACCATTCAGATAAAAAAGGGAGAGGTCTATGCACTCCTCGGTGAAAATGGTGCAGGGAAATCCACGCTTATGAGTATGCTGTTTGGGATGTATGAACCTGATGTGGGAGAAATTTATGTGAGAGGAAATCGAGAAATCATTTCCTCTCCAAGTTATGCAACGAGTCTCTACATTGGAATGGTGCATCAGCATTTTAAATTAGTGTCTAATTACACGATTGCAGAAAATATTATTATGGGAATAGAGCCGATGAAGCGATTTCTCGGTTTACTTCCATATGTAGATATTAAGTCGGCAAATGAAGAGATAGCAAGGTTGTCCTCGGAGTACGGGTTAGAAGTAGATCCAACAAAGCGCATTTGTGATGTTCCCGTTTCTGTACAGCAGCGTGTCGAAATTTTAAAAATGCTCTATCGCGATGCGGACATCCTAATATTCGATGAGCCTACAGCAGTTCTGACACCGCAGGAAATTGAGTTTCTTCTCAAAATTATCGAAGGGTTAAAGAAGGCGGGGAAAACAGTGATTCTAATCACGCATAAGTTAGAAGAGATAAAAAAAGTGGCAGACCGCTGCGCAATTTTAAATAGAGGAAAAGTTATCGATGTGATGGATGTGAGAAACACCAGTACCGCAGAGATGGCGAGCAAGATGGTCGGACGGGAAATTTCATCAGAGAGAAAAAAAGCAGGTGCAAGGTATGGAGAGGAAGTTCTTGTTGTACAACATTTGACGGTGAAGGATGATAATGGATTCGATATTGTAAAAAATGTGTCATTATGTGTGCGACAGGGCGAGATTGTTGCAGTGGCAGGTGTTGCGGGAAACGGCCAAGTGGAGCTTGCAGATGCAATCGCAGGATTTAAGAAAGTATCATCTGGGAAAATTGTGTTAAATGGAAAGGAGATTGCGAACAAAACGATACGAGGACGTATTCAGTCAGGAATTTCCTATATACCGGAGGATAGACAGAGTTATGGGCTTGTACTAGATTTTTCACTGGCTGAAAATCTAGTGTTGAAAAAATATAATCAAGAACCTTATGCAAGAAAAGGGATTCGCAATCAACAGGAAGTGGAACTGTTTTCTGAGCGTTTGCAAAAGAATTACGATATTCGAAGTGCAAGGGGGAATCAGACAATCGTTCGTTCCATGAGTGGCGGTAATCAGCAGAAAGCGATTATCGCGCGTGAAGTGGAGCAGGATTCGTCCCTTATCATATTTGTGCAACCAACTCGTGGACTGGATGTTGGTGCCATTCACAACATCCATAATCAAATACTTGCGGAACGGGATAAGGGTAAGGCAATTTTACTTGTTTCTTTGGAACTAGATGAAGTTATGGCACTTGCAGATACCATTGCTGTGATGTATAACGGACAGATTCTGACATGTGAAGATGCGACATCCTTGTCAATAGATGAAGTGGGACAGTATATGATGGGGGTAGTAAATATATGAAATGGGTAAAACAGTACGAAGAAACTATCATTCCGGTTATTGCACTACTTCTCAGTTTAACAGTGGCCGGGATTGTCATCGCACTTTTAGGAAATAATCCGTTTGCAGTTTTTGCAAATTTGTTGCGAGGTTCCGGTATCTTGCCAAAACTTCGCTATGCCGGTGGAAAGAGTATGCTCACAGACTTATGCAGTTTCCTAAATTATTGGACTCCGATGATATTTGCGGCACTGGGGGTGGCTGTTGCGCTAAAGGCAGGACTGTTTAATATCGCCATCTCAGGACAAATGTTGGTCGCGGGCTTTACATCTTCCGTCATTGTCGGATACAGTTCAATTCAAAGTGTGATTGCAAAACCACTTGTCCTCCTCATTTCTATCGTAGCAGGCGGGGCCGTGGGTGCCTTGATTGGCTGGCTGAAATATCGATTCAATATCAACGAGGTCGTATCTTCTATTATGCTAAACTACATTCTTCAGTATATTGTCGCATTTTTCATCAGCATGTATTATGTAGATCCAATATCCAGACAGTCACGGGCAGTCAGTGACGAATCACGGCTGACTCTTGCAAATGTAGAGTTTGGTGGATACAGATACGATATTCCGCTCGGCATGATAGTGGCACTTTTTGCTATCGCGGGGGTTCAATTTGTTTGCAAAAAGACTACCTTAGGATATGAACTCGGGGCGGTTGGCCTCAATCGAAAGGCTGCACGTTACGCAGGAATAAATGTTGGGAGGACGATGCTCTTGGCAATGTTTATTTCCGGTGCATTAGCAGGTCTTGCAGGAGCAACCTACTATCTCGGTTACTTCGCATCTATACAGCCAAAGGTACTTGCTGCAATGGGGTACGATTCCATTGCGGTGGCACTTCTTGGAAACTCCAATCCAATTGGAATTCTATTTGCATCATTTTTAATCTCTGTCATTGGGAAGGGAAGTACCTACATGAGTTCAACCTCTGGGTTGGATGCGGAGTTATCTTCTGTAATTATCAGTCTAATTTTGCTTTTTAGTGCATGCAAAGTATATATCAGACATAGTATCAATAAGGCAACAGATAAACGGAAAGCGAGGGTAGAGAAATGATTGAAAATATAATCGGTGAAGGGATGACATTTGCTCTGCCACTTTTTGTGATGGCAATCGGGGGAATCTATAGCGAGCGAAGTGGAATTACCAACCTTGCATTAGAAGGGTTGCAGGGTGTAGGTGCCTTTGTAGGTGCTCTCGCAGCAGTACTTTTAGCACGAGTTTTTGGGGCTCAGTCGCAATTACCGTATTATGCGGCACTTCTGTTTGCCATGCTGGGAGGGACGCTTTATGCCTCGCTACATGCCCTCCTGTGCGTATATTTCAAGGCAAATCAAGTAATCAACGGTGTGGTTGTCAATATTCTTGCGATGGCACTCACTGCAGTGTTTACAAAAGGAATCAATCGTCGATTGTTTGGCACACCTTCGGATAAGTTTGTACTAGGGGTGTCTGAGAGGTGGTCCATATTGGAAAAAAGTGTCTATCCATTTGAGGTGATTATCGTTGTAGTGGCCATGATTTCATGGTATGTTTTATATCGGACAAAATATGGTCTTCGGCTTCGTGCCTGTGGTGATAATCCGCATGCGGTGGATGCGGCAGGGATTGACGTGGCAAAAATACGCTTTACGGCAGTTCTTGTGTCCGGAGCACTATCAGGCCTTGCGGGTATCAGTTTTGCCTATTCCGTTTCTGCAAGCTTTTCTTCAGGAATCTATGTGGGATATGGATATCTTTCCATAGCAGCATTGATATTTGGGAACTGGAAAATTGTTCCGACACTGGTAGCATGTTTGGTTTTTGGATTTGCCAAGTCAGGAGGCTATCAGCTCGTACAGGCAGCTGGTTTGCCGAGTAGTTATTCAGATCTTATTATGATACTTCCTTATGTTCTGACATTGCTACTTTTGGTGTTTTTCTCAAAACACAATCATGCACCGCGAGCCTTGGGGGAAATCTATGACAAAGGGAAAAGATAAATAAATGAAAGTTGAGGAATTCATATGTGTGGAATTGTAGGTTATACAGGGGCAAAAGCAGCGGGTGAACTTTTGCTTGGTTCATTGGAATTATTAGAACATAGAGGTTACGACAGTGTTGGTATCGCTTGCAGAGACAGCGAGACTGATGAGATTTGTATCCAAAAATGTGTGGGAAGAGTGCGCGATTTAAAAATGGTGTGCGAGGCGAATCCGGTACATTCTACTTGCGGTATCGGGCACACCAGATGGGCGACTCATGGGGGCGTATACGAGAAAAATGCCCATCCTCATCAATGCGGGAAAGTGACAATAGTTCATAATGGTATTGTGGAAAACTATCGCGAACTAATCGAGGATTACAATTTACAGGGCGTACTTCGCTCAGAGACGGACACGGAGGTCGTTGCTGCTCTCATGGACGTGTATTATGAAGGAGATGCAGAAACAACTATCAAGAAGGTGGTCCGCAAACTAAGGGGAACCTTTGCGCTTGTTATGATGTTTGAAGATAAGCCTGGGGTTATCTATGCCATTCGTAACGTCAGTCCAATTGTTGTTGCAAAATGTGAAGATGGTATGATGCTTGCATCGGATTTGACTGCTCTCGGAAATTTTACAAAAGAATATTTTGTTATGCCGGAATACTCCATCTTAAAGTTGGAACCAAATACAATGAGTATAAAGGATATGGACGGCAACGAAGTGGAACCTGAGATGTTGAAATTAGATTGGAAAGTAAGTGAACTCGGAAAGAACGGATATCCATTCTACATGGAAAAAGAGATTATGGAGCAGCCAAATGCATTCTACGAGACAATCAAAACCAGAATTGATAAAGGACTGCCGAACCTTTTGGGCGATGGTGTTCCGGACAGTCTTTTGACAGATTGTAAGAGAATCTGCATTGTCGCATGTGGAACGGCAATGCATGTAGGACTTGTTACGCAGGCATTGGTAAAATCCGTTCTTCAGATGCATATTGATGTAGAACTGGCATCAGAGTATATGTATTCTGATCCGGTTATTGACCAAGATACGTTGGTAATTGCGGTATCACAATCTGGCGAGACAGTAGATACCTTGGAAGCTGTTAAATATGCCAAAGCACGTGGGGCAAAATGTATGGCCGTTTTAAATGTGCGTGGTTCTTCTATCTCGAGAGTGTGCGATTATGTACTTTATACGGAGGCAGGACCTGAGATTGCAGTTGCCAGTACAAAGGCATATACGACTCAATTGGCTGTCATGTTTATGTTAATTGCAAAGATGGCACAGCTTCGCGGAGTTATGACAGAAGAGGAAGTAAAGACATATATTGCGGAGCTCCAAAAAGTTCCGGAAAAAATGAAAGCTATTCTTGACAGAAGAAGTGAAATCCATGTGATTGCCAAAGAAGTATTAGAATCCAAAGACTTGTTCATGATTGGTAGAGGTATGGATTATTCCATTTTGTTGGAAGGTTCTTTAAAACTGAAAGAAGTTTCTTATATTCATTCTGAGGCATATGCTTCCGGTGAGTTAAAACACGGTCCGATTGCACTTATTACAGAGGGGATTCCTGTAGTGGCACTTGTGACACAGAGAAAAATCATGTCAAAAGAATTGTCTAACATCAAGGAAGTAAAAGCGCGTGGTGCAAATGTTGTCCTCTTCATTAAAGAAGAGTTAGGAGCACAGCTCAAAGAAGACTATAACGTAGTGATGCTTCCAAATTTGGAAGATAAATTTATGGTATTTCCTGCGGTTGTAGCATTGCAATTGTTGGCGTACTATGTGTCTTCAGATAAAGGATTTGACGTGGATAAGCCAAGAAATCTCGCGAAAGTAGTAACGGTGGAATAAAAAGTCAGAAAATTTAAAAATATTTTTAAAAAATGTATTGACAAATGAAAATATAGTGTTATAATGACAGTAAGAAAAGAACAAAAGAGAAAAGAAAACAGAAAAAATAAATATAAGGAGGACGGACCACCAAAAGCGTAAATGAAAAATCAAAAGTCTAGTTATAAAAGGAGATACGAAAAATGATTGAACCAACAAATTAAAAAGGAGTATCAATTGTAAAGAAAATTGATACTCCTTTTTTAATGCGGATAACAGGACTTGAACCTGCACCGAGAAACCCCGACTAGAACCTGAATCTAGCGCGTCTGCCTATTCCGCCATATCCGCTGACAAAACGTATTCTATCATAAAAAAGTGTGTATCGCAAGTAGAAAATATGTTAATATAATAAAGGACAACATTTTTAAAGGGAGCTTTTTATTATAAAAAATTTATGAATGAGAAGTTAAAATACAAATTAGGAAATACAATCTTATTATCGGCGAAAATAGGTATTGGTGCGAGTGTTGCAATCTACATCGCAGAGCTCTTGGACCTTCAGTACGCAACGTCAGCAGGAATTATAACATTACTTACGCTTATAACAACAAGGTGGGGAACATTCCGGTTATCAGTTCAACGCCTTCTTACTTATATAGCCAGTGTAATTATCTGCTGGCTGGTGTTTAGTATTGTTCCGAGTATGTGGATTGAGTATGGTATATTTTTATTTTTAGTTGTACTGATGACAGAGTGGCTTGGATGGAAAAGTACGCTCTCAGTCAATGCAGTCATTGGGACTCATTTTTTGACAACACAAGATTTTTCAATGAAGTTTGCGATCAACGAATTATTGCTCGTTGTTATAGGTATATCAATAGCGATTATTTTAAATTTGTTCCATATTAACAGTACGCATGAAAATGGAATTATTCACAGCATGCGACATGTGGAGCATGAAATGAAGAAAATTCTCGAAGAAGTGGCCGGATATTTGCTGCAGCAATCTGCCGGAGTACGCGCATGGGATGATGTGATTAAATTGGAAAAGGAATTAGAGGAATATGTGGAGCTTGCCTCGGAATATCATCATAATACATTCCAAACGCATCAAGATTACTATGTGGCATATTTTGAGATGCGCATGAGACAGTGTGGTGCACTCCACAATCTACATTCTGAAATGAGGCGTATGCAACAGATGCCAAAGCAGGCGCACATTGTTGCTGATTTTATCATGGATATTACGCAGTATGTGACAGAGATGAATGATCCGAAGAAACAGATTGAACAATTGGAAAGGATATTGGAACATTTAAGAAATGAACCATTGCCAGAGACACATGAGGAATTTGAAGCGAGAGCAGAACTTTATCATGTGCTTATGGATTTGGAAGAGTTTCTTTTATATAAGAAGCGATTTGTGGAAGAGATTGATGAGACACAGTTTCGTGTATATTGGAAGCGGGAGATAGAGGGGAAATAAGCCCCTCTATTTACATATATTACATCCCAGATTACATCCGGTCGGAGTTCCGGCACATCCTCCCATCGCTGTTTCACGTAATTCAAAAGGGAGACTTCTTCCGACGCGAAGCATGGCATCGGCTATCTCGTCAAATGGGATATGATGTTTGACACCGCTTAGCACGAGTTCGGCTGAGGTAATGGCATTAGCTACACCGATGGCATTTCTGCTTTGGCATGGTGATTCCACAAGTCCTGCAATCGGATCACATACTAAACCGAGAAGGTTAGATAGTGCGAAGCTTGCAGCATCCAGACACATTTCCGGAGTACCACCCATAATCTCTACAATGGCACTTGCAGCCATAGCACTTGCAGAACCAACTTCTGCCTGACATCCGGCTTCGGCACCAGATACAGAAGCATTTTTCATCAGAAGGTAGCCGATGGCACTTGCATTTACAAGTCCTTTGCATAGCGATTCATCATTTATATTGTGTTCGTCTGCGAGAGCAAGAAGCACACCCGGAACAACACCGGAAGAACCGGCAGTCGGGGCTGCTACGATAAGTCCCATGGACGCGTTGACTTCTAATACCGCCATACTGTACGCGATTGCTTTGGATAGCATAGTTCCTGTCACACACTCTGCAGTTTTTCCGTGATCGGAGACCTGTTTTGCCTCGCCGCCAATCAGTCCTCCGATAGATTTCCCGGGATTTTCGAGTGGCTTTGTTGCAGACTGTTTCATAATAGACAGAACTTTCTTTAATTTCTCATCAACTTTTTCTATCGTAAGGGAGCCTGTAGTAGTCTCTCTCAGTTTCATAATGTCAGAGATAGGAGCGTTCATTTCCTGACATTTCTTTAATAAATCTTTTCCATTATAAAAATCCATATAGGTATCCTCCTATAGTTGAATTAACATCAGATTATCGACATTCGGATTCATGCGAATCTTATCCAATACTTCTTCCGGAATGTTGTGGTCAGACTCTACGACAGTATAAGCGTTAGCCCCCTTGTTTTCACGGAAGAGACGCATAAATGCAATGTTAACTTCTTGTTCGCTGAGCGCCTGTGTAATATGAGCTACCACACCAGGCTTGTCCTGTTGATGTACAATCAGAGTACTGTATTCGCCGGTAAACTCTACGTCTATATTATCAATACGCACTATTTTCATTTTACCACCACCGATGGATTCGCCGCGAACGGAGAGAGTGTGGCCGTTCTTACCAATGATGTCTATATCTGCGGTGTTCGGATGGTTGGTAGTTGTTGTTTCATCTATTATATAGTCGAATTCCACACCCATTTCTTTGGCATGTGCAAAGGCATCACGAATACGCTCATCATCAGTTGCAAAGCCAAGCATACCACCGAGCAATGCACGATCCGTACCATGTCCGCGATAGGTTTTTGCAAAGGAACCATATAAGGTGAAAGTCACCTTCTGTATTGGTTCCGGAAACATTTTGCGCGCCATAAGGGCAATGGAAACTGCACCTGCTGTATGGGAACTGGATGGACCAATCATGTTTGGACCAATTACGTCAAAAATACTTAAAAAGTTCATAATGTTGATCTCCTTGAAAATCTTCTATGAATTAGTATAACAGAAAAAACATTTCACAGTGATTATTTTTCAAGAAAAAGTTATTTTCAAATGACTTTTTCTTGAAATGGAGAGTTTATAAGCGTATATTCTTCTTATATAGGAGAAAAACATTATGAGAATACAAGGTTTACAAAAACTAACACTTTTAGATTATCCAGAGCACACTGCATGCACGGTATTTACAGCAGGCTGCAATTTCCGTTGTCCGTTCTGTCACAATGCGTCTTTGGTGGTAGATATTCCCAAAGAGGTTTCTGTTAGCGAAGAGGAGTTCTTCACGTTTTTGGGAAAACGAATTGGAATATTGGACGGAGTATGTGTGAGTGGGGGAGAGCCGCTTCTGCAACCGGATATTGAATTGTTTATTAAGAAGATAAAGGATATGGGATTCGCGGTGAAGTTGGATACTAACGGCAGTTTTCCGGACAAGCTGATTCGTTTAGTGGAACAGGGGCTTGTGGACTATGTTGCAATGGATATTAAGAATAGTCCGGAAAGTTATGCAATTACAACAGGTCTGGAAGTGCTGGATGTTGAGGTTATTAGGAAAAGTGTTTCTTATTTAAAAGAGGGGCATGTACCTTATGAATTTCGTACAACCGTGGTGAAGCATTACCATTCAAAAGAAAGTTTTAAAGAGATTGGTAAGTGGCTTCAGGGAACAGAAAAGTATTTCTTGCAGAAATTTGTGGATTCCGGTGATTTGATTGGAAAACATACTAGGGGTTGTGACGAAAAAGAAATGAAAGAGTTCTTGCAGGTGGTTCAAGCATATATACCTAATGCGAAATTGCGGGGAATGTAAGTTTAACAACAAGATATTATGTTTTAGAAATACATAAAAAACACAATATCTTGTTGTTTTTTGTATTGACGAACACTATTTATAGTGCTAAAATAGTCAAACAGGGGATTGAGTACGGAGGAAGAAAGAAATGTACCAGGTAAAGAAAAGAGACGGAAAGATTGCAGAGTTTAACCTGCAAAAGATTGCGACTGCGATTACAAAAGCATTCGAAGCCAAAGAAATCGAGACTCATTCGGACATCATTGACATGCTGGCACTTAAAGTAACAGCAGATTTTACTAGCAAGATTAAGGACGGATATGTTCGTGTGGAAGACATTCAGGACAGTGTGGAATCTGTTCTGATTCAGGCAGGATATGGCGAAGTTGCGAAGGGCTATATCTTGTATCGTAAGCAAAGAGAAAGAATTCGTAACATGAAGTCTACAGTTCTCGACTACAAAGAGATTGTGGATAACTATGTTAATGTCAACGACTGGCGTGTAAAAGAGAACTCTACAGTTACATATTCTGTAGGTGGTTTGATTCTTAGCAACTCAGGAGCGATTACAGCTAACTATTGGTTGTCTGAGATTTATGATGAAGAGATTAGCAACGCACACAGAAACGCAGACATTCACATTCATGACTTGTCAATGTTGACAGGTTACTGTGCGGGATGGTCCTTAAAACAACTAATTCAGGAAGGATTAGGGGGAGTTGTTGGAAAGATTACATCTGCACCTGCAAAACATTTATCAACGCTTTGTAACCAGATGGTTAACTTCTTAGGTATCATGCAGAATGAATGGGCAGGAGCACAAGCTTTCTCATCATTCGATACATACCTTGCACCATTTGTAAAAGTGGACAACTTAAGCTATGATCAAGTGAAAAAATGTGTGGAATCATTTGTATATGGTGTGAATACACCTAGCCGTTGGGGAACACAGTCACCATTTACAAACATTACATTGGACTGGACTGTTCCGAATGACCTTGCTGAGCTTCCTGCAATCGTTGGCGGCAAAGAGATGGATTTCAAATACAAAGATTGTAAGAAAGAAATGGATATGGTTAACAAGGCATTCCTTGAAATCATGATTGAAGGTGATGCGAACGGCCGTGGATTCCAATATCCGATTCCTACATATTCTATTACAAGAGACTTTGATTGGTCTGATACAGAGAACAACCGTCTGTTATTTGAAATGACAGCAAAATACGGAACACCATATTTCTCTAATTATATCAACAGTGATATGGAACCAAGTGATGTAAGAAGTATGTGCTGCCGCCTGAGATTAGACCTTCGTGAACTTCGCAAGAAATCCGGTGGTTTCTTCGGTAGTGGTGAAAGTACAGGTTCGGTAGGTGTTGTTACAATTAATATGCCGAGAATCGCATATCTTTCAAATGATGAGAGTGAATTCTACAGAAGATTGGACCGCTTGATGGATATTTCGGCACGTTCACTCAGCGTAAAACGTTCGATTATTACCAAACTTTTGGATGAGGGGCTGTATCCATATACAAAGAAATATCTAGGAACATTTGCAAATCACTTCTCAACAATCGGTCTTGTCGGTATGAACGAGGCAGGACTTAATGCGAAGTGGTTACAGGCAGACATGACTCATGAAAAGACTCAGGAATTCTCAAAACAGGTACTTAACCACATGAGAGAGAGACTTTCAGATTATCAGGAAATGTATGGCGACCTTTACAACTTGGAAGCTACACCTGCAGAGTCAACAACTTATCGTCTTGCAAAACATGACGTAGCAAGATACCCGGATATTATCACAGCAGCAGAAGAAGGCGGAGCACCATACTATACAAATAGCTCACACCTTCCGGTTGGATATACATCTGATATTTTCGAAGCCCTTGATATTCAAGATGAACTTCAGACATTGTACACATCAGGAACTGTATTCCATGCATTCCTTGGTGAGAAGCTTCCTGATTGGAGAGCAGCAGCAGACCTCGTTCGTAAGATTGCTGAGAACTACAAGCTTCCATACTATACAATGTCACCTACATATTCCATCTGTAAGGATCATGGTTATTTAACTGGTGAGCAGTACAGTTGTCCATATTGTGATGCAGTGACGGAAGTCTACAGCCGTATCACAGGATACTATCGTCCGGTTCAGAACTGGAATGATGGTAAGGCTCAAGAGTACAAAGAGCGTAAGGTTTACGACATTGCTAATTCAAAGTTAGTAGAGAAAGAAGCAGTAGCTACGAAGGAAGCACCGGTAGTTGCAGATGTGGCAGACAGAACCATGTTATTTACAACAAAGACTTGTCCAAACTGCAGAATCGTATGTGGTATGCTCGAAGATGCGAACATTGCATACGAGAAAATCGATGCAGAAGAAGCACCGGAATTGGTAGAACAATTCGGAATCAGACAAGCTCCTACATTGGTAGTAGTGAAGAACGGTGAGGCAAGCATCTATGCAAATGCATCTAATATCATCGGATATATCAGTGAAAACTAAGGATTGACGAATGGGGAAACAAGTAATATAATATTAACATATGTGAAAGGCGATGACGGAACGAGTAACTATTCGGAACCATCCAGAGAGAGAAGCGTATGCTGAGAGCTTCTTATGCGGAAGGGTAGTGAAGACCACTCCTGAGCTGTGCGCGATAAGCGTTGCCGTGATTCCGCGTTAAGGAAACCAGAGTGAAATATTAAGGTGGAACCGTGTGTTAATTAAAACGACGCACCCTTAAGCAATAATCAATTATTGCCTAAGGGTGTTTTTTATTTTCATAATAAAAAACATCCGAAGGCTCCAAAAAAAATCAAGGAGGATGCAAAATGAAAGTAATGCTAAAAGACGGCTCTAGTATGGAATTCGAAAATGGCATTTCCGTATTAGATGTTGCAAAATCAATCAGCGAGGGCCTCGGAAGAGCAGCCTGCGCAGCAAAGGTAAATGGTGAAGTAGTGGACATCAGAACAGAACTCGACGGAGACTGTGAACTTGAGATTCTGACATTCCGTGATGACGAAGGAAAGAAAGCATTCAGACATACAGCATCTCATGTGATGGCTCAGGCTGTTAAGAGATTGTATCCGGATGTTAAATTAGCAATCGGACCTGCAATTGAAGATGGATTCTACTACGATTTTGACAAAGCCACTGCATTTTCAGCAGACGAGCTTGCCGAAATTGAAAAAGAGATGAAGAAGATTGTAAAAGAAAATATCAGATTAGAAAGGTTCACACTTCCTAGAGAAGAAGCAATCAAATTTATGGAAGAAAAAGAGGAGCCATATAAAGTGGAATTGATTAAGGACCTTCCGGAAGGCTCCGTGATTTCCTTCTACAAACAGGGAGATTTTGTAGACCTCTGTGCAGGGCCTCATCTTATGAGTACGAAAGCAATCAAAGCATTCAAACTCATTTCATCATCAATGGCTTACTGGAGAGGTGATTCTAACAAGGCACAACTTCAGCGTATCTATGCGACAGCATATGACAACAAAGAGGATTTAGCGGCTCACATGGAACATTTGGAAGATATCAAGAAACGTGACCATAATAAACTTGGTCGTGAGATGGAACTCTTTGCAACGGTTGATGTAATCGGTCAAGGCCTTCCTCTTATGCTTCCAAAGGGAACAAAGATGATTATGAAACTCCAGAGATGGATTGAAGATTTGGAAGATAAAGAATGGGGATATGTTCGTACGAAGACTCCGCTTATGGCAAAATCTGACCTTTATAAGATTTCAGGACACTGGGATCACTACAAAGATGGCATGTTTGTGTTAGGTGATGAAGAAGTGGACAAAGAAGTATTTGCACTTCGTCCGATGACATGTCCATTCCAATACTATGTATATAAGAATTCACAGAAATCATACCGTGATCTTCCATATAGAATGGGTGAGACATCTACATTATTCCGTAATGAAGATTCCGGTGAAATGCATGGACTTACACGTGTACGCCAATTTACAATCAGTGAAGGTCACAATGTAATTCGTCCGGATCAGGCAGAAGAAGAACTTCAGAACTGCTTGAACCTTGCAATTCACATTTTAACAACTTTGGGATTGCAGGATGAAGTAACTTACCGCTTGTCAAAATGGGATCCGGAAAACAAAACAAAATATCTTGGCGACGAAGCATACTGGGAGAGCACACAGGATGCGCTTCGTCAAATCTTGATTGAAAAAGGAATTAGCTTTACAGAGGCTGACGGAGAAGCTGCATTCTACGGACCGAAGATTGATATCCAGGCAAAGAACGTATATGGTAAAGAAGATACCATGATTACGATTCAGTTAGACTGTGCGATTGCAGAGAAATTCGATATGTACTATATCGATCAGAATGGAGAAAAGGTTCGTCCTTACATCATTCATAGAACATCACTTGGATGTTACGAGAGAACACTTGCTTGGCTCATTGAAAAATATGCAGGTAAGTTCCCGACATGGCTCTGTCCGGAACAGGTACGTATCCTTCCTATTTCTGAGAAATATGCAGACTATGCAGAGAAGGTTCGCAAGGAGCTTGCAAGAAATGATGTGGATGTTACAGTTGACAATCGTTCTGAAAAGATTGGTTACAAGATTCGTGATGCAAGACTTTCAAGACTTCCATACATGCTCATCGTAGGTGAGAAGGAAGAGGCAGAAGGACTTGTTTCCGTAAGAAGCCGTTTTGCAGGTGATGAAGGTCAGAAGAGCATCGAAGCATTTGTAGAACAGATTTGCAAAGAAATCCGTACGAAAGAGATTCGTAAGGAAGAAGTACAAGAAGAGAATAAGTAATAAAAAAGGAGGGGAGGAAGGTATCTTTCTCGCTTTTTGTTAGAGGAGGTGTTGTTATGAAACTCGGATTTATCGGTTGTGGGAATATGGCAACAGCTATTATCAGGGGTATTATTTCAAATGGCATTCTGGATGCTGATGAGATTATAGCATCGTGTAAAACTGCGGAAAGCAGAGAAAAGGCAAAAGCAAGTCTTGGGATTGTGATAGCAGAAAGCAACAGAGAAGTTGTAGAGAAGGCAGAAGTAATTGTGCTTGCTGTGAAACCACAATTTTTTGAAGTAGTAATTGCAGAGATTAAGGATGTTGTTCGTAATGACCAGATGGTGATTACGTTGGCACCCGGAAAGGCACTTGCATGGCTCGAGGCACAGTTTGGTAAACAGCTTAAAATCATTCGTACAATGCCGAACACACCTGCGATGGTGCAGGAGGGTATGACTGCCGTTTGTCCAAATCCATATGTAACAGAGGATGATTTGGCATATGTGACACGAATTTTGGAAGGCTGTGGTGCTGTAGAAGTAGTTCCGGAACGACTGATTGACGCAGTGGTTGCTGTCAGCGGAAGCTCACCGGCATATATTTATATACTTATTGAAGCAATGGCAGATGCGGCTGTAGCGGAGGGAATGCCAAGAAAACAGGCGTATGCATTTGCAGCAAAGGCTGTTATGGGTAGTGCCAAGATGGTTCTTGAGACAGGAAAACATCCGGGAGAACTCAAAGATATGGTGTGTTCACCGGGAGGAACAACGATTGAGGCCGTAAAGGTCTTGGAAGAGACAGGATTTCGAGGTTCTGTGATGCAGGCAATGGAGGTCTGTGCGGAGAAATCAAGAAATATGTAAGAGGACAATATTATGAAGAAGAAACAGATTATAGGAATTATTGTTACCGGACTTGTCATTATTGCAGTAGGGGTGACAGGTGTTCTTGGAAATGTAATTAAAGCAAAATTCACAGAGACAGAAGAGACAATGGGATTTTGGGAAAGTATTATGAGTGCAGATATATCTGAGGAAATTATTCTTCCGGAAGAAGATTTTATTGGTCTTATCAATGTTGAAGGAGAGATTGGTCCAAGCACGGAGAGTCTATGGAGTTACACGGAAAGCACTTATAATCATGATCTCTATATGGACTATGTTGATTCACTGATTCATGCAGATAATAACAAAGGAATTATGTTATACATAGACAGTCCTGGAGGAACAGTCTATGAAAGCGATGAGCTTTATTTAAAACTGATGGAGTATAAAAAGGTTACAGGAAGACCGATTTATGCGTACTTCGCTTCGCAGGCATGCTCCGGAGGCTATTATATCGCAATGGCGGCAGATTATATTGTGGCCAATCGAAATTGTTGGACGGGTTCTATTGGTGTTATCGTTTCTCTTTTAAATTGTAAAGACTTGTATGATAAACTTGGCATTGAAGAAATCGATATCACAAGCGGTGCCAATAAGGCAATGGGTTCAGCGGCATTGGATTTGACCGAGGAGCAATATGCTATATTACAAAGTCTTGTAGATGAAGCGTATGACCAATTCGTAGAGATTGTTTGCGATGGGCGTAAGATGGATGATGCTACGGTCCGCTCGTTGGCAGATGGCAGAATCTATTCGGCAAAACAGGCGGCAGAACATAAACTTGTAGATCTAGTTGGAACAATGGATGAGGCAAAGGCGGCTTTAGAAAAGAAGGCAAAGGTTTCAGGAGATATTACATATTATGCTCCGGAAAACGGGGCATCCGGAATGTTCTCAGTGTTGTATGGCATGGTGAACCAATGGAAACCGAAGTCCGATACAGAATTAGCAACAGATATTATCGAGAATAAAGGAAACGGGGTGCTGAAATACTATGCAAAATAATATGGATCATGTAGTGGATGCAGGCTTCTTTGTACGTCTGGCAGCATACCTGATTGATCGTGTAATAGTTGGCGTCGCGCTTTGTGTTGTTGTTCGTTTTCCTTTTTGGATATCAACTTTATTCAGTCCAAACAATTTCTTGGTAAGAGAAGTGATATTTGATTATTCCATAAAAGATATGGTGATATATGTACTGGGTGTATTGTATTTTATCCTACTCACCTATAAAACAGGAATGACATTAGGAAAGAAAATGTTACATATCAAAGTAGTGAGCGTGGAAGAAAGAAAAATGACTTTGTTTGAGGTCATTTACAGAGAGACGATAGGAAGATTTTTGTCAGGTCTTATCTTATACGCAGGTTATCTTTTAATCGGAATTCAAAAAGAGAAAAGAGGACTGCATGATATGATGGCAGATACGAGAGTAGTGTACTGTCACCGAAAGAGTGTGGAAGTGAAGACTCCGATTGAGTATCAACAGGTTTCACAAACATATACGGTAACTTCTTATATACCGTTACAGCAGGAAGACACCGCAGAAGAAGTAGACACTGCAGAAGAAGTAGAAACCGCGGAAGAAGTAGAAACCGTGGACAACATAGAGGAGGAATTATCATGATTACGAAGAGATTTTACTTTAAAGAACATTTCCCAAAATTGGGTGAAAACGGATGTAATGCTTATATGGATTGTTATATCCCGTCAGCATTTCAAGATGCAGGAGAAGCATTTGCAAAGAAGAAATATCCTTGTATGATAGTGTGTCCGGGCGGAGGTTATGGGTTTACCAGTGATCGTGAGGCAGAAGGTGTTGCTCTGCAATTTGTGGCAGAGGGATATCGAGCAGTTGTTGTTCGCTATTCTGTTGCACCGCACGTATTCCCACAGCATTTGAGAGAAATAGCAGGGGCAATGGAACTGATTTATCAGAATGCAAAAGAGTGGAATATTGATGTTAATAGAACTGCAATCATGGGATTTTCAGCCGGTGCACATTTGGCGGCTCAATATAGCAATCGTTATGACTGTCCGGAGGTTCGTGAAATTTTCCCTGAAAGCAAGCCGGTTCAGGCAAGTATTTTAAGCTATCCGGTTATTACAGATGACCCGCAATACAAGCATGCAGGATCTATTCAGAATTATCTTGGATATGAACCGACCGAACAAAATGAAAAAGGATGTGCAAATGAGTGCGTGGTTTCAGAAAAAACTCCGCCGACATTCATCTGGCATACGGCTGAGGATAAAGCTGTTCCGGTACAGAACAGCCTTCTGTATGCTAAGGCACTCAGCGATTGTAAGGTGCCATTCGAAATGCATATCTATCCATTCGGTGAACATGGACTTTCTACAGTGGACGGTGTTGCTTATGTAGAAGAAAAACCACCTCATGTTGCAAGAGTGCGCAAATGGTTGGAAGATGTAAAAACATGGCTTAAGATGATAGGTGTATAGATAATATAGAAGAACCCTGCGAGTTTTCGCAGGGTTCAATTTTATATCAACACACCATCTAAATAATGAGAAATAGAACGTCTGATATTTTTTTTCATATCTACTTTTCCATTCCGTAGTGCCCATTCAAAGGCATTTCCGATTACCAGCATACGAATATCCGTAACTACTTCCTCAATGGAAAGTTTCAGTTGAATTGCATTGGCAGCTACAGCCTTTTCCAAATATTGTTGCACGGTGACAATTGGATAAGGACGTTCTGTACGAATGTCGGGATTGAGGGCCTGGTTTCTTGTGTGATAATATCCGGCAATGAAGTCTACGCCGAGTACATCGCAATAGGATGCATAATTGAGATATACTTCTACAATCGCTTCTTTGGCACTTTCTTTGTCAGCCGGGATTTCTAAAACTCCGGGGTCAATAGACGGTTGTTCTTCTAAATGATAAGAGAGCAAGTCATCTTTGGACTGAAAGTGGTGGTAAAAACTTCCGTTTGATACGCCTGCCACTTCACATATATTTTTTATAGAAAGATTTTCATATCCGTTTTTTTGTAAAATCTCTTTCGCGGCTTGGAAGATTCGTTCTTTCGTTTCTTTTGATTTTTGTTGTTGTCTGGACAGTTTTATATCTGATTGCATATTCCCACATCCTTATAACATGTATTTTTTTTATCATAGCACAATGAAAAGAATAAAACAAGAAAAAACAGAGCGCACTCTGTAATGTCTGTTATTGACTTTGCTATATGGGGACTATATAATTCTATTATGACTTTTTAAAGAGGTTGGGAGGAGCAGAGAATGCGACAGAAATTAAAAGAGAATATAGAAAAAGTAATTATCGGAAAGAGTGAAGTTATTGACTTAGTTTTAACTGCATTTATTGCAGGAGGACATGTGCTTTTAGAGGACATGCCGGGAAGTGGAAAGACCATGCTTGCAAAGTCATTGGCGCGCTCACTTGATATGCCATATTCACGAGTCCAGATGACACCGGATTTATTGCCGTCAGACGTAACGGGACTCAGTATTTATAATATGAAAACAGGAGAGTTTGAATTCCATGAGGGACCTGTATTTACCAAGATTTTGTTGGCAGATGAAATTAATCGTGCCACTCCAAGAGCACAGGCTAGTCTTCTTGAGTGTATGGAAGAAAAGCAGGTCACAGTAGATGGTGTAACAAGAAAATTGGAGGAGCCATTCTTTGTTATTGCAACACAGAACCCAATCGAGACATCAGGTACTTTTCCATTGCCGGAAGCACAGTTGGACCGTTTTATGATGCTGCTTAGCATGGGACCAATGGAAGCAGAACAAGAACGTATGATTTTGGAGCAGTATAGATTAAAAAATCCAATCGATGAACTCAAAGCTGTGGCGAGTGCAGAAGATATCATAGCGATGCAGAAGTCTTATCGTGAGGTATACATACATCCGGAACTGGTGGATTATTTACAAAAAATCTGTATGGCTACCCGCAAGCGCAAGGAAGTTAAGGTGGGCGTAAGTGTTCGTGGTACGTTGGCGTTTATGCGTGCTGTTCAAGCATATGCTTGCTTGCAAGGTAGGACATATGTGACACCTGAAGATATTAAAAAGCTTGCAGTTCCTGTATTGGCGCATCGTCTTGTATTAGAAGGAAACTATTATCTCAGAGATGCAGCGACGACACAAATTGAAATGATTTTGAAAGAAACACCTGTACCTACGGAAGAGTGGGGCGACGTGAAAGGAACATTATGACACTTATTTATTTAGGAATCGTGGCTTTGGTCTGCATCTATGTTACGACATTACTTTATCGCAGATTTTGGGATTACGGATTGACAGCGGAGGTTTTATTTTCTCAACATGAGGTTGAGGAGGGACAACGACTGTTTTTGAGAGAGAAAGTGGAAAATCGTAAATGGTTGCCACTACCTGTACTTATGGTTAAATTTGAGATGGACCGAAATATTAGGTGCGTGGATGGAATGAGTACAAGTATCACGGATAAGCAGTATCGTAGTGACTGGGTGGCTATGATGCCATATAAAAGGGTGACGCGTTCCATAGAAGTAGAGGGAACTCAAAGAGGTTACTATAGTATTGAGGAGGTTCGTCTCGCGTCAACAGACATCTTGTTTCGTGGTCGATTAAACCAACTGCTTTCCAATCGCACGAGGCTGTATGTGTACCCATCCAGGTCTAAATTTTTTCGGTTACCTGAGATTTTCTGCCGAATGTACGGAGAATACCTGTTGAATCGACAGATACAAGAGGATTCCATGGAATTCATGGGGATTCGCGATTATGTTCAGACTGATTCAATGCGTAAGATTAATTGGAAGGCATCGGCACGTACAGGAAGTCTTAAGGTGAATCAATATCATGACAGCACCAGTCAGAGACTTACTATTTTTCTGAATGTATCTCAGACGGGAATACTGCGTTATTATGATTTGATAGAAGAATCCATCAGAATTTGTCGTAATTTTCTCGAAGAGTTCGTGCATAAAGGAATTCCGGTGCGTATTGTAAGCAATGGTGTAGACAAATTGACAGGGCAAGAGATATTTATTCGAGAGGGAGCAGGACTTTCGCATATTGACGCGTGTCTGAAGGAGTTGGCAAGAATGGACATTCATGCACCATCTCGTAATATGGCAGAACTGATCCGGGAGCAGAGTTTGCAGAAATCAAATCACGCTTCTCGCGGGGAAGTATCGCTTCTCATTTCCGCGGAGCAAGGTGCGGAATTGGGAGATGCATATATGGATTTCGTCGGAGAAGATGGTAGCGCCAATTGGCTGATACCGATTCACGAGTCCATGAAGGGATATTTGACAGAGCATGTCAGTGATACGACGTTGCGCGGAAATAGTGGTAATTATATACATACGGAGTATCTTGTGATGGAGGAATTGGGACAATGAAGCATTTCATTAAAATTTTAACATATATGATTGTCAGCGCCACCATCATGTTACTTTTTTTAAAAACATTTGATTCGCCATGGGAATTTGCAGGATATATCGTAATAACAATGTTACTTTCCATGTTGCTTTATTTTCTTCGCAACAAAACAGAATCATTTTGGCTATTCTTAGGAAGTCATTTGGTCTTGCTTTTGGGAGGAATTTTTCTGATAGCAATTGTCAGCGATTATAAATGGTATATTGCAATATGGAGTTTTTGGGTTTTATATTCTGCAATTTTAAGACTTGTTCCGGCAGCTGAGAACTTAGATGAGCCATGCCTTGCATATGTGTTAGTAAGTGCAATCGTGTATTTTGGTACTGGCGCTTTCGAAGTGGGAAGTGTTGCAGAACTTTTGAGCTTGATAGGTACCGTGCTTCTGCTATTGCTACACTTATTGTATGGAAATCTAGAGGCTATGGATGAATTCATTTATATCGGTAGTTTTTCAAACAAGGTGGATGAACAGGGTGTCAGCGCATTAAATAGACGAATTTCACTTTGCTATACGGGGGCGTTGGGAGTACTTTTGGCGATAGCCGGTTTGTTTCGTATAGATGGTTTGTGGCGAACTGTTTCAGGATGGATTCGTATTTTTATCCGTTTTTTGGCAAGTCTTATTCCGTTAGGAGAACAGATGCCACCGGAAGAGGAAGCCGAGGCAGAAAAGGAGATGTCTGAAATACTTCAACAGACGATGCCGGAGCATGAGATACCGGCATGGAGACAGTTGTTGCAAGAAATCTTTCGAGGTATCATAACATTCGTGATTGTAGCAATTATCATAGCCATCATTATCTACGCGATGATTTATGTGTATCGTCATTTCTACAATAAAAAGAATCGCGAAGAAGGAGATAAAGTGATAGAATCACTCTCTTTTGGTAAGGAGATTACAGAGGAAAAGAAAACTAGATTTTTTGAGAGAACCGAGAAACATGCTGCAAAACGTATTCGCAGAATATACAAAAAAAGATTAAAACGGGCAGGTGCAAAGAATATATCTTCTTTTTGGTATATGGCACCGGATGAACAGGTAAAGATTTTACGCAAGCAGGGAGTTCCGGAAGAAACCATAGACGAAATGAAGGATTTGTATGAAAAAGCACGATATGGTGCGGATTTGGTAACAGATGTGGAAGTAGAGCGTATGCGAACAATCACATAACAAAGAAACAAGATTGAGGAAATTAGTATGGACATTATTCAGAAATTGACAGAAGAATTAGAAGTGAAGAAATGGCAGGTGGAAGCTGCCGTAGGACTGATCGACGAGGGGAATACGATACCGTTTATTTCCCGTTATCGTAAAGAAGTGACGGGTTCTTTAAACGATGAACAGCTCCGTAAATTACATGAGAGATTACAGTATCTGCGTAACCTGGAGGAAAAGAAGGATCAGGTGCTTGCAACGATAGAAGAACAGGGGAATCTCACAGAAGAATTAAAAGCCCAGATTCTTGCCGCGGAGACATTGGTGATGGTAGAAGACTTATATCGTCCTTATCGTCCGAAGAGAAGAACGAGAGCGACAATTGCGAAAGAAAAAGGATTAGAACCACTAGCAGCGCTCATTATGCTTCAGCGATTGGAGATACCATTGGAACAAGCAGCAGCAGAATATATTTCAGAGGAAAAAGAAGTAGCTTCCGCAGAAGAGGCAATAGAGGGTGCAAAGGATATTATTGCAGAATCCATTTCCGATGAAGCGGACTATCGTATCTACATTCGTGAACTGACAACAAAACAGGGTAAAATTACTTCTGTTGCAAAGGATGAAGAGCAGCAGTCTGTATATGAGATGTACTACAACTTTGAAGAGCCGATTACGAAGTTGGCAGGCCATCGAGTGCTTGCGCTTAACCGTGGTGAGAAAGAGAAATTCTTGACTGTGAAGGTGGAGGCACCGGAAGAGAAAGTACTTCAATATCTCGAAAAACAGGTGCTTGTTTCAGATAACCAATATACGAAGCCGGTCCTTCAAGAAGTTATCGCAGATAGTTACAAGCGTCTTATTGCACCTGCAATTGAACGTGAGATTCGAAATGCCTTAACTGAAAAGGCAGAGGATGGAGCAATCGAAGTGTTTGGCAAGAACCTCGAGCAACTCCTGATGCAGCCGCCAATCGCGGGACAGACCGTGCTTGGCTGGGATCCGGCGTTCCGTACCGGTTGTAAGCTGGCAGTTGTAGATGCGACAGGAAAGGTGCTTGATACGACAGTCATCTATCCGACAGCTCCGACGACAGAGCAGAAGATTGTAGCGGCAAAAGAGACATTGAAGAAATTGATTCGCAAATACAATATTACGCTGTTCTCAGTCGGCAATGGAACTGCATCCCGTGAATCAGAGCAGATTATCGTAGAACTTTTCAAGGAGATTCCGGAGAAAGTACAATATATTATCACGAATGAGGCAGGGGCTTCGGTATACTCTGCAAGTAAGCTTGCAACGGAAGAATTCCCGAACTTTGATGTTGGACAGAGAAGTGCAGCGTCTATCGCAAGAAGACTCCAGGACCCACTTGCAGAACTTGTTAAGATTGATCCGAAATCCATCGGTGTCGGTCAGTATCAGCACGATATGAATCAGAAGAAACTGAGCGAGGCTCTTTCTGGAGTAGTAGAGGATTGTGTAAATAAGGTTGGCGTGGATCTTAACACAGCATCGGCACCACTCCTTGCATACATTTCCGGTATTTCCGGAACCTTAGCGAAGAACATCGTGGCATACCGCGAGGAGAATGGTACATTTACAGACCGCAAGGAACTTTTGAAGGTTGCAAAACTTGGACCAAAAGCTTACGAGCAGTGTGCAGGTTTCATGCGTATTCAAGGTGGCAAAAATCCATTGGATGGAACGAGTGTGCATCCGGAAAGCTATGAAGCAGCAGAAAAGTTGTTGATGAAATTGGGTTATACAACAGAAGATATCGCAGGCGGCAACTTGAGCGGATTATCTAAATCTGTGAAAGATTACAAGAAACTTGCCGAGGAGCTGGAAATCGGTGAGATTACACTTCGCGATATAGTAAAAGAGTTGGAAAAACCGGCGCGTGACCCACGTGATGAGATGCCAAAGCCAATCCTTAGAACAGATGTCTTGGAGATGAAGGATTTGACGGAGGGCATGATTCTTAAAGGTACTGTCCGCAATGTCATTGACTTTGGTGTATTCGTGGATATTGGTGTACATCAGGATGGTCTCGTACACATTTCACAGATTACAGACAAGAAATTTATCAAGCATCCATTGGAAGTGGTAAGCGTCGGTGATATTGTGGAAGTGAAAGTTATGAGTGTGGATTTGCAGAAGAAGCGAATTCAGTTGACGATGAAACTCTAAAACTATATAATATATAAGATAAAATAAAATCTTCGGGGCGGGGCGTGATTCCCCACCGGCGGTAAAGTCCGCGACCCGCGAAAGCGGTTGAACCGGTGTGATTCCGGTACCGACAGTTAAAGTCTGGATGGGAGGAGAAAGATATGAAGACAAAATTAGGAACAAGAGAAATTGTAACAATAGGAATGTTAGGCGCAATCGCAGTGGTACTCATGTTATTTGAGATACCGTTGCCATTTGCGCCACCGTTTTATGAGATTGATTTCAGCGAAGTGCCGGTTCTTGTCGGCTGCTTTGCATTGGGACCGGTTGCGGGAATTCTCATTGAATTTGTGAAGATTCTGCTCAATCTTGTAATTAACGGAACTGCAACAGCCGGAGTCGGAGAGCTTGCCAACTTCTGCATCGGATGCTCTTTCTGTATTCCGGCAGGAATCATTTATAAAAGAAAGAAAACAAAGAAGGGTGCAATGATTGGCCTTATATCGGGAACACTGATTATGACGTTTCTGGGATGTTTTATCAATGCGTACATCATGCTTCCTACTTATGCGAAAGCTTTCAAGATTCCAATTGAAGGATTAATTGAAATGGGTACTAAGGTGAATGCCTCAATTACGGATTTATTTACGTTTGTTATGTTTGCGGTTGTTCCATTTAATTTATTAAAAGGTGTACTGGTGTCTATTATTGTGATTTTGATTTACAAGAAAATCAGTCCGATTATCAAAAGACATTAGTTAGGAGATTGCTATGTCAGTAAAGTTTCAAGTACAAATGACAGATAAATATATGTATGATTTTATGCTGTATCACAACTACACGCACGCGAGTGGGCTTATGAGTGCTATTGCCGGCGTACTTTGTTTCGCAGTGTTTTTAACCAAAATCAGTAATGGAGATATGCAGTCATCTATATTGTGGTTGATGTGTGCAATCTTAATGTTGGTTATCAATCCGCAGAACATGAAGGCTAGAGCGAAGACGCAAGTGAAGAACACACCAATGTTTCAAAAGCCTTTGGAATATGAGATTCATGAAGAGGGTATTACGGTCAGACAGGATGACCAGGAAGTGAAGAATACTTGGGAAGAATTCACGAAGGCAGTCAGCACTGGGAAAAGCATACTTTTATATATGGGACGAATTCGTGCAATTATTCTTCCGAAGGAGTGCATGGGTGAACAGTATGAGGAAGTGATGAAGATGATTCACACACATATGTCGCCGAAAAAGGTGAAGATTCGTCATATTCATTAGAAGAGGTTAGAGATGATTATTGAGACAAGAAGTGCAGAAGAGACTTACCAATTGGGAATAGAGATTGGCCGAAAGGCAACAAAAGGACAAGTCTACACGCTAGTGGGCGACCTGGGTGTTGGCAAAACGGTTTTCACGCAGGGGTTGGCGAAAGGACTTGAGATTGAAGAGCCAATCAGCAGTCCGACATTTACAATCGTACAGGTGTATGATGAGGGACGTCTTCCGTTCTATCATTTTGATGTATATCGTATTGGTGACATCAGTGAGATGGATGAGATTGGATTTGAGGATTACGTGTATGGCGAAGGTGTATCATTGATTGAGTGGGCAAATATGATTGAAGATATATTGCCGGAAGAACGCATTGCCATCACGATTGAAAAAGATTTGGAGCAAGGATTTGACTACCGAAAGATTACGATAGAAGAGGAGGCATAAGAATGCGCATACTTGCATTAGACAGTTCGGGATTGGTTGCTACGGTTGCGATTGTGGAGGATGACCAGACCATCGCAGAATATACAGTGAATTATAAGAAGACGCATTCTCAGACATTGCTTCCGATGTTGGATGAGATTGTAAAAATGACAGAGTTTGATTTGAGTACCATTGATGCAATTGCAGTTGCAGGAGGTCCAGGGTCTTTTACAGGTCTTCGAATCGGTTCAGCAACGGCTAAAGGCTTGGGACTTGCGCTTAACAAGCCACTGATCCATGTGCCGACTGTAGACGGAATGGCGTACAACCTGTTTGGGTGTAGGGGACTTATCTGTCCGATGATGGATGCAAGAAGAAATCAGGTCTATACCGGTATCTATCGTTTTGAGCGTGAGTTTGAGATAGTAGAAGAGCAGATGGCAATTGCAGTTCAGGAACTAATAGAGAAACTCAATGCTTACGGGCAGAAAGTGACTTTCCTAGGAGACGGTGTTCCGGTCTACGCAAAACAGTTGGAAGAAGGTCTTACTGTTCCGTATAGTTTTGCACCGGCTCATGTCAACAGACAGCGTGCGGCAGCAGTCGGGACCCTGGGTATGAAATATGCTTTAGAGGGCAAGCTGGAGACGGCAACCGAACATCAGCCGAATTATCTCCGTGTGTCACAAGCAGAACGGGAGCGTGCAGAGAAGAATGCCAATCTTTCGTAAAGGAACAGAAATAGATATTAAATATATTGCTGAATTAGAGGAGAAGATCTTCTCGGATGCTTGGACAGAAAAGAGCGTTCAAGATACATTTGAGCAGAAACAGGCGTTTATCACAGTTGCAGAAGATGAAGGTGAAATTGTCGGCTACTGTATTATTTACTATGTGATGGACGAAGCGGAAATTGCCCGTGTCGCAACATGTGAAACTGTGAGAAGGAAAGGTATTGGAAAAGGTCTGTTGCAATACACCTGTGATTGTTGCAGAGAAAAGCAGATAGAGCGACTTATGCTGGATGTGAGAGAAAGCAATGAAGGTGCGATTGCATTTTACAAAAAACATGGCTTTCAAACGGATGGAATACGCAAGCATTTTTATGAGATGCCAAAGGAAAATGCGGTGCTGATGAGCATGCCGTTGGTGTAGCATTGGCAACTGATACAACGTTTTCCACTAGGAACAAAAGTAGGAAAATATTATAATTAGACGTAGCAACTTCAAATTCAAAGGAGGAAATTGTATGCGTCACTATAAGATAGAAGAGATTAAGACGATAAGAAAAATTATTTGTAATAAATGCGGAAAAGAAATTCCTATGAAAGGCGAGATTGCACAGGAGGATGTGCTTGATGTAGTGAAGAGATGGGGATACTTTTCGAAGAGGGACAACGAAGTGCATAAGTTTGATCTGTGCGAACAATGCTATGACGAACTGATTGCAACATTTCAGATTCCGATAGAGATAGAATAGGCAGGGGAAAATATGTTAGATGTTTGTTTACTTGGTTGTGGCGGAATGATGCCGCTACCATATCGCTGGCTGACGGCCCTTATGACACGATTTAACGGCAGCAGTTTGCTCATTGACTGCGGCGAGGGGACTCAGGTGGCAATAAAAGAAAAAGGATGGAGTTTCAAACCAATCGATGTGATATGTTTCACACATTATCACGGAGATCACATCAGCGGACTTCCGGGACTTTTGCTCACCATGGGAAATGCAGACCGTACGGACCCGTTGACGTTGATTGGACCAAAAGGATTGGAGCGTGTGGTGAATGCACTTCGCGTCATTGCGCCGGAGCTTCCGTTTGAAATTAAGTTCATAGAGATTACACAGCCGGAAGAAACTTTTGAAATGAACGGATATCGCTTGAAAGCGTTTCGTGTGAATCACAATGTAGTTTGCTATGGTTATACTCTTGAGATAGACAGGGCAGGCAAGTTTGATTTGGAGAGAGCGATGGAGCAGGAGATTCCAAAGCAGTACTGGAAACACCTCCAAAAGGGTGAAACCATCGAGGATAACGGCAAAGTTTATACGCCGGATATGGTGCTCGGACCGACGCGCAAAGGAATCAAGTTGACATACACTACAGATACTAGACCGACAAACTCTATTCGTGAGAATGCGAAGGGTTCAGACCTTTTCGTTTGTGAAGGAATGTACGGGGAAGAAGAGAAGGATGCAAAAGCAGCGGAGTATAAACACATGACCATGTATGAGGCGGCTGAATTGGCAAAAGCTGCTGAAGTAGAAGAAATGTGGCTGACGCATTATAGTCCGTCGCTGAACAGACCGGAGGAATATATGGACAAAGTTCGCGAAATCTTCCCGAATGCGAAGGCAGGGAAGGATGCTATGACAGTGGAACTTGTGTTTCCTGAAGAGTAGGGACACGTATTTAGATAAGAGGAAGAGCAAATGACAGAGCAGAAAGACATATTGATATTGGCAATCGAGAGTTCCTGTGATGAGACAGCGGCATCGGTTGTGAAGAATGGACGCGAGGTGTTATCGAATGTCATCTCGTCTCAGATTGAGCTCCACAAATTATATGGTGGGGTGGTGCCTGAGATTGCGTCTCGCAAACATATTGAGAAAATCAATCAAGTAATCGAAGAGGCATTGGAAGTAGCAGGTGTGACTTTAGATGATCTTGATGCAATTGGGGTGACTTATGGACCGGGATTGGTTGGAGCACTCCTTGTTGGCGTCGCTGAGGCGAAGGCAATTGCTTATGCTAAGAACCTTCCGCTTGTAGGTGTACATCACATTGAAGGACACATTTCTGCAAACTATATAGAGAACTTAGAACTGGAACCGCCGTTTATCTGTCTGGTGGTTTCCGGCGGACATACCCATCTCGTATGCGTGAAGGATTATGGACAATATGAGATTATCGGAAGAACCAGAGACGATGCGGCAGGTGAAGCATTTGACAAGGTTGCGCGTGCAATTGGACTCGGATATCCGGGTGGCCCAAAGATTGACAAGTTATCCAAAGAAGGAAATGCGGATGCGATTGTATTTCCAAAGGCACATATTACAGATTCTCCGTATGACTTCAGCTTCAGTGGTGTAAAGTCGGCAGTGCTCAACTACATCAATGGTTGCAAGATGAAAGGCGAAGAGTACAACAATGCGGATATTGCGGCATCCTTTCAAAAAGCAGTTACAGATGTACTTGTTGAAAATGCCATGCGTGCGGTGAAGGAGTATGGACTTAACAAGTTTGCAATCGCAGGCGGTGTTGCGTCTAACGGCACACTGCGTGTTGCCATGCAGGAAGCATGCGAGGGAAACGGCGTGGAATTCTATCATCCATCACCGATTTACTGTACAGACAATGCAGCTATGATTGGCGTGGCTGCCTACTATGAATATATCAATGGAACAAGACATGGATGGGACCTCAATGCGGTTCCGAATCTCAAGTTGGGAGAGCGTTAGGATGCAAAAGAAGAAATGTACAGCGATTGTTCTTGCAGCAGGACAGGGCAGGCGCATGGGTACAAAGGTTCAAAAGCAATATTTGGAAATTGATGGCAAGCCGGTTTTATATTACTCGCTTCATACATTTGAACAGTCGGAAATCATCGATGAGATTATCTTGGTAGTCGGTGACAATCAGGCAGAGTATTGTCAGAATGAGATTGTTTCCAAGTACGGATTTTCTAAAGTCCGAAGGATTGTGCAGGGTGGTGCAGAGCGATACATTTCTGTATGGAATGGATTGCAGGAAGTGGATGATGGCGGCTATGTTTTTATTCATGACGGGGCAAGACCATTTATCAATGAAGAAATTTTAAATCGTGCGTATAATGATGTGCAATTATGTAAATCCTGTGTGGTAGGGATGCCGGTAAAGGATACCATTAAACTGGCTGACAGCGAAGGATTTGTAAATGAGACGCCAGACAGAAGTCTGGTGTGGATGATTCAGACACCACAAGTATTTGAAAGCAGTCTTGTGAAGCAAGCATATGCGCTACTTATGGAGCAGGAACATATACAAGTGACAGATGATGCAATGGTGGTAGAGCAGATGTTGGGACATAAAGTGAAGCTAACCATGGGCTCTTATGAGAATATCAAAATTACAACCCCAGAGGATTTGGAAATCGCAGAAATCTTCGTGAAAAATCTTGAAAAATAATTTGAAAAAGTGTTGACAGTGTCCGCCTGGCATGGTATTATTAGATTCGTCGCTGAGCGGATGCGACAACAATAGAATATATGCAGAGGTATCGAAGTGGTCATAACGAGGCGGTCTTGAAAACCGTTTGTCCGAGAGGGCGCGTGGGTTCGAATCCCACCCTCTGCGTTAGAAAGCCTGTAATTCCAAATGGAATTGCAGGCTTTTGATTTTTTGATAGAGATTAGGGTGCTGCGCCTCTTGGTATAGATATTTTACGGTGCATAGTGGGATTTGGCGATTTTGCACCGTAGAGGATTTTAGTGTGTTTATGAATTTACGGCGCATTTTAAAGAAATCAAATTTCACACCGTGAATTTCAGGTAAAAATCACATATTTTCGAATAGAAATGATTAGGTTTACGGTGAACATTGAGACTTTTGTATAAGGCACCGTAATCCCAAATATTTTTGTCTAATATATACGGTGTATATATTTAAAATGAGCATTTAAACCGTAAACATGCAAAAAGACTCTCGATCATTGACTATAGCCTTATACGTAATTCGTTGAAAGATAATGAGTTTTATAGTACAATGATGAAAAGAAAATAGTTAGAGGTGAAAAGAATATGTTTGATTGGAAAAACAAAAAATCAAGATTTCACTTTTGGGGAATGGTAATCAGTTTGGCTATATTGTTAATCGTATTCTATGCTACAGATGGATGGACTGGAGATAAAGAATTTTCGGAATATACTCGCTATGATTGGTCGATTGCCATATTACCGCTGTCAATTATGGCTGTTTCAGGTATTTCTACTTTGGTTTTTTCTTTAATTATAATAATTCCAATAATAAGAATATATCCAGCGTTAATGAATTATGTAATAAACAAGAAATTTTCTGATATAGATCCGGGAACAGAATTTTTTGTTTTTGACCATAATGAATTAAAACGTGCTTGTTGTCGCACAGAAAAGCAAAACGGGATCTGGATTTCCATCAAAGAATATAGTTTAAAGACAAAAAGTTGGACAATTATTGAAGAAGGTCGCCATATTGAAAAAAAGGATGACTTGATTTGTACATTACAAGAAGAATATAAGTATGATAAGGTGAAGTTTTACAGTAGGAAAAACTTCCATAGTAATTAATTATATGCTCTAATTGACTGCTCTTTTTTTGTTGCTTTATCACAAAGTTTGTGTTAAGGTGTAAGTGGTTTGGAGAAGTACCCAAGAGGCTGAAGGGGCTCCCCTGGAAAGGGAGTAGGTCGTTAATAGCGGTGCGCGGGTTCAAATCCCGCCTTCTCCGCTTTTTTTATGCAAAAACGCGAGTGCGAGGTTGAAATCTTTATGAAAAAACTGAAACAATTTTTCGTTATGACAATGGGTTGTGTGTTCCTTGCAATCGGAGTCTATTTCTTTAAGATTCCGAATGGTTTTGCAACCGGAGGCGTTACCGGTATTGGTACAATCCTTGCAAAACTGACCCCAATCAGTGCAGGTATATGGATTTGGGTGTTAAACGTTGCACTATTAGTCTTGGGATTCATTTTCCTGGGAAGAGGCAATGGGATTAAGACGGTTTATTGTAGCATGCTGTATTCGGCACTGACTTATATTCTGGAGATAGTGGTTCCTTTGACAGAACCATTATCGAATCAACCGTTGTTGGAGCTTGTGTATGCAATGCTGCTTACCTCCATTGGGTCTGCATTTATCTTCAATGCAGAGGCATCATCCGGAGGAACTGATATTACGGCGTTGATTCTGAAAAAATATACAAGTCTGGATGTGGGAAAGGCTTTACTTGCAGTTGACTTTGTAGTGGCGGCAAGTTCCTTCATCGTGTTTGATATTCAGACAGGTCTATTTTCTTTGCTCGGTTTGTTTGCGAAAGCATTTATTGTAGATGCAGTGATTGATAATCTCAACACCTGCAAATATTTTGTTGTTATCACAGATAAGAGAGAAGAAATATCGACATTTATCATGGATACATTGAAGCATGGCGTGACGGTGGCTTCTGTTGTGGGAGAGTACACCAAGCAGGATAAAGCGATGATTCATACAGTGTGTAAACGTGTAGAGGCAATTAAGCTTCGCAGCAAGATAAAGGAAATTGACCCGAAGGCGTTTGTTATCATTACGACAAGCAGTGAGATTATCGGACGTGGGTTTAGAGGGGTGTAGTAGCTAAGTGTTCAGAGAGCATCCTTACAGGATTAGACATGTGGGGGTGCTCGAAATTATTTATAGACGCAACACATGAAGGATGTTATAATTCTATTCAAGCATTATATTTCTATTTATTCTTTATGGTCTTACCATATTTAAATATTTTGTTCATGTCGAAGGAAATTTCAGTGCTTTACAATTCAAAGTTCAAATTAAAAAGAAAAGGAGGAGGGTTCAATTAATCTTGACAATATGCCGTATAAGACATATTATATAATTGAACAACATACAATGCAAAATTATATTATTGAATTTTATGCAAAGAATAATGGTGAAGAACCTGTGCGTGAATTTATTTTGGGGCTTGAGCCTAAAATGCAGGCAAAGATGTTGAAGATTCTTGATTTGCTACAAGTTAACGGACCATATATGAGATTACCATATTCGGAACATATTGGTGATGGCATTTTTGAGATTCGTGTCAAGCAAAGTACAAATATATCAAGAGTATTATATTTCTTTGCGACAGGTCAAAAAATAGTATTAACAAATGGGTTTGTAAAAAAGACACAAAAAACACCTAAAAATGAAATAGAGTTAGCAAAAAAATATCGTAAAGATTATGAAGGGAGACTTCGCGATGAGTAGTTATAATGAATTCAAAAAAGAGTTATTAAAGAATCCGGAGGTTAAAGCAGAGTACGATGCATTAGAACCAGAGTTTAATATTATACAGGCAATGATTGATGCAAGAAAACAGCAGAATCTCACACAGGAAGAACTGTCAAGAAGAACAGGAATAACTCAGGCTGATATTAGTAGAATTGAAAATGGTACTCGAAACCCTAGTCTAGAAATGTTGAAAAGGCTTGCGAAAGGATTGGGGATGCAATTGAAATTAGAACTTGTACCTCAAGTGAAAAAGAGGTAACATAATAATACAAAATAAACCAAATTCTGGGAGGATTTCTTATGATTAACAAAAATGCATTTCGTGACATGTCATACGGAGTTTATATTGTTTCAACTCTAGACGGTGCAAGACCAACAGGTTGTGTGGCAAACAGTGTCATGCAGATTACATCAGAGCCTGCAACGATTGCGGTTAGCATCAACCATGGCAACTATACGAACAGTTGTATTGAGAAGACAGGCAAATTTGCCATTTCTATTCTGAGTGAGGAGTCTGATTCGGGACTCATCGGAACATTCGGTTTCCAGTCAGGAAAAGAAGTCAACAAATTTGACGGAGTGGAAGCAGTAGTGAAAGAAGATGTTTCTGTCATTGCGGATGCCTGCGGCTATGTTATCTGCAAGGTGATTGATAAAATGGAGACATTTACACACACTGTGTTTTTAGGAGAGGTCATCGACGCGGATGTTTTAAAAAAAGAAGATGCAATGACTTATGCCTATTATCATAAAGTAGTCAAAGGTAAGAGTCCGAAGAATGCACCGACTTACATAGCAGAGGAAGCAGAAGAGGTAAAGACGGCAAAATGGGTTTGCGGTATCTGCGGTTATGAGTACGATGGAAAAGTTCCGTTTGAAGAACTTCCGGAAGATTTTACGTGTCCTCTTTGTAAACAACCGAAATCTGTGTTCAAAAAAGTAGACTAGCTGTTGATGAAACGGAGTAGAGAAGACAGATGAGAAAGTTATTAGACTGGTGTAAAAAAGAAGTGGTCTTAACCATAGCCATATTGCTTGCTATCATATCGGCTTTCCTGATACACCCTGACAAAGAATATATTACATACATTGATTTTCGCACGCTAGCCATTTTATTTTGCCTGATGGCAGTGATGGCCGGACTTCAGAAGATTGGGCTGTTTCGTTTTGTGGCAGAGAAGTTACTTGAGAAGGTAAACCATATTCGTGGATTGATTTTCATATTGATTATGCTGTGCTTTTTCTCCAGCATGCTGATTACAAATGATGTGGCGCTGATTACCTTTGTGCCGTTTAATTTCATCGTTTTGAAGATGATATTGGGTGAAGAATCCGAAAAACTGATTGTGCCTGTGGTGGTGATGCAGACAATTGCAGCTAATCTGGGAAGCATGCTGACTCCGATTGGAAATCCGCAGAATCTGTATCTGTATGGAAAAACGACGATGAATTTCGTTAAATTTATCGTATTTATGTTGCCGTACACAGTGATAGCATTCGTATTGCTGGCGGGATGGTGCCTTATATTTCGATACAAAGGGGAAAAGAAGGTTGAACTAACAATAGATCAGAATGCGGAAATCACACAGTACAAAAAGCAGCAGCTTATCTATGGTATCTTGTTTGTACTATGCATTTTGACGGTTGCGCATATCGTACCATACCTGATAACGCTCGGAGTGGTATTGATTGTTGTATTTTTTTTAGACCGACATGTTCTGAAGGAAGTGGACTATGCTCTGCTTCTGACGTTCATCGGATTCTTTGTATTCATAGGAAATATGGGGCGAGTTCCGGTATTCAATGCATTTATTCAAAATATTATTGAGGAAAATGAAGTGCTTACAAGTGTAGTTGCCAGTCAGTTTATGAGCAATGTACCTGCAGCGCTCCTCTTATCTGGATTCACCAATCAGTATGAACTCTTAATTGTCGGAACGAATCTGGGAGGACTCGGTACTTTGATTGCTTCCATGGCGAGCCTCATTTCTTTTAAGTATATCGGCAAAGAGTATGGACATCTAAAAGGAAGATACATGTTGTATTTCACAGTTGCAAATATTCTGTTTTTAATTGTTCTTTTTGGATATACTCTTATATAGAAGAAACAAGTTTATAAAGATTTTATACAATTATTAGCACTCTCTCTTGACGAGTGCTAATTTTTATGTTATACCAAACCTAGAACATGATAATTGTTTTAAGAATAAGACGGAGGTAGTGTTATGAATATCAACAAATTTACACAGAACTCATTACAAGCAGTACAAACATGTGAAAAAGTTGCTTATGAATACGGCAACCAGCAGATAGAACAAGAACATTTACTATATGCATTGATTACGCAGGACAACAGTCTGATTCTGAAGTTACTTGAGAAGATGAATATTCAAAAAGAACTTTTTATAAATCGTGTAGAGGAAGCGCTTCAAAGAAGACCAAAGGTACAAGGTGGCCAGGTATATATTGGGCAAGACCTTAACAAAGTCTTGATTCACGCAGAGGACGAAGCAAAGCAAATGGGAGACGAATATGTCTCCGTAGAGCATTTATTCTTATCCTTAATCAAGTACGCAAGCAAAGAACTGAAAGGTCTGTTTAAAGAAATGGGCATTTCAAGAGAAACATTTTTACAAGTGCTTGCAAGTGTCAGAGGCAACCAGCGAGTGACGAGTGATAACCCGGAGGCAACTTATGATACGCTGAATAAGTACGGACAGGACCTCGTGGAGCGTGCACGCGAGCAAAAGCTTGACCCTGTAATTGGGCGCGATGCGGAGATTCGAAATGTGATTCGCATTCTTTCGAGAAAGACAAAGAATAATCCGGTGTTAATCGGTGAGCCGGGTGTCGGTAAGACGGCAGCAGTGGAAGGCTTGGCGCAGCGTATTGTGCGAGGGGATGTACCGGAAGCATTGAAAGATAAGAAAATATTTGCATTGGACATGGGTGCATTGGTTGCAGGAGCCAAATACCGCGGTGAATTCGAAGAACGTCTGAAGGCCGTTTTGGAAGAGGTAAAAAACAGTGATGGAAATATCATTTTATTTATCGATGAACTTCATACGATTGTCGGAGCAGGCAAGACAGACGGTGCAATGGATGCAGGGAATATGTTAAAACCGATGCTGGCTCGCGGCGAACTTCACTGTATCGGCGCAACAACGCTTGCCGAGTACCGCCAGTATATCGAGAAAGATGCAGCATTAGAACGACGTTTTCAACCGGTTATGGTGGATGAACCGACGGTTGAGGATGCGATTTCTATCCTTCGCGGCCTGAAGGAACGCTACGAAGTGTTTCATGGAGTTAAGATTACAGACGGTGCCTTGGTTGCAGCAGCAACACTTTCTAACCGCTATATTTCTGACCGTTTTCTTCCGGATAAGGCAATCGACCTCGTGGATGAGGCGTGTGCACTGATTAAGACAGAGTTAGATTCTATGCCGACAGAGCTGGATGAACTTCAGAGACGTATTATGCAACTTGAGATTGAGGAAGCCGCATTGAAAAAGGAAGAAGATAGATTAAGCAAAGAACGTTTAGGAAATCTGCAACAAGAGCTTGCAGAACTACGTGAAGAGTTCTCGGGCCAGAAAGCTCAATGGGATAATGAAAAGAATTCTGTTGAACGCCTGCAAAAGATTCGTGAAGAGATTGAACAGGTGAATCAGGAGATTCAGAAAGCAAAACAGTCCTATAATCTGGAGCGTGCGGCGGAACTTCAGTATGGCAAACTCCCACAGCTGACAAAGCAGCTTCAAGAGGAAGAAGAGAAGGTCAAAGAACGCGAAATGTTTTTGGTTCATGAAAGTGTGACAGACGAGGAGATTGCACGAATTGTATCTCGCTGGACGGGTATTCCTGTTTCTAAGTTGAATGAAAGTGAGAGAAATAAGACGCTGCATTTGGATGAGGAACTCCACAAACGTGTTATCGGACAAGACGAGGGTGTTACAAAAGTCACAGAAGCGATTATACGTTCCAAAGCAGGAATTAAAGATCCAAGCAAACCGATTGGCTCCTTCTTGTTCCTTGGACCAACGGGTGTGGGAAAGACAGAGCTGGCAAAAGCGCTTGCAGAGAGCCTCTTTGATGACGAGACAAATATGGTACGTATCGATATGAGTGAATATATGGAGAAATACTCTGTATCCAGACTGATTGGAGCACCTCCGGGATATGTGGGATATGATGAAGGGGGACAGCTTACGGAGGCAGTCAGAAGAAAACCATATTCGGTTGTTCTATTTGATGAGGTGGAAAAGGCACATCCGGATGTATTCAATGTGTTACTTCAGGTGCTGGATGATGGCCGCATTACGGACTCGCAAGGACGAACGGTAGACTTCAAGAACACGATTTTGATTATGACATCTAACATTGGTTCTTCTTACCTTTTGGATGGTATTGATGAAAATGGAGATATACAGCCGGAGAGTGAGAAAATGGTAATGAATGAGCTTCGCGCACATTTCAGACCGGAGTTCTTAAACCGTCTGGACGAGACAATTATGTTTAAACCACTCACCAAGAACGATGTAGGGCAGATTATTGATTTGCTTGTAAAAGATGTCAATAAGCGTTTAGTAGAGCGAGAAGTTTCGATAGAGCTGACGGATGTTGCGAAGGATTTTGTGGTAGAAGGCGGTTATGAACCGATGTATGGCGCAAGACCGCTGAAGAGATATTTGCAAAAACATGTGGAGACCTTGGCGGCGAAATTGATTTTGGAAGGTAATGTTGGCCGAGGAGATGTGATAGTCATTGACGTTACGGATGGAGATTTAAGGGCAGGAGTCAAGGCATAGTTAATGTTATAAAAAAGAATGGCAATCTCAGGAATGAGGTTGCCATTTTGACTAATCCAATTCAATTTTTCTGTCTTTGTAATAGTATTCTTTGTCATGTTCATTGATTTCACGAAGCACCTTGCATGGATTGCCTACAGCTACAACGTTGGAAGGAATATCTTTTGTTACGATACTACCTGCACCAATTACAGTGTTGTCCCCAATTGTAACACCGGGAAGGACAATAACGCCTGCACCTAGCCAACAATTTTTCCCTATATGTACAGGAATGTTGTATTGATAATTTTTCTCACGCAATTCCGGAAGAATCGGATGACCGGCACTTGCAATGGTTACGTTTGGACCTATCATGGTATAGTCTCCAATGTAGATATGTGAGTCGTCCACCAGAGTTAAATTAAAGTTGGCATATACACGTTTCCCAAAGTGAACGTGATGACCACCCCAATTTGCATGAAGCGGTGGTTCAATATAACAATCTTCTCCGATTTCAGCAAACATTTCCTTTAACAATTGCGTTCTTTTTTTACCTTCTAAAGGGCGGGTTGCATTATAATCATACAGTTTTTCCATACAAAGTAACTGCTCGCTCATCACTTCATCGCCATCCGGGAGATACAAGTCTCCGGTTAGCATTTTTTCTCTATTGTTCATGTCCGTAACGCTCCTTGAATATTTGTAATATCATGTTTCATTATTATAGCAGAAATGGTACAATAATGAAAGAGTAATGTGAAGGAGACAAGTATGAGCCCAGTATTTTTTCATATTGATGTGAATTCGGCTTTCCTTAGCTGGACCGCAGTGGAACAACTGAAAAAGGGTTTTGCGTATGATATACGTGAGATTCCCGCAATTATCGGCGGCGACCAGGAGTCGCGTCACGGGATAGTGCTCGCAAAATCTGTCCCTGCGAAACGTTACGGGATTGTGACTGGCGAGCCTGTGGCTCACGCGATTCGGAAATGTCCGGACATCAAAATGTTTCCGCCGAATCACAGAATGTACCATGAGTACAGTGAGAGACTAATGGAATTTCTGCAGAGCTACACACCGGATATTGAGCAGGTGAGTGTCGATGAATGCTATATGGATTTTACGGGAATTGCATACAAATATCATTCGCCCGTGGAGGCGGCATTTGAAATTAAAGATGCTGTTTATGAAAAGTTCGGATTCACAGTCAATGTCGGAATCTCAGTCAATCGTCTGCTTGCAAAGATGGCATCGGATTTTGAGAAACCGAATAAAGTTCACACACTGTTTCCAGAGGAGATTCCCCTGAAAATGTGGCCACTGCCGGTTTCGGAATTATATATGGCAGGTCGCTCCAGCGTGGAGGTTCTGCACAAGTTAGAGATTCGCACAATTGGAGAACTCGCAAAGGCAGACCCGGAACTTTTGGAATTGCATCTCAAGAGTCACGGAAGAACACTTTGGGAATTTGCAAATGGTCGAGGCACCTCAAAGGTGATTCGTGAACATGTGGAAAGTAAAGGAATCGGCAATTCCACTACACTATCTAAAGATGTCACTACAGAGGATGAAGCCCAAGAGGTCCTCTTAATGCTGGCAGAGACAGTGGGTGCTAGACTACGCAAGGAGCACCAGAAGGCCAGCATGGTCAGCGTTGAGATTAAATATAGTACATTTCAATCCGTTTCCCACCAAAAACAGATTTCAAGGGCAACGAATGCGGACCAGGTCATTTACAAAAACGCCTGTGAGTTATTTCGGGAATTGTGGAACGGAGAGCCGATTCGTCTTCTTGGAATTCGGACTTCTAAGCTTGTTTCAGATGAAGCTCCGGAGCAGATGAGTATTTTTGATTTCCAAGGAGGACAGATGCAGGGTAAAGTCAAAGATGAGAAGCATCAGAAACTGGATAAAGCGCTGGATGATATTCGCAAGAGGTTTGGTGATGAAGCAATAAAGAGAGGGACTTTTTTGAAGTAAATGAAATCCCCTTAAGTAGACAAGGTTTAAACCAAGTTTGCTTAAGGGGATTTTTTATTACCATAAATTTTGCAAGAATATAGAAAGTATGGTACAATATAAATAACTATGTGGAATTTTAGGAGGCTTAGACAATGAAACTGACAAAGCTTTTGGAAAGATTAGATTACAAGGTGCTGCAGGGCAGTGATGAGATAGAGATAACCGAGTTTACGAATGATTCGAGAAAAGAGATGCATGAGGGTTCCACTTTCGTCTGTATCAAAGGTGCTGTGTTTGATGGGCATGACTACGTGGCTGACATGGCGGCGAAGGGTGCAAGTGCAGTGATTGTAGAGCGTGATGTGGAAGCACCGGAAGGTCTGACCGTTATTAAAGTGGCAGATACCAGATATGCACAGGCGCTTGCTTCAGCAGCTTACTTTGGGTATCCGGCAGATGAACTCAAGGTCATCGGTATCACCGGAACGAAAGGCAAGACCACAACGACATATATGGTCAAATCCATCTTAGAGGGTGTTGGTCACAAGGTGGGACTTATCGGAACCATAGAATCCATCATCGGAGATGAGGTGATCCCATCTAAGAACACAACGCCGGAATCCTTCACAATTCATGAATATTTCAGAAAAATGGTCGATGCAGGATGTGACTGTGTTGTCATGGAAGTGTCTTCGCAGGGACTGATGCTTCACAGAACAGCAGGCATTCCGTTTGAGATTGGAATCTTTACGAATCTCGGCGAGGACCATATAGGCCCGAACGAGCATGCAGATTTTGAAGATTATAAACGTTGTAAAGGTTTACTTTTTAAGCAGTGTAAGCTAGGTGTTGCAAATGTGGATGATGCACATTTTGCAGATGTATTCAAGGAGGCAACGTGTAGGATAGAGACATTTGGATTTTCTGAAAAAGCAGACCTCCGTGCGACCGATGTGAAGCTGGTATCCACACCGGGACACCTGGGAGTAGCTTATAAGGCAAGCGGTCTTATGAATTTTGATGTGGAAATCGATATTCCAGGAACGTTTAGTGTATATAATTCATTGACAGCGATTGCGGTGTGCAGTCATTTTAATGTGCCGACAGAAAAGATTGCGGCGGCACTCAAGGTGGCAAAGGTAAAGGGAAGAATCGAGATGATTAAGGTGTCAGATTCTTTCACATTGATGATTGACTATGCGCACAATGCCATGAGTTTGGAAAGTTTACTCACGACCTTGAAGGAGTACAATCCAAAACGTTTGGTATGTCTGTTTGGGTGCGGTGGCAATCGTTCCAAGGCAAGACGTTATGAGATGGGTGAGGTATCAGGGAATCTTGCAGATTTAACCATTATTACGTCTGACAATCCGCGTTTCGAAGAGCCGCAGGATATTATCAATGATATTAAAATCGGTATCGGGAAGACCGAAGGGAAATATGTAGAGATGATTGACCGCAAGGAGGCTATCCGCTATGCGATTGATGAGGCTCAGGTTGGCGATGTAATCGTACTTGCAGGAAAAGGTCATGAAGATTATCAGGAAATCAAAGGCGTGAAATATGATATGGATGAACGCGTATTGATTGCCGAGGTTGTAGGAGAAAGCAAACGAGAAGATTTGATTAGATAAGGAGCAGTTATACGTGTACGCGAAGGTTATCGTTGATATTACACATGAAAAACTGGATAAAGTATTCGAATACAGGATTCCTTCAGAATTAGAGGGCGTGCTACAAGTCGGCATGGAAGTGATTGTTCCGTTTGGAAATGGGAATCGCGAAACGAATGGTTATGTCATCGGCATCTCAGAAACTTGCGAGTATGACGAAGGAAAAGTAAAAGAGATTCTACGTCTCGCAGAGAAACGTTTGGCAATTGAAGGGAAACTGGTTGCCCTCGCAGGTTGGATGAAAGAGAATTATGGCGGCACCATGATTCAGTCCTTAAAGACAGTTCTTCCTATTAAAAGGGAAGAACAGCAAAAAATCAAGCGCTATGTAAGACTATGTCTATCTCAGGAGGAAGGCAGAGCAAAGCTGGAAGAATATTTAAAGAAAAATCAGCGGGCAAGAGTGCGTGCTCTGGCGGCTCTTCTTGACAACGGCGTTTTGGAATATGAATTTCTGATTAAGAAGTTAAATGTCAGCAGAGAGGTTCTTCGTGCTTTGGAAGACCAAGGCGTGGCACAGATAGAATCAGAGCATGTGTTTCGCAATCCAATCAAGGACAGAAAGCAAGATTGGAAGCCAGTGGATTATACGGAAGAACAGCAAAATGCCATTGACCGATTTCGAGAGGATTATTTAAAAGGTGAACAGAAAACGTATCTGTTATATGGAGTAACCGGAAGTGGCAAGACGGAAGTCTATATGGAAATGATTGCCCGCGTAATTCGAGACGGCAAACAGGCCATTGTGCTGATTCCGGAAATTGCACTCACATATCAGACTGTAATGCGTTTTTATAAACGATTTGGCAATCGTATCTCTATCTTGAATTCACGAATGTCAAATGGGGAACGATACGATCAGATGATGCGCGCCAAAGAGAGTGGCATTGATGTTATGATAGGACCGCGCTCGGCGCTGTTCACACCATTTCCGAATCTGGGACTAATTGTGATTGACGAGGAACATGAGCCGACGTATAAAAGTGAGCAGATTCCGCGTTATCATGCGAGGGAAACCGCAATTGCAAGAGCGAAGCTGGAGGGCGCCAGTGTGGTGCTCGGCTCCGCAACTCCGTCACTGGAAGCATTCTATAGGGCGGAGCAGGGCGAGTATGAGATGTTGATACTTCGGGAACGCTCTAAGAAGCAGGCGCTTCCAGAGGTTCACACGATAGATTTGAGAGAAGAATTGAAGGCAGGGAATCGTTCGATTATCAGCAGGAAACTGCATGAACTGATTGAGGACCGCCTGGAGAAGAGACAGCAGACGATTCTGTTTATCAATCGAAGAGGATATGCGGGCTTCATTTCCTGCCGTTCCTGTGGTCACGTGGTGAAATGCCCGCATTGCGATGTGTCCATGACCTCGCATAAGGGCGGCAAACTCGTTTGTCATTACTGTGGTTATGAAGAGCAGGAACATGCAGTTTGTCCGGAGTGTGGTTCGAAACATATCGGAGGTTTCCGGGCGGGAACGCAGCAGATTGAAGAGCTTATTAAGCAGGAATTTCCACAGGCGAGAGTGCTTCGCATGGATATGGATACGACCAAAGAAAAGGATGGGCATGAGAAGATATTAGAGACGTTTGCAAATGAAGAGGCTGATATTTTGATTGGTACGCAAATGATTGTGAAGGGGCATGACTTTCCGAATGTCACGCTGGTCGGAATCCTTGCGGCAGATTTATCTCTGTATGCAGACGATTACCGCGCAGGAGAGCGAACCTTCCAGCTTCTTACGCAGGCAGCAGGGCGTGCGGGCAGAGGCAGAGAGAAGGGTGAGGTTGTGATTCAGACCTACAGTCCGGAACACTATGCGATTCAGACGGCAGCTGCGCAAACTTACGAGGCGTTTTATGAGGAAGAGATAGCATATCGCAAGCTAATGGGTTACCCACCGGCAGAACAGCTTTTGGCATTGCTTGTTGCCGGAGAGGATGAGAAACTGGTGGAAACAGCCTGCGAATATTTGAAGAAATACGCGGAGCGAGTGAATTCGAATTGGGTAGGTGTAATCGGACCGGCAAGCCCTTATGTTGGCAAGGTCAATGATGTTTATCGAAAGGTCATCTATTTTAAGCATGCGAGATATGAGGTTCTCACGGACTTAAAAGATAAATTAGAGCAGTATATCGAAGTAAATTCCGGATTTACAAAGCTTCGAATTCAGTTTGATTTTAATCCAATGAATATATTTTAAAGGAGAATAATAAAATGGCAGTTAGAGAGATTCGTGTACAGGGAGATGCAGTTCTCGAAAAAGTATGTAAAGAGGTAAAGGCGCTGACGCCGAGAAATTTAGTTTTAATTGAAGATATGCTTGACACCATGTATGAAGCGCAGGGGGTAGGACTTGCGGCGCCTCAGGTTGGTATTTTGAAAAGAATTGTAGTTATCGATGTGGGAGAAGGTCCAATCATACTGATTAATCCTGAGATTCTGGAAACTTCAGGTGAGCAGACCGGAGACGAAGGGTGCCTGAGTGTACCGGGACTTGCAGGTCAGGTGACACGTCCGAATTATGTCAAGGTAAAAGCATTAGATGAAAATATGGAAGAAGTAATTTATGAAGGCGAAGGTCTTCTCGCAAGAGCGTTCTGCCACGAAATTGACCATCTGGATGGACATTTGTACGTCGAAAAAGTGGAGGGTGAACTTCACGAGCCTGTGTATGAAGAAGAGGAAGATGAGGAAGAATAAGGAGGAAGGCAAATGAAAGTCATTTTTATGGGAACTCCTGACTTCTCAGTAGGAACTTTGGAGGCATTAGTTGCGGCAGGACATGAAGTGGTTCTTGCAGTCACCCAACCGGACAAACCAAAGGGCAGAGGTAAGGAGATGCAGTATACTCCTGTGAAGGAGTGTGCTTTGAAATACAATATCCCAGTGTATCAGCCGAGACGCGTTCGAGAGCCGGATTGCATTGAAGAGCTTCGCAAATATGAGGCAGACATTATGGTTGTTGTGGCGTTTGGACAGATTCTTCCAAAGGATATTTTGGAGATGACAGAGTATGGCTGCGTCAATGTACATGCATCGCTACTTCCGAAATATCGTGGTGCGGCACCGATTCAATGGTCCATCATAGACGGAGAGGAAGTAACAGGTGTTACAACGATGCAGATGAATGAGGGGTTGGATACCGGAGATATGCTTCTTAAGGTAGAGATTCCGATTGAGGAAAAAGAGACAGGAGGAAGTCTGCACGATAAATTGGCAGAAGCCGGTGCAAAACTCTGTGTGGAGACGTTGGAAGGCTTGCAGGCAGGAACAATCACACCGATTCCACAGGGTGAAACGACCACTTCTTATGCAAAAATGCTGGACAAACAGCTTGGTAATATCGACTGGAGTAAGAGTGGGGTAGAGATTGAGCGCTTGATTCGAGGCCTTAGTCCATGGCCGAGTGCTTATACCAACTGGAATGACAAAGTGATGAAAATCTGGGATGCGTCATGTGTATCGGTAGAAAGTGATGCAAGACCGGGAACAATTATTCAAGTGACAAAGGATTCTTTTTTGGTAAAGACCGGAGAAGGGCTACTCGAGGTGCGAGAACTTCAGATTCCGGGCAAAAAGAGAATGGATGCAGGTGCCTTTCTTAGAGGATATCAGGTAAAAGAAGGAGAGGTGTTAGGATGATGTTTTACCCAATGTATTTTGACCCAACATATTTTTTAGTGCTTATCGGAGTAGTACTTAGTCTACTTGCTTCGGGAAGGGTGAAGAGTACATTTTCGAGATACTCACAGGTGCGAAACAGTCGTGGACTGACCGGTGCACAGGCGGCAGAACAGGTGCTTCATACAGCAGGGATTTATGACGTTCGAATCGAGCATGTGCGAGGGAACCTTACGGACCATTATGACCCGAGAAGCAAGGTGCTCCGTTTGTCCGATTCTGTCTACGGGCAGACATCAGTGGCAGCAGTAGGAGTTGCGGCACACGAGTGCGGACATGCGATTCAGCATGCAAAAGGATATGGACCGTTGAAACTTCGCAGCACGCTCGTGCCAGTGGCGAACTTCGGTTCAAAGCTTGCATGGCCGTTGATTATTTTTGGATTGTTTATTAGCGGAGAATCTTCAAGGATTCTCATCAACGCGGGAATTATTGCATTTTTGGGAGCAGTGTTATTCCAACTAATCACACTTCCTGTAGAATTCAATGCGTCAAACCGTGCGATTCGCATGATTGCGGACAGCGGCATGATGTATGGGGAGGAAATCAAAGGTGCGAAAAAGGTGCTTGGTGCGGCGGCACTTACTTATGTGGCGAGTGCGGCGACTGCCATTCTGCAGCTTCTTCGTATTCTTATTTTAACCGGAGGAAGAAGACGAAATGACTAGAGAGTTAGTGCTCGGAGTTCTTTTGGAGGTTACGAGAGACGGGGAATACAGCCATATTTCCCTTCGCAATGTGTTGACAAAATATCAGTACCTGGACAAACGTGACCGCGCATTTATCACGAGAGTGGTAGAAGGAACTTTGGAACATATGATTGAGATAGATTATATTATCAATCAGTTTTCAAAAGTGAAAATAAGTAAGATGAAACCGGTGATACGCTGCATTCTTCGAAGTGCAGTGTATCAGCTCAAATATATGGACAGTGTGCCGAATTCAGCGGCTTGTAACGAAGCGGTGAAGCTGGCTATCAAAAAGGGCTTTTCGAGTCTTAAGGGCTTTGTCAATGGTGTTCTTCGCAGTATCGAGAGAAATCTCGATGCGATTACATATCCGGATGAAGCGAATGTCATTGAATATTTAAGCATCAAATATTCGATGCCGGAGTGGATTCTACAAAAATGGCTTTCTGAGTATGACAGGGAGACTGTGGAAACCATGCTTGCGGATTTCCAGACTGAGAAACCGACGACAATTCGCGTGAACCGAAATGTGATGTCTAAGGAAGAGTTAACGGAGAGTTTGGAAAATCAAGGTGTTTATGCGGAAAGCCACCCGTATCTTAAGGACGCAATGTGGATAAGTTCCTATGATTATCTGGCAGATTTGGAATCTTTCCAAAAAGGCGCATTTCATGTACAGGATATCAGCTCCATGTTGGTAGCACATCTCGCAAATCCGAACGAAGGCGACAATGTGATTGATGTGTGTGCGGCACCGGGAGGAAAGTCGCTTCACATGGCAGAGCTCCTGTGCGGAACTGGGCATGTGGAAGCGAGAGACTTGACGGATTACAAGGTGAATCTGATATGGGACAACATTCAGCGTTCCGGCATGCAGAACATTCAGGCAGTTCGATGGGATGCAACCATTCTGAATGAAGAATCCGTGGAGAAGGCAGATATTGTTGTGGCAGATTTGCCATGTTCCGGGCTTGGTGTGCTCGGCAAAAAGACGGATTTGAAATATAAAATGACAGAGCAGACACAGAGAGAGTTAGTGGGCCTTCAGAGAGACATTTTAACGAAGGTTAAATCTTATGTGAAGGCGGGTGGTACATTGCTTTATAGTACATGTACCGTAAATGAAGCAGAAAATATGGGTAACGTAGAATGGTTTCTGAAAGAAAACGAAGAATTTGAACTGGTTTCAATCAAAGAGGATTTGTGTGAAGAATTAAGAAAGAGTGTGGTACAAGAAGGATGTCTCCAACTCTTGCCGGGTGTTCATAAGAGCGACGGTTTCTTTATTGCTAAATTTAAGAGGGTGAAACATGAATAAGAAAGATATCGTATCTTTATCATTTGATGAATTAAAAATAGAGATGGAGTCCATCGGGGAAAAGGCCTTCCGTGCAAAACAGATTTACGAATGGCTGCACGTCAAGTTGGCAGACTCTTTTGAGGAGATGACGAATCTCTCCAAGGCACTTCGTGAAAAACTGGACAGCGAGTACCGTATTCCGCTGGTGAAGATGGTGGATAGACAAATTTCTCGGATTGACGGAACGAATAAGTTCTTATTTCAGATGGAAGACGGACATGTGGTAGAAAGCGTGCTGATGCGCTATAAGCATGGCAATTCTGTGTGCATTTCTTCGCAGGTTGGGTGTCGCATGGGATGTAAATTCTGTGCATCTACCATCGGTGGTTTGGAGCGAAATCTGCTTCCGTCAGAGATGGTCAGGGAGATATATCAGATTCAAAAGATATCCGGTGAGCGCGTGGCAAATGTAGTTGTGATGGGTTCGGGAGAGCCACTTGATAACTATGACAATTTTGTGAGATTTGTGCAGCTTTTGAGTGATGAGCATGGCTTACATATCAGTCAGAGAAATATTACGGTATCTACTTGTGGAATAGTGCCGAATATGAAGCGACTTGCGGATGAACAGTTGCAGATTACATTGGCATTATCTCTACATGGCTCCACACAAGAAAAACGAAAGATGCTTATGCCGATTGCAAATAAGTATGAACTTCCGGAAGTACTTGAGGCATGCGACTATTATTTTGAGAAAACCGGGCGGAGGATTACATTTGAATACAGTCTCGTCCATGGTGTTAATGACACGGATGAGGATGCAAAGGAGTTGATTGAACTTCTAAAAGTGCGCAATTGCCATTTAAATTTGATTCCGGTTAATCCAATTAAAGAACGTAATTTCGAAAAACCAAGTAGAAAAAGTGCAGAGAATTTTAAAAATAAACTTGAAAAAAACGGAATAAATGTTACTATAAGAAGAGAAATGGGCTCTGATATTGACGGAGCTTGCGGACAGCTTAGGCGACGGTTCGTAGAGAAATAAAGGAGAACTATATGAAGACGTTTTCAAAGACGGATATCGGAATGGTTCGGGAGGTTAATCAAGACTATGTGTTTACAACGTCGTCTCCCATCGGCAAGTTTCCGAATCTATTAGTCGTTGCAGACGGAATGGGCGGACATAGAGCCGGTGAGTATGCTTCAAGATTAGCGGTAGAAGTGGTGAAGCAGGAACTTGGTGAAAGTGTAGAGGGTAATCCGGAAGCAATGATGAGAAATGCAATTACCCATGCGAATAAAAGGGTATTGGAAGAAGCAAGACAGGATGCAAAATTAAGTGGAATGGGTACAACCTTGGTGATGGCTTCAGTAATAGGCCGGACACTGTATTTTGCAAATGTGGGTGACAGCCGATTATATTTGCTCAATGATGATATTAAGCAGTTGTCAAAAGATCACTCGTTGGTACAGGAGATGGTTCGCCTCGGAGGTATCAATGAGGAAGAGGCAAAATATCATCCGGATAAAAATATAATAACAAGAGCAATTGGTGCCAAGGATGAGGTAGAGATTGACTTCTATGAGTATCGCTTGAAAAAGGGAGATGTCATTCTGATGTGCACAGATGGACTTAGCAACATGGTGGAGGATGAAGAAATATTACATATTGTAAAATACTCCAGAGATGTTGTAGAAGCTGTAGAACAATTGATAGAGAGGGCGAAGAAAAATGGTGGTAACGACAATATCGGAGTAATCGTTGCTATGCCGTTCGCAGATGAGGTGAATGTATGTTAAGAGAAGGCGTTATGCTTAGTGGCAGATATGAGATTATGAGTAGAATCGGAATAGGTGGAATGGCTGATGTTTATAAGGCTGTTGACCGTGTACTCAATCGATATGTAGCAATAAAAGTGTTGAAGAGAGAATTCCGTGAGGATGAAAATTTTGTAAAAAAATTTTGGACAGAAGCTCAATCAGCAGCCGTATTGCAACATCCAAATATTGTGAATGTGTATGATGTTGCAGAGGATAGAGGGCTCTATTTCATAGTGATGGAACTGGTGGAAGGAATTACATTAAAAGACTATATCCAGAAAAAAGGAAAATTAACTTCCAAAGAAGTAATTGGAATTACATTACAGGTGTGTGCAGGAATTGAAACTGCACACAGCAAAAACATTATTCATCGTGATGTAAAGCCACAGAATATTATTATTTCAAAAGAAGGAAAAGTAAAAGTAACAGATTTTGGTATTGCCAAAGCAACATCTTCTAATACCATCAGTACAAATGTGATGGGTTCCGTACACTATACATCTCCGGAACAGGCAAGGGGTGGATTTAGTGATGCCAAGAGTGATATCTATTCGCTTGGTATTACGATGTACGAGATGATTACGGGGCAACTTCCGTTTGATGGTGATTCTACAGTGGCCATTGCACTGAAACATTTGCAAGAAGATATTATACCGCCATCAGAGTATGTAGAAGATATTCCAAATAGTTTGGAACAGATTATTTTGAAATGTACACAGAAAAGTGCAGATAGACGTTATGCAAATATATCTCAACTTATTCGCGATTTAAAGCACTCGTTACAGGACCCGGATGGAGATTTTGTGAGAATTTCCCCACTGCGAAGTGTAGCTGACACAGTAATGATTACTCCGGAGGATTTGGAACGTATTCAAGATGGTGTAGAGTATAAGTCAAACTATGGTGATGATTATGATGAATCATATGATGATGATGATGAATATGAGAGCAGAAGACGCCGCAAAGAAGGAAAGAAGAAAGAAATAGACCCTAAAATGGCAAAAATCATGAGGGTTATGACGGTTATTGCATCCGTTGTATTCATAGGTGTATTTGTGCTGATTATTGGTCATGTGGCAGGACTTTTCCAAACTACACCGCAGATTAAACCGGGAGATGAAAAGTACAAGGTTCCAAACCTTGTCGGCATGACTCTCAAGCAGGCCGAAGATGCTTGTGAAGAAGCAGGATTGGTGTTGTCAATCGTTCGAGAGGAAGAGTCAGAGCAGTATGAAAAAGACTATATCTTTAAGCAATTGACGGCAGATGGTGTCAGATTACCGGAAGGAACCAAGGTTCAGGTATATCTCAGCACAGGTCTTAAGACAATTGAGATTCCGGATGTAGCAAACAAGTCAGAAAGCGAAGCCATTACAGAATTAGTGAATGCTGGATTTGCAAAAAAGAATATTAAGATCAGAACAGAAAATCACGATACAGTCGCAGAGAAAAAAGTCACCAGAACCTCACCGGAAGCAGGTAAAGATGGAAATAAGAATTCAAAGATTACAGTCTATGTCAGCAAAGGTGTTGGACAGACAACGATGCCGAGCCTTGTGGGCAGGACAAAGTCAGAAGCAGAGAAAGCATTAAAAGATGCAGGTCTTAAGAGTCAGATTGAGGAAGTTAACAGTGAAGAACCGGCTGGACAGGTTATTGCACAGGACATCGAGGAAGGAACTGTTCTTGACAGAATGACCACTGTGAAGTATATGGTGAGTGCAGGTAAAGTAAAGGTTAAAATCCCTGAAAATGAAGAGTTTGCAGGGAAAACATATAGAGAAGTTGTGGCACTCCTTGAAGAAATAAGTGGTGAATTTACATTTTTGGACCCGCCGAAACGAACAGTAAGTGCAAAATATAATAAGGACTTTGTTGTCAGAGTTGAACAAGCGGGAGAGACAGTAGATGAGGATGCTACAATTACGATTGTATTAAGCAACGGACCGGGACCTGGCACAGAGAATGGTGGAGCTACACAATAATATAACAAGGATGCATTTATGCAAGGAAAGATTATAAAAGGAATTGCCGGATTCTACTACGTTCATGTAGTAGAATCCGGTCTTTATGAGTGTAAGGCGAAAGGTGTCTTTCGAAAAGAGAAGATTAAACCTTTAGTAGGTGATATAGTCGAGATAGATGTGCTCGACGAAACAGAGAAAAAGGGTAATATTGTAGATATCTTGGCACGTAAAAATGAGTTAATTCGCCCGGCAGTTGCGAATATTGACCAGGTCTTGGTTGTATTTGCAGTGACAAAACCGAAACCGCATTTTAATTTGCTTGACCGTTTTTTAATTATGATGGAGAGCAAAGGGATTCCGGTTGTTCTGTGTTTTAATAAAAAGGATATTGCCACAGAGCCGGAGATTCAGGAATTGAAAGAAATTTATGAGTCATGCGGGTATCAAATGATTTTCACAAGTGCTGTTTTGGAAGAAAATATTGAACAGTTAAAGCTCCTTTTGAAGGGAAAGACCACTGTAATAGCGGGTCCTTCCGGAGTCGGAAAGTCGTCTCTTATCAATATTATCCAACCGGATGCGAGGATGGAGACGGGAAGTATCAGCGAGAAAATAGAACGCGGGAAACATACAACGCGTCATTCGGAGCTGATATGGATTGAAGATGACACATACATCATGGATACACCGGGATTTAGCTCCCTGTATACCAATGATTTTGAAAAAGAGGAATTAAAGTTTTATTTCACGGAGTTTGCTCCTTTTGAGGGGCAGTGCAGATTCCAGGGCTGTGACCATGTACATGAGCCTGGTTGTGCAGTCAAAGAAGCTCTGCAGGAGGGCAAGATTCATCCAGTGAGATATGAGAACTATTTAGAAATGTACACCGAATTAAAAGAAAGAAGGAGATACTAGTTATGATGATTTTAGCACCATCCATGCTCTCAGCAGATTTCAAAGTATTGGGAGAAGAACTTAAGACAACAGAAGAAAACGGAGCAAAGTACATTCACTATGATGTAATGGACGGTATGTTTGTACCAAACCTTTCATTTGGACCTGGAATTTTGAAGTCTATCCGACCTGCTTCTATGCTTGTTCATGATGTTCATCTTATGATTGAAGAACCAATTCGTTACATTGAGGCATTTGCGAAGGCAAGTGCAGATATTATCACAGTTCATATTGAGGCATGTGAGGATTTGGATGCAACCATCGCTAAGATTCGCGAATGCGGATGCAAAGTGGGAGTTTCAGTCAAACCGGCAACTCCGGTCTCTGTGCTGGAGCCATACTTAGATAAAATTGATATGATTCTGATTATGTCAGTAGAGCCGGGATTCGGCGGTCAGAAGTTCATGCCAATCGCATTAGAAAAGATTGCACAGGCAAAAGCAATGGTAGAAGCAAAAGGTCTCAATATCGATATCCAGGTAGACGGCGGTATCGATGCTCAAAATGTAGAAGATGTTATTAAAGCAGGAGCAAACATTATCGTAGCAGGTTCTGCAGTTTTCAATGGCGATACGAAACAGAACACAATCGATATGATGGAAATTTTAAATAAGTATGAGTAGAACAGGTGTAATTATAAGTGGCGGTTCAATCAATGATGCATTTACACTAGAAATGTTAAGAAAAGTAGAACCGGAGTATATCATCGGAGTGGATAGCGGTCTTTCTTTTCTTTACAGAAATCAAATGATGCCGACACATATTGTCGGGGATTTCGACAGTGTGGACCCTCAGGTGATTGCGTATTATAAGGAAGAGACACAGGTGCCGATTCGTGAGTTCAATCCGGTGAAGGATGCTACCGATACGGAGATTGCACTTCGCATGGCGATTGAACTGGGAGTTCAAAAGTTATGGATTTTCGGCGCGACAGGAACTCGCCTTGACCATGTGCTTTCCAATATACACATCTTGAAAATTCCGCATGATGCGGGAGTGGAAGCTTATCTTGTGGATGAATGCAATCGAATTTCTGTGTGGAGGAATCAGATTTGTATCCGCAAGGCAGAAAAATTTGGAAAATATTTTTCTATATTTCCATTCAGCGGACCGGTGGACAATGTGTCTATTATGGGAGCAAAGTATCCGCTCACAAATTATCGTGTGAGTGCCGATGAAAGCAGATGTGTCAGTAATGAGGTTGTTGATGAAGAAGTGTTGATTACGTTTTCGGATGGATTGCTAATCTTGATGGAAACGAGAGATAGAGAATAATAGATTGAGAGGAAACATATATGAAATTAGGAATCGTGGGATTACCAAATGTAGGAAAGAGTACATTATTCAACTCTCTTACGAAAGCAGGAGCAGAATCAGCAAACTATCCGTTCTGTACAATTGACCCAAATGTGGGCGTGGTAACTGTGCCGGATGAGAGGTTAGATGTACTTGGAAAGATGTATAATACGAAGAAAATTGTTCCGGCAGCGATTGAATTTGTAGATATAGCAGGACTTGTAAAAGGTGCTTCCAAAGGGGAAGGTCTCGGAAACCAATTCCTTGCGAATATTCGTGAAGTAGATGCTATCGTACATGTCGTAAGATGTTTTGAGGACAGCAATATTGTACACGTGGATGGAAGTATTGCGCCTCTTCGTGATATTGAGACAATCAATCTAGAACTCATTTTCTCTGATATTGAGATTCTGGAAAGACGTATTGCAAAAGCCGTGAAGGTTGCACGTAACGATAAAGCGGTTGCGAAAGAGCTGGAACTTTTAGAAAAAATCAAAGAGCATCTTGAGAATGACAATATGGCGAGAAGCTTTGAAGTAAATGATGAAGATGAGTTGGCACTTTTGGAAAGCTATAATCTGCTTACTTACAAGCCTGTTATCTTTGCCGCAAACGTGGCAGAGGACGACCTTATGGACGATGGCGCTTCTAATGAGGGAGTGCAAGCTGTCAGAGAGTATGCCCAAAAAGAGAACTGTGAAGTGTTCGTAGTATGCGCACAGATTGAGCAGGAAATCGCTGAATTGGAAGAAGATGAGAAGAAAATGTTCTTAGAGGACCTTGGACTTAGTGAATCCGGACTTGAGAAATTGATTAAAGCAAGTTATAGCTTACTTGGCCTAATTAGTTATCTGACTGCAGGGGAACCGGAAGTCCGCGCATGGACCATCAAAAAAGGTACAAAGGCACCGCAGGCGGCCGGAAAGATTCACTCAGATTTTGAACGCGGATTTATTCGCGCAGAGATTGTAAGTTATGATGATTTGATGGAGTGCGGTACTTACGGTGCAGCCAAGGACAAAGGACTTGTTCGTTTGGAAGGTAAAGAGTATGTAGTTCAAGACGGAGATATCATTCTCTTTAGATTTAATGTATAGTTAAGAAAGGGGAAATGATATGACGATGAGTATTGATTTTCCGAATCTGGGAATCCATTTGGAACGTGTCGGAAAGAGCATTTCCGTGTTTGGATTCGAGATCGCATTCTATGGAATGGTGATTGGATTTAGTGTCGTTGCAGGTATTTTAATGGCAACTCACCTTGCTAAGAAAAGCGGGCAAGATCCGGATATTTATTATGATATAGCAATCTATGAAGTGATTATATCAGTCATTGGTGCAAGACTTTACTATGTAATCTTCTCGTGGGATTCATACAAGGATAATTTGCTTAGCATCTTTAATTTGCGAGAAGGGGGATTGGCCATCTATGGTGCTGTGATTGCCGCGGTAATTACAGCTGTTGTCTATTGTAAGGTTAAGAAACTTTCTTTTGGCCTTCTGGCAGATACTGCAGCTCCAGGACTTATTCTGGGACAGATTATGGGACGTTGGGGTAATTTCTTTAACCGAGAAGCCTTTGGTGAGTACACAGACAGTCTGTTCGCGATGAGACTTCCCCTTGATGCAGTGAGAAGTTCTGATGTGACAGAGATGATGCGCAGTAATATAGAAGTGATTGATGGAATCAGTTATATACAGGTACATCCGACATTTCTTTATGAATCACTTTGGAATGTGTGCATCCTCCTTGTCATGTTGCTATGTTGGAAGAAATATAAGAAATTCGATGGTCAGATTCTATTGATTTATTTGTTTGGATATGGAGTAGGTAGATTCTGGATAGAAGGACTTCGTACCGATTCGCTTATGTTTTTTGGAACAGGACTTCGTGTATCGCAAGCGTTGGCATTGGCGTTGGTAGTGGTATCAGTTTTCTTAATATGGAAGATGTTGAAGAAGACAACGACTAATATGTTATAAAAATACCCACGGTTTTACAAAAACGTGGGTATTTCAGAATGAAGACAAAGGCGGTACTAGAATGCGAATTCTAGTACCGATTTTCTTTTCACATGAATTTTCGGCGCCCAAAATGAGTTTAACCAAGAAACAACACTGTTAAGAAGCTCCCTTTGGTGCTTCATTTTTGCTAG
>JAFQDE010000016.1 GCA_017416155.1 Tyzzerella sp.
TAATTCGGACTCCATACCGGTGTCAAGATACTGAGGCGGTCATACTCTCCATCAAAAATGTAGGTAATCGTAGTCCACTCATCTCTTGTGCTGGTTATATAGGCATCAGTCTTACCGGTTCTACGAAGATAAAACTCCTGAATTCCAGTTCCGCAGTTGACTGCTTTTACTTTAAAAGTAAGCTTAGTACCTATCGGATACGCTTTACCAAATGCAATCGTCATCATTGGATTTTGACCTCCGCTATTTACAGAGTTCATACGAAGACGATAGGATTCTTCATACATTTCCCTTACAAGCGTAGCTGTATTTTCTCCGCTTGTAGAAGCTCTAAATGCATCGACGCCTTTAAGTGTTTCAAAGTCTACACCCTCTGTGAAATCAACTGATGTTTCAATCTTGAAATCGTCAAAGTACACGGTATAATTCGGATTCCATACTGGTGTCAAGATATTCAGACTGTCATACTCTCCATCAAAGATGTATGTCACCGTGCTCCACTCACCTCTTGTGGTCGTAATATAAGCATCCGTTTTGCCTGTTCTACGAAGATAGAACTCTTGAAGTCCCGTTCCACAGTTAACTGCTTTCACCTTGAAAGTGAGTTTTGTGCCAACTGAATACGTTTTACCAAATGCAATTGTCATCATTGGGCTTTGACCACCGCTATTTACAGAGTTCATACGAAGTCGATAAGATTCTTCATATAACTCACGTGTAAGCGTCGATGTGAACTCTCCGGTTGTAGAAGCTGCAAATGCTTCTACATCGCCCTCATTCTCAAAATCTACACCTGTTTCAAATGATAAGGTATTTCCTTTTGTGATACGGAAATCGTCATAATAGATATTAACTGTCTTTCCTCCGTCAATTACAGCTTCATTTGCCAAAGTAACATAATAGCCAAATCTATCATGCGCTTGTGTAAATTGTACACTGATTTCATTCCACTGATTCAGTACAAGATTCTTGTCATAATCTGTGGTAGCCAACGAGCTTCCGGCATATGCCCTTACCCTTGATTCGAGAGTCGTATCACCTGTTGTCTCTCCTTCCACATACACGCGGAAAGTAAGTACCGTTCCCGCCGGATATTCTTTGCCAAGGTTCACGAGAATTTCCGGATATTGATTTCTCGTTTCTCCCATCATCGTATAAGATCCATCATACTGCACACGGAATAAAGTGATTGCACTTTGTCCCCAACCTTGATACTGTGAATTTGCTCCTCTTGAGCCTTCAATTGCTACTTCCTGCTCTTCATCCTCAAAGTCAATTCCAGTCTCAAAATCAGGTACATATACTTCTGATTCATCTATTTCCTTGTTGATATAAAGATCATCAAAGTAGAGTTCCGCTTGCTTGCCGTCTTTAATAGCACTGGTTCCTGCCAATTCTACACGCAGAGCCAATCTGTCATGTGCCTCTGCAAAGGTTATGGTCAACTCATTCCATCTGTTGAATTTGTTTCCGGTTATTTCGTATGTGGTCCGTGCATTCTCTCCTGCCGGATAAGCAACCACAGACACTTTATGTGTCTCTGTTAGACCAACTTCTCCTTTCGCATAGTAGCGGAAAGTAAATGTGGTTCCTGCCGGATATGTCTTTCCTAACTCGACAAATGCTTCCGGATATTGGCAATTCGTCTTGCCCATCATCGTATAAGAACCATCAAACTCTTTTCTTGATAATGACAGAATACTCTGGCTCCATTGTCCTTTGAAACGAGTTGTGTCATCTCCGGTTGAACCTATCATTGCTTCATCCTGTTCTTCGATTTCAAATGTTACACCCTTCTCAAAGTCAAACACCTTAATAGACGATGCATTCTGTTTGTTAATATACAGGTCATCATAATATATCGTTACTGACTTGCCATCTTTAAGGGCTCCTGTTTTTCCGAATTCCATGAAGATAGCAACACGGTCGTGAGCTTCCGTAAAAGTAAAGGTGGTTTCATACCAACGGTTAAACTTACGTCCACTTACCTGGTATGAAGTGAATGCCTTCTCAGACCCCGGATAGCCTCGCATTGAAACTGCATATGTTTCTCCGTCTGCTTCGTCACCTTCTACATAGTAGCGGAAGGTAAAGGTTGTTCCTTTTGGATATGTCTTACCCAACTCTACAAATGCTTCCGGATATTGACACTTTGTCTGACCTGCCATCGTATAAGAACCATCAAACAGTTTTCTTTTTAGGGTTAGGACACTCTGACTCCATTGATTTTTAAAACGAGGTGTATTGTCACCGCTCGAACCTACCATTGCCTCTCCCTGCTCTTCAATTTCGAAAGTTACACCCTTTTCAAAATCAAACTTCTTGATGGAAGATGCATTCTGTTTGTTAATATAGAAGTCATCATAATAGATGTTAACTTTCTTTCCATCTTTAATTGCACTGGTATTAGCCAATTCAATGAAGATGGAAACTCGATCGTGTGCTTCTGTAAAAGTAAAGGTAGTTTCATACCAACGGTTAAACTTTCTTGCATTAACTGTGTATGTGGTCATAGCCTTGTCACCGGCAGGATAACCTCTCATAGTCACTATGAAAGTCTCATCTTCTGCTACAGTACCTTCTACATAATAACGGAAAGTAAAATTACTGCCCTTTTTATATGTCTTGTTGAATGGCACAAATATCTCAGGGAACTGACTATTCGTTTTACCCATCATCGTATAAGAACCATCAAACTTTGTTCGCTCCAAAGCAATAATACTCTGACTCCATTGTCCTAAATATTTACCTTCATTACTTCCAGTAGAACCTACAATCGCATTTTCTTCCTCTTCCTTCTCAAAAGTAATTCCTTTTTCAAAATCAAAGTTATAAACAACTAGTTCCTTCACCTCGTCCGTGATAACAAAATGATCCATGTATATAGTAACCGGATTTTGCCCAAATATCGAAAGGTTTTGGTTCCAACCAAACTGTGGGAAAAACCATAAACTACTACAATCATCTTTTAACTTGATATCTATCTGAACCCACTTATTAAAAGGTCCTCCTGCACGTTCTACAATGTGTGCTTGGGACTGTACGGCCCATGTTTTGAAGCCAGTTTCTTCTACCAACTCTTTATCCACTTCGATGTACATCATAAAACTCAGATATTTGCCCTTCGTATATGTCTTATCAAAGGTAATCGTAGTTCCAGGGAAGGTAGAAGCTGTTGCATCTCCTCTAAGCACATATTCTCCCATAAAGTCCATTGATTTGATGGTTGTATCTTTGTATGCAACGCGGGAGAGTATATTGTTATTTGGAATCCAACTGTTATCATTTCGGAAATATGCTCGTTCAGTGCTATCTTCAAACGAGATAACTTTCTCGAAATCCCCTGTTAACTCAACTTCCTCGCGTTCTCCTTCCATAAGATGTCCACGCAAATTATCAAAATACAGTTGTGCAACAGTATCCTCTTTTGCTTCTTTTTGCGACAATATCTTAATTGTCATGTATTGCATATCACTCAAGTCATATTGCACAGCGTATAATGCAGATACCAAATCATACTCGCAAGTTGTCCATTCTCCTGCCTTCAGTGTATATGTTATCTCTTCTGTATCAATATTCTGCTTCCCATTCTTTGTTTTAGACCTGAATCTCCATTTGATATCAACATCATCTTCGGACGCATTATAAACATCAAGCAGGACTTGGTCATAACCGTCAAAATTATTAGTTATAAACGTACTGTCATAACATTTCATTCGAAAATATGGATATTGCTGCTTTAATTCATAGTCACCCTGTGGTTTGATTAGCCAAGAGCCTTCTCCCTCTGTAATATAAGTATCATCCCTATTAATTACGGTTGCCCCGAAATCATTGACTAAAGAAGGCTTTGTGCCAATGATTTCTTTGTAGGAATCAAACGAAAAAATTACTTCGGTATCCCCGGCAACTTCCTCGGTATGTTGTTCTTCAACAATTGGCTTGTCATTGTTCTGATTTTTATAAACAACAACAAAAGTAATGGCTGTGATTAACAAAACTGCGAGCAGAATGCCTATAATCTTCCAATGAGTAAGTATCTTTTTCACACGTCTACCTCCTTTTATTCACCTACCATATTGTCTACATAGAACTCATAAGACTGCACTGTTCCCTCTGCATTGATATTAGCAAATTCAAATACCATACGATCTGCATTTGCTAAACCGGACATCAATTTCGTCATATCAAGTTCCAGTATTGTCTTACCTTCTTTAATCTGATATGTACCAAGCGAATCGTAGGAATCTCCACTATAGACATTGACAGATACTTCCGTCTCTGCTCCCGGATTGTATATATCCATACGAATCACTTGTAAATCCGTTACATCGATATCGCCAAACATTGAGAAGTCAAATGTTACAGCTGGTTTAAATGTAGCATCATCAATAATATCTCCTGTCAGAACACCATTCAGTTTTACATGAAGTGCTGTTCCATCTGTAGAATATGTATCACTCGCTACGATCTCTGCTGTACTTCCTTCCGTTACAGTTATATCGGTTGCATGACTTTCGTCTGACATTGCATTGAGTACATATAGTGGTGTTCCAACGAATTGATTATACTTCTTTGTTTCTCCCGAAGAATTCTGCACTGTCAGATGGATATATGTATCCTGAGCAAGATCCATTTCGTATTTGTACTCATTACCTTCTACCGGTTTCTGTGTTTCGCCATCAATGAGAACGGTCGCTCCATCCTGCACATAATAGGTGACTTCTGCAGTCTCTCCGATGATGCTGATATCTCCAAGAACAAATCCCAAACCTGCTTGGAATCCGGTAATAAATTCTAAGAGATTCTTACGCAATGTAACAAAATCAAGCTCCGCCTCACCATCTGTATACATACGACTTGTACTAAGTGCAACCGGATCATAAAACATGCTCATGATACTGTCTGTTGTAATTGTATCATCGAAGGCATCCGGATCATTTTCTAAAACAGTTTTCAGATTCTCAAGGATTTCATATTCTTCCATGCCATCTCGAATACTCATTAGACGAAGAGATGGTATAGGTCCATACACATCATATGCTGCTCCCGGATATACAAGGAAACCGTCACCTGCTGTCCAACCGTCATAGTGGTATGGCTTTTCGTACAAATCTACAGCATAATAAAGAGATTCATCTTGTGTTTCGTAAGTATATCCTGCTACATCCCAATACAGATTGCCTTGTATATCATATTTGCTTTGTAACCAAGACACTGTTCTTGGACTCAGTAAATTCAAATCACTGATATGATAGGTTGGTGCAGGTGGTCTCGGAGCAACACATCCATACCACCACAAATCCAGATCATACTTCTCTGCCATGCGCTCTAATTGTTCGATACTGCTGTCAGACACGTGTGTAAAATATGGACAGATACAATTCATTAAAGACAACATTGTCTGCGCATCTTCTGAGTCTTCATTTTCAAACAACCAAGACATATAATTCAGAGTAACGATATTCGGGATGTCACGGATAGAATCTTCCCAGTTTTTAATCTTCTTAAACTCTTTGAAACGAGCACTAGTATCAGCTGCAATGGTGTCAATCACTTCTTCTACCATAGCATTCACCTGCTGCAACTGGGAAATCAATCCTCTTCTTCCGGATTCCTCTGTTAAATGAGGCTCATCTACGGTAAAGATGCTTGCTTTGTCAAAAAGATTTTTCTCAGCCGTACTGTTTTCTGCAATGAGTAGATACTCTTCCATTACAATATCTCTATAACTACTACTATATAGACCTCCTGTCATCTCACCTTTTATGTTCATGATACAATAGTTGGAGATGTCATCATAGTGTTCCAATAATGCATCAATGTACTCTTGACCTGACAGGGATTCTACCGGCAATGTCTGTAATGAGATACGATAATCCTCAAAAAAATCATAGTACTTTTCCATCATCTCAATACTGCCGTCCAGCTCGCCTGCCGCAACTCGGATATATCTCCATGAGAACAGGGTTCTCGCATTTACTTCCTCTGTTAATGTATAGTCGTACACATCCACAGACACAGGAACATCCAAGGTTTCTTTACCCTCGGTTCCCTCTAACACAAGCCTAAAGGTACCTTCATACACACCTGCTTTGGTATCCTCCGGTATATAAATCGTCACCCACAGTGCTCCATTCTGACCTGCTTTAATTACATTCTCATCGTATGCATCAGCATTTTCCATTGGAATCAATGGGTCCGGAATGTATCCGTTTCCGGCACTGTCTGTAGAATATACATACTTTTGTACATATACAGTGACATTATCCTTAGATATAACTTCTTTTCCATTTTTCAGATCATTTACCTGTAATTCAAAATGCGAAATGTCTTTCTCGGCTGTGATGAGCAATTGATAATTTTCATGCTCATTACGCACTGCTTGATAGGAAAGCTTCGCCGCCTGCTTATTGGCATACTTCACATCATCTCTCAGAATCTTCACACTGGATGGTGCTGACCACACCTTTCCATGAGTAAGCTGCGTAGCCTCAGAAGTTCCTTCCTGCTCATTCTCGTTACTGCCACCGCCATCAGCACATGCCACTAACGAAAGAACCATACATAAGCACAACAAGCCGACTGTAAGTTTTTTGATTACTTTCTTCATATGAGATATTCCCTCCTGTTACTTTTTGATCTTTGAAACACCTGAAATTTCCACTTTGTTATCCCATTCTTTCACGAAATTCTTATATTGCTTCTCCCAAAGTTCTAACGGCGTTTTGTGACTGCTAGAGGTCTTTACACTACCAAATGATCCTTCCAGACCAGATAAATCACTACATCCTCCGGCATAGGCCATTGGATGATATTTACTTTGTCCAATAAACTGCAGGCCTGATCCTGTGCTCATCATCGTGTATTTTGCTCTCTGCAAAGAAGATAATTCTGCGTATGCATCAAACTGTTCCACATCTACATTCAATGGTGCCATATTGCCGTTCGCATATTTTAACATGATATCCTGACCTTCTTTGGATAACATGAAGCTTAAGAACTGCTTTGCCTCATCTACCATATTGCTGTAAGCCGGGATATATGCGATATGCTGATTACCCTCACTCGAATTGATGCTACGTGCTTCTGTCAAATATGCCAAATCACTGTCAGACAAGTAGGATGGTCTTTCAGATGTCTCCCCGTCAATATATGAAATTACTTCTACCAATTGTTCCTCTGTCTTTACGGAATCACAATTCTTAATTACATCACTGTTCATCGGTATTCTCATGAATGCAATATTAAGTTCAACATCTGCAAAGTTACCTTCCATTTCTCTTTCTAGCCAGTCTCCTGTAGTAATCATAAATGCTTGATTATCCAAGAATTTAACCTGCACATTTGTAAAGGTCTGAGAAGCTGCATTAAGGTCATAATAGTTATTGTCTTGTGATAACAAGTTTGCAATGTGTGTATATGCAGACAGTTTTCCCGGACTCTTTTGGCATTCAGCTGTATAGTTCCCCTTTGCATCTTGTCCCTTGAAAACATTCTCAAAAGCCGTTATGCCATCATACTGTGCCCACCATACTCGAGTTATAAAATCCTGATAATTACAACTATTACTGAATACGTATGGATAAATGACTCTTCCATCTTTATTCTGTGGTGCTTTTCCGTTATCCGCTGTTTTCATCTGTTCCAATAAAGCGAAAAACTGATTGGTAGTTTTCGGTACACTCAAATTATACTTTTCAAACAAATCAACGTTATATACTAAACCTTCCATTCCGGCAACATAGTTAATAAAATACTGTTTTCCGTCACCGTATCCCTCACCTTCTAAATCCCATGTACATGCACGAACTGCATACGGGTCAAAGATTTCTTTGAGTGTCTTATCTGTGTCGTAGCCTTCCGGAACGGAATTGTAGATATCACTCAAATCAATATATGCTTTCTCATATCCATCAAGATAATTCACCTTAGCCACATCGCCCATTGCGTTATCACGGATATCAAAGAAAACATCGATATCGTTATATTTGGCACCTGCTGTTACCGCCGGCAGAATCCATTCACCGGAGTTAGATTTTGCAACAACTGTTTTAATGCCTGTTTTTTTCTCGAATGCTTCTGCCAACTTATAAGCAAATTGATCTCCGTAGCCTTTCGTTTCTACACCGATTTGCAATTCGGTTCCTTTTCCGGCCGCTCCGCCATCATTGGCCACCTGTTGATTCGTTCTGGCACATCCTACCAAGCTACCCATAAGCATTGTGGCGATGCACACCCAAGTTAATAATTTCTTTTTCATGTTTCATTTCTCCCTTCTTCTTGTCTTATCCTTTAAGGCCACCGCTATACAGTTGACCCATAATCTTATCAGAAGCAAATATAAATAGAATAACTACCGGCGCCATGACAATCAACGTGCCTGCAAAATATGCCGGATTGTTAACCACATACTGTATTTCCTGTTGGAAATAATATAAGCCCAATGCCAGATTCGGCATTTTGTCAAAATATAAAAGTGTATTTTGGAAATCGTTCCATTCAGCGATAAAGGTGAGCATTGCAAGTGGAATAAAAATATTACGGCTTAATGGAAAATATACTTTCCAGAAAGCAATATCGTCACTTCCACCATCTACATATACTGCCTCTCTCATTTCTTTTGGCATCGCCTTGAAGTAACCATACGGAACCAACATACCTCCGCCAAATCCTCCTACGCATTTGATTAAGTACAAATAGGAGTTGGCCAACTTTAAATCGAACATCAGCCGATAGGAAGCCGCCATAGAACCATAGAGCGGAATCAGCATCGTAAATACGATAACACCAAATAAAAATGCCTTACCCGGGAATTGATATTGTGCAAACACATAACCTACAAGAAGCGCCATGGTTGTGCTTATCAAAGCCGGCCCTACAGACTGCCAAAGACTGTGCCACAGCATTCCTAAGAAGCCAATATTGTTCACAGACAACTTGTCTAACGCAATTTTAAAGTTTTCAAAATGTAACTGTACCGGCAAAGTCAAAGGTTCATTTACATATTCCAAATTGGTTTTTAAGGAACACATAAAGGCCCATAATAACATATAAACAACAATTGCAGCCCACACAAACAGTACTAAGAATAATAGGATAAAGAACATCTTTTCCCAAATCGTTCTCCTCTTGTCTAATAAATCTCGCTTTCTTCTAAACCTCATGTTGTCTCCTCCTACTCTGTTGTAAACATCTTATCTGTTACGTTCTTTACCCACATCGCAATCGGAAATGCAATGATGGTAAAGCACAATCCCAATGTAGCCGGTAGGTAATACGCCTGAAATCTTCGCACCTGGTCAAAGATCCAGTAGCCAAAGGTCCAAGTAGCCTCCATGTTCGGAGTAAAGATAAGAATCGGTCCGGACGCTCCGAATAACCCACTAAAAGATGTAACAATTGTCATGGAAAGAGTCGGCCACATAAGCGGGATATCGATGTAAAGGATTTCCTGCCACATAGTCACGCCATCCATATAAGCCGCTTCCGTTATCTCGTTACTGATATTAGCCATCGCACCACTGTATAAGATATACTGTCCTGCAAATCCAAAGAAAAAACTGTAAAACAACAGACCACCTAAGGCGAACTCCTGCTCTGCAAACCATGCGGGAACGCGTGCCACATTGAATACATTTGTCAATATGTAACCTACTGCACCATTACTACTGATAAAGGAACTGAAGATTCCGGCCAGTGCAACGGAACATATAATAGATGGGATGTAGAGCAATACACGAAAAACTTTTCTTCCTGCCATTTTTTTGTGAAACCCATAGGTTAGCATAATGGAATGTGGTATTGCCCATACCGTGCTTAAAAGCCAGAACATCAATGTGTTCCTTCCATATAAAAGCATGTTTCCTTCGGTAAATAAGTCCAACACTTTTCCGAAATTACCCAGTGTCCAGTACTCCATACCTGTACTCATATCTATATTTCGAAATGCCATGGTAATGGCATCCAGATTAGCATATACCCAAAAGACAAGGAAATTCAGTATTGGAATCGCTAACACCCTCCAAACAAATATTTTTTGTTTCGTATGGAAGTTAATTACCTTTTTCCTAGATTTTCGTTTAGGAAACAAGGCGCTCACCCTTCTTTTTAATTCATAAAAACCCATTGCCCTTGCACGTTTACGCTGGATGCTTTTCGGATTTTCTATCTTTTCTTTTTCCATATCACATGATCTCCTTCCCTATTTGCTCATGGTAATGCTAAAACTCTCATTTCCAAAATAAATATGAATGGAATAACCCTCGGCATTTGAAGCCTTATAATCGTAAGTCACCATCCCATAGATTTCTTCATCCTTGACTTCTGCATTCACGTTAAAACCTGCTTCTTGAAGTTTCACAACATAGTCTCTAACTTGTTCAATGGTTGCTCCTGCAAAATTAGATGAGAAAGTACTTCCACTAACACTGGCTGCCAGAAAAGAAAACTCCGGTTTTGGAATCAAAGCTGTGAATTCGTTGTCCGGCCAATCATCCCTCTTGGTTTCCTCCTGATTCGAATCGTCTTTCTCAGTCTGTTCCTGTTCAACTTGCTTCGTGGGGTCGTCTACTTGATTGTTTCCCTTGTCACATGCCACCAGCAACATCATCATTACTGCCAACAATAAAACTGCTGTTTTTTTCATCATTGTTCTCCTTTCATTTTTAAGTCTTTGTTTGCAAATGACAAATTTATTTTGAATGTAAATTCCTGTGCTAACAGTCGATATTTCTCCGCCAGGCTAACCACACAACTGCTCGAGCCAATACCATTTTGTGCGTAATCTAAACATAAGACCGTATAATCGGAAGTCTCTAATTCATAATTGTGCACTTTCCGTGTTAACTCTTCCTGCGTGTAGCAAGAGGCATTGAATGAAAATCCCTGTTCAGAGAATGCACAAACCCGCGAGTCCTCTCCTGCCACGACAACATGTGAACAATCTATATGGCTGCCGTTTTCCTGAGGTTTCACGTAATCCTCATGCAATTCCTCTACCTTTGCCGAATACAGACCATGACTGCTTGCCCGACATTTGTCAATATAGCTTTCCTGTGGTCCCATTCCATAGTAACTCACCTGTTCCATGCTCTTATCTAAAAATAAACGAATACCGAATCTCGGGAGCATCGGAAATTGTGGTCTGCGTGTCACCTTAATAGAAAATCGAATATCACCATCTCTGTCAATCTTCCAGCATGTCTCCATATCCAAGATTCGCTGCACCGCATTGGAAACGAGTGCCTGCTTACAATCAAGTTGCACATACTCTTCTGTGTGATTGACGCATATCTCATGCGCTCTGCAAACCGCTCTGTCATATCCCGCCCGATACCAATTCCATTTATATGGTGCATCATTATCGATCGGTGCTCTCCAAATATTGATTTCCATCGGTTTTCGGAACTGTTCCACTTGATGATACGTTAGTTGTTCAAACAATCCGGTTCGCTTGTCTAAGCGATAAGTGAACATTTCCCCCTTGAGAAGCACAACACTATCGTCTTCCTCGACTTGAATATCATTGCTATGCTTGGCAAAACAGTTTGTCTTTTGCACGACGAACTGATTTCGTGAATCTTCATTTTCAAGAAGGATTTCATCAAACCCCAACAGATATCCGCAAGGCACTAAAGCTGTCTCGCTTCTTGTATAGTAATACAACTTCAAAAACGTTTTGCCTCGCTCTGGAATTCGAACCGGTACCTTTGTAGCAACCTTTTGGCGTGGTTCTACAGAAATAGCATCCAATTCTCCACTGTCTACAACTACTCCATCGCAATTGACTTCGTATTGAATCTGTACATAATCCTTGGCATCGGTAAAATCCATATAATTTTGGAAAGTAACCTCTTGCATCTCCGCATCATAATCGATTGCCCGCAAAGGTCGATATACATTTTTATACTCTAACAAACCGGTATGAGGTGTTCTGTCAGGGTAAACCAGTCCATCCATACAGAAGTTACCATCATGAAGGATTTCTCCATGATCTCCTCCGTAATGGTATATATCCTTACCTTCCTCGGTCTGTCCTTTCCATATCGCGTGATCACACCATTCCCACACAAAACCGCCACATATTATGTCATACTTATGAAAATATTGAAAATAATCTTCCAAATCACCCGGACCATTACCCATTGCGTGACTGTACTCGCAAAGAATGAGTGGCTTATCCGGTTTACCATTGATATAATCGTCTATTTCATAGAAATTCGGATACATCCTGCTATGTAAATCTAAATTTGAAAAATCATATTTTTGTTTCTTGTTACGATGTATCGCGCCTTCATAATGCGTCAGTCGCGTATCATCATATAATTTAGTCCATTTTAATGATTCTTCAAAGGTACACCCATATGCACTCTCATTTCCCATAGACCATATAACAACTGACGGTCTGTTCTTGTCTCTGATTACACACCTTTGTGTCCTATCCAACGTCGCCACTATATATTCGGGATTATCTGCAATCGGCTCATTCCAGTGTGCTTCTTTCTCTGCGAAATCATCACTTGCGTAATATATTTCACATGGACCATGACTTTCGTTATCCGCTTCGTCAATAACATAGAATCCATACTCATCACATAATTGATAAAAATATGGGGCATTCGGATAATGAGCAGTACGTATCGCATTGATATTGTGTTGTTTCATCAACTGCATATCTTTTTTGATTTTTTCTATATCAACTGTATATCCCGTAACCGGATCGGAATCATGGCGATTCACTCCATTAAATACAATCGGCTTCCCATTAAAATGCACCACTTTATCCTTAATGCATATCTCTCGAATGCCAATCCGGTCTGTGATTACTTCATTCTCTGTCTCCAAGATGACATTGTAGAGATATGGATTCTCTGCATTCCACAACACCGGCTCCGGAATACCTATCTGAATATTTGCAGTTTTGTCTTTGCATGCTTCCCAATCTAGATTCACACTTGCAATAGGATTCTGCTGTGCATCATATACATGTACCTTAGTAGGTATCGCATTTTGCAAATATGTAATGTCCACATTTACGATTGCTTCTTTTCTTGTGTGGGTAGTCTTAATGAAATAATCAAAGATACATTGTTCCGGTCTCTTGATCAAATATACATCTCTAAAGATTCCACTCATACGGAATTTGTCCTGGTCTTCCATGTAACTTCCATCACACCATTTGAGAACAAGTACTGCAATACGGTTAAGTCCATTTTCCAGATAGTCCGTTACATCAAATTCACTAGTAGAATGCGATACCTGACTGTATCCAACATATTGCCCATTCAGCCATACATAAAAACAAGAGTCTACTCCTTCGAAGTTGAGATATGCTCGTGGTGCCAACTCATCTCGCGTATATTCGAAATCATATACATATGCTCCACACGGATTATCATGTGGTACATATGGCGGATCAAACGGAAACGGATAACGGACATTCGTGTACTGATGCGAATCATAGCCTGCGCATTGCCATACACTCGGCACTACGATCTCATCAAACAAACTTACATCGTAATCCAATTTATAAAAATGTTCCTTTAAATCATAGATGCTGTCATGATAACGAAACCGCCACACTCCATTCAGCGTTTGATATCTATCAGAATCCTCTCTATCATGTACCAGCGTATGCATAACCTTAGATGCAGGTATATAGTAACTGCGATTTGGCATTGTATTCTCATGTAGTATTTTTAAATTTTCATAATGTCTTGGTACTATCAACATGCACTTTCCCCTACGTTAAACATTTTGTAATTATATTCTAAAAAACAATTGTGCAAAACGCCATGCACACGAAAGAACAAAACATGCACAAAATGACACTTTTTTTTGCAAAAACACAGAAAATGTCAGTATTTCAATTATATTACAGGATGCCAAACAATAGTTATGGTAATATGTGGAATATGCACAAAAAAATGCTAAGCCATAGGTTTTAACCTTCGGCTTAGCACTATATCTTGTTTATTAAGGGTAAGTTACTGCTATTTTTCAAACAAGTATCCTTGATCGATATCTGCCAAAAATATCACTGCATAACTAAAGGTTAAATGGAATAGGGATGCATTCGTTTTTGCATCTTTTCCCCAACCCTCAAAAGTGGTAGTAGCATCCTCTCTCAACATACGAATCCATGCACCCTCATCCAACAGAAATTCTTTAAGCCAGTCAAAGCGTTGGTGTCGTATGAGTCCGCACAACAAAGAAAATGCACCGAAAAACGATACCCCTGTAATTCCTCTACTTTCTATCATCTTCTCTATTGCACTTTTGTCTTCTTCATCTTTGTACAATTGAAAACCATATGTATAAACATTGCCAATATAACTGATATGTTCACTTATACTGCTATCCTTATATAGATGGCTTTCCGGATTACGAAAATCCAATTGATGAGGACATTGATTCAAAAGAACGCCACCACCTTCTCCTCTCCATGTAGCACGCCAATCCCCAGAATCATAGTAAGCTTGTGGACGATACCAGTCCGTGATAATCCAATTCGTACGACGAATCCTTCCATATTCCCCTGACTGTACTAATTCCCGCATTTTGCGATAAATATGATTCGTCCGCTGATTAAACATCATACCAAAGACTACCTCTGGATGTTTTTCTGCTTCTTCATTCATTTCCCTGACTTGTTTTGTAAAAACTCCTGCCGGCTTTTCCACCATAACATGAATACCCCGCTTCATGCATTCCATTGCATACTTGGCGTGTTCGTAATGTGGAACAGCCACCAAGCAAGCCTCGATTAATCCACTATCCTTAGCAACATCCAAAAATTGTCCCAATCGTTCCATGACTTCCGCTCGATAATCCTCCGGCTTTCCGTTTTCCGGTAGCCAGAAAGAAAACATGCGAATATTTTCAGTCTCTAATTCATGCGCAATCTCAATGGTGTGTTTTAATTTTTCCAATTGTTCGTTGAAATCCTTATTTTCAATATCGCTCTTTCCTATTGGTGAACCTATAGACCAAACAACAATCAAGATGATTTTTTCTCATTGCCTCAATCTGTTCATCCATGTTTGGACTGGCTTCATCTGCAAATGCATAAATTTTTAATTGTTTCATGATTCCTCCGCTCCTTATGTCAATATTTCATTTTTACTATATTAAATATTTCATTACACATGGAAGCGAAAAAACATTACAAAAATACACATATTATTATAATATAATAAAAAATGTAAAGGAGCATAGAAATAATGAATTTTTCAGATAGATGCAAATAAAGTATATACTGCTGAGCCCGACCCCCGTTGTTTCCCCATGCATATACACAATGACTACGAAATATTTTATCTTCTTTCAGGCAAAGTAAAATACTCTGTTGAAGGAAATATTTACACATTGAATCCAGGTGATATTATTGTCTTAAGAAACAACGAATCTCACCATCCCATTCCCAAGAAATCAACTCCTTACACAAGATTATTTATTAATTTTAAGCCAGAAGATTCTTTAGACGATTGCTTAACAGATGAACTTTTGACGATTTTTACCAATAGACCTGCCGGTCTGTATAACCATTATCCAACTCATCAATTTCCTGATAACCACTGGTATTTTTACCTTAATTCTATTTATGAATCGTCAGATAATTTAAAGAAGCAATTTCTCCTTATGTCGCTATTACTAGAACTTAAGGAATATTCCTCTCAACTCAAAAAAGAGCCACCCACTTATTCTGCAAGCGACATAGCTCAAATAACTCAATACATTGACAAACATTTAAAACAGCACCTTTCGCTCGAAATGTTATGTGATCGTTTTTTCATTAGTCCAACACAGTTAAACCGAAATTTCACAAGAAATCTCGGCACAACTGTAGGAGAATATATCTCTACAAAACGACTGTTACTTGCAAATGACCTTATTATACAAGGACAAAAACCTTCATATATTTTTAAACAGTGTGGCTTTAACGATTACTCCACTTTCTATCGAGCATATAAAAAGAAATTTGGTCATGCGCCTAAAGAAACTTAGTGTACAAAGAAAAAAAGAGCTTGGAAATTTTGTATTCTCCAAGCTCTTATTTTTGTTTTTATAAATTACTGAACGCCTTAATCCATTCTCTTTTAATTAATTCGTGGCCTGCAGCCTGAGGATGAACTCCATCATACAACCAACAATCATTCGTTGTCGCTTCTGCAACCTCGTTAAACTTTTCCTGCAACGGAACAAAAGTCAGATTGTATTTCTCTGCAATCTCCTTAGCCTTTTCTGCACGTTTGGCAACTTCATCACGAAATTCTTCCCAACATCCCTCATTGGCACTTCCCGGTAACGTAAATGGTTCCAAAATCATAATCTTGATATCCGGCAATGCCTCTTTTATCTCTTCAATTAATAAAGAATAGATTTTAAAATACTTATCAGCATCTACACCATTCTTCTCCATAAATTCATGCCATACGTCATTCACACCAATTAAAATACTCATGACATCCGGTTTGAGATTAAGGATATCCGTCTTCATTCTTGCATATAAATCAACTATGCGATTCCCATTAATTCCTCTGTTCTGCACGATATATTGCCCTGGATAATTGAACGTTAATTCCGCTTTGACAAGTGTTGCATATCCAAGTCCAAGATGTACATCGTCTGTTCCCCAGCGCCCTGCATCTGTTATTGAATCACCTTGAAATAATATTGTTTTCATCTTTGTCCTTTCCACTATGCTTTTAACATAATATCTGTATTTTTTACTGACTTTGATTTTAAACAACAATTTTTCAAAACGCCATGCACGCGAAAGAATATAACATGCACAAAATGACGCTTTTGCATTTTTTCATTTTCATCCAAAAATCACCTCCCGTATTTGTTCTGCAGTTACTTCATCTAAACCAACACCATGTTTTATTGCAAAACTTGGAACCTTCAACCAACTTTTCACCACAATTAGAACAGTATATGTATTTCTTTTCTTCCGTAATTGCATCCTGCCATTTTGGATTGCTATGCTTATTTGACTTTTTCGGAATTTATATAAAATATCTTGAATTTTATTATTAGTAGTGTTATGATGACTATATAAAGAGAGCACCCACTCCAAAGTGGATGCCTCTCCAGTTGGTTTAAATGTCCTTACGGACACCGCCTATCCTGTTGGCCGACAGGATAGGCATTTTTATTTTCGCTTCTTTCTCTTTTGGAGAAAGGTTAGCAACGCTAGTACAAACATACCAATAGCGACCATTAAGGAAGCTATGGCTAAAATCGTCGAAACAATTTCAAAAGCTGTCATCACGCCACCTCCCTATGTATTCCGGCAAGCCGGTTTGCATAAACTAGGGAGGCTACCACCCTGTCATGGGTACTCTCTGTAAGACTATTTTAGCACTCGAGAGAACCTTTCACAAGCCTATTTTAAAATTTGTCACAGAACTTTCGCTTGTCAACAAAAAAGCTGCTATCAAGCAAAAGCACAGTTGCTTTTACAACTGTGCTTTAAAAATATTCCTATCATGTCCGAAACTTTTTGCGATATTCAGACGGGGTCTCTCCGCTCTGTTTGCGAAACAATCTACTGAAATAGAACGGATTGTCATACCCTACGATGCTTGCAATTTCCGTAATATTGTAATCCGTAGATTTTAATAGTGTCTGTGCATTAAAAATGCGCAGAGATACTATATATTGTGCAGGAGTCGTACCTGTATACTCCCGAAAATTTCGGATAAACCATCTTACACTCATGTGAATACTTTCTGCATATTCTTCAATGTTAATGGCCTTATTATAATTCATATGGAAATAGTGAACAGCCTCATCCATTTCTTTCCTTTTGACCTGATTGTCCCCCTGTAACTTACTGCTAATCGCTCGGTGAACTCCAATAAGCAAGTTCTGAAGGTTGTTGGCAAGTACTTCTTCATAATCTTCTTTGCAGAGTTTCAGTTCTTGCAATGCCTGTTGAAAAAGACGTTTGTATTCCATAGAAGTCCCCACATAAATGGTATGTACATCATCTGTAAGGCCGTACTTTTCCAACATGCCCCTTACGGAAGCACCTGTAAAATGCATCCAATGCACTTCTGCCTTATCTGATCCGCAATAATAATAATGTTGCATTTCGCCCGGACGATAGATAATCATATTCCCGGCAGGCACAATCTCTTTCACCCCATTGAAGTAAAAATGTGCTCTTCCGGAAACAACATACAACAATTGGTAATCTAATCTGCCCCTCGGACGATAAGTAAGCAACTTTTGCCTTGTATACATACGATAAACCCCACAACTACTAACAATAAGTGGTACGCTGTTATCCTCAAAGTTATCATCTATATCCGGTGTTTTGTTATGCCAATAAGCGGAATCGGTGTACATATTTTCTCCTCCAAAATGTTTTGAATACGGGTGTAATTCCATTTGGAACTACACCCGTTTATTTTGAAATATTATTCAGTTACTTCCTCTGTTGTACCCTCTGTCAAGCCCTCCGTTGTGCTTTCTGTTGTACCCTCTGTCGTATCTTCCTCTGCCTCCGGTTCAATTGCGTTAACCTTCAAGCCTTCTATCGTAATTTGATCCCAGACCTTGTCATTCACTTCAACCTTAATATCTTTTTTCCATTTTTCAACAGTTTCTGTATAGAATTCTTCTTTACGCTCTTCAATGAGTTCTGCTTCTTTCGCATCCGTTGCTTCCTGATCAAACAAACTTGTTACCTGAGCTACATAGTATGCTGACTCAGTGTCAATCACGTCTGTAAAACCATTCAATTCTAACTTATCTGCTGCTTTCACTAATGCTTCATCCAAGTCCTCACTGTCAGCACTGAAAGCTGCTTTGGTTGCTGTTGCGCTCTTTTCTTTTGCGTATGCTTCCAGATTTCCGTTTGCTTTCGCACCATCTAACATTGCCTGTGCATCTTTTTTAAGCTGTGCAAGTTGATCATCTGTTAACTGTACTGGATTACCAGAAGCATCTGTTGAAGTTTTCGCAAACTGTACATAATACATAATCTTTTGGTCTGCTTCACCTTCTTTGATTTCCGGTGTGTGTGATGCTTTAATCGCTTCATGCATTTTTTCAGAAATTGTAAGCAATCTTAAGTATTCTTTCACATATTTAACTTCAGCTGAAACTTTTTCTTTGACTTCGTCTTTGTTTGCTTTAACAAATGCATTTGCTGCCTCTTCAATCTTTGCTGTCTCTTCTTCCGTAAGTGCTACCTTATATTCCTCTGCATGAGCATCCAAAGCATATAATTGTTGGATAGACTCGAGTACGCCTTTCTTCACACTTTCCTCATATGTAGTGCCGTCTTCATCGATTTCCATATCCCAGTCCATCGCATATCCATATGAAGCATACATTTCCATAGTAGATTCTTCTGATGATTGAAGATATCTGAGAACAAAATTTGCCAAACCAAGTTCAACTTTTTTGTCACCAATTGTCATGACAATCTCTTTGTTATCAATTGGGTTCTGTTTTTTACAACCTGTAAAGGCTGTTATAGAAAGCGCTGCTACTGCAACGAGTGCAACTAATTTTTTTAATGATTTCATGAATAAATCCTCCTTTGTGCTTCTAACATCATATTATAACGCTTTTTCCCTAATCAAGCAATGTTTTTATTTCATTTAACACATTTTTCACAAGTTCCAGTACATCCTCGTCCTTTTCTTTCTTGTTCTTTGAGAGTTTCTGATAAGTGAAGTACGGATTGGTGTCTACCGTAAACTTCAGATTCCCTTTAAATTTCTCAATTAACATCGGGATTCGCTCCACATGTACCTTTGCCTTCTCGTACATGGTAAACTTAAATACCTCACCCTTCTGCTCGACACTGACTACATACGCACTGTGAGCCAACGATTTTAATAAAGCAATGGAAAGCAACTGCTGTACCTTCTTCGGAACATCTCCAAATCGGTCAATCAGTTCCTCCAACATATCGTCCATCTCTTCTTCATTTTCAATAGAAGCAATACGTTTATAAATGTCCAGTTTCTGATATTCATTTGGTATATAAGATGCCGGAATAAATGCGTCCACATTCAAATCTACCGTAGTAGTAGTATATGGCTCCTCCTCTAATTCTCCTTTGAGATGCTTCACCGCTTCATTTAACATCTTACAATAAAGGTCATAGCCCACAGCTTCCATATGTCCATGTTGCTCGGCTCCCAACAAATTACCCGCACCGCGAATTTCCAAATCGCGCATCGCAATTTTAAATCCGGAACCTAGGTCAGTAAATTCACGAATCGCTGATAGTCGCTTTTCTGCAACCTCCTTAAGCAGTTTATCTCTGCGATACATCAAAAACGCATATGCCATGCGATTAGAACGCCCCACACGTCCACGAAGCTGATACATCTGTGAAAGTCCCAACTGGTCTGCATCGTGAATAATCATGGTATTGGCATTGGAAATATCAAGTCCGGTCTCAATAATAGTAGTAGAAACCAAAACATCAATCTCTCCATTAATGAAATCAAGCATAATATTTTCCAGTTTATGTTCCTTCATTTGACCATGCGCATAAGCAACATTTGCCTCCGGAACAAGTTTCTGAATTTTAGCTGCAATCTCATCAATATCTTTTACCTTATTATAGACATAGTAAACCTGCCCCTGACGTGAAAGCTCTCTCTGAATTGCCTCGCGTACCATCTCGTCATTATATTCCATAACATAGGTCTGTATTGGCATGCGGTCATTCGGTGCTTCCTCAAGAACACTCATGTCCCGAATTCCAATCAGACTCATGTGAAGAGTTCTCGGAATTGGCGTTGCTGTCAGAGTCATAACATCAATATTTTCTTTCAACTTCTTAATTTTTTCTTTGTGTTGAACACCAAAACGTTGCTCCTCATCAATGATAAGAAGTCCCAGATCCTTGAACTCCATGTCATCACTGAGGACGCGATGTGTTCCGATCACAATATCTACAAGACCACGTTTGGTATCTTCTATCGTCTTTTTCTGCTGAGCAGATGAACGAAAACGGCACATCAAATCTACGCGTACCGGAAATTCCTTCATGCGTTGCATAAATGTATTATAGTGCTGTTGTGCAAGAATTGTCGTCGGCACCAAATACACAACCTGTTTATTTTCCTGTACTGCCTTGAATGCCGCACGAATTGCTATCTCTGTCTTACCATATCCCACGTCACCGCAGATAAGACGATCCATGATTTTAGTGCTCTCCATATCTCGCTTAACAGCTTCGATGGCGAGGAGCTGGTCATCCGTTTCCTCAAACGGAAACATTTCCTCAAACTCTCTCTGCCATACGGTATCTTTCCCGTAGATAAAGCCTTCCTTTTCCTGTCTCGCCGCATAGAGTTGCACCAAATCTTTCGCAATCTCCTTAACCGCACCGCGCACTCTGGTCTT
>JAFQDE010000041.1 GCA_017416155.1 Tyzzerella sp.
CAAGTTTGAGATTGGAAAAGGTATTGTTCTTCGCGAAGGTAAGGACGTGACAATCATCGCAACAGGTCTTGAAGTTGCAGAAACTCTTGCAGCGGCAGATATGTTGGCAGCAGACGGAATTGAAGCAAAAGTAATCAATATACATACAATCAAACCGCTTGATGAGGAACTTGTGATTGCAGCAGCAAAAGAGACAGGCAAGGTGGTTACCGTAGAAGAACACTCAGTAATCGGAGGACTTGGAAGTGCAGTTGCAGATGTACTTGCAGAAAAGGCTCCTACGAAGATGTTGAAGATTGGTGTAAATGATACATTTGGTGAATCAGGACCTGCAGTAGCATTGATTAAAAAATACGGTTTGGATGCAGAAAGTATTTACAAAAAAGTAAAAGAATTCGTATAAAATTTGCGAAAAAGCAAAAGGAGAGTAGAGGAACAGAATCTACTCTCTTTTTTTGTCGAACAATTTTTATTTTCACTGACAGTAAATGATAAAATCAGCATTTGTGACATGCTAATATGGTACAAAAATATGCAGATGAGGTGAGTGAAATGAAAAGACAACTTCCAAAAAATGTTAGACAGATTGGAAATGTAAGTGATAGTTCTAAAATCTATGTAGAGGACTATGTGGATACTTTTTTTAACCAATTATGTGAAAAGGCAGAAAGGGAAATGATAGGGGCGTTTCTCGTAGGGGAGACAGTACAAGAAGAAGACCAGGATTACATATATGTATATGGGGCAATTCGAATGAAGGAACTTGGAGTGAAGGGTAAGGATTTTGCAATTGGGGAACATGTGTGGAAGGATGCATGCGAGAAGTGCAAAGAATATTTTGGCGATGCTGAGCTTTTGGGGTGGTTTATTGCCGGTGGTGAACAACCGTTGGAGATAAACAACAATATTACGAAGATACATCAGAGATATTTTTCGCGAGAGAAGAGCATCTTTGTGACCAAAAACACACGAGATAAAGAAGAAAAATTTTACATATATAAATATCGCGATATGATAGAGTGTAGTGGCCATTATGTTTACTATGAAAAAAATGTGGAAATGCAAAATTATATGATTGCGACACGCAAGAAAGTTGGCTTTACTCCCAGCGAAATTATTGAAGACAGAGTTACTAAGAATTTTAGAAACTTAATTCGAGAGAAGAATGAGAAGGCAGAACAGAAAGGCCATTCTCGTCTAGTATATGGCATGAGCACGTTTCTTGTGTTGGTAATTGTAGTGATAGGTGTGACCATGCTCAATAACTATGATAAGATGCAAGGGGTCCAAGACACCATCAACGCATTGTCAGGGGAAAAGCCAAAGGAAAAGGAAGACGAAACGATAGAGGTATTCGGTGACAATGTAATATCTGATAAACCGGACGAGGGACAGGAAACGATAACACAGCCGGATAACTCGGAGACTGCAAATCCAGACAACACGGAAACTACAATTCCGGGAGACGCAGACGCCACAAACCCGGACAGTACAGAGACAACACAACCGGAAGATGGACAGGTCGAAGAAACGGAACCACCGATTATTCAGCAACCAAAGACTTATGTTGTAAAAAAAGGTGATACACTGGAAACGATCAGCAGAGAAGAGTATGGGGATGTGACGCATGTAAAGGCAATTTGCGAAATAAATGGACTTGAGGATGGAAACTTAATATTTATCGGACAAAAATTACTGTTACCTTAGAGAAAAATGTGTTATACTTATGCTCATATAAAGGGCAAAGGAAATGCATGGCATGAAAGATAAAAAGAAAAAGATTATACTTCTGGCTTTTCTTGTTGTCATTGCGGCAATAGTAGGAATTTATTTTCTGATAAAATATCAGACGTATAATTATGTGGAACTGACCAGTGTATATGAAAATAAAAACACCGACAATTCGAACTATATACAGTGTTTGGATGGAGTATTAAGATATAGTAGAGATGGTGTTGTGCTTCTTACTGAAAAGGGAGATGAGATATGGAATCAACCTTGTCAGATGAGTAATCCGATAGTGGAGATGTGTGGGGAGAGCGTCGCAATTGGAGATAAAGGTGGAACAAGTATTTTGGTTTTCCAAAAAAATGGCCTAAAAGGTGAAATCAAGACTACTAAGACGATTGAAAAATTTGCAGTTTCATCTCAAGGAATCGTCAGTGCTATTTTGAAAGATGAGAAGATGCCACTTGTAATATGTTATGATGCTGTGGGCAATAAATTAGTTGAACACAAAGTGATTCCCAAAAAAATGGGTTATCCTGTAGATGTTTCTCTTTCAGAAGACGGAAATACGCTTATTGTTTCTTATATATATACAGAAGGAACGGAAGTAACAAGTAAGGTGTCGTATTATTATTTTGGCAATGGAAATAAAACGAAGGATTATCAGGTTTATCAGAAGGATTTTGAAAACACAGTGATTCCTGTTACCGCATTTATGCGACATGATGTTTCTCTCCTTGTGGCAGATAACTCCCTGATTTTTTATAAGGGACTAAAGGAACTAAAAGAGACCACGAGAGTGGAACTGAAGACAGAAATTCAAAGTGTTGCATATAACGAAGAATATGTTGCAGTTTTGCTGAGAAAAGATGGAACGACAGATTACAAATTGAATACCTATAATATTAAGGGCAAACTTCTGTCATCAGTAAATATAGATAAAGAATACGAAAGTTTGAAGATTACTGGTGAACAGGTTATCTTATACGATGGACAGGCCTGTGCAATTTATATGAAAAACGGCGTTAAGAAATACGAAGGAAGCATAGACCAAAAAATCATGGAGATTTTTGTACTCGGCGGTCTAAATAAATACATGGTGATAAATGCAAGTGGCTTTTTTGAAGTTGATCTTGCAAAATAGGAGGGAAAAATGAATACATTATTATTAGTAGTAGCTGGTATATTTATCATTAGCATAGTTGTGGGATATGTAAGAGGTTTTTTAAAAATCGCATTGTCACTTGGGATTACGATTGCCTCTATTTTGCTAGTGGGTGCGATGACACCTCATATAAGTGGTTGGATACAGAAGTCCACCTCCATAGGAGAAAAGGTTCAGAGTAAACTAACAAGCATGTTTGAGGTTCCAGAAGGAATGTCAGTAGAGGACCTGTCGAATGTTGATATCTCAAGGGAACAGCAGATTTCTGCTATAGAAGGTGCACATCTGCCAAAGATGATTCAAGACATGTTATTAGAAAATAATAATAATGAGGTGTATGAAGCGCTGGGGGTAACGAATTTTATTGATTACATAGGCGCATTTGTCACCAAGTTGCTTGCAGACATTATTGCATTCCTCGTAGCATGGTTATTGGTAACGATTATTGCACGAGTTGCGCTAGGTGTAGTTGGTATTATAGGAAAGATTCCGGTCATTGGCGGAGTGAATAAAATTGCTGGTGCAGCAGTTGGAGCAGGAATTGGATTAATTCTTGTATGGATTTTATTTATTTTGGTTACACTACTATATAGCACGACTGTTGGACAGGCGTGTCTGAAAAATATAGAAGCAAGCCAGATTCTCACAAAATTATATGATGGAAACATCTTGATGAAATTTATCACAAAATTTTAGAATATAGAATAGGCTTTGCGAGGTGTTGCAAAGCCTATTTTAGTGAATTTTTAAATTGTAGAAATTGTATGAAAAAATTTTGAAAAATTTTTTAAAAAAGGTGTTGACATTGAAAAATGGCTGTGGTATTCTAATCTAGCTGTCGCAAGAAAGCAAAGAACATTGATAATTAAACAATAGATGACAAAACAAGCATTCCTGAAAATTTCTGAAAGCAGAGAACTGCCGAACGAGATGAAAACGGTGAAAGTTTACTTTCAAACGTTTGCATGAGTGAGGATTGGGCGAAGCCACATGAACGAGAAAGCAAAGCTTTCGAGTGCATGTACAGTTCGAAGCGAGAGAACAAATTCAAGAACAGACAGTTAATGTC
>JAFQDE010000042.1 GCA_017416155.1 Tyzzerella sp.
AGATTACATAGTGTTCTTTAATGAAGAAAGGCCAGCGTATTCTTTGAATTACCTGACCCCAAAACAGTATAGGGAGTATTACTCCCTATAGACTGTGCCTAAAAATTAAAAATTGTGTCTACTTTTTGTTGACTAGTGCAAACCAGTAAAAAGATACGACAATTTTAGGACAAATCACTTAAAAAATAGGACAAAAAACAGGAAATTATAAGAAGTTACAAGAAAACAAGCCCTACAAACTTGGCAAACAAATACACCCGAAACCCCAGTAAAATCAAGGGTTTCGGGGAGTTATAAGGAGATATAAAAATTATGATAAAAATTCTATTTATATGCCACGGCAACATCTGTCGTTCCACCATGGCCGAAATGGTCTTCAAACATCTCGTAAGACAAGCAGGTCTTACATCTGAATTCTACATTGACTCTGCTGCAACCAGCAGAGAGGAATTGGGTAATGGTGTTCACTACGGCACCAAACGAAAACTTGCAGAGGTAGGAATACCATGCAGTGACCACAGGGCAACACAGGTTACCAAAGCAGACTATGACAAATACGATTACCTGATTATTATGGATGACCGCAACAGACGTGAACTTAAGTGGATTATCAAGGATGATCCGGAGCAAAAGATTCACATGCTACTTGATTTTGCGGGAAGACAGGGAGAGGGGATTGCAGATCCTTGGTACACTGGTAATTTTGACATCACTTATGATGATGTTCTAGAGGGCTGTGAAGGACTGTTGGAATATCTGACAGAGCATAAAATGTAATCACACATCAAATGTAACAACACGGAGAACTAATATATGAACATTTTAAACATCGAGCATGTAAGCAAGATTTTTGGAGAAAAGAAAATATTTGATGATGTTTCGTACGGCATTCATGAGGGCGACAAGATTGGTATCATCGGAATCAACGGAACCGGCAAGACGACGTTGCTGAAAATGATTGCAGGTTTAGAAGAAACAGATGAGGGTCATATCATCAAACAAAATGGACTCCGTATCACATATTTACCGCAGAATCCGGAGTTTCCGGAAGGAGCGACGATTCTGAACTATGTGACACAGGATAAGGAATATGAAGCCAGAAACATTTTAAATAAGCTTGGGATTACGGACCACGAAGAACCAATTGCCATTCTTTCGGGAGGTCAGAAGAAACGTGTGGCTCTTGCAAAGGCGTTGGTAAATCCGGCAGATGTGCTGATTTTAGACGAGCCCACCAACCACTTGGATAATGAGATGGTGACATGGTTAGAGGAGTATTTGATTGCATTCAAGGGCGTGATTATCATGGTGACTCATGACCGTTATTTCTTAGACCGTGTGACAAACAAGATTCTGGAAATCAGTCATGGAAAATTATATGGTTATGAGGCAAACTATTCGAAGTTTTTGGAATTGAAAGCTCAGAGAGAAGAGATGGAGCTTGCATCTGAACGCAAACGCCAGAGTATTCTCCGCATGGAGCTGGAGTGGGCGAAGCGCGGTTGCCGTGCCAGAACGACAAAACAGAAGGCAAGGTTAGAGCGCTTAGAGGCTTTGAAAAATGGACAGGCGCCAATCCGCGATGCGAATGTAGAATTGGATTCTATCGGTACGCGCATGGGCAAGAAGACGATTGAGTTTCACAATGTAACCAAGCAATATGACAACAAGCGATTAATCAACCAATTTAATTACATCGTATTGAAGAATCAGCGACTAGGTATTATCGGACCAAACGGCTGTGGAAAGACAACACTTATGAAGATGATTACAGGCAGAATACAGCCGGATGAAGGTGAGATTGTAATCGGTGATACGATTCAGATTGGATATTTTGCGCAGGAAGCGGAGGATATGAATGAGAATCAGAGGGTGATTGATTACATCAAGGATGTTGCAGAGTATGTTCCGACGAAGGACGGAAGAATCACAGCGTCACAGATGCTGGAGCGTTTTTTATTTGATGGGAATCTGCAGTATACACCGATTGGGAAATTATCGGGCGGTGAAAAACGTAGATTATATCTTTGTAAAGTGCTTATGGAGTCTCCGAATGTACTCATACTCGATGAGCCAACCAATGACCTCGACATTCCGACGCTAACGATTTTAGAGGATTATTTGGATTCGTTTAACGGTATTATCATTGCAGTTTCGCATGACCGTTATTTCCTCGATAATCTGGTTGACCGTATTTTTGCATTTGAGGGCGAAGGTGTATTGAGACAGTACGAGGGGGCCTATACAGATTACCTGGAAGCAACACAAAGATACGTCACAGCGAAGACAACGAGCCCAAATGAATCTAAGAAGTCAAACAGTAAAGACGAATGGAAACAAAACCGTCCGACGAAACTGAAGTTCTCCTATAAAGAACAGCAGGAATATGAAACGATTGATGAGGATATCGCAGCGTTAGAAGAGAAGATAGAAAATCTCGATGCAGAGATGGCGGCCAATGCAACAAATTCTGCAAAACTGTCAGAACTTATGAAAGAAAAAGAAGAGGTAGAAAAAACATTGGGAGAAAAGATGGAGCGTTGGGTATATCTGAATGATTTGGCAGAACAAATCGAAGCACAAAAAAACTAATAAAAAGGTATTGACAAAGCAATATTCTATTGCTATTATAAAAAAACAGAACGCACTCTGTTTTTTGAAATATCATGAGAAAGACGAGGAAGAATATGAAAAAACAGGTATTTTCGTTGTTAGTAAACAACAACACGGGATTGCTTAGCAGAGTAGCAGGACTCTTCAGCAGACGTGGTTATAACATTGACAGTATTACATCGGGAACAACGATGGATAAGAGTCGCACTAGAATTACGGTAGTTGCTACCGGAGATGTACAGATTCTTTCGCAGATTGAAAAACAGCTTGCGAAGCTGGAAGACGTGATTGACATCAAGATTCTGAAGGATGGCGAATCGGTTTGTAGAGAATTGATTATGTTGAAGGTAAAAGCAAATGCGGCACAGAGAGCAGAGATTGTCGCTGTAGCAGACATTTTCAGAGCGAAGATTGTAGACGTCGAGACAGAGTCGTTGATGCTTGAGATGACAGGTAACCTTTCTAAGGTTGAAGCATTCCTGAATCTGATGTCAGGATATGAGATACTCGAACTTGCCCGCACCGGTATCACAGGATTATCAAGAGGGGCAGACGGCGTGTTCGACACCGAAGCGTAGTTTAGCTACATAACACCATATTACATAGTAAGCTAGAGGCAGGGCCTTTAACTAATAAATGAGAGCTATAATAATTTAGGAGGATATAAAAATGGCTAACAAAATTTATTATCAAGAGGATTGTAATTTATCATTATTGGAAGGAAAAACAATTGCAGTTATCGGTTACGGTAGCCAGGGACATGCACATGCCTTGAATGCAAAAGAATCTGGATGCAACGTTATCATCGGTCTCTATGAAGGAAGCCGTTCATGGGATAAGGCTGTAAAACAAGGTTTTGAAGTTTACACAGCTGCAGAAGCTGCAAAGAAAGCTGACATCATTATGATTCTTATCAACGATGAGAAACAAGCAGATTTATACAAAAACGATATCGAACCATACTTAGAAGAAGGCAACATGTTAATGTTTGCTCACGGTTTCAACATTCACTTTGGATGTATCACACCTCCAAAATACGTTGATGTAACAATGGTTGCTCCAAAAGGACCTGGACACACAGTTAGAAGTGAATATCAGGCAGGTAAAGGTGTTCCTTGTCTCGTAGCTGTTGAGCAAGATGCATCAGGACAGGCATTAGACAAAGCTTTGGCTTACGCAGCAGCAATCGGTGGAGCAAGAGCAGGTGTTCTTGAGACAACATTCCGTACAGAGACTGAGACTGACCTCTTCGGTGAGCAGGCAGTTCTTTGCGGTGGTGTTTGTGCACTTATGCAAGCTGGTTATGAGACATTGGTGGAAGCAGGATATGATCCAAGAAATGCTTACTTCGAATGTGTTCATGAGATGAAATTAATCGTTGACCTTATTTACCAATCAGGCTTTGCAGGAATGAGATACTCTATCTCTAACACAGCTGAGTACGGTGATTACATCACAGGACCTAAGATTATCACAGAAGAGACTAAGAAATCTATGAAGAAGATTCTTTCTGATATTCAAGATGGTTCATTTGCAAAAGAGTTCTTGTTAGACATGTCTGATGCCGGAAAACAAGTTCACTTCAAGGCAATGAGAAAGATTGCTGCAGAACATCCGGTAGAAAAAGTTGGAGAGGAAATCAGACAACTTTACAGCTGGAACAACGAAGAAGACAAATTCATTAACAACTAAGATAAAGGGGCTGGGACAACATATTGTGTTGTTCTGGCTTTTTTTAAATATATGTTGATTTTTACCAGTTTTCTTGGTAAAATTTAAGTAATTATTTTTTACATAAGGAGGAGGATTTTTAAGATGGACAAATTCTTTAAAATCAGTGAGAGAGGTTCTTCAGTAAGAACCGAAATCTTTGCCGGCCTTACAACGTTTTTTGCTATGTGTTACATCGTTGTTGTTAACCCAGCACAGGTTGCAGCAGGTGGAGCAGGCGGATGGTTGGCAGAATTAGGTGCAGATAGTGCGGCACTCGGACAGATCTGGAATTCCGTATATATCGCATCTATCTTAGTTGCTATCGTGGGTACATTACTTATGGCGTTCTATGCGAAGATGCCATTTGCACAGGCTTGTGGTATGGGTCTTAACTCATTCTTCTGTACTTCATTTATCTCGGCAGCACATTTCAGTGGTGTTGATTTGATTGATGGCTATCAGTCGGGTCTTGTTATCATTTTCCTTTCAGGTATTGTATTCCTGATTCTGTCAGTGACAGGACTTAGAAAATACATTGCTACAGCATTGCCTGATTGTTTGAAGAAAGCAATTCCTGCAGGTATCGGTCTTTTCATTGCTTACATTGGATTCCAAAATGTTGGACTTATCCAAGGAAATCAATACACAGTATCTGCTTTGTTTGATTTCCACGGAACAATTGCAGGCGCAGAGTCAGGATTTGCTGCATGGGTTGCAGTGGCGCCGATTGTTCTTACAATTGTTGGATTAGTTTTAATCGGAATTCTTGCAAAGAAAAATGTAAAAGGAAATGTAATTATCAGTATTCTTGCTGTTACTGTTTTATACTATGTAACAACACTTACAAAACCATCATTTGACCTTGGAAATATTGGACAATCATTCAAAGATTTCGCAGCAGTAGGTCTTCCGGGTGTTTTCAGTGGTAAGGCATGGACAAATGCATTCTCAGGTGCTCATATCGGTGGTGTATTTAATGCAGTTGCAATCATTATCACATTCTGTCTTGTTGATATGTTCGACACAATCGGAACATTATACGGAACAGCAGCTCAGGCTGATATGCTTGATGAAAATGGTGACCCAATCAATGTAAATAAAGCGATGCTTTGTGACTCTATCGGTACAACAGCAGGTGCAGTTCTTGGTACATCTACATGTACAACTTTCGTAGAATCTGCAGCAGGTGTTGGCGCAGGCGGAAGAACAGGTCTTACAAGTGTTGTTGTATCGGCATGTTTCGCAATCTGCTTATTCCTTAGCCCATTAGCTACATTGATTCCTTCATGTGCTACATCACCGGCTCTTATCTACGTTGGTGTTCTTATGATGAAGAACTTTGCAAAAGTAGATATGGAAGATGCGTTGTCAGCAATTCCTGCATTCCTTGCACTGATTGTTATGGTATTATCATATTCAATCTCAAGTGGTATCGGATTTGGAGCAATCGCATATGTACTTATCGCATTGTTCACAGGAAACTACAAGAAAAAGGATATCGTTGTTACGATTATCGCATTGTTGTTTGTTGCTAGATTCTTAATGATTACTATGTAATTGATATGTATAAAAATGCCTCTCATATTGTGAACCGACCCCCAAAAGTTAGACCAAAAAATCTAACGATTGGGAGGTCGGTTTTTTAATGGCAAAATACAGTTTTGAATTTAAGAAGAAGGTTGTGGAAGAATATCTGCTGGGAAGAGGAAGCACTCACGAATTAGCAA
>JAFQDE010000003.1 GCA_017416155.1 Tyzzerella sp.
TAACATGTAGGACAAAGATACTTAAAAACTATTATGTGAATAACAGGTACTTTTTTCTTGATAAAAAGAAAAAAATCCACAGAAATGTGGATAAATAGAAAAGACCGGACGCGAGTCCGGTACTTTGTCTTCATTCTGAAGAATACGCTTCGGCGTATTCTTTTCTATTACCAGAGCAGTGTAAGGGGACTTAGTGTTTCTTGAATCCCAGTTCACATAAAAGTCGCTTGCTAAAAGTATGTTTGAGAAACCGTGCGCTCTGTGTCTGTAATATATGCTCGACAACTGTGCGAGAGATTCTGGAAAAGACTAGGCAACTGCGGTCAGAGATGATATAAGGGTGGCTGTCACAAAACTCCCTGTGGTCAAACAGTTGTTCCAGCCACCCACATGTTCTGTCCTGCAGTTGCAAGGCCTTTCACAGAATCTCACGAGGTTATCTCACACATATTACAGACACAGAGCGCTATTGGTTTCGAGTTTACTTTTGGCAAGCGTAATATCTTCATGTGAATGGGATTCATAGAAACTCTTGTTCCCGCAGCTCCTGCTCTGATAGAAAAGAATAAGACGAAGCGAATATTTAATAAATGTATTTAGTTGTCACACGGAATGCCTTTTTCCGCACAGATCCCAACATTTGACGTAGAGCCTTTATTTTTTAAGAGTAAAAAACAATTTCTCATTGTAATTTTATTTTCTAACCCTTATAATAATGTCACATCGAAATCAGGACGGGTTTATTCAGACCATGGATGTCCTTTTGCGTTTTTATAATGCATCTGAATTTCAAGCGTATCCGCTGAAGAATTTCCAATTTTGATGAAAAAAGAATAAAAGAGAGGAGAGTAGAGTAGAGATGAAGTATACTTTGCGGTATTTGCCATCCTTTTATGAGGATTTAGATGAAAAAGTGATGCATATTGCTGTCAAACTCAAGAATCCTAAAGCAGCAAATGATTTGCTGGATGCTGTAGAAATGGCAATATTTGAACGTCTGCCTAATGCAGAATCTTTTGAAAGATATCATTCCTTAAATGAGAGAAAATACCAATATTATCGTATTTATGTAAAAAACTATGTGGTATACTATGTTGTAATTGATGATGAAGGCAAGGATAAGATTATGGAAGTGCGAAGAATTTTGCATAATAAACAGGATTCTACTATTGTCATTTAGAAAAGATAAGTATATAATAAATGCGATGATAAAATTATGATAAAATTATGATAGGAGATGAGCAAGATGCAAATTAGACCAATTTCAGATTTGCGAAATAAATTTACGGATATTGAAAAAACAGTTAGTAGTGGTGAACCGGTATATCTGACTAAAAATGGTTATGGTACGATGGTTGTGCTAAGTTTGGATTCGTATTCACATTTGATTGAGCGTATAGAAAAAGCGCTTGATGAGGCTGATAGATTAGCTGAAGAGACTTCAGTTAGATATACGCATGAAGAAGTTTTTGGCAAGATACGAGATAAAATAAAATGAAATAATGTTAGCATTGATTAGGAATCAGTCATACTGATTCCTAATTTGCATATTTATGCAAACTTGGTTGCCAACACCTCGCCAATTGTAGTATAATAAGCAATAATGCGAAAACTTAAGGAGAAATGGGAAATGAGTAGAACAGAACTTAGAGAGCATATTTTTAGAATGTTATTCCGTGTGGAGTTTAACAGTGCTGAGGAAATGAAAGAACAAGAGCAATTCTACTTTGACGAACTGGAGGAAGCGACAGGCAAAGACCAGGAATATATTTTGAACAAATACAGAGCAATCGATGAGAAGAAAGAAGAGATAGACAAGCTTCTCAATGAAGTGACAGAGGGTTGGAAGACTACGCGTATGAACCGTGTTGATCTTACGATTCTCCGCCTTGCAACATACGAGATTAAGTGGGACGAGGATGTTCCGATAGGAGTTGCAATTAACGAAGCAGTGGAGCTTGCGAAGAAATACAGCAGTGATGATGGTCCGGCATTTGTCAACGGAGTCTTAGCAAAGGTTGTAAACTAGGGGTAATTCGATGCGTAATGTATATACGGTCAAGCAGGTAAATGCTTATATCAAAAATATGTTTACACAGGATTTTATGCTGAATCGCATCTATGTGAAGGGTGAGGTGTCGAACTGTAAGTATCATACATCAGGACATATTTACTTTTCATTGAAAGATGAATCCGGTTCCATGGCGTGTATTATGTTTGCAGGCAACAGAAACGGTCTAGGATTTCGCATGCAGGATGGACAGCAAGTCATTGCTCTGGGCAATGTGACTACTTATGAGCGAGATGGCAAATATCAGCTCTATGCGAAGGAAATCATCTTAGATGGTGCAGGTCTTTTATACGAGAAGTTTGAGGCGTTAAAACGTGAGCTTGGTGAGATGGGAATGTTTGCCGAGGAGTACAAGCAACCCATACCGAAGTTTGCAAAACGAATCGGTATTGTAACCGCACCGACGGGAGCAGCGATCCGTGATATTATGAATGTCTCCGCAAGACGTAATCCATATGTGCAACTTATCTTGTATCCGGCACTTGTTCAGGGAGACGGAGCGGCAGAGAGTATTGTGAAGGGTATTCAGATGCTGGATGAATATGGTGTAGATGTGATGATTGTCGGTCGAGGCGGAGGCTCCATAGAGGACTTGTGGGCGTTTAACGAAGAGATTGTGGCGAGAGCAATCTTCGAGTGCAAGACGCCGATTATCTCTGCAGTCGGACATGAAACAGACACGACGATTGCAGATTATGTGGCGGATATGCGTGCACCGACACCGTCAGCGGCGGCAGAACTTGCAGTGTTTGAGTATCAGGCATTTGAAAATTGTTTAGATGAGAAACGGTTGAAATTAAAACGCACATTATATCAAAAAATACAGCTCACGCGTATGAGAATGGAGCGTTATCGGGTGAAGATGAATTATTTGCATCCACGTACCAAACTTCAAAAGCAACAACAACGAAGCTTAGAGGCGGAGCAGAGAATTCGGAATGCGATGGAGCGAAAACTAGATGTAGCGAAGCAAAGATTGGCAATTCGTATTGAACAGATGAAAGGTCTTTCACCGCTTGCCAAATTGAACCAGGGATTTTCCTATGTTACGTCTGAGACGGGAAAAGTTGTTAAGAGTGTGGAACATGTAAAACTAAATGACAGTCTGAAGATTTATGTGACTGATGGAATTCTGAAAGCAAAAGTGGAAGATACTTATAAGGGAGGATTACAATGACAGAGCAGTCTTTGGAAACAGTATTTGAACAATTGGACGAGATTGTAGAACAGTTGGAAGCGGAAGATGTCTCTTTGGAGGCTTCTTTCGGGCTTTATCATAAAGGAATGGATTTACTCAAGGTGTGCAATGAGAAGATTGACACGATTGAGAAAAAGATGATGATGATGGATGAAAATGGAGAAGAGCATGAATTTTAAAGAAGAACAGGTAAAGCGAGTTGAGATAATTGAAAAGATTTTGAAAAAATATCTTCCGGCGAAGGAAGGGCATCAAAAGGTCATCATGGAGGCCATGGAATATAGTGTCATGGCTGGTGGCAAGAGACTTCGTCCGATGCTGATGCAGGAGACCTATAAGCTGTTTGGCGGAGAAGGAGAACTTGTTGAGCCTTTTATGGCTGCGATGGAGATGATTCATACCTATTCGCTTGTACATGATGATTTGCCGGCGATGGATGATGACGATTATCGCAGAGGAAGAAAGACGACTCATGTGGTTTACGGGGAAGCGATGGGAATCCTTGCAGGAGATGCACTTCTAAATTTTGCATTTGAGACTGCGACAAAAGCGTTTGCTATGTTTCCGGAAAAGACTCTTGAGATTGGGAAGGCTCTGCAGGTACTTGCTGGGAAAGCAGGTATCTATGGCATGATTGGCGGCCAGGTTGTCGATGTGGAGAGTGCTGGAAACAGCATTTCCAAAGAGGTACTTGACTTTATCTATGAACTTAAGACAAGTGCGCTCATTGAGTCATCGATGATGATTGGAGCTATCTTAGCAGGTGCAGATGAAACCTCTGTTAAGACGATTGAAAAAATCGCAAAGAACATCGGAATCGCATTCCAGATTCAGGATGATATTTTGGATGTAACAAGTACGGTAGAAGAACTTGGCAAGCCGATTCATAGCGATGAGAAAAACGAGAAAACTACATATGTGACATTGGTGGGACTTGAGAAAGCAAAAGAGTATGTTGAGAATATTTCCATGGAGGCAATTCAACTTCTCGAAACATTTGAAACAAGGGATGCTTTTCTCAAGGAACTTTTGAAAGCACTGATTCACAGAAAAAAATAAAGGGGTGCTCTTATGGTATTAGAGCGTATTCAAAAAGCAAACGATATTAAAAAGCTTAAGTGGGAAGAACAAAATGTGCTGGCAACAGAGATTCGCCAGTTTTTAGTGGAAAAAATTAGTAAAACAGGCGGACATTTGGCTTCGAATCTTGGAGTTGTAGAACTTACGATAGCAATGCATTTAGCATTTTCGCTTCCTAAGGATAAGATTATCTGGGATGTTGGTCATCAGTCTTATACGCATAAGATTTTAACCGGCAGAAAAGAAGGATTTGATCATTTAAGACAATATGGTGGCATGAGTGGTTTTCCTAAGAGAAAGGAAAGTGCTTGCGACGCCTTTGATACAGGACACAGTTCCACATCTCTTGCGGCCGGTCTTGGTTATGTGGAAGCAAGGGAGCTTTTGGGAAAAGATTATAAGGTAGTCTCTGTTATCGGTGATGGTTCTCTAACTGGTGGAATGGCGTTCGAAGCACTGAACAATGCTGCACACTTAAAGAGCAATTATATTATTGTTCTGAATGATAATAACATGTCTATTTCAGAAAATGTCGGAGGAATGTCTGCGTATTTGGATGGACTTCGAACTGCAAATTTTTATAATGATTTAAAAAAGGGTGTAACAAATACCCTAAATAAGATTCCGGGAGCCGGCGAGAAGATCGTCAAGGGAATTCGTAAGACAAAGAACAGTATCAAGCAGCTCTTTGTGCCTGGAATGTTATTTGAAGATATGGGAATCACCTATCTTGGTCCGGTAGATGGACATGATATTAAAAAATTATATCGTACTTTTAAGGAAGCGCAGAGGATGGATCACGCTGTATTGGTTCATGTGCTTACAACGAAAGGTAAGGGATATGCACCGGCAGAACAGATGCCGTCTAAATTCCACGGTGTAAGTCCGTTTGATGTAAAGACAGGAGCTGTGCTTACTACGAAAAGAGCAGATTCATACACAGATGTATTTGCTGATATTATGTGTGAACTAGGCGAAAAAGAGCCTAGACTTGTTGCGATTACGGCAGCTATGAAGGATGGAACAGGACTTTGTAAGTTTCAAGAAAAATTTCCTGACAGATTCTATGATGTTGGTATTGCAGAGCAACATGCGGTTACATTTGCAGCAGGACTTGCTGCAGCAGGCATGAAGCCTGTATTTGCTGTATATTCCTCATTCTTGCAGAGAGGATATGACCAGATAGTGCATGATGTATGCATGCAAAATCTGCCGGTTATATTTGCGATAGACAGAGCTGGTTTAGTTGGAAATGACGGAGAGACGCATCAGGGTGTATATGATGTTGCATACTTAAACCATATTCCGAACATGACGATTCTTGCACCAAAGAATCGCAAGGAATTTGCAGATATGATGGAATTTGCAATCAATCATAACGGACCAGTTGCAATTCGTTATCCGAGAGGAGATGTTTACGATGGATTGCAGGAATATTGTGAGCCAGTTGTTTATGGAAAGAGCGAAGTGATTGCAAAAGAATCTGACATTGCAATATTCGGATGCGGTCATATGATGGAGACGGCAGAGCAGGTATGGAACTTCTTGAAGAAACAAGGTTATTCATGTAGTCTCATCAACAGCCGTTTTGTAAAGCCACTAGATACAGATGTTCTTAAAGACATGTCAGAAGGACACCGATTATTTGTGACGATAGAAGAAGCTGCTGTTGAAGGTGGATATGGATCCCATGTTGTGAAATATCTATCCGAACAGAATATTCCAGTCAAGGTATTGATTGTGGGTGTACCGGATTGTTTTGTAGAGCATGGAAATATTTCACAACTCCGCGAGCAGGTTGGACTTGACAGTGCAACAATTGTAGAAAAAATTATAAAAGCATGGGAGAATCTATGAAAGAACGTTTAGACGTGTTACTTGTAAAACGAAATCTGGCTGAGTCCAGAGAAAAAGCAAAAGCGATTATCATGTCAGGAAATGTGTTTGTGGAAGGCCAGAGAGAAGATAAGGCCGGAAGCACATTTCCTGAGGAAGTATATATAGAGGTCAAAGGCAATAAACTTCCATATGTCAGCAGAGGCGGTCTTAAGTTGGAAAAGGCAGTTGCAAATTTTGCCGTAGAATTAGAGGGGAAAGTTTGTACAGACGTTGGTTCTTCTACCGGTGGATTCACAGACTGTATGCTCCAAAACGGTGCAAAAAAGGTGTTTGCCATTGATGTTGGAACGAATCAGCTTGCGTGGAAACTGCGTCAGGATGAGCGTGTAGTCTGCATGGAAAAGACGAACATCCGTTATGTGACACCAGAGGATATCGGAGAAGGAATTGACTTTTCGTCCATTGATGTTTCCTTTATTTCACTGACCAAAGTCTTACTTCCAATTCGCAATTACCTGAAAGAAAATGGGCAGATTGTGGCACTGATTAAGCCACAGTTTGAAGCAGGCCGCGAGAAGGTTGGAAAAAAAGGTGTGGTGCGAGAAAAAAGTACCCACTTGGAAGTCATTGAGATGGTATTGTCCTATGCCGTTTCCATTGGATTTAAAGTCTTGAATTTGGATTTTTCTCCGATTAAAGGACCGGAAGGTAATATTGAATATCTGGCACATTTGGAAAAGACAGAGGAAGTGGGAACACTTTCAGATGTATCTATAGATTGGAAACAGGTTGTAGAGAATGCATTTGAAACCTTAAGTAAATCATAAAGTGAGGATGAAATTATGAGGAAATTTTATATCATCACAAATTTATTGAAAGACAAGACGCTTGAAACAACGCATCGTATTCAAAAGTACATAGAGGAACATGGGAAAGAGTGTGTACTGGCAACTCCGGAACGTATTCTTCCGGAAGGAACGGATTGTATATTAGTGCTGGGTGGTGACGGAACCTTGATTCGTGCTGCACGAGACATGCATGCTTATGATGTACCGATACTTGGTATCAACATAGGAACGCTTGGATATCTTACAGAGGTGGAACTTCAAAACGTAGAGGAAGCCTTAGACCGCTTGTTTGAAGGTGATACGCAGGTAGAGAGACGCATGATGCTTGTGGGTACCATCAATGACGAAAGAGAAGAATTGGCTTTTAATGATGTCGTTATCACGAGACTTGGAGTGCTGAGAGTCATTCATTTTAAATTGTATGTTAATGGAGAACTTCTTAATACCTATCATGCGGACGGAATAATTGTATCAACGCCAACCGGTTCTACAGCATATAATTTATCGGCAGGTGGTCCGATTGTGGAACCGACAGCATCTATTATTGTTGTCACGCCAATCTGTTCTCATGCATTAAACACAAGCAGTATTGTATTATCTGCCAATGATGAGATTATGATAGAGATTATGCCTGATCGTGAAGGACATGAGCAGATTGTAGGTCTCTCATTTGATGGAGAACATAATCTGGAGTTAAATACGGGAGACCGTGTTGTAATTCAAAAGTCCAAATCAGAGACAGAACTTCTGAAATTAAGTGACATTAGTTTTCTGGAAAGAATGAGATGGAAGATGAAAGGAAATTAGTCATGAAGGTAAACAGACATCAAAAAATTGTAGAATTGGTAAATAAGTTTCACATCGAGACGCAGGAGGAACTGGCAGACAGACTGCGCGAAGAAGGATTTCAAATCACGCAGGCAACCGTATCCAGAGATATCCGTGACTTAAAACTCACCAAGGTTCAAACAGATGATGGCAGACAAAAATATGTCGTGTTAAAGGCAACAGAAAATGCACTTCGAGAAAAGTACATCCGTATCCTGAAGGACGGTTTTGTATCCATGGATATGGCTCTTAATATTCTTGTGATTAAGACGGAGTCAGGAATGGCTATGGCGGTGGCGGCTGCGATTGATGAAATGCACTGGCATGAAGTGGTTGGTTGTATCGCTGGGGATGATACCATTATGTGTGCTATTAGGACTGTTGAGGATACAGCTGCTGTTATGGAAAAAATACGTAAGATTGTATTGTAATTTGAACAAAAGAGAGTCTTTAGGAGACAACCATGTTACACAATATCTATGTAAAGAATCTCGCACTGATTGACGAGATTGAGATTGAACTAAAGAAGGGCCTAAACATACTGACAGGAGAGACCGGAGCCGGAAAGTCTATTGTTCTCGGCTCTATTAATCTTGCGCTTGGAGGAAGGTATTCTTCTGATATTCTGCGCAGTGAGGATGAGGATGGATATGTTGAACTTACTTTTTTTGTGGAAGATTCGGACCAGGAAGAACTTTTAAAGGCCATGGATATAGCAACTGATGATGGTGTCGTTGTGCTGAGCAGAAAAATGATTGGAAAACGCAGTGTCAGCAAGATTAATGGTGAGACCGTTTCCAATGCACAATTAAAAGAAGCTGCCGGCATTCTAATCGATATTCACGGTCAACATGAACATCAGTCACTTTTGTATAAGAAGAATCATTTGAGCATTTTAGATGCATTTGCAAAAGACGGTGTGAAATCCGTCAAAGAGCGGGTGGCGCAAGCATATGGCATTTACAGAAGATATAAAGAAGAATTAGAGAATGCGAATCTCGACGAAAAAGAACGCGATAAAGAGATGAGCTTTTTGGAATTTGAAATCCATGAAATTCAGAGTGCGAACCTCAAAGAGAACGAGGACGAGATACTGGAAGAGCAGTATCGTCGCATGGTAAATGGCAAGAAGATTACGGGTAATCTGGAAGAGGCATATGCTTATACAGCAAGGGACAATGCCAATGCGAGTGATTACCTGAGTAGAGCAATTCACTGCCTGCAGGATGCGGCACGTTATGATGAAAAAGCAAATGAGTTATATGAACAATTGTCGGAAGTAGATAGTCTTTTAAATGATTTTAATCGAGAACTATCTGCGTATAGTGAGTCTTTTGAATTTTCGGAAGAAGAGTTCTATGAGGTTGAAAATCGATTGAACGAAATAAATCGTTTAAAATCAAAATATGGAAACAGCATTGCAGATATGTTTGCATACTGTGAAGAAAAGGAAGAAACACTAAGAAAACTACAGGATTACGATTCTTATATCGAAGAATTGCAGAGTAATCTTAGAAAAGCCGAAGCGCAGCTAAAGGATGCGTCGGATGTATTGTCAGAACTTCGCAAAACGGCTGCACAAGAATTGGTTTCACAGATTATAGCGGGTCTCTTAGATTTAAATTTCTTAGATGTCAAGTTTGAGATGGTATTTGCGAAAACAGAGCATTATACCGCAAATGGAACAGATGAAGCGGAGTTTATGATATCTATGAATCCGGGTGAACCGGTGCGCGCACTCGGCGATGTAGCTTCCGGCGGTGAATTATCTCGTATTATGCTTGCAATCAAGACAGTTCTTGCAGAGAAGGACCGTATAGAAACTTTGATTTTTGATGAAATTGATGTCGGAATCAGCGGAAGAACAGCTCAGAAGGTCTCAGAGAAGATGGCGTATATCGCAAAGAATCATCAGGTAATCTGTATCACGCATCTTGCTCAGATTGCAGCAATGGCAGATGCACATTATGCGATTGAAAAAACTGTAACAGATGGCAAAACAAGGACAAGCATTTCCTTGTTAAATGCAGACCAAGAGATAGATGAACTTGCCCGAATCTTGGGCGGCGTGGAGATTACAGAGTCTGTAAAACAGAGCGCGGCAGAGATGAAGGAATTGGCAAAGCGTACAAAATAAAACCAGATTGAAACAACATATAATCCACATAATAAAGCAGAGATTTCTTATGAGATCTCTGCTTTTGAAGTGTTTTACGGTTTATTATGAAGTTTTGTTATTTTGCACCGTAATTAGAAAAAACTACACACTTCAAGACGAATTATAAGGAGGGTGTGGAATGAGAAAATGGTGGTATCAGCGGATTCTCGTCATCATCTTAGTATTGGCGATGACGATGGGAACCGGTTTTGGAGTGCAGCAATTAGAGGCAAGTGAAGAAAAACAGATTGTCAGCAGTAAAGGGAGCAATGCACAATATGTAATCCCGGGAGGGATGGCAATTGGTATTTACATGGAAACAGATGGTGTGCTCGTTTTGTCAACAGATTGCATAGAATGTATCGATGGAAATGAGTACGAGCCGGCAAAGAATCTCGTAAAAGCTGGTGATTATATTATTGGTATGAATGGGGAGAAAATCGAAAACAAAAGACAACTAGTACAAGCAGTAAACAAGTTAGAGAACTCAGAAGTAATATTAGAAATACGCAGAGATGAGGAATGTATTAAGATAAAAATGCAATCGGTTGAAGTTAAAAACGACCAGTACAAGTTGGGAATTTGGGTCAAAGACAGTGTACAAGGTCTTGGAACGCTTACTTATCTTACAATGGATGGTAAGTTTGGTGCGTTGGGACACGGGATTCATGATTCCGAGACAAACGAGCTGATTGAGATAGAAAAAGGTTCTGTTTATAACACGAATATTATTGGAATACAAAAAGGACAAAAAGGCGAACCCGGTGGTTTAGAAGGAGTTATTATATACAGAAGCAGTAATAAACTTGGTGTGATTAGTGAAAATACAGAAGACGGGATATATGGTTCTATCAACAAGATAGAAACACTTTGCGGAGATATAGAACCTGTCGAGATATGTAAAAAAGAAGATATTCGATTGGGAAAAGCAACAATATTGTGCTGTGTCAACGGAATGGTTGAAGAGTATGACATTAAGATAAAAAATATAGATTCCTATGCGAAAGATGCGAACAAAGGAATAATTATTGAAGTGACGGATAAAAAATTGCTGGAATTGACAGGAGGAATTGTACAGGGAATGAGTGGAAGTCCGATACTTCAAGATGGAAAGATTGTTGGTGCGATAACGCACGTTCTAGTAAATGACCCGACAAGAGGGTATGGGATATTTATCGAAGATATGATAAAGCAATGAGTCCGTGCAGAAATCGGAAATAGCAGACAGCGTAAGCTTGCTTACTGGCTGGTCTGCTATTTTTGATTTATATTCGGCGAATGCCGAACAGCGAGAAGTAGTAAAACGGATTCGAGCTGGTGCACGGCATAATACTGATGCAAGCTTGCTTGTATGAGCAGCTTTTTCTTGACATTTTTACATGCATACTTTACGATTAAAATACGCAATGCGTAATGATATATATGGGAAGGTACAAGATTTGAGTAGTAAGGATGAATTAATAGAATTAAGACAAAGTACAGGAATGAACAGAAAGCAGTTTTGCGACTATTTTCAGATTCCGTATAGGACAATGACTGATTGGGAACTTGGTAACAGAACGATGCCGGACTACTTATTGAGATTAATGGCATACAAGGTGAATGTTGAAAAACTAGCAAGGAACTGAAAATAAGTGAAAGGATAAAAAAATATGAATACAGAGCAATTACAATTATTTGAAGAACAGACAATCCGAACAGCATGGGATGAAGAAAACGAAGAATGGTATTTTTCGATTGTAGATGTAGTCGGTGTTTTGACAGAAAGCGTAGACGCGACTAGTTATTGGCGTAAATTAAAACAAAGATTAAAAGAAGAAGGAAATGAAACCGTGACAAATTGTCACGCTTTGAAAATGAAAGCGGCAGATGGCAAAAGACGATTTACAGATGTTGCCAACACAGAACAACTTCTTCGTATTATTCAATCTATCCCTTCTAAAAAAGCGGAACCATTCAAACTATGGTTGGCACAAGTGGGACGAGAACGAATGGAAGAAACAATGGATCCGGAACTTATTGCAGAACGTTTGATTGCTACATATGAACGAAAAGGTTATACCAAAGAGTGGATTAATCAAAGATTGCAAGCCATTAGCGCACGAAAAGAGTTGACCGATGAATGGAAAGACAGAGGTGTGTCTAGTGTAAAGGAATATGCCATCTTAACAGATGAAATTACAAAGGCATGGAGTGGAATGACTACAAGGCAATATAAAACGCATAAAGGATTAAAAAAAGAGAGTTTGCGCGATAATATGAGTACAACAGAGTTAGTTCTAAACATGTTAGCCGAAACTGCAACAAAAGATATTTCTAGGGTTGCAAAGCCAAATGGATTTGAGGAAAATAAACAAGTTGCAAAAAGGGGTGGTTCTGTAGCAGACGTTGCAAGAATGGCTCTGGAAGAACAAACTGGGATTCCGGTTATTACAAGTCAAAATGCAATACAACTCAATCATGTTGTAGGAGCGATGATAGAAGCAAGTGTATCTATCACAGATGAGGAATCGAAAGGATAAACAAATGAAAATAATAAACGACTATTTAGATAATGTATTATATAAGCAGTTACGAGAAATAAATATGCCGTACCGTTTTATAAAACAGATTCAAGAAGATATAAAATTGAGAATGTTATCATGTTTGGCTTATTGGACTGATATAGAAAGCAGAAATACTATTTTATTTCTTTCACTAGAGGAAGCATTATTCTACGAGCCAAGTACAGTTCAGAAGTATCTGCGTGAATTCGTGGTAACTACTATCAGAAATAGCATGATTGAAGTTGCGGCAAGTGATGATTTCCGAATATTTAAAATATCTGAGCCATTATCAAATGAGCAAGTAAAACAAATTACTTTTGAAGCAATTCAATATTTTAATAATTACGATATGAATAAATTAGCGAATGATGTCATTGGTATAGAGAATGAACAAAATGTATATAGCATGGCGAAGAAAAAGTTTCCTTTGGCTTGGGATGTTCTGCATCAAATAGCAAACCTAGACGGGTATAAAATGAAAATAGAGAAAACAGAACAATTTCATAGAGAAAAACTAGAACTAAAATATGGAGCAGAGTTGAAAACTGTGGTATGTAATGGGTTCACATTAGAATTCGATGAAACTTTGAAGGGAATTCTTGGGGATATAATCGCAGATAAGAATAATTGTTTTTATTCCGATTGTTTTAAAATGGTTTCTAGAAATTTTGAAAAGGTTCTTCATGTCTTGCAAATTATATTAGAGAATGACAAGGTTTTTTGTACGAGCAATTATTATATCAGTTGTAACTATATTGAAAAGCGGAAGAAGATATTGAGAGCGGCTCATAATTCCCAGGACGCAATCAAGAACATGAATTGTGATGGGGCTCCAAATGTGATAAGAGAATGCATTGATACAATGATGGGAGGCAATTAATGTTGGTCCTATATTGACACACACGTGAGTGGAAGTCCAATACTTCAAGATGGAAAGATAGTGGGTGCTGTAACGCATGTGCTGGTGAATGATCCGACAAGAGGCTATGGAATTTTCATAGAGGATATGCTAAAGCAATAAGTCATATAGAATAGGTAAGACGACATATCAGAGTGATGATATGTCGTCTAAAATTTTGTATGACTTATTTTTCACTTTTTAGTTTAATTAATTTCCATTTTCCGCTGTTGTAACGTTGTAGTACCAATGCAGAACGTAGAATCTGGTCAGTCGCCAGCGCAGCCCATGCTCCATATAATCCGAGACCAAATTTAACTAATACAATTGCAACAATAGGTCGAACCAGAAGAACAGTAATAAATGTAAAGATGGCAGTTGCACGCGTGTCACCTGCACCGCGAAGCCCACCGGCGATAATAAACTGTGAACTTTGGAACGGCTGTAAGAATGCAACGAACAACATAATCTGTCCACCGATTCGAATAATTCCAGGGTCGCTGTTATATAATCCTACGATTTCTCCACCAAACAAAATGAATATAGCAGCAAGTATCAATGAAAAAGCAAGACCAACTTTTCGTGTTCGGCTACAGTAAGCTTGTGCCATATCAGTTCGCTTTTTTCCTAGCGATTGACCCATCATAGTCGTTGCAGATACTGCAAACGCCTGTCCGGTCATGAAAGACAATGCCTGAATATTCATGCACACCTGATGTGTTGCATAAGCTGTTGTACCGAGGCTCGCAACTGTCTTTGCAAAGATAATCATACCGGCACGCATAAGAAGTTGTTCCACCATTGCAGGCAAACCAATGTGGATCATGTTCCCAAGAACGATTTTGTCAGGATTGAATCCCAGTTTAAATTCTAATTTAAGGAAATCATTTCCTCGAACAATTACAACAAACGCCATAATAAATGCAACGATTTGTCCAATGACAGTTGCGAGTGATGCACCTGCGACACCGAGTTTCGGGAATCCAAGATTACCATAGATGAGTAGCCAGTTAAAAACAACATTGACTAGATTGGCAATCAGGTTATAAATCATACTAGTCTTTGAATCACCAACTGCACGTAATGCTGCAGTAATGGTACTTGTTAGGGCAAAACTTAAGAAGCCAATCATCTGAATCTGTAGATATTGCGATGCCCAACGGGTTACAATGTCTTCTGTTGAACCCATGAAAATTACCATTGGTCTTGCAAATAGGTATCCAAGGATAGAGAGAACCACTGTTGCACAGAATGTAAAGAGTAAGCCTTGTCGTACAACTAAATTTGCTTGATTTTTTTCATTGGTTCCGCGGTTCCTAGCAATAAGTGCAGTAACACCTGTATTCATGGCGACAAATGCAGTCATAAGAAGGAACTTGGGTTGTGTGGTTAAGCCCACCGCAGCAAGTGCCTGTGTTCCAATTTCCGGATGTGCTTTTCCACCCATAGAACCAACCATCATAAGGTCAACCATGGAGGCAAGTTGTGTGAGCAATAGCTCCACGAAGCTTGGCCATGCAATTCGAATAATGTCTCTATATAGTTCTTTGGATGTTACTCCTTCAGGAAGCATTTTGGTTACCTTTAAGTCATCTGAGAGATTCTCATCGCCGTAGGGGAGTTTGTCCAATGTTGTCTGTAATTTTGTATTTGCACTCAATGGATTCACCTTCTTATTTGTTATTACTTTTTATTATAGTTTATTGACTTTCAGGAATCAATATGGTAGTCTTATAAAATAAGATGACATTAAAGATTGGAGATAATGACAATGGAAAGAATTAAAACATTAGAGACACGTAACTTATGTGAAAGTGCACAAAACGGTGGATGCGGAGAATGTCAGACATCTTGCCAGTCAGCTTGCAAAACAAGTTGCGGTGTTGCAAATCAATCTTGTGAAAACACAGAAAAATAAGTACTTATAAAAGGTGCCGCCACTTAGACGGCACTTTTTTATGCTAGGTCCTCTGGAATCAAATGCTTCGCGAGGATGCACAGAGGGAATATATAATGTTAGGAGAAATACACAACATGGTACATCAATATAAATTAAATGGATACAACATTGTTTTGGATACATGCTCGGGAGCAGTTCATGTGGTAGACGAAGTGGCTTACGATGTCATTGAAATGTATCCGGTTAAGTCTGCAAGTGAGATTGTAACAGAGCTGCTAGAAAAGTATAAGGGCAGAGAAGATGTGACGGAAGAGGAGCTTCGTCTTTGTATTGAAGATGTGGAGATACTTGTTAATGCGAAGAAGCTCTATACAGAGGACAATTTCGAATCAATGGCTGGAACCTTCAAGGAGCGTTCCGGAAATATTGTGAAAGCGTTGTGCCTTCACGTAGCACATACTTGTAACCTGAATTGTTCGTATTGTTTTGCGAGCCAAGGTAAATACCACGGTGAACGTGCGATTATGAGTTATGAAGTTGGAAAACGTGCGTTGGATTTCTTAATCGAGAATTCTGGAACAAGAAGAAATCTTGAAGTGGATTTCTTTGGTGGTGAGCCACTTATGAATTGGGATGTGGTAAAGGATTTAGTTAAATATGCCCGTAGCGTGGAAAAAGAACATAACAAAAATTTCCGTTTTACCCTTACTACGAACGGAATGCTTATTGATGAGGATGTTATTGAGTTTGCGAATAAAGAGATGAGTAATGTTGTATTGAGTTTAGATGGACGTAAGGAGATTCATGACCTGACTCGTGTAGACTATGCCGGAAACGGAAGCTATGAGCGCATTGTGCCGAAGTTTAAGGAATTAGTGGATTCCCGTGGTGGAGAGGGCTACTACATGCGAGGTACATTTACGCATGCGAATCCAGACTTTACCCAAGATGTGTTCCATATGGCAGATTTGGGATTCACAGAGCTTAGCATGGAGCCGGTTGTAGCTGCACCAGACGATCCAATGGCACTCACATCGGAGGATTTGGAGATTGTCAAGGAACAATACGAGATTCTTGCAAAAGAGATGATTAAGCGTAACAGAGAAGGACGAGGATTTACCTTCTATCATTATATGATTGATTTGACAGCAGGCCCATGTATTTATAAAAGAATATCTGGTTGTGGTTCCGGAACAGAATATATGGCTGTAACTCCTTGGGGTGATTTGTATCCATGCCATCAGTTTGTGGGTGAAGAGGAATATAAATTAGGTGATATTTGGAATGGTGTGACAAACGATGGTTTACGTGAAGAATTCCGAAACTGCAATGCTTATACGAGAGAAGATTGTAAGGATTGTTGGGCAAAATTATATTGTTCCGGTGGTTGCGCGGCAAATGCATATCATGCAACGGGAACGATTCGTGGCATCTATCAACCGGGATGTGAACTCTTTAAGAAACGTATTGAATGTGCAATTATGATTAAAGTTGCAGAGGATGTAGCAAAAGGAGAAAAATAAAATGAATACACCGATTGCAGATTTTGTAAGAGGTTATGAAAAACGGAATATGACAAGACTACATATGCCAGGTCACAAAGGTCAGGCAATTGTAGGATGTGAGGGTTTTGATATTACTGAGGTTGCAGGTGCGGATTCTCTCTATGAAGCAACTGGCATCATTGCGGAGAGTGAGATAAATACGACTAAGCTTTTTGGAACAGCAAGGACTGTGTATTCGACGGAAGGTTCCAGTCAATGTATTCGTGCGATGTTATACCTTGCGATGACAAATCACAAAGGTAAAGAAAAACCGATAGTTGTTGCGACAAGAAATGCACACAAAGCATTTTTATACGCAGTTGCTATGTTGGATTTGGAAGTTGAGTGGATATGGCCAGAAGAAACAGGGTCACTATGCAGTTGTACGATTACAGAAAAGATTTTGGAAGATACTTTGGTAAATATGAAGGAACGACCAATTGCGGTCTATGTAACGAGTCCGGATTATCTGGGAGGACAATTGGATATTCCAAGTATTGCAGAGGTGTGCCATAAGAATGATACCATTTTGGCAGTAGATAATGCGCATGGTGCTTATTTGCGTTTTTTAAGTCCGAGTCAGCATCCAATGGATTTGGGAGCGGACATCTGTTGTGATTCGGCGCACAAGACATTGCCAGTACTTACCGGAGGAGCTTATTTACATATTGGGAAATCTGCTCCAAAGCACTTTGCGCAACAAGCAAAACAGGCGATGGCACTTTTTGGTTCTACAAGTCCGTCATATTTGATTCTCATATCCTTAGATATTTGTAATTCTTATTTATCAGAGAAATATAGTGAATTGTTACTTCGGACGATTCAACAAGTATATGAGTTAAAAAACAATTTAAGAAAAATGGGTTGGCAGATTTTAGATACAGAACCGTTAAAAATGACAGTTCGAATGCCAAAAGGTTTGTCTGGAATTCAGAAGGCAAAGATGCTTCGAGAGGCTAATGTAGAATGCGAGTATGCCGATGCAGAGTATATTGTATGCATGTTTACACCGGAAAATTTGGAGGAGGATTATGAGCGTACCATACATGCATTTGATGAAAATTGTGAATTATATGAAGAACAGACAGAATTGCAGATATCAAAATGTATTCGTGCAATCTCAATTCGAGAGGCAATGTTTTCTCAGCAGGAAACAATACCAGTAGAAGATGCTATGGGACGTATTTGTGGAACACCGGCAGTATCGTGTCCACCGGCAATACCAATCGTGATTGCAGGTGAAGTGATTGATGAAGATGCAATAAACGTCTTCGAACATTATGGAATCAAAAGCGTAGATGTTGTAAAAGAATAGGAAGAAAAATATGATTCAAATAGATGAGTTATCTTATGGATTTCCGGACAAGGAATTATATAAAGAAGTTTCATTCACATTAAAAGACGGCGTGCATTGTGCATTTATCGGAAGTAATGGTACAGGTAAAACAACTCTTGTTCACATGATGATGCATCCGGATGAGTATCTTTATGATGGGAAGATTATTTGCGATGAGAACTGTAGAATCGGTTATGTGAGTCAGTTTTCAAAAGAGGAGAAGAACCAGGGGATCACAGTATTTGCATTTTTAAGTGAAGTGTTTGTAAAGAATCAGGAAGAGACGGCACTTGTCTGTGAGAAGATGGCAACTGCTGAGGATTTGGAACCGGTCTATGAAGAGTATCAGAGTCTGATTGATGAGTTTCAGGCGATGGATGGAGATAACTATGAGAGCAACATTCGCAAGCAACTCAAGGTAGTAGGAATGCAGCAACACGAGCACACATTGTTATCACAACTTAGTGGCGGAGAGTATAAGCTTTTGCATGTCATGAAAGAAATGTTATTGCAACCGAATCTTCTGGTAATGGATGAACCGGATGTGTTTCTAGATTTTGATAATTTAAACGGACTTTGCGAACTGATTAATTCTTACAAGGGGACTTTGCTTGTGATCACGCATAACCGTTATCTTTTGAATCATTGTTTTGATAAGATTTTGCATTTAGAAGATACAGATATACAGGAATTTGACGGAAATTATGTAGACTATAACTTCGCGCTTCTGCAGAAAAAAATCGAATTGCAGGAAAAGGCGGCGGCGGATAAAGAAGAGATTGCGAGAAATGAAGAGATCGTTGACCGTATGCGTACAGCCGCCACAGTCGCAAGTATCGCAGCACTTGGAAGAGCCGTGCATGCAAGGCAAACTCACCTAGACAGACTTCGTGCAAGACAAATCAAAGAACCATTTTTAGACGTGAAGATGCCGGAAATTGTACTTCCGAAAGTGGAATCAGATCCGGAAAAGGTAGTACTCAGTGTATGGGATTATGAGGTTGCATTCGATGAACTTTTATTATCTGATGTATGTTTCGAACTGCATGAGGGTGAGAAGGTGGCGATAGTTGGACCAAACGGAACAGGCAAGACGACGCTTCTTCGAGATATTTATAAAAATAGGCACCCATCTATCACCATAGGAGAAGATGTGAAGGTGGGCTTCTTGTCGCAGATTTATACAGAGGATGAGCGTAAACAGGAGGATTGGCTCTCGGGCGGCGAGCAGAATTTAGTGCAGATTGAAGAAATATGTAACAGTGATGCTAATTTACTTTTATTAGACGAACCGACCAGCCATTTAGATACCAATTCGCAGATTGCTTTGGAAAAGGCGATTAGTGAGTACAAAGGTGCGGTACTGATGGTTTCTCATGATTTTTATAATATTGTGAACTGCGCTGATTATGTACTTTTTGTGGATGACAAATCTATCCGCCGCATGCGAATTCGTTCCTTCCGAAAGATGATATATGAGAATCATTTTGATAAGGATTATTTGGAATTGGAACAAAAGAAAAAAGAGTTGGAGACTCGCATCACAAATGCACTGAAAAGTTCAGATATTAAGACGGCAAAACAACTTTGTGAGCAGTTAGGAGAGGTGGTTGAAAAATTATGCAAAACATCCCTAAACTAAAATCCACTTGTGTTAGTTGTATGTTAAATAGCAGAATCAACCAATTCCCTGAGGGTGCACCGGAAGAAAAGAAGGTTGAGTATATGACAAGAGTTCTAAAAGAACTCGGTGAGATGAATAGTCCAATGCTAGTGAAAGAAAATGGTTGATAATGTTGATTTGTTGTGTTATACTCCTCGTGTCAAAGTAAATAAGAACATGATAGGTGTCATACGAGATTTATCTCTGTATGGTGAAAAGGGAAGCAGGTGTAAGTCCTGCACGAACTCGTCGCTGTAACGTAGGAGTTTTGTTTCATTTATGTCACTGGCATAAGCTGGGAAGACGAAACAAGGTGTTGATTACGAAGTCAGAAGACCTGCCTATGATGGTACTGGAAGACCACGAGTAATTGGTTAGTACATGATGAAGAAACTCTAGTTTTCTTTTGGTGTTACGACCTTTTGTTTGTGTGTGCAGGCAAAAGGTTTTTTTATTTGCTTCTGACAAATAAACCAAAAGAAAAGGAGAAAAGAAAAATGAACAAAAAGAAAGTGATACTGGGCTCCGGAATTCTTGTCGTTTTGATTGTGGCAATGACACTCATCTGGACAAATTTTCGTGAGAAACCGGTAGAAGGAAGTAAGGCTATTACCATCGAGGTGGTAGATAGCAAAGGGAAGTCCACGGTATATGAATTGAAGACAAATGCAAAGTATTTAATCAATGCTATGGATGAAGCCAAAGAACAGGGGCTTAGTTACGAAGGCGAAGAGGGACCATATGGTCTTAGTATCAGTAAAGTAAATGGCGAACGCGCAGACTACACATTAGACGGCGCTTACTGGGGGTTTAATGTAAATGGAGAGTATTGTAACCTCGGAGTGTCAAAGCAACCGGTAGAGGATGGAGATGAATTTGAGATTGTCTATACAAAAGCAGAGTAAGAGGTTAACCGCACGAGATATTACAATCATGGCGCTTATGGTTGCAATTATAGAAGTCAGTAAAGTTGCACTTGCTCAGATTCCAAATGTAGAACTTACAAGCTTTTGGATTATTATGTTTACACTATATTTTGGAACCCGTATATTCTATGTTATTCCCGTATTTATTTTGATAGAGGGTGTTATATATCCGTTTGGGTTGTGGTGGATTATGTATTTATACTCGTGGCCGTTATTGGCGATTGTTGTTTTAGTATTGAGGAAAATGAAGTCGGCATGGGAATGGAGTTTTATATCGGGACTATTTGGTCTTTCTTTTGGGTTCCTATGTGCAATTCCATATATTTTTACGAGTGGATTTCTCGGAGCATTTGTTTGGTGGGTGGAAGGAATCCCGTGGGACTTGTTACATGGAATCGCAAATTTTGCCATTATGCTGATACTATATAAGCCAATCAAAAACGTAATGTCCAAAATGAATCGTGTGGAAAAGGAAATTTAAAGAAAGTGGGTCTTCCCACTTTCTTTTTTTGTGGAACGTGCTATACTTTGTAAATGAATACAGTAACACAATATAGTACAGAAAAGAGATGACTTAAGATGGCTAAAGGCAAGGCAAAAAATTATCAAATGGATATGTGTAATGGTCCGATATTAAAAAAGATGTTGCTTTTTACAATCCCACTGATATGCTCCAGCGTGTTACAACTTTTGTTCAATGCGGCGGATGTAATTGTAGTAGGAAAATATGCGGGGGATCATGCGCTTGCGGCTGTTGGTTCTAATACATCTTTAATAAATTTATTCGTGAATTTCTTTATGGGATTGTCCATTGGTGCGAATGTCCTAGTTTCCAGATACTATGGGGCAAAACAGGAGAAAGAATTGAGCGAGACAGTCCACACGGCAATTGCTGTCAGTCTTGTAAGTGGAATTGCATTGGCAATTCTCGGGGTCGCATTATCGCCAACGATTCTAAGATGGATGCAGGTTCCGAAAAAGGTTTTGGGGTTAGCCATTGTTTATCTGAGAGTTTATTTTGTTGGTATGCCGGCATTGATGTTATACAATTTTGGTGCAGCAATTTTGCGAGCGATTGGCGACACAAAAAGACCATTATATTTTCTCGCAGTAGCTGGTGTAGTGAATGTAACATTGAATCTGTTTTTTGTCATTGCATTAGACTGGAGCGTGTTTGGTGTTGCTCTTGCAACAGTGATTTCGCAAGTAATTTCTGCCTGGTTTGTTCTTCGATGTCTTATGAAAGAAACAGGTGGAATACGTGTGGAAATCAAAAAACTTTATATTCACAAGGATAAAATCAAAAGAATGCTGCAGATTGGTGTTCCGGCTGGATTACAGAGTGTATTGTTCTCTATTTCAAACGTACTCATTCAATCGTCTATCAACAGTTTTGGTGCAACTGTTGTGGCAGGAAATTCAGCGGCTGGGAATATTGAAGGTTTTGTTTATGCTGCGATGAATGCTTTTTATCAGGCAAATATTTCCTTTACCAGTCAGAATATGGGTGCAGGTAAATATCATCGTTTAAATCGGATTTTGTTGACGGCATTAGGATGCGTAACAGTAACGGGACTTGTCGCCGGTGTGTCATGTTATGTGGTAGGTCCTACGTTGTTGTCGTTATATACGAACAGTTCGAGGGTTATTGCTGCAGGTATGGTTCGATTAGGATATATTTGCTTACCTTATTTTATCATAGGTATTATGGAAGTTATGGTAGGTTCGCTTCGCGGAATGGGTTATGCAGTCCTTCCAATGATTGTATCGCTTGTTGGAACCTGTGCATTTCGAATCGTATGGTTGCAGACCATATTCCAAATAGACAGATTTCATAATATTGAGGTCGTGTATGCTGTTTATCCAATCACTTGGGTTGTAACGACAATTGCTCATGTTATAACGTATATTATTGTAAAACGAAAATTGATTGAGAAATAAAGAAAAGAATCTTTAGAAAATCTTTCGGATTTCCTAGAGGTTCTTTTTAGAATTAAAAGATATGATACAGACACATGAAAGAACTGTATCAGGCAAGGAGAGAGAAATGGGAGAAAAATACCACGTGTTAATTGTAGAAGATGATGCTGAGATTCGAGATGGAATCGAAATCTACTTAAAAAATCAAGGATACGAAGTGTTTAAAGCAGGAGATGGAGTGGAAGGCTTAGAAATTGTTCGCAAGGAAACCATTCATTTAGCCATTATTGACGTCATGATGCCTCGCATGGATGGAATCCGAATGGTAATGGAACTTCGTAAGAATTACAATTTTCCTGTCATTATGCTGTCGGCCAAGTCAGAGGAAGTAGATAAGATTATGGGATTAAATATGGGGGCAGATGACTATGTAACGAAGCCATTTCAACCTTTGGAACTTCTTGCAAGAGTGAATTCCCAACTACGTCGATACACACGGTTTTCGAAGGTTAGTCAGACGGAAGCACAGAAGGGTAAAATTTATCGAATGGGTGGTTTAGAACTCAATGAAGACACAGTAGAAGTGCATGTGGATGGAGAACTTGTTAAGTTGACACCGATGGAATTCAAGATTCTGCTTCTTTTAATCAAAGCTCCGGGGCGTGTATTTTCAGCAGACGAAATTTATGAAAGAGTCTGGGAAGAACGTGCAATTAACACAGATACAGTAATGGTTCATGTCAGACATATTCGGGAGAAGATTGAGATTAACCCGAAAGAACCAAAATATTTAAAGGTGGTGTGGGGAGTTGGATACAAAATTGAAAAAATCTCATAAGTTAACAACATTTATTATTACATTGTGCATTTTAGTTCCGGCATTTCTGTTGGTGTCACTCTATCCAAGAGTTGGAAGGGTAATGAACGAAGAGAAGGAAAAAATTGAGAAAAAGAATCAGGAATTAGAAGAAAAGTATGGAGATGAAAGTTGGAATACAACATTTTATTTGAAAGAAAGTTTTATTAATTATGCTATGGAATCTAGCTTCTATCTTTATAGTTCAATGATTTCTGAAGAGAAGACAGAGGCAGGAGAAGAAGCGGTAGATTTTCAGATATTTGAGGAATATGGTTGGCTCAACGATTATCATACATTTCGAGACAACGCATATTTTGAGGCGTCTTATTGGAATTCCATCGGAGAAATGAATGAGAGCAATACCGAAAATCTGCAAAACACAGATACTCTTGGATATTTAAATATGGATTTTGATTCGAATGGCTATTTGAAAAATATTCAAATTGAAGGTGATTTGAACATTGACATGTCAAATGCACAGAATCTTTATGAAAAAGCCATGGAATCTGTTCAGAAGTTTAAAAATAATGTGGGGCATTATAATGAAAAATATGCACTGCAAGGAGAACAGGCGATGAATGCGTCTGAATACATGCCGAAAAACTTTTCAATTAAGATTACCATTGTTTCATCCAATAATTTTGTTTACACGGAAGATGAGTATATTGGATGGAGATATGATGACAGAAACGAAGTTATGCTTTTGAAAAGTGGTGCACTGTTTATTATGATTGCAGCAGCAGTTTTCGTGGCAATCATGGCGCTTGTTTTACCGTTTTTTAAAAAGCTGGAGACTGGCTGGGAGAAATGTTTCTGCGTTCCTTTTGAGATTGTACTAGTGCTGAGTGGAATGGTAGTTGCGGCTGCAATAGGAATGTTCTATTTTATGGCCTATACTTGCGGGATGGAATATTTTCCGAATATGAAAATGCTGGATTCCCTTATTTCTGAGCGCACACAATATATCATTCTTTTAGTGCTCAATTTCTTAGGATGGACTAGTGCTTTCCTGCTAGAATATATTGTGATTGCATCGTTCAGACAATTTTTATGCAGGCCGAGGATGTATCTTCGCAATCGAGTGCTGTGCGTAAGAATATTGCGATGGACAAAAAGAAAATGTGTGAGAATCTATGATTATGTAACACATATTGATTTTAATGAGAAACGAAATAAAACGATTCTTAAAATCACACTTTTGAACTTGGCTTTATTATTTGTTATTTACAGTTTGATATTTTGGGTGTTTGCTCTTATCGTTGGGATTTATTTGTTTATTTTTGATGAAATGTTTCTCATTTGGCTAATTGGTACCTTAATGCTTGTGGGATATTCTGTTGTGCTTTATATTGTGCTATTGAAATGTAGTGCGAGAATTCAAAAACAATATCAAAGTATTCTATATGCGACTGAGCAAATGGCAGAGGGCAATCTCAAAATTTCTCTAGAAGAAGACCTCGGTGTATTTCAGCCAATTGGTGATTCTCTGAACGAAGTGCAAAAAGGTTTTGAGAAGGCGGTTGTGGAAGAGGCGAAGAGCCAGAATATGAAGACAGAACTTATCACCAATGTTTCTCATGATCTTAAGACACCACTTACTGCGATTATCACCTATGTGGATTTGCTAAAGAAAGAGGATATTACGGAGGAAGAGAGAAAGTCCTATGTGCAGACATTGGATCAGAAATCACAGCGACTAAGGGTTCTCATTGAGGATTTGTTTGAAGTGAGCAAGGCACATTCCGGCAATGTTACCATGAACTTTATGGATGTGGATATTGTAAACCTTATGAAACAGGTCCGCATGGAGATGGAAGACCAGATAGAAGCAAGCAATCTTACTTTCCGATTCAACCTGCCGGAGGAGAAGATTATCCTCTCGTTGGATGGACAGAGGACATATCGTATATTTGAGAATCTTCTAAGTAATGCACTCAAATATGCGATGCCGCATTCAAGAGTGTATGTGGATATTCTGCAGAATACCGAAGAAGTCAAAGTGGTGTTCAGAAACATTTCGGCACAGGAATTAGGCTATGAACCGGACCGTTTGACAGAGCGATTTGTAAGAGGAGACGCCTCGAGAAATTCTGAAGGAAGCGGACTTGGTCTTGCCATTGCAAAGAGTTTTACAGAATTACAAAATGGAAAAATGAATATTGAAGTGGATGGCGATTTGTTCAAAGTAACACTTATTTGGACAAAATAATGTAAAGGCCACAAGATGAAAAAGGGTGCGAGAATCGTGTCGAAATAAGGAGAACGATTAAACTTGCACCCTGTTCTTTTATGCGCGTATAATGGTCGAGAGAGGTCAGAATATGTAAGAGTTATTTTAAAAGGAGGATGAGATGGCGCACTTAGATGTGGCAATTGGGGATGATAATGAGCGGATTTTGGAGATTTTAGGAGAACTAGTAAATAATGACAAAGATCTAACACTTGTTGGGAAAGCAAACAATGGTGAGGATATGTATCAGATCATTAAGAATAAGCAACCCGATGTTGTTTTGTTAGATTTAATCATGCCGAAGATGGATGGATTAAGCGTGATGGATGAAGTCGCAAAGAATAAAAATCTCAAGAAAGCCCCACAATTTATTGTTATCACTGCGGTTGGACAAGAAAAGATTACAGAAGATGCATTCCGTAAAGGAGCAAGTTACTACATAATGAAACCATTTCAGAATGAGACGGTTATAAACAGAATCAAATTAATCAGACAAGAAGTACAACAGGATAATTATCAATTAGGAAACACAGTGATAAACGTGCACGAAGCGCCAGAAGAAAATTTAGAGGATAGAGTAACGGACATGATTCACGAAATAGGAATACCTGCTCATATCAAGGGTTATCATTATCTAAGAGATGCCATAATGATGGCCGTAGAGGATATGGATGTTCTGAATGCAATTACTAAGATTATGTATCCGGAAGTAGCCAAGAAAAATCACACCACCTCGAGCCGTGTGGAGCGTGCTATTCGACATGCAATTGAGGTTGCGTGGAACAGAGGAAAAGTTGATGTTTTGGACAGGCTGTTCGGATATACTGTGAGTAATGGCAAAGGCAAACCGACGAACTCAGAATTTATTGCACTCATAGCAGATACAATTCGTTTAAACCAAAAACGGAGATAAATTCTTGACCATCTGCCCGGCAATGAGTATAATAAAAAAGAGTATTTTATATGGAGGACATGATATGAAGAACATACTGTTTGCTGCATCAGAAGCTGTACCATTTATTAAAACAGGTGGATTGGCAGATGTTGTGGGTTCATTGCCAAAGAATTTTAACAAAGAAGAATTTGATGTACGAGTGATTTTGCCAAAATATGCATGCATCAAGCAAGATTGGGCAGATAAATTAGAATATGTAACGAACTTTTCCATGGAATATAATTGGAAAAGCCGTTACGTTGGTATTTTTAAATATGAATTAGATGGAATTACATATTATTTCATCGACAATGAAGAATATTTTAAGGTGGACAAGCCTTATTCCAGTGATGGACGTTGGGATATTGAGAGATTTGCATATTTCTCAAAAGCAGTGTTAAGTGCACTTCCAGTGATTGATTTCAGACCAGATATTATCCACTGTCATGACTGGCAGACAGGTTTGATTCCGGTATACTTGGATTACTTCCATTTCTTCTCTGAGTACTACTGTGGGATCAAAACGATGATGACAATTCACAATCTGAAATTCCAGGGGACATATGGAACAGCTGAAGTTCGCAATTTAACCGGACTTCCGGATTATTATTTTACGCATGATAAATTGGAAGCATATAATGATGCCAATCTTTTAAAGGGAGGTATTGTGTATGCCAACAGAGTCACTACCGTTAGTAATACTTATGCGAACGAGATTAAGATGCCGTTCTATGGCGAGCGTCTTGACGGACTTATGAACGCACGCAGTGCTGAACTCTCAGGTATTGTAAATGGTATTGACTATGACGAGTATAATCCGGAGACCGATGCATTCCTTGCACGAAATTATTCAGTAGAGAATTTCCGCAAAGAAAAGGTAAAAAATAAAGTTGCACTTCAGGAAGAACTTGGCTTACCTGTAAATCCTAAAACGATGATGATAGGTGTGGTTTCCAGATTAACAGACCAGAAAGGTTTTGATTTGGTTGCGCATGTCATGGACGAGTTGTGCCAGGATGATATTCAAATGGTTGTGCTTGGAACCGGAGATGAAAAGTATGAGAATATGTTCCGTCACTTTGCATGGAAATATCCGGAGAAAGTATCTGCAAACATTTACTATTCAGAGGCTATGTCCCATAAGATATATGGTTCCTGCGATGCATTCTTAATGCCATCACTGTTTGAGCCATGCGGACTCAGCCAACTGATGAGTCTTCGCTTTGGAACACTTCCGATTGTGCGTGAGACAGGTGGACTGAAGGATACGGTAGAACCATACAATGAGTATGAGAAGACCGGAACAGGATTTAGCTTTGCTAACTACAACGCACATGAGATGATGTATACTGTCCGTTATGCGGAAGCAATATACTATAGTAAGAAACGCGACTGGAATAAGATTGTAGAGCGTGCCATGACACAAGATTTCTCATGGAAGACATCAGCAAAACAATATGAAGAATTATATAAGAACTTATAGCAAGTATGCCTCCGCAAGGGGGCTATTTGCATTACAGGAGTGATGAACATGAAGATAAAAGACAGATTGACAGATGGGAAAGTACATATATCTTTTGAGGTGTTTCCGCCAAAGACAGATGCAAAATTTGAGAGCGTACTGCATGCAGTTGATGAGATTGCGAAGTTGGCACCATCCTTTATCAGTGTGACATACGGTGCGGGCGGTGGAACCAGTAAGAATACCGTGAAGATTGCATCTCATATTCAGAATGATCTGGGTGTAGATAGCATTGCACATTTAACATGTGTGTCTTCTACGAAGGAAGAGGTTCGTCAGAGAGTACATGAAATGAGAGAAAGCGGAATTCAAAATATTTTGGCACTACGTGGAGATATTCCGGCGGAGTCAGAGTTTCCAATTCCTAACCAATATAAATACGCGTATGAACTGATAGAAGATATCAAGTCACAGGGCGATTTTTGTGTAGGTGCAGCCTGTTATCCGGAAGGACATGTAGAGTGTGAACATAAAGAGGATGACATTGCACATTTAAAACAAAAGGTAGATTGTGGTGTGGATTTTCTCACCACCCAGATGTTTTTTGATAATTCTGTGTTTTATAATTTCCTTTATCGTATTCGTGAAAAAGGAATTATCGTTCCGGTGTTGCCAGGTATTATGCCAGTGACAAACGGAAAACAGATAGCAAGAAGTTGCCAACTTTCAGGGGCTGTATTACCATCTAGATTCCGTGCAATTGTAGACCACTTTGGCGACAACCCGAAAGCAATGCAACAGGCTGGAATTGTCTATGCAACAGACCAGATTATAGATTTGATTGCAAATGGAATTCAAAATATCCATGTGTATTCTATGAATAAACCGGAAGTTGCAGCGGCAATTATGTCGAATCTTTCAGAGATTGCGAAATAGTCAGGGTGTAAGAAGGAGCAAAATATGTTGCAAGAAAAATTGGGTAAAGAATTATTGTTTTTCGATGGGGGTATGGGAACCCTACTTCAAAGAGAGGGACTTAAACCGGGAGAACTGCCGGAGAACTGGAATATAGAGAAGAAAGATGTGATACGAAGCATTCATCGCAGTTACTATGAGGCGGGAAGTAATATTCTGCTCACTAATACCTTTGGCGCAAATGCTGTCAAATATCACGACCAATTATATTCGCTCAAAGAGATTGTAGATGCTGCAGTTGAAAATGTGAGAAGTGTGGCGAAGAATGCAGTAGTAGCACTAGATATCGGACCAACGGGAAAACTGTTAAAACCGATGGGTGACTTAGGCTTCGAGGAAGCATACGAAGCATTTAAAGAGGTTATGCTATACGGTGCACAGGCAGGCGTGGACCTCATTCATATTGAGACCATGAGTGACACGTATGAAGTTAAGGCTGCGGTGTTGGCCGCGAAAGAAAATACGGATTTACCTGTATTTGCAACATTAATATTCGATGAGCGAGGAAAACTCCTGACAGGAGGAGATGTGCCGTCTGTAGTTGCACTTTTAGAGGGACTTCGCGTGGACGCTCTCGGCATTAACTGTGGCATGGGACCTGAGCAGATGCTTCCGATTTTGAAGGAGATTGCAAAGTATACATCTTTGCCAATTATAGTAAAACCGAATGCAGGTTTACCAAAGCAGAGAGATGGGCAGACTTATTATGATGTTACACCGGAAAAGTTTGCAACAGCGCTTACTGAGATTGTTAGAAATGGTGCCTGTGTAGTGGGTGGATGTTGCGGTACTACACCGGAACATATACGTGCGATGGTGGAAGCCTGCAAGAACATGAACATTGTGAAGCCGACTTATAAGTCTAAAACACTGGTGACTTCTTATGGAAAAACAGTGGAAATCGGTGATATGCCGGTGGTAATTGGTGAGCGTATTAATCCGACAGGAAAAAGTAAATTTAAGCAAGCGCTCAAAGAACACAATATAGACTATATTTTGAAAGAAGCTTTAACCCAACAGGATAAGGGCGCGCATATTTTAGATGTAAATGTGGGACTTCCGGATATTGATGAGGTTTCCATGATGAAGGAGGCAGTGACTGAGATTCAGGGAATCACGAACCTGCCGCTACAGATTGATACAGTAAATGTCAAGGCTTTAGAGACTGCAATGCGCATTTACAATGGAAAACCGATGGTTAATTCCGTGAATGGTAAGCAAGAATCTATGGATGCGATATTCCCATTGGTGAAGAAATATGGTGGAGTAGTCGTTGGATTAACCTTGGATGAAAATGGTATTCCGGAAACGGCAGAAGGGAGAGTCTTCATCGCAGGGAAAATTATTGAAGAGGCCAAGAAATATGGAATCGACAAGAAGGATATTGTAATAGATGTTCTGACACTGACCATCAGTTCCGAACCAGAGAGTGCAAAGATTACACTGGATGCGCTTCATACTGTAAAAGAAACTTATGGTGTAGGAACGGTGCTAGGAGTCTCCAATATTTCCTTCGGACTTCCAAACCGTCCGATTGTGAATTCGCATTTCTACACAATGGCAATGCAAAATGGACTCAGTGCTGGAATTGTTAACCCATCATCAGATGCGATGATGCAGGCATATTATTCATATTGTGCACTGATGGGGTATGATAAGAATTGCCAGGCCTATATTGAGCAATGTGGTCAACAGGTAGAGATTAAAACAGTTGCTCAGATATCCGGAAACATGGACCTGCAAACTGTAATTGAAAAAGGACTCAAAGAAGAGGCGCATGCTCTTGCAAAAGAATTGGTACAGAATCAAAAACCATTGGATATTATTCAAGAATATCTCATCCCGGCACTTGATAATGTTGGAAAAGGTTTTGAGAAAGGGATAGTGTTTTTGCCACAGCTCCTTATGAGTGCCGAAGCAGCCAAGCAGGCATTTGAGGTGCTGAAGGAGAATATGGCATCAGAAGGTGAACAAGTTATAAAAAAAGAAAAGATTGTTCTTGCAACTGTAAAGGGCGATATTCATGATATTGGCAAAAATATAGTCAAGGTGTTGCTGCAGAACTATAGCTTTGATGTGATTGATTTGGGAAAAGATGTCTCAGCAGAACGCATTGTGGATACCGTGCTGAAACAGAATGTGCAACTGGTAGGTTTAAGCGCACTGATGACAACTACTGTTGTGAGTATGGAAGAATGTATCAAACTTCTTCGTGAAAAGGCACCGAATTGCAAGGTGATGGTCGGAGGCGCTGTACTGAATCAGGAGTATGCAGATATGATTGGCGCAGATTTCTATGGAAAAGATGCAATGCAGAGCGTATATTATGCGCAGAAAGTATTTGCAGGAGCATAGAACTTGTGTTAAAATATTTTGGAATGTTTGTTTAAGAAATAGTAGGAGGTAATAAGATGTTTCTGGCAACATTGATTGAAACCTTGATTAAAATGGTAATCATTGGAGCAGCTGCTTTTGGTGGCATAATGCTCGGAAGATATTTACGCAAGAAAAAAGATGAAAAGGATGTAGAGTAAAATGAAACAATATGGAGTAAACGAACTGAGAAAAATGTTTCTTGAATTCTTTGAGAGCAAAGAACACTTGGCAATGAAGAGCTTTTCGTTAGTTCCTCATAATGACAACAGTTTGTTATTAATCAACTCAGGTATGGCACCTCTGAAGCCTTACTTTACAGGAGCAGAGATTCCACCGAGAAAAAGAGTGACAACCTGTCAAAAATGTATCCGTACAGGTGATATTGAAAATGTTGGTAAGACAGCACGCCACGGCACATTTTTTGAGATGCTTGGAAACTTCTCATTTGGAGATTATTTTAAAAGAGAAGCGATTCAATGGTCGTGGGAGTTTCTTACAGAAGTAGTAGGATTAGACCCGGAGAGACTTTATCCTTCTGTATATGTGGATGACCAGGAAGCATTTGATATCTGGAATAAAGAGATGGGCATTGCACCGGAACGTATCTTCAAGTTTGGTAAAGAAGACAACTTCTGGGAGCATGGTTCTGGTCCTTGCGGTCCATGCTCTGAGATTTACTATGACCGTGGAGAAAAATACGGCTGTGGAAAACCAGACTGTACAGTAGGATGTGACTGTGACCGTTATATGGAAGTATGGAACAACGTATTTACACAGTTTGATAATGATGGAAAAGGCAATTACGAAGAATTAGAGCAGAAGAACATCGATACAGGTATGGGTCTTGAAAGACTTGCGTCTGTTGTTCAGGATGTAGATTCTATCTTTGATGTAGATACGATTCGTTCACTTCGCGATAAGGTATGTGAGTTTGCAAATGTGGAATATAAGTCTGATGAGAACAAAGACGTATCCATTCGTCTGATTACAGACCATATCCGTTCTGCAACATTTATGATTTCAGACGGTATTATGCCTACAAACGAAGGTCGCGGCTATGTGCTTCGTCGTCTGATTCGTCGTGCGGCACGTCACGGACGACTTCTTGGAATTGATGGAAAATTCCTTGCAAAACTTAGCGAGACAGTAATTGAAGGCTCAAAAGACGGATATCCGGAATTAGATGAAAAGAGAGAATTTATCTTCAAAGTACTTACACAGGAAGAAGATAAGTTTAACAAAACAATTGACCAGGGATTAAGTATCCTGGCTTCTATGCAAGAAGAATTAAAGGCTGCAGGCAAGAGCGCACTTTCAGGTGCAGATGCATTTAAATTATACGACACTTACGGATTCCCGTTAGATTTGACAAAGGAAATCTTAGAGGAAGCAGGTTTTTCTATTGACGAAGAAGGCTTCAAGGCTGCAATGGAAGAGCAGAGAGTAAAGGCTCGTACAGCTCGTAAAGTGACAAACTACATGGGTGCAGACGCAACCGTGTATGATGAGATTGATGCAGCTGTTACAAGCACATTTGTTGGATACGAAAAACTGGTTCACGATTCCAAGATTTCTGTTTTAACAACAGAGACAGAGCTTGTAGAGGCAGTGACAGAAGGTGAAAATGCAACCATCTTCGTAGACGAGACACCATTCTATGCAACCATGGGTGGTCAGGAAGGCGATAAAGGTGTTATCTGCACAACTGATGCAGAGTTCACTGTAAATGACACCATTAAATTACTTGGTGGAAAAGTTGGACATGTTGGTACTGTAACAAAAGGTATGTTCAAGGTTGGAGATGCAGTTACCCTGAAGGTTTGTGAAAAGGGAAGAGCAAATACATGTGCAAACCACAGTGCGACTCATTTGTTACAGAAAGCACTCAAGATGGTTCTTGGCTCACATGTAGAACAAAAAGGTTCTCTTGTGACACCGGATAGATTGCGTTTTGACTTTGCACACTTCTCAGCAATGACTGCAGAGGAGCTTGCAAAGGTAGAAGAGATTGTAAATGCAGAGATTGCAAAGAATGAACCGGTTGTAACAGAGGTTATGAATATTGAAGCAGCGAAGGCATCAGGAGCAATGGCACTCTTTGGAGAAAAATACGAAGAAGATGTTCGTGTGGTATCTATGGGAGACTTCTCAAAAGAACTTTGTGGTGGTACACACGTTGCTAACACAGGTAACATTGTAACCTTCAAGATTCTTTCTGAAGGCGGTGTGGCTGCAGGTGTTCGTCGTATCGAAGCACTTACCGGCGATGCAGTATTTGCATACTATAAAGATATTGAAAAGACACTCGCAGAGGCAGCTAAGGCAGCAAAGGCTACGCCTTCAAATCTGACAGACAAGATTGAACACATGCTTGCAGAGATAAAGGCATTACAGAGTGAAATCGAGTCTATGAAGAGCAAGGCTGCAAAAGAGGCACTCGGAGATGTTATGGACCAGGTAACAGAAGTGAATGGAGTGAAACTTCTTGCAACTGCAGTGGAAGGTGTAGATATGAATGGTCTTCGTGATCTTGGAGACCAACTGAAAGACAAATTAGGTGAAGGTGTGATTGTTATCGCATCGAGTGCAGGAGACAAGGTAAATCTGATTGCTATGGCAACTGATGGAGCAATGGCAAAAGGTGCTCATGCAGGTAACTTAATTAAAGGAATTGCAGGTCTTGTAGGCGGTGGCGGCGGCGGTCGTCCGAACATGGCACAGGCAGGCGGAAAAAATCCGGCAGGCATTCCAGATGCAATTGCGAAAGCAAAAGAGGTATTAGCAGAGCAAATTTAAATTTCGTCAAAAAATTGCTAAGAAATGGTTGACGAATGAGAAAAATCTGTTATAATATCATCTAGTGCAAATAAAAAATACCCGTACAGTCGTATGACGCACAATATAGGGCTGGAGGGGAGGTTAGGTGTGAGACTATGTCAAATGTAATCGTTAAAGAGAACGAAACGTTAGATAGCGCTTTACGCAGATTTAAAAGAAACTGTGCAAAAGCTGGTATTCAACAAGAAATTCGTAAAAGAGAACATTACGAAAAACCAAGCGTAAGACGTAAAAAGAAATCTGAAGCTGCTAGAAAACGTAAGTTTAGCTAATATGTGCAAATGAAGGGGAGTGTTTTTACACTTCCCTTTTTTATGTCGGCATGCTATAATTCTAGAGGAATTTGATAATAGGAGCAAATACATGATTAAGTGGCTCGTTTTAATAGGTGTGATTCTGGTACTCTGTATTGTAGAGTGGATGAGAGAAATTTCTACTTTTCAGATTACACATTATGAAATTGTTTCAGAGAAACTGAATAAAGTGCCAGAAGAGAAAAAGATTGTTTTTTTGACGGATTTGCATAATTATTCTTATGGAAAGAACAATGAGAAGTTGTTTTCTGCTATTAAGAATCAGAATCCCGATTTCATTTTAATCGGTGGGGATATGCCTATAGGGAAACTCGAATCACCTGTGCGAGTTGCAGAAAAATTTGTTTGTCAGCTTACAGAGATTTGTCCTGTTTACTATGCGAATGGAAACCATGAGCAGCGCATGAAGATATATACGGAAAAATTTGGGGAAAAGTATCAGGAATATAAGAATGCGATAGAACAATCTGGTGTTCGATTTTTAGAAAATGAACATGTTGATTTGATGTTTGATACTTGCCCGGTTCAGATTCATGGCCTTGAAATTCCAAGAGAGGCATACAAAAAGTTTCGAAAAACTTCTGTGTCGTTAGAACAGATAAAAGAGTGCATTGGAAAGGCTGATTTATCAAAATATCAGATTCTGTTGGCTCATAATCCGATTTTTGCAGACACGTATATGGAATGGGGAGCCGATCTTGTATTATCCGGTCATTTACATGGCGGTGTTGTTCGATTGCCGGGAATTGGAGGCGTGATTACACCACAGTTTCATCTGTTTCCAAAATATTCAGGCGAATTGACTGTTAAAGATGGAAAAAGCATTGTGGTCAGTAAAGGGCTTGGCACACATACGATAAAAATACGTTTTCTGAATCCTGCAGAGATGGTTGTTCTGCATTTGAAGGGAAAGTAACATATAACGGAGGTACACATGGGAATACCTGTGAAATTAGAAGTGTTTGAGGGACCACTTGATCTTCTCTTACATTTAATAGAAAAGAATAAAGTAGACATCTATGATATTCCAATCGTTGAGATAACAAATCAGTATATGGAATACATTCAGGCAATGGAGCAGAGCGACCTCAACATTATGAGCGAGTTCCTTTTGATGGCGGCAACACTGCTTGATATTAAGTGCAGAATGCTATTGCCGGCGGAAGTCAATGAGGATGGCGAGGAAGAAGACCCAAGAGCAGAACTTGTTGAACAACTCCTTCAGTATAAGATGTATAAATACATGTCTTATGAACTCAAGGATCGCCAGATGGATGGTGCGCTTCGCATGTACAAGGAGCCGACAATACCGGATGAGGTAAAGGAATACGAACCTCCGGTTGATTTGGATGCTCTATTAGACGGCGTTACATTGTCGAAACTGAATGACATTTTTAAAGAGATCATGAAAAGACAGCACGATAAGATTGACCCGGTTCGAAGTACATTTGGAAAAATCGAAAAAGAAGAGATTACCGTGGAAGACAAAATGGAGTATCTGAATACTTATATTTCAAAACACAAGAAGTTTAGTTTTCGAGATTTACTCACAAAACAGAAGTCAAAAACACAGCTTGTCGTAACATTTCTTGCAATTTTGGAAATGATGAAGATGGGGAAAATATGGGTAGAACAAGAGAATGCTTTTGATGATATTGTAATCACATCAAAAGTAGCAGATGAGGTATAAAAAAGTGGACGTTAAGAAAATAGAAAGTATTATTGAAGCAATTTTGTTTACTATGGGGAATTCTGTGGAAATTAGTCGAATTGCAAATGTAATCGAGCAAGACACAAAGACGACAAAGAAGATTATACGTAATATGATGCTTAGATACGAAGAGGAAGATAGAGGCATTCGTATTCTTGAATTGGAGGATTCTTATCAGATGTGTACAAAGAAGGAAATGTACGAATATCTGATTCAAATTGCAAAGCAACCAAAACGCTACCATCTTACGGATGTTGTTCTTGAGACGCTCTCTATTGTTGCGTACAAACAGCCGGTTACGAGACTTGAAATCGAGAGGATTCGAGGTGTGAAGTCTGACCATGCCGTGAATAAGCTCATTGAGTATGACCTTATTGAGGAAGTGGGAAGAATGGACGCTCCTGGACGCCCGATTCTATTCGGAACAACCGAAGAATTCCTTAGAAGATTTAGCGTACAGTCTGTAGATGAACTTCCTGTTATTACACCGGAAAAGATAGAAGATTTCAAGGCTGAAGTGGAAGATGAAATGCAGTTAAAACTGGATTTGGATTAGCATTTGTTTACAAAAATAAGCATACAATGTCAGAAAGGAAACATGGGAGAATCCTATGAGACGATTTTGGGCTATATTGTTATGTGCTTGTCTATGTATTGTAAATACAGTATACGCAGAAGAAATAGAAGAACCAAGGAATCTATACGCCCAATCTGCTGTTCTTATGGACGCAGAAAGTGGGCGTATTTTGTTTGAAAAGAATGGACAGGAAGTGCTTGCAATGGCAAGCACCACAAAGATTATGACATGTATTCTTGCGCTGGAAAAAGGGAATCCGGAAGATGTTGTAACTGCGTCAGAACTGGCTGCTTCGCAGCCAAAAGTGCATCTTGGTATGCGAACAGGTGAGAAATATAAACTTGAAGATTTGCTGTATTCATTGATGCTCGAATCGCACAATGATTCTGCGGTTGCAATTGCTGAGCATGTAGGAGGCTCTGTCGAGGAGTTTGCAAAGTTTATGAATGAAAAAGCAAAGGCACTTGGTTGCAAGAATACTTATTATATTACACCGAATGGACTCGATGAAACAGATGAAACAGGAATGCATGCAACAACTGCAACAGAACTTGCCCGAATAATGAGTTATTGCATTATGGAGTCTCCGAAGAAAGAAGAATTCCTAAGTATCACATCCATGCCAAGCCACTCGTTTTCTAATGTAGAAGAGAGCCGTCATTTTAGTTGTAGTAACCATAATTCTTTTTTGGGTATGATGGAGGGGGCAATCTCTGGAAAGACAGGATTTACTGGGAAAGCCGGTTATTGTTATGTTGGTGCATTGGAACGTGACGGGAGAACCTTTGTTGTTGCACTACTTGCCTGTGGGTGGCCGAACAACAAGAATTACAAGTGGAAAGATACTGTGAAATTGATGGAATATGCGCTTGATAATTATACATATCGTGACCTAGACCAGGATCTAAAGTTACCGACCGTTGTTGTAGAAGATGGTGTGCCGGAGAGTGACAAACTTTTCGATGAGGCGTATGTTAATTTGGAAGTGGATTATGGGGACGGCGTGGCGCAGGTCTTGCTAAGGAAGGATGAGCAAGTTGATGCTTCGCTTAAAATGGAAGAGGTTGTGTCAGCACCTGTAAAAGCAGGACAGCAAGTTGGTAAGATGGTTTATTATTTGGAAGGTGATATTATAAAAGAATATCCAATTATTGTTGTTAACAATGTTAGCCAGCGTACTATTTCTTGGGTTTTTGATAAGATATTGCAATTATATCTTGGTATTTAGATGTGCGAGTTTAGTTTTGGGTCTATACGTCGTTGGTTGTGTGTCAGACCAAATAACACACAAAAAGCATGAAAAATGGGTCTGTAGGAGAATTTCACTCCCACTAGACCCATTTGTTTGATTGCATAACAATTATTTGCAGGAAAACTAGATTTTTATAACAAAAAGCTAGATTGCACGAGTATATTTCTTCAACCACTCACGTTCCTCATCATTTAGATGTGGTGCCACAATATCGTACACTTGCTTGTGATATGCATTGAGTTGTACTTTTTCCTCTTTGTTAAGAAGGGAAGGCTCTATGGCATCCAAATCGAATGGCACGAAGGTAAGCACTTCAAAACTCATGAATTGACCATATTCATTCTTTACATCCTTGCGAACCAAGAGTTCATTCTCAGAACGGATGCCATGAGAGTCTTCAATATAGATACCCGGTTCGTCTGTAATTACCATGCCACCTTCCAAAGGACGAACAGTTTCTTCAATTGACTTCCAATTAAAACGGCATGCCGGTTCATGAATGCTAAGAAGATATCCAACACCATGGCCGGTTCCGTGGTTAAAGTCTTGATTGTTACTCCATAGATATTGTCTGGCAAGAATGTCTAAATTTAATCCTGAACATCCATATAAGAACTTAGCTCTTGATAAAGCGAGATTACCGCGTAGTACATTTGTAAAGTCGCGTTTTAATTCGCTTTTTATTTCACCGAGTGCAACGGTACGAGTGATGTCAGTTGAACCTTCCAGATAGTTTCCGCCTGTATCAGTAAGGTAAAGTGTACCGCCTTCCAACACTACATTTGTTTCTTCTGAAGAAGAATAGTGACACATTGCTGCATGAGGACCATACGCGCTGATAGGCGCAAAACTTGGCCACAAGAAGTTTTCCTGTTCTGCTCGTAATGCTTCTAGTTTGTCTGATGCGCTAAGTTCCGTGATTTCTTCTTTATCATAAGTTGTCTTTACCCAATACATGAATTTGGTATGGGCAATTGCATCTTTGATATGTGCTTTTTTAATGTTTTCAATTTCAATTTCATTTTTCACAGCTTTAAATAGAAGGGCAGGATTCGTTGCTTCTACAATTTTAATGTTCGAAGGAATACAATTATACAGGGCAAAGTTCAATCTTGCAGAATCCAAAAGTACAATCTCCTCGGTAGATAAGGTCGCAACAAAGTCATAGATGTCGTTGTAGTCATGTAAATCAACATTATCTCTTGACAGTATAGATTTCACTTCATCAGAAAGTTTTTTCTTATTGATAAACAGGTGCACACAGTCCATCATGATAATTGCATAGGAGAGTACAACCGGTGTGTATGCAACATCTCTGCCGCGGAAGTTTAATAGCCATGCAATGTCATCCAAGGTAATCAGAAGATGTGCAGTTGCACCAACCTTTTTCATTTCTTCACGAACTCGTGATAATTTGGATGCAGTTGATTCTCCTGAATATTTTTCTTCCAAAATAAATACAGGATGTTCTGACATTGCAGGGCGCTCTGTCCATATTGAATCAATCAAATCATATTTGTCTTCTAATCGGACATTTTTATATGCAAATTTTTCTTTATATTTCTTGCCCTCTGACATAGAGATAACGCGTCCGTCAAAGCCCAGCACACCATTTTCAGGTAGTATAGAATCTAAAAAATCATCTACAGTTGGAACACCCGGATTTCCCATCTTGTATAATTCAATCCCGCTTCCGGCTAATTCCGTTTCGGCCTGAATAAAATATCTTCCATCTGTCCAAAGACCTGCTTTGTCCATGGTAATAACAGCATTACCGGCAGACCCGGTGAAACCTGTGATAAATGCACGTGATTTGAAATGTTCTCCGACATATTCGCTCTGATGATTGTCTGCAGATGTAATCAAGTACGCATCAATATTATGCTGAGACATCAATTGTCTAAGTGCAGTGAGTCTTTCTTGTACAGTCATATATAACCTCCAAAACATAAAATTCGTTGGTGATATTATAACATGCATGAGGTTCGTTCACAAGGAGAAAGAGATACACTCAGATTTAAAAATAGATTGTAATTCCATTTATTATATTTTATAATGATAACACATTGAAATTAGGAGAAATTAATTCAGGGAGAAAAAGAATATGAAAGTAGGATGTGTAAAAGAAATAAAAAACAATGAATTTCGTGTAGGAATGACCCCGGGGTGTGTAGTTGGATACAAAAATGCGGGTCATGAAGTATATATTGAAAAAGGAGCGGGTGTTGGCTCCGGATTCATGGATGAAGAATATGTTGCAGCCGGAGCGATTATGGTTGATACAGCGAAAGAAGTTTGGGATACAGTCGACATGATGGTTAAAGTAAAAGAGCCGCTTCCGGAAGAATATCCATTTTTCCATGAAGGTCTGATTCTATATACATATCTTCATCTTGCAGCTGACAAACCTCAGACAGATGCTTTGTTAGCAGCAAAGGTGAAAGGTGTTGCTTATGAAACATTATTTGACCCGAAAAATGGAGGACTTCCTCTGCTTGCACCAATGAGTCAGATTGCCGGACGTCTTTCCGTTCAGGAGGGCGCGAAGTATCTTGAAAAAATATACGGCGGTGAAGGTGTTCTATTAGCGGGTGTTCCGGGAACTCCAAAGGCTAAAGTTGTAATTCTTGGTGGTGGAAATGTAGGAATGAATGCTTGTAAGATTGCTGTGGGAATTGGCGCAGATGTAACAATTATGGATATTAGCATTCCAAGACTGGCTTATCTTGATGATATTTTCGGCTCACGTATTCAGACTTTGGTTTCTACAGATGCTAACATAGAGAAGGCAGTAAAGGATGCTGATCTTGTGATTGGCTCCGTATTAATTCCTGGAAAGGCTGCACCCAAAATATTCAAAGCTAAATATTTGAAAGACATGAAACAGGGTGCTGTATTCGTTGACGTTGCGGTAGACCAAGGTGGATGTGGAGAGACAACAAAAGTTACATATCATGACGACCCTATCTATGTTGTAGATGGTGTGGTTCATTACTGTGTAGGTAATATGCCGGGAGCAGTTCCGAGAACATCTACAATAGCACTTACAAATGCAACATTGTCCTATGGTCTTCAGATTGCTAATAAGGGCTTAGAACAGGCTTGTAAAGATAATGAGGTTATCTTCTCAGCTGTGAATACATATGATGGTAAATTGACATGTAAGAATGTTGCAGACAGCTTTGATTGCTATGAATATGTGGACATCAAAACACTTGTATAATTAACAATATAACGCACAATAGAAGATACGTTCAGAACATGATGGTGGAATTCATTTATCACAGATGAATCCCACCATATTTTTTGTCGAAATTTCATAAATTAATGATTGCCTTAATCTGGTATTTGATATATAATACATAATGGCTGAAAATTTTAATTAAATATAAATGGAGGGCTTGAATTATGAGCAATACAACTTCTTTAAGCCTTGCAAGTAAGCGAATCATTTCTTTACTTGACGAGGGTAGCTTTGTTGAGATTGGTGGAGCAATCACAGCCAGAACAACAGATTTCAACATGCAACAAAAAGAGACTCCTGCAGATGGTGTTATTACCGGATACGGAGTGATTGATGGCAATTTAGTGTATGTTTATAGCCAGGATGCATCTGTATTAAAGGGTGCAATCGGTGAAATGCATGCAAAGAAAATTGCAAACATTTATGACATGGCAATGAAGATGGGAGCACCGGTGATTGGTTTTGTTGATTGTGCAGGTCTCAGACTTCAGGAAGCAACCGATGCACTGAATGCATTTGGCAGTGTTTACTACAAACAGGCAATGGCATCTGGTGTAATTCCACAGATTACAGCTGTATTTGGAAAATGTGGTGGTGGTCTCGCAGTAGCATCTGCGATGACAGACTTTACATTTATGGAAGGAAAGAATGGTAAATTGTTCTTGAATTCACCAAATGCAATCGAAGGAAACGAGATTTCAAAATGCGACACTTCTTCTGCTGACTTCCAGAGCAGCAAGGCAGGTATCGTTGATGTAGTTGGTACAGAGGCTGAGATTATGGCAGAGATTCGTGCACTTGTCAGTATGTTACCTGCAAACAATGAGGATGATGCTTCTTATGATGAATGCATGGATGATTTGAATCGTGCTTGTGCAGGAATCGAGAATGCAGTAGAAGATACAGCAATTGTTGCAGCTATGATTTCTGATAACAACGTATTCTTTGAGACAAAGAGAGCATACGCAAAAGATATGGTGACAGGTTTTGTTCGTCTGAACGGTATGACAGTCGGCGTAGTTGCAAATCGCTCAAAGGTGTACGATGCAGAGGGCAATGTTACAGATGACTTTGGCACAACACTCTCAGAAGCAGGATGCAAGAAAGCATCTGATTTTGTGGAATTCTGTGACGCATTTAATATTCCGATTGTTTCCTTTGTAAATGTAACGGGATTCAGAGCATGCAAATGTGCGGAAAAGAGATTGGCAAGAGAGACAGCAAAACTTACATATGCATTTGCAAATGCAACAGTTCCGAAGGTGAATGTTGTGATTGGTAAAGCATACGGAAGTGCTTACATAACAATGAACAGCAAAGCAATCGGTGCAGATATGGTATATGCATGGCCAAACTCTGAGATTGGTATGATGGATGCTAATCTTGCAGCTAAGATTATGTATGCTGATGAAGATGCTGCAACAATCAAAGAAAAAGCAGCAGAATATAAAGAATTGCAGTCAAGCCCAATGGCAGCTGCAAGACGCGGATATGTAGATACAATCATTGCTCCGGCAGATACAAGAAAATATCTCATCGGTGCATTTGAGATGTTGTTTACAAAGAGAGAAGACAGACCGGCTAAGAAACACGGAACAATTTAGTGAGGTGAGACAAGTGAAGAAAAAGATTAGAGTTTTAGTGTGCGTGATGTTAGCGGCACTTTGTTTCACCGGATGCTCTGCAAAGAAAAACGAAGCGGAATATGATGTGTCAAAGATGAAGGAGACAGCAGATGTTATCATATTAAGCTTTGCTGAAATGAAGGATGAGCAGTTCAAACAATACAAGGATTTGTCTGAATTCCAGCTCAATTATGTTATGATGAGTTCCGGACTTCAGATTGAGGCAGAGAATTTCCTCGCTATGGTTAAGTCATGGCAGGCAGGTGAAGATGAATGTGGCGCGTATGTTTCGCATGGCGATTATAAAGTAGATGTAAAAGGTGACGAAGTTGTTATTTCTACAGAAACAGAGTATGAAGACAGAAAAGCAACTTTAAGTTTCACTTTTTCAGATGATTCCTATCTGGAATCAATGGATGTTTCTGCGCACTATACGATGAATGAGATTCTGACAAAAGCAGGTCTTAACACAGTATTAGGTATGGGAACAGTATTTGCAGTATTAATTTTCCTTGCATTTATCATTTCTCTTTTCAAATACATTCCTAATCTTTTAGAGTTATTTAAAAAGAAAGAGGAAAATAATGCAAAACCGATTGCAGAGGTAGTACCGCAAACGGCTCCAAAGGTGCCAGTTGCTAAACCGGCTGCAACAGTTGATACGGTAAATGATTTGGAATTGATTGCAGTTATTACGGCAGCAATCGCAGCGCAGGAAGGTACTACGACAGATGGATTTGTAGTTCGTTCTATCAGAAGAAGACCATCAAACAATTGGAAATAATATTGATTTTAGGAGGAATTGAATCATGAAAAGTTATACAATTACAGTAAACGGAAATGTATATGATGTAACAGTAGAAGAAAGAGTTGGGGGAGTAGCACCTGTAGCAGCACCTGTAGCACCAGTTGCAGCGACACCGGTAGCAGCTCCGGTTGCAGCACCTGCAGCAGCACCGGCTCCTGTAGCAGCAGGCAGTGCAGGAAGTATTGAAGTAAAAGCTGGCGCAGCAGGTAAAGTATTTAAGTTAGAAGCAAGTGTAGGACAGAGTGTGAAGAAAGGTGATGCCGTTATTATCATCGAAGCAATGAAGATGGAAATCCCTGTTGTTGCTCCGGAAGACGGAACAGTGGCAAGCATTAACGTTGCAGTAGGTGACGCAATTGATGCAGGAACGGTATTGGCAACATTAAACTAATACCCGGAGGTTAAGACATGGAATATATAACAACAACATTGGGAAATCTCATTCAGCAGACCGCATTTTTGAACCTCACATGGGGAAATATTGTTATGATCGGTGTTGCATGTTTTTTCCTGTATTTAGCAATTAGACATGGTTTTGAGCCATTGTTGCTTGTTCCAATTGCATTTGGTATGCTCCTTGTTAATATCTTTCCTGATATCATGATTAGTATGGAGGATGCGGAAAATGGCGTAGGTGGACTTTTACACTATTTCTATCTGTTAGATGAATGGGCAATCCTGCCGTCACTCATTTTCTTAGGAGTAGGTGCAATGACAGACTTTGGTCCACTCATAGCCAATCCAAAGAGCTTCCTTTTAGGAGCAGCAGCGCAGTTTGGTATCTTTGCAGCATACCTTGGTGCGATGGCAATGGGATTCTCGGACAAAGCTGCAGCGGCTATTTCAATCATTGGTGGAGCAGATGGCCCGACATCGATCTTCCTTGCGGGTAAGTTAGAGCAGACAGCAATCATGGGACCTATCGCGGTTGCGGCATATTCATATATGTCACTTGTACCGATTATCCAACCGCCGATTATGAAGTTATTGACAACAGAAGAAGAACGTAAGATTAAGATGGAGCAGCTCCGTCCGGTATCTAAGTTAGAGAAGATCTTATTCCCGATTATCATCACAATCGTGGTTTCTTTGATTCTTCCTACAACAGCACCACTTGTTGGTATGCTGATGTTAGGTAACTTGTTTAGAGAATCAGGTGTGGTTAGACAGTTGACAGAAACAGCGTCAAATGCACTTATGTACATAGTAGTTATCCTTCTTGGTACATCTGTTGGTGCGACAACAAGTGCAGAGGCTTTCCTGAATTGGGATACATTAAAAATCGTGGCACTTGGATTGATTGCATTCTGCTTTGGTACAGCGGCAGGTGTTATCTTTGGTAAGATTATGTGCAAGGCAACCGGTGGCAAAGTAAATCCATTGATTGGTTCTGCGGGCGTGTCTGCGGTACCTATGGCAGCCCGTGTATCGCAGAAGGTTGGCGCAGAGGCTGATCCTACGAACTTCTTACTTATGCATGCAATGGGACCAAACGTTGCAGGTGTTATCGGTACAGCAGTAGCAGCCGGTACATTTATGGCAATTTTTGGCGTAAAATAAAATATGGAGGACAATAGAATGGAAATCACAAAAAAACCGATTAAAATCACAGAAACAATTTTGCGTGATGCTCATCAGTCTCTGATCGCTACTAGAATGACAACAGAACAGATGCTTCCAATCGTTGAGAAGATGGACAAAGTTGGTTATCATTCCGTAGAGTGCTGGGGCGGTGCAACATTTGACGCATCACTTCGTTTCTTAAAAGAAGATCCATGGGAAAGACTTCGTAAATTCCGTGATGGATTCAAAAACACAAAATTACAGATGTTATTCCGCGGACAGAATATCTTGGGATATCGTCCATACGCAGATGACGTGGTAGAATATTTCGTTCAGAAATCAGTTGCAAACGGAATGGATATCATTCGTATCTTCGACTGTTTGAACGATATGCGTAACCTTCAGACAGCTGTAAAGGCTGCTGTAAAAGAAGGCGCAGATGCGCAGGTAGCTCTTTCATACACATTAGGTGATGCTTACACAATGGAATATTGGATGGACATTGCTAAAAGAATTGAAGAGATGGGTGCAACATCTATCTGTATCAAGGATATGGCTGGTCTTTTAGTACCATACAAAGCGACAGAATTGGTAAGTGCGTTAAAAGAAGCAACAGATCTTCCGATTCAGCTTCATACACACTATACATCAGGTGTTGCTTCTATGACATATTTGAAAGCAGTAGAAGCGGGTGTAGATGTTATTGATACAGCGATGTCACCTTTTGCACTTGGTACATCACAACCGGCTACAGAAGTTATGGTTGAGACATTTAAGGATACACCATACGATACAGGATTAGATCAAAACTTATTGGCAGAGATCGCTGACTACTTCAGACCACTTCGCGACGAAGCATTGGAGAGCGGACTTCTCAATCCAAAGAACATGGGTGTAAACATCAAGACGCTTCTTTACCAAGTACCTGGTGGTATGTTATCAAACCTTACATCACAGCTCAAAGAGCAGGGGGCAGAAGATAAATACTATGAAGTATTAGAAGAAGTTCCAAGAGTTCGTAAAGACCTCGGTGAACCACCACTTGTAACACCTTCTTCACAGATCGTTGGTACACAGGCTGTATTTAACGTACTTATGGGAGAACGTTACAAAATGGCTACAAAAGAGACAAAGGATATCTTAAGTGGTAAATACGGCGCAACTGTAAAACCATTTGATCCGGAAGTTCAGAAAAAGTGTATAGGCGAAGATGCAGAGGTTATTACATGCCGTCCGGCAGACCTTATCCCAGACGAACTCGATACACTGCGTGATGAAATGGCTCAGTGGTCACAGCAGGAAGAAGACGTTCTTACATATGCATTGTTCCCACAAGTTGCAACAGACTTCTTTAAATACAGAGAAGCACAGCAGACAAGAGTGGACCAGACGGTGGCAGATACAGAGAACGGAAGTTATCCAGTGTAAAATGATAAATTAAAAAGGCAGAACAACTGTTTGTAAATAATAGTTGTTCTGCCTTTTTATATAATGACAAGGGCATGTATAGATGGTATAATGAGTGCAATAAACTAAGCTATAAAGAGGTGTTGATATGGCTAAATATATTATGGCGTTGGATGCAGGTACTACGAGTAATCGCTGTATACTTTTTAATCAAAAAGGTGAAATGTGTAGTGTGGCACAGAGAGAGTTTACGCAATATTTTCCACAACCGGGCTGGGTAGAGCATGATGCAGATGAAATCTGGGCCAGTATGTTGGGGGTCGCTGTTGAAGCAATGAGCAAAATTGGTGCTTCAGCAGAAGATATTGCGGGAATCGGTATTACAAATCAAAGAGAAACTGCAATTGTATGGGATAGAAAGACTGGAGACCCTGTTTATCATGCGATTGTATGGCAATGTAGAAGAACGGCAGAGTATTGTGATTCTTTAAAAGAAAAAGGATTGACTGAAAAGTTTAAAAAGAAAACAGGATTGGTTATAGATGCTTATTTTTCGGGAACTAAGATCAAGTGGATTCTTGATAATGTACCAAGAGCAAGAGAAAGAGCAGAAAATGGAGAATTGTTATTTGGTACAGTCGAGACATGGTTGATTTGGAAACTCACAAGAGGTAAGGTTCATGTTACTGATTATTCGAATGCATCTAGGACCATGCTTTTTAACATATCAACTTTAGAGTGGGATCATGATATTCTTTCAGAAATGAATATTCCAAGATGTATGCTTCCGGAAGCAAAACCATCCAGTTGTATTTATGGATATTCAGATTCTGTGTTTTTGGGTGGAGAAATTCCAATTGCAGGTGCTGCAGGTGATCAACAGGCAGCTCTATTTGGTCAGACGTGTTTTACGGCTGGTGAAGCAAAGAATACCTATGGAACAGGCTGCTTCCTACTTATGAACACTGGCGAAAAGCCTGTTTTTTCAAATAATGGTCTTGTAACAACAATTGCTTGGGGCTTAGATGGACAGGTAACGTATGCTTTAGAAGGTTCTATCTTTGTTGCAGGTGCGGCAATACAGTGGTTGCGTGATGAGATGCGGTTTATTGATTCTTCCGCTGAATCCGAGATGATGGCAATGCAGGTTGAAGACACAAACGGATGCTATGTAGTACCTGCCTTTACGGGTCTAGGCGCACCTCACTGGGACCAATATGCGCGGGGAACAATTGTCGGTTTGACACGCGGTGTCAACAAATATCATATCATAAGAGCGACGTTGGATTCTATTGCGTATCAGGTAAATGATGTTATTGGTGCAATGGAGGCAGATTCTGGTATTAAACTTTCTGCATTGAAAGTGGATGGTGGTGCAAGTGCGAACAACTTTTTAATGCAAGCACAGGCTGATATTATTGATGCACCGGTGAATAGACCGGTTTGTGTGGAGACAACCGCAATGGGAGCCGCATATCTTGCGGGATTGGCAGTCGGATATTGGTCAAACAAAGAAGAGGTAATTCGTAATTGGACCATTGAGAGAATATTTAAACCGGCTGTTGAGGCAGAAAAAAGAGATAAAATGATTAAGGGCTGGAACAAAGCAGTACAATACGCCTACGGATGGGCGAAAGAAGATTAAGACTTGATGTTTTTGCTTAAATATCGCATAATAGAACATGATGAAATCAGCAGGAGGCAGAACGTGAAAAAAGCTAGAATTTTGGATGATATTATGAATTCCGATATCGCAAAAATTGAAGAGACGTTAAAAAACATTGACAGAGAAGCATTCAACAATGCAGTTGAGACAATTTTAAAAGCAAAAAAGATATATATTATCGGAATAAGAAGTTGTGCACCGCTAGCAGAATTCCTGCATTTTTATATGAATCTAATTTGTGACAATGTCGTGCTTGTTACAACGAATACACCGAGTGAAGTATTTGAACAGATGATACATGTCAATGAGAAGGATGTAGTGATAGGAATCAGTTTTCCAAGGTATTCCATGAGCACGTTAAAAGCACTTGAATTTGCAAGCAATCAGATGGCAAAGGTTATTACATTGACTAACAGTGCGCATTCACCGATTAACTTGTATTCATCATGCAACCTGATTGCAAAGAGTGAGATGGTATCCGTTGTCGATTCACTGGTTGCACCTCTCAGTGTTATCAATGCACTTGTAAGTGCACTGTATTTGAAAAAGAATGATGAGGTTTTAAAAAGGTTGGAAATGCTAGATAAGGTATGGGATGATTATCAGGTATACGGGAGCGATGAACTGAATCAAATTGAAGAATCAGTTGTGATAAAAGAAAATGAGGAAATATAGATGAGCAAAGTAATTGTAGTTGGAGGCGGTGCGGCTGGAATGTTTGCTGCAGTTTTCGCTGCATACAACGGAAATGAAGTGCATATTTTTGAAAAGAATGAAAAACTAGGCAAGAAACTTTACATCACGGGAAAAGGGCGGTGTAACATTACAAACACATGCGATATGGACACACTTTTTGCTTCGGTGGTGACGAATTCCAAATTTTTATATAGCAGTTTTTATGGATATACCAATCACGATGTTGTGGACTTTTTTGAACGAATTGGAGTTCCAACAAAAACAGAACGTGGAAGTCGTGTATTTCCGGTCTCAGATCATTCTTCTGATGTTATTGCGGGCCTTACCCGCGAGTTAAATCAGTTGGGTGTAGAGATTCATCTTCATACTGGTGTGAAGAAAATTGTAGGAAGAGAACGGTTTGAATATATCGAGTTGCAAGATGGAAGGAAAGAAAAGGGTGATGTTTGTATTGTCGCAACCGGAGGATTGTCATACCATACTACAGGTTCCACCGGAGATGGTTATCGTTTTGCAAAGGAACTGGGCCATCAAGTGACAGAATTATATCCGGCGTTAGTTCCACTCGTGGTTAAGGAGTGGTATGCAAAGGAACTGCAGGGATTATCACTTCGTAACGTACAAGCAATGATTTTCGATGATAAGAAGAAATTGTATGATGATTTTGGGGAAATGCTATTTACCCATTATGGCGTCAGCGGGCCGATGATGCTCAGCGCAAGCAGTTACATCGGCAAGATTGTAAAGGGAAAAGAACTTCGTCTGGTTATCGATTTAAAGCCTGCACTGACTGCGGAACAATTGGATCAGCGAGTGCTTCGTGATTTTGAGGAGAGCATGAATAAACAGTTTAAAAATGCGATTGGTAAATTGTTCCCAGCAAAACTTGTTCCGATTATGTTAGAATTAAGTGGAATTGATCCTGACAAAAAAGTAAATTTGATTTCTAAAGAAGAAAGACAACAGTTTGTACGTCGGATAAAGAATTTTGAGATGACAATTACAGGACTTAGGGATTATAATGAGGCAATTATTACAAAGGGTGGAGTGAATGTAAAAGAAATTAATCCTACAACCATGGAGTCAAAATTGGTACGAGGATTATATTTTGTAGGAGAAGTTTTAGATTTGGATGCTCTTACCGGAGGTTTCAACTTACAGATTGCCTGGTCAACAGCCTACGCGGCAGGTAATAGTATATATTAAAGGAATAGTGGAGGATGAAAAGATGGGATACAATGTGGCGATTGACGGACCTGCAGGTGCAGGAAAGAGTACCATTGCAAAACGAGTGGCGAAAGAGATGGGATATGTATATGTGGATACTGGAGCGATGTATCGTGCATTAGCAATCTATTTCTTGAAGAAGGGATTAAAACCGGAAGAAACAGAAAAGATTGTAGAGGCTTGTAAGGAAGCAGAAGTTACCATAGGCTATGAAGAAGGTATGCAACAGGTTTATTTGAATGGCGAGAATGTTACCAGAATGTTACGTGAAGAAGCAGTTGGGAATATGGCATCGGTCAGTTCTGCAATTAAGGAAGTTCGCGCGCAGCTCTTGGAACTTCAGAGAGAACTGGCGAGAACCAAGGATGTTGTTATGGATGGTCGTGATATTGGGACAAACATTCTTCCGAATGCAGATGTTAAAGTTTATTTAACAGCAAGTGTAGAGACCAGGGCAAAGAGAAGATATTTGGAATTACAGGAAAAAGGTGTAGAATGTAATTTGGAAGAGATTGCACACGATATAGAAGAAAGAGACCACAGGGATATGAATCGCGAGATTGCACCATTAAAGCAAGCGGAGGATGCAGTCTATGTGGACAGTTCTGACATGACAATCGATGAAGTGACAGAAGCAATTAAAGCATTATGCAAATAGAAAAGGAAATAGTATGGAAGTAAGATTGGCGAAGACAGCGGGATTTTGTTTTGGAGTGAAGCGAGCTGTAGATACAGTGTATGAACAGGTAAAAAAGTGTCACGATAAAAAGATTTACACATATGGTCCGATTATACACAATGAGGAAGTTGTGAAAGATTTAAAGGGCAAAGGTGTAGAGGTTATTGATAATGAAGAAGAGCTCAGAAATCTTACGTCAGGGGTAGTTATTATCCGTTCTCACGGTGTTGCAAAACATATTCACGATGTGTTGGAGGAACGTGGGCTGCAATGTGTAGATGCTACCTGTCCATTTGTAAAAAAAATACATCGAATCGTCGAAGAAGAAAGTCAAAACGGAAAGCATATAATCATTATTGGTGATGAAAAACATCCGGAAGTACAGGGAATCAAAGGTTGGTCAGAAACAGAAGTCACAATTATAAAAACAGAGGAAGAAGCAGAAAAATTTGAAGCACCCACAGGAGCAGAGGTCTGTATCGTTTCACAAACGACATTTAATTACAATAAATTCAAATATTTAGTTGAAATTATTTCAAAAAAAAGTTATAATATACTTGTTTTAAATACAATTTGTAATGCGACGAAAGAACGCCAAACAGAGGCAGAAAGTATTGCAAAAGAGGTTGAGACTATGATTGTGATTGGTGACAAGCATAGTTCCAATACTCAAAAGTTATTTGAAATATGCCAAAGTGCATGTAAAGATACGTACTATATACAGACACTTGACGATTTGGATATGAATCAATTAAAGTCAGTAAAAACGGTAGGTATTACAGCAGGGGCGTCAACGCCCAACAATATAATTGAGGAGGTTCAAAATAATGTCAGAATTAACTTTTGAACAAATGTTAGAAGATTCATTCAAAACAATACGAAATGGAGAGGTTGTAGACGGTACAGTCATCGATGTAAAACCTGAAGAAATCGTTTTAAATATTGGCTACAAAGCTGACGGTATCCTTGCTCGAAATGAGTACACAAACGATGTAAATGTTGATTTAACAACAGTTGTTTCTGTTGGTGACAAACTTACTGTGAAAGTATTGAAAGTAAATGATGGCGAAGGTCAAGTGCAGTTGACATACAAGCGATTAGCTGCAGAAAAAGGAAATGAAAGATTAAAAGAAGCTTTTGAAAATAAAGAAGTTTTGAAAGCGCAAGTAGCACAGATTCTCGGTGGTGGATTAAGCGTTGTTGTAGAGGAAGCGAGAGTATTTATTCCGGCAAGTCTTGTATCCGATGTATATGAAAAAGATTTGAGCAAATATGCCGGACAAGAAATAGAATTTGTGATTAGTGAATTTAATCCGAAGAGAAATAGAGTTATCGGTGATAGAAGACAATTGTTAGTTGCAGCAAAAGCCGAACTCCAGAAAGCATTGTTTGAAAAGATTCATGTAGGTGATACAGTAACAGGTAGTGTGAAAAATGTAACAGATTTTGGTGCATTTATTGACTTGGGTGGTGTAGACGGACTGTTACATATTTCTGAGATGTCTTGGGGAAGAGTGGAAAATCCGAAGAAAGTATTTAAAGTAGGACAAGAGATTCAGGTTCTTATTAAAGACATTAACGAGACAAAAGTTGCGCTTAGTCTCAAATTCCCTGAAACAAATCCTTGGGCAAATGCGGCAACAGATTACGCAGTTGGCACAGAGGTAACCGGTAAGGTTGCAAGGATGACAGAGTTTGGAGCATTCGTTGAATTGGCACCTGGAGTTGATGCATTATTACATGTATCTCAGATTTCAAGAGCACACGTTGAAAAACCATCTGATGTATTAGCGGTTGGTCAGGAAATTACTGCAAAAGTTGTTGAACTGAATGAAGCAGACAAGAAGATCAGTTTAAGCATGAAAATATTAGAGCCGGTTGCGGAAGAAGCACCAGTAGAAGAGATTGCTGAGGAAACACCAGTAGAAGAAGTAGCAACAGAAGAAGTTGCAGTAGAAGAACCGGTTGCGGAAGCTACAGAAGAAACAGCTGAATAGTAAGAGTGAATACGCTCATAACAAATAGAGACTACATGTAGTCTCTATTTGTGCTTTAAGGGGCATGTGAAAAAAATATCAAAAAAGGAGAGAAAAAGAATGGCATTGTTTACATTCAAAGGTGGGATTCATCCGAATGACGGAAAGAGTTTAGCAAAGGATAAACCAATTGTATCTGTGCTACCAAAAGGTGATATGGTATATCCCTTGTCCCAACATATTGGTGCACCGGCAATTCCGATTGTAGAAGTTGGTGACGATGTGCTTGTAGGACAAAAGATTGCAGAAGCAGGCGGATTTGTATCAGCACCAATTCATGCATCTGTTTCGGGTAAAGTAAAAGCGATTGAACCGCGTTTTAATCCAACCGGAACAAAAGTCAATAGTATCATTATTGAAAATGATGGGGAATACAAAGAGATAGAATATCCACATGTAAAACCATTAGCTGTTCTTACAAAAGAGGAAATCTTGAAATTGATTGGAGAGGCCGGCGTTGTAGGTATGGGTGGCGCAGGTTTCCCGACCAAAGTAAAACTTTCACCGAAGGAACCGAATAAAATCGAATATGTCATAGCGAATTGCGCAGAGTGTGAGCCATATATAACAGCTGACTACAGAAGAATGTTAGAACATCCGGAAGAACTAGTCAGTGGTATGAGAATTGTTCTCAGACTCTTTGACAATGCAAAAGGTGTTTTCGGAATAGAGGATAATAAACCGGATTGCATCGAGAAGTTGCGTGAACTTATCAAGGATGAACCACGTATGGAAGTGAAAACTCTGAAAACAAAATATCCACAAGGAGCTGAACGTCAGTTGATTTATGCGACAACAAAACGTGCGATTCATTCAAGCATGCTTCCGGCTGATGCAGGTTGTGTAGTAGATAATGTGGAGACTTTAATTGCAATTCACAACGCGGTTGTCAATGGAAGACCGGTAACAAGCAGAATTGTTACAGTTAGCGGAGATGACGTGCAAAGTCCGGGTAATTTTAAAGTGTTGATTGGAACGAATCAAAAAGAAGTGGTTGATGCTGCAGGTGGATTTATCGGCGATGCTGAAAAGGTGATTTCCGGTGGACCGATGATGGGATTCGCAATGTTTACTTTAGATACTCCGATTACAAAGACATCTTCATCTATTCTCTGCATGACAAATGATGCGGTTGCAGAACATGAGCCAAGTGCATGTATTAATTGCGGACGTTGTGTGGATGCATGCCCAAGCAGAATAATTCCTTCCCGACTTGCTGATTATGCAGAACGATTTAATGAAGAGGCGTTTGTAAAATGGGAAGGCATGGAATGTGTGGAATGCGGATGTTGTAGTTATATATGTCCGGCAAAACGTCAGTTAAAGCAATCCATCGGTTCAATGAAAAAGATTGTGATTGCAAATAGAAAGAAGAGGGGGAACTAAGATATGAATGAAAATTATAATATATCATCTTCTCCGCATATACGCTCAAAAGTAACAACCGGCAGCATCATGTTGTATGTAATTATTGCATTATTGCCGGCAACAATCTTTGGTGTGTATACATTTGGAGTTCCGGCTCTGCTTGTTGTCTTGATTACTACCGCATCTGCGGTAATTACAGAGTATCTTTACCAGAAACTCATGAAAAAGAAAGTGACCATCGGTGACTTTAGCGCGGCACTGACAGGTCTCCTTCTTGCACTCAATCTTCCTGCAGAAGCACCTTGGTGGATGTGCGTGCTTGGAAGTGTATTTGCCATTTTAATTGTAAAACAGGTTTTTGGTGGACTTGGACAGAATTTTATGAATCCGGCACTTGGAGCAAGATGTTTTCTGTTGATTTCTTTTACAGGGAGAATGACAACCTTTGTGTATGATGGGGTGACAGGTGCAACACCTCTTGCGTTATTAAAAGCAGGCGAGAGCGTGAACCTTATGGATATGTTGATTGGAAATGAAGCGGGAACTATCGGTGAGACATCTGTAATTGCAATTCTTGTTGGTGCATTGTTCCTTATCGCAATGGGTATTATTGACCTTCGCATTCCGGGTACATATCTCGCAAGTTTTGTTGTATTTATTGTTGTTTTCGGAGGACATGGATTTGACCTTACTTATGTTACGGCACACCTCTGTGGTGGCGGATTGATGCTCGGTGCATGGTTTATGGCAACGGATTATGTAACATCTCCGATTACAAAAACAGGACAGATTGTATATGGTATTTGTCTTGGTGTGCTCACAGGATTATTTAGACTGTTTGGTGGTTCGGCTGAGGGTGTTTCTTATGCAATTATTTTCAGCAACCTGCTGGTTCCATTGATTGAGAAGATGACACTTCCGAGACCATTTGGAAAGGGAGGAGAGAGATAATGAAAAATATTTTGAAAAACACTCTTATCCTTACAGCAATTACATTGGTTGCAGGAATTCTTCTGGGACTTGTATATGAGATTACAAAAGAGCCAATTGCTTTGGCAAAAGAGGCTGCAAAAAAGGAAGCCTATCAGCAGGTGATGGCAGATGCAGATGCATTTGATAGTTTAGAACTAGTTGAAAAAACCATCAAAGAGGTGGAAGATACTGTAGAATCATCCGGATGCATCATAAATGAAGTTGTTGAGGCAAAAGCAAATGGTGAGACTGTTGGTTATGTTGTGACAACAACAACCTCAGAAGGCTACGGTGGGGAGATTCAGATTTCTGTAGGAATATTAAAAGATGGCACGGTAAATGGTGTTGCCATTCTTTCAATCGGTGAGACAGCTGGTCTAGGCATGAAAGCGACAGAAGAAGAATTCTATGGACAATATGCAGGAAAGAATGTTGAGTTCTTCACTGTTACCAAAACAGGGGCTTCTTCTGACGAAGAAATCGATGCTTTGAGTGGTGCCACCATCACATCAAATGCAATGACAAAAGCAGTGAACTCTGCAGTTGTTTACTATAAACATGCGTTAGGAGGTAGTGCAAATGAATAAGTGTTTGGAAAGACTTTTCAATGGTCTAATTAAAGAAAATCCTACCTTCGTTCTTATGCTTGGTATGTGTCCGACATTGGCAGTTACAACTTCAGCAATAAATGGTCTCGGAATGGGACTTACAACAACCGTTGTACTCGTCATGTCGAATATGTTAATTTCTATGCTTCGAAAGATTATCCCGGATTCTGTGAGAATGCCGGCATTTATCGTAGTGGTTGCATCATTCGTTACAATGGTACAGTTCCTTCTGGAAGGATTTATCCCGAGTCTGTATGATTCGCTTGGATTATATATTCCGTTGATTGTTGTTAACTGTATTATTTTAGGACGTGCGGAAAGTTACGCATCAAAGAACCCGGTCTTGCCATCTATCTTTGATGGAATTGGTATGGGACTTGGATTTACAGTAGGTCTTACAAGTATCGGTATCGTGAGAGAAATTCTCGGTGCAGGGCAAGCTTTTGGGAAACAGATTATGCCGGCTTCTTTTGAACCGATTACGATTTTCATCTTAGCACCGGGAGCATTCTTTGTTTTGGCAGGGCTTACTGCCATTCAGAATAAAGTAAAACTTGAGGCGGCTAAGAAAGGGAAAAAAGTTGAAACAAAAGCTGGTTGCGGTGAAGGATGCGGTAATTGTACAAATTGTGGAGGTGGCAAGTAATGGAAAAATTATTATTGATTGCGGTTGGTTCAGCACTTGTAAATAACGTTGTACTCAGCCAATTCCTCGGAATCTGTCCGTTCCTCGGTGTGTCAAAGAAAGTGAACACAGCTGCTGGTATGGGCGGCGCAGTTGTCTTTGTAATTACGATTGCCTCATTTGTGACAAGTTTGATTTACAAATATATTCTTACACCACTTGGATTCGAATATTTGCAGACGATAGTATTTATTCTTGTTATCGCTGCACTGGTACAATTTGTTGAAATGTTCTTAAAAAAAATCATGCCACCGCTTTATCAGGCTCTTGGCGTGTATTTACCGCTTATCACAACAAACTGTGCGGTGCTTGGTGTTGCACTTACGAATGTTCAGAAATCTTACACAATCTTAGAGGGTGTAGTGAATGGATTCGCAACCGCAGTTGGATTCACCATTGCCATTGTCATTATGGCAGGAATTCGTGAGAAGATAGAAGACAATGAAGTCTCACCGGCACTTAAGGGAACACCGATTGTTCTTATTACAGCGGGACTTATGGCAATTGCATTCTTTGGTTTCTCAGGACTGATATAGGAGGGCTGGCGTATGAGTTTAACAGGTATTATATTAGCGGCTGCGATTGTCGGCGGTGTCGGTTTATTCATCGGTGTGTTCCTCGGGGTTTCCGGTAAGGCATTTGCAGTTGAAGTGGATGAGAGAGAAGAAGCTATTATAGGAGTTCTTCCAGGTAATAACTGTGGTGGTTGTGGCTATGCAGGATGTTCCGGGTTGGCTGCTGCGATTGTAAAAGGTGAAGCTGAGATTGGTGCATGTCCGGTAGGCGGTGCTCCGGTTGCAACTTTGATTGGCGAGATTATGGGTCAGGAGGCAGGAGAACAGGCTCGTATGACAGCATTTGTAAAATGTGCCGGAACTTGTGAAAAAGCAAATCAGGATTACAAATATTATGGCGTTGAAGATTGTACGTTCATGAGTTTCGTACAGAACGGCGGCCCGAAGTCTTGTAATTATGGTTGTCTTGGTTATGGTTCCTGCGTAAATGCGTGTCCGTTTGATGCGATTCATATCATAGACGGCATTGCAGTCGTAGATAAAGAAGCTTGTAAAGCATGTGGAAAATGTGTTGCCACATGCCCGAAGAACCTGATTGAATTAGTACCGTATGAGCAGACACATTTGGTACAATGTAGTTCAAAAGACAAAGGTAAACAAGTCATGTCTGTGTGTAAAGTCGGATGTATCGGCTGTAAGATGTGTGAGAAGGTATGTCCTTCAGAGGCGATTACAGTGACTGATAATTTGGCACATATTAATCCGGAGAAGTGTACAAATTGTGGATTGTGTGCGGAGAAATGTCCGAAGAAGATAATTTTATAGAGTGATAAGAAAGGTGCCACGGGATATCCTGAGGTGACCCCAAAAAGTTAGACTTTTAAGCGTAGCAGTTTTAATGGCTGCTACGCTATTTTTATGCAGCCAAGGCGGACAGTCTGTATTCAACAGGACTCATCCAACCAAGTTTCTCTTTAATCCGTTTTTCATTGTA
>JAFQDE010000004.1 GCA_017416155.1 Tyzzerella sp.
AAGTATGCCGGATACCTCTTCTGCGGTGAATGCGGTCAGAAACTGTATCTGCACAGATGCAAGTCCCTTGCTCCCGAAAAGAACTTCTTCCAATGCGGTGGATACCAAACCAAAGGCGGTACTCATTGCACGGCGCATTATATCCGAGAGCAAGTGTTGGACGAAATCGTACTTGGCAGAGTACAGAAGATGACTGCCTTCGCAAGAGAGAAACCTGAAGAATTTTATGCGATGGCAACCGCAAACGGTGAAGCTGAAGCTAAGAAATTTTACTCAATGGCAGAACGGCAAAAAAGCAGCTTGGAAAATCGTGTGAAGGAGATTGATAAGGTTATCCGCTGTCTGTATGAGGACAGAGTGGTCGGTCGCATCACTCCCGAACGCTACGATGAGCTGGCGTGTGGATATGAGTTGGAACAAGCCGAGATCAAGCAAGAACTCGAAAGCATATCGGCAAAAATTGCAGAAATGGATATGCGTGAGATATGCATCAAAGAGTTCATTGAAAAGGCAAAGGAAATTGTGGATATGGATAAGCTGACACCCCAAATCCTTCGGGCATTTGTTCTCCGCATCGATGTATACGAGAAAACAGAAAAGTTCTCGCGCAAATGCGGAAACTATATCGAAATCCACTACACCTTCCAGCCAAAGCCTCGCACCACCTCCAAGACGGCGGTATCCACAATAGCGGTGATACCGATGGAACTGCAAATGGCAGCGTTAAATGCCTAAAAACAGCAGTAACCGGAAGGCATTATGCCTTCCGGTTACATACCGCACCATTTACTCCGTTAAGAATAACGGGCAAAAATGCAGTTGTTTTTTTATTGATACTGTTCTGAAAATTCTTTTAATGCTTTAAAGTACCCATCATTATCTAAGAGATAACTCATTCCATGTCCGGCGTTGGCAACTGTAAATAGTTTTTTGGGTGCGACACACATATCATAGTTCGCTCGGCTCATATCACAAGGAACAAAGTCATCTCTTTCACCATGAATAAAAATGATAGGAATTCGACAATTCTTCATTGCTTCAATGGGAGATGTTTCCTCCAAATCGAAGTGACCAAACAGTTTTGCACCTAGTTTGACAAACGGATATAATAATTTTGGCGGTAAATGCATATCGCGAATTACTTTTGTAATAATCTCCTTTGCTGATGTGTATCCGCAATCGGCCAGAGCGCTGACTACATTTGGCGGCAAATCCATTGCGGAAGCCATCATGACAGTTGAGGCTCCCATGGAGATTCCGGTCAGAATAATTTTCACATCTTTTCCGAAATGTTCTACCAGGAAGTTCACCCAGGCCAGACAGTCTCGGCTTTCGTTGATGCCGAAACTGATAACGTTTCCCTCGCTAAAACCACTGGTCCGCTGGTCGACAATCAGTACGCTCCGGCCGAGTGAAAAGCAACGTTGTACGGCGCCACTCAGGTCCCTCTCTGCATTGCCGCGGTATCCGTGAAACATCAGCTCAATCGGCGCATCCGGTGTGTGCTCAAAGTATTTTCCGGATAGTTTTAATCCGTCAAAGGATGTGATTGTGAAGCGCTCCTGAGGAAACGTGCGAGTTTCTTTTGTCCATGCAATCATCTGCTCATGGTATGGCTCATATATCTTTCCTTTTGGAAGGTCAAATTCTTCAGGGTTTTTCGGTTTCCTCTTCGGGGCATAGAAAGCCATGCGGAAGCAGATATAGGAAGTGACCAAAGTGAGTATGGCTCCAAGCAATATTAAAAATAATAAAAGATATAATAATTTCATTTTTGCTCTCCATAGATTTATTGGGGTATTATACCTCTTTTAAAAATATAATTCAAGTTTTGGAAGTGTGAATTTGTTGTTTCTTCTAGTCGATTGTGTTATACTCTTTATAATTTCCCAAAAAGGAGGAAGTATGAATGCAAACATATCAAAAACCAAATTTTTTCAGAAGAAGAAATCATAATAAAAAAATGTTTATTATAGTAGCAATTGTAATAGCAGTTGTTTTAGCAATCGTCATTACTTTGATTGCTACCAATGTCGGCAAAAGAAAAACATCCTCTGAGAAGAATGAAAAAGAAGATGTTGTTTACAACACCACATTGATAGGAGATGCAGAGCAGGACCCTGAAAATGTTGAGACTGAGGAAGAAGAAGGAACCAGTGTTGACGCGCGGGATTTGGCGGAGGAAAGAGGTCGTAGCAACGGAATTGACGTTTCCAAATGGCAGGGCAAGATTGACTGGAAGAAGGTAAAAGATAGTGGAATTGAGTTCGCGTTTATCCGTATCGGCTATCGCGGAGAAAATGGTATTGTATATAAGGATGATAATGCAGACTATAACATTCAGCAGGCTCAGAAGGCAGGTGTGCTGGTAGGTGTTTATTTCTTTTCAACAGCAGTGAGTGAGACAGAGGCAAAGGAAGAAGCGGAGTGGACCTTGAAGGCAATTGAGGGCTATAAGATATCGTATCCGGTTGTATACGATTGCGAAGGATATAAGAATTCTACGAGCAGAATGTTTGATTTATCGGCTACGGAACGAACCTCTCATGCCATGAACATTTTTAGAGACGATTAAACAGGCAGGCTATGATGCCATGTTCTATGGGGCACTGAATGAGATGGAAGATGCGACATGTTGGAATATTGAGAAAATAGAGAAAAAATATAAAATCTGGGTGGCACAGTATTCCGGAGAGGTTTATCCACAGAAAGACAAACCGGATTACCAGGGGGAGACATCTGCTTGGCAGTATACCAATAAAGGACATGTGAATGGCGTGTCTGGCAATGTGGATATGGTTGTATGTTATTTTAAGAAAAAGGAGGCAGCAGCGAAAAATCCATCTGCAGAACCGGAGACAGCAAAAGCCCCTCTTACAGATGAAGAGAAGTTATATACAGCTGTTAATGAGCAGGTGACAGCGAAGGAGTTGACGAATCTTCGTACAGCTGCGACGACAAAAAGTGATATTGTAGTCGCTCTGAAAAACGGTGAGGTAGTAACAAGAATCGGTGTAGGTAAAAATGGTTGGTCAAAGCTTCAGTATAACGGGAAAACCGTTTATGCAATCACCAGTTACCTGACAACAGATTTGGAAGCAAACCAAACAACTCAGATGCAGGGGCAACAGAAAGATATTGTGGAAGGACATGAGTTTACGCCAAAGAGTGATAGAGTGACGGCGAAGGAATATGTGAATCTGCGTCTGCTTCCGACGACGGATAGTGAATCGGTTGGTCAATTAAAAAGCGGTGAATTCTTGGAGAGAACGGCAGTCAGTAACAAGGGGTGGTCCAGACTGATTTATAATGGGCAGACAGTATACGCAAAGACCAGTTTGCTCAGCAATGAGGTGGTTGAACAGACAACACCTTCCACACCACCTACAGACAGTGATGGTTATACATCGGTAGATGAGCAGGTAACGGCAAAGGATGCGACGAATCTTCGTACCAAGCCGACAACAGGAGAAGGCTCAGAGGTTGTTCATAAATTGCAAAGAGGAGAGTATGTAAAAAGAATCGGTGTTCACACCAATGGATGGTCGAAGTTAGAGTACAATGGACAGATCGTATATGCTGTGTCATCATATTTAATAACGGAACAGGTAGAGTCACCGGAACAACCGGCAGAATAGAAAACAGGCTTGGAATTTGTGGATTCCAAGCCTGAATTTTTTGCGCACAGACCTCAACATTTGCTGTAGAGCCAACTTTTTAACTAAAATATTTTTTATTTTCAAAGTTTGCCTCGGATGTCAATTGAATGTTCAATTTCTTAAACTGTTTGATATCTACAGACGATAACATAACAGACGAGTGCGCCTGACAGCCTCGAAGGTTCGGTATCTGTTCCAAAGCCAACTTAGCATTCTGATCTGTTGCTGCGCATATGGAAAGAGCAATGAGTACTTCGTCTGTATGAAGTCTTGGATTCTTGCTTCCAAGGCATTCCAGTTTCAATTTCTGAATTGGCTCAATAACAGTCGGTGAAATGAGATGCAGTGCATCGTCTAATCCGGCAAGAGTTTTAAGCGCATTGAGCAACATCGCTGCAGATGCACCAAGGAGAGGTGTCGTCTTTCCGGTAATGATTGTACCATCCTCCAGCTCCAATGCGACAGCAGGACTTCCTGTCTCTTTTGCACGCTTCATTGCAGCATCGACTACTTTACGTTTTGCAATGGTAATATGTGCCTGATTCATAAGGAGCTTAATTTTATATATTTCTCCTTCATCGGAAGTTCCCTGTGCCAATCCTTTGAGAGCAGAATAGTATCTGCGGATAATTTCTTGATTAGATGCTTCGCGGCATACCTCATCATCGCAGATACAGTTACCAGCCATATTTACACCCATGTCTGTAGGAGACTTGTATGGGTTCTTTCCATAGATTTTTTCAAAAATCGCATCTAAAACAGGAAAAATCTCCACATCACGGTTATAATTTACCGTAGTTTCGCCATAAGCTTCCAAATGGAAGGGGTCAATCATGTTGACGTCATTCAGGTCTGCAGTTGCAGCCTCGTATGCAAGATTCACAGGATGTTTTAACGGAATGTTCCATATCGGGAATGTTTCAAACTTGGCATAACCTGCGTGAATGCCACGTTTATGCTCGTGGTAGAGCTGTGATAGGCAGGTTGCCATCTTACCACTTCCCGGCCCCGGGGCTGTAATGATAACAAGAGGTCTGGTTGTCTCAATGTAATCATTCTTGCCATATCCTTCGTCACTCACAATCAAAGGAATGTTGGAAGGATAACCTTCTATATTATAATGAGTATATACTTTTATTTTTAATTTTTCCAAGCGAGATTTGAAAGCATTTGCGCTCGCCTGTCCTGCATACTGGGTAATTACGACACTTCCGACATAGAGACCTTGTTCTTTAAAAGAGTCCATGAGTCGCAATACATCTATGTCGTAAGTGATGCCAAGGTCGCCGCGTACTTTGTTCTTCTCAATATCTCCTGCACTGATAACAATCACAATCTCAGCCTGGTCTGATAATTGCATGAGTAATTTTAACTTGCTGTCTGGAGCGAATCCCGGAAGCACTCTGGAAGCATGGTAATCGTCAAATAGTTTTCCACCAAATTCCAGATATAGTTTGTTATCAAACTTACTGATTCTCTCGCGGATATGTTCCGATTGCAGTTGTAGATATTTTTCATTATCAAATCCGATTTTCATAAATTCGCTCTTCCTTATCCATCGTTTTCTTTTTTGAAAGGTAGAATAATAAACTACCAAAATAGTATACTACAATTCATATGACTTTATCTAGTCCTAATAGATGGAATTTTTACAATTTTTTTAGAAAAATGTGGTGTAATTCACAATGTTTTCATAATGTTTTGGTTGAATTATAAACAATCTGACTTTATAATGGAGAGGTATGAGTTAGGAGGAACAAGATGGACAACAACCAGAATCAGAATAAAAACAATAAAAATGATAAAAAAGCCTGGCTACTGGTACTGATTTCGACATTGATTACAGGGTATCTCCTGTTCAGTTTGTTTAGTATGGCAGGAAAAGCTTCAAAAAAGGAAATTAGTTACGACGAATTTCTTACGATGGTCGATGATGGACGCGTGGAAGAAGTTATTATTGGCAGTGACAAGTTGACAATTATACCAAAGTCAAATACAAGCGGAAATGAATGGCAACAATTATTCCCGGGAATGAAGATTACTTATTATACAGGCGTAGTGAAGGATGATACCTTGACGGAGCGTTTGTATGAGGAAGACGTGAAGTTTAGCTCCGAAATACCGGATACAGTGACGGCATTAATTATGAATATTGTGTTTACACTTGTGCTTCCGTTTGTGCTTATATTTGTATTTATGAGTTTTATGATGAAGAAGATGTCTAAGGGTGGCGGCATCATGGGTATTGGAAAAAGTAATGCCAAGATGTATGTAGAGAAAGAAACAGGTGTTACTTTTAAGGATGTTGCAGGACAGGATGAGGCGAAGGAATCATTGCAGGAAGTAGTGGATTTCTTGCATAACCCGAAGAAATATACAGAAGTGGGTGCAAAACTTCCTAAGGGAGCACTTTTAGTTGGGCCTCCGGGAACCGGTAAGACATTGCTTGCAAAAGCGGTTGCAGGAGAGGCAAAGGTTCCGTTCTTCTCTGTATCGGGATCTGAGTTCGTGGAAATGTATGTCGGCGTTGGTGCGTCCAGAGTGCGTGATCTCTTTAAACAGGCACAGACAATGGCACCATGTATTATCTTTATCGATGAGATTGATGCCATCGGTAAGAGTCGTGACAACGCATTGGGAAGCAACGATGAGCGTGAGCAGACATTGAATCAGATTCTTTCTGAAATGGATGGATTTTCAACCGATAAAGGATTACTGTTGTTGGCGGCGACAAATAGACCGGAAGTTTTAGACCCGGCACTTCTTCGACCAGGACGTTTTGATAGGCGTATTATTGTAGACAAACCGGATCTGAAGGGACGTATTGATACATTAAAAGTACATTCAAAAGATGTACGAATGGATGAAACGGTGGATTTGGAGGCAATCGCACTTGCGACTTCCGGAGCAGTTGGTTCTGATTTGGCCAATATGATTAACGAGGCGGCAATTACAGCAGTAAAACACGGAAGACGCGTAGTTTCACAGTCCGACCTGTTTGAAGCTGTGGAAGTTGTTTTAGTAGGTAAAGAGAAAAAAGACCGTATCATGAATGCAGAGGAGCGAAGAATCGTTTCATATCATGAAGTCGGGCATGCGCTTGTCAGTGCACTTCAAAAAGATGCGGAGCCGGTTCAAAAGATTACGATTGTACCGAGAACCATGGGAGCGCTTGGTTATGTAATGCAGACACCGGAGGAAGAGAAATTCCTTAATACCAAGAGTGAATTGGATGCGATGCTTGTAGGACTTCTTGCAGGACGTGCAGCGGAGGAAATTGTATTTGACACAGTAACAACAGGTGCTTCCAACGATATCGAACGTGCGACCAGTCTTGCAAGAGCAATGGTGACACAGTACGGTATGTCAGAACGATTTGGATTGATGGGACTGGAATCTGTTCAACATAAGTATTTGGATGGACGTGCAGTTATGAACTGTGGTGAAGCAACAGCTTCTGAGATTGACCAGGAAGTTATGAAGATGCTGAAAGCTTCTTATGAAGAGGCAAAACGACTTCTGTCAGAAAATCGAAAAGCATTGGATGAGATTGCAGCATTTTTGATTGAAAAAGAGACAATTACCGGTAAAGAATTTATGGAAATCTTCCACAAAATAAATGGAAACGCAGATGTTCCGAAAGAAGATCTCGAGGCACTTCCGGAAGCAGAATTTGAAGAAGAATAATAGAGCAAGGTGGTTTGGATGCATGGTCTGAACCACCTTGTTTTCTTATAGAAAAATGCTATAAACACATTCGGAAGTATCGATTAGACTGCCCAAATGCCCCATGCTAAAATCAAATTAGATACAAAATAGAGGAGGAATTTGAGACATGAAATTATCAAGTTCAAAGAAAACATTAGCTTTAGCAGGTGCTCTCTGTGGTGTAATTGCAGCAGCATTGGCATTCTTCGGAAACCCTGCAAACATGGCAATCTGTATCGCTTGTTTTATCCGTGATACAGCAGGTGCACTCGGTATGCATCAGGCAGCAGTTGTCCAATATGTAAGACCTGAGATTATCGGTATCGTGTTGGGTGCATTTATTATTTCTGTAGCAACAAAAGAGTATCGTTCTACAGCAGGATCATCACCAATGATTCGTTTCGTATTAGGCGTTATCATTATGATTGGTTCTTTAGTATTTTTAGGATGTCCATTACGTATGGTTATTCGTATGTCGGCAGGTGACTTAAATGCTTACGTTGCATTAGTAGGATTTATCCTTGGTATCCTTGCTGGTATCGTAGCACTTAAAAAAGGCTTCAGCCTTGAACGTTCTTATGAGACAACAAAGGCAGCAGGTGCTGTTCTTCCGGTTATCGTAATTGGTCTTTTAGTTGTTTTATTGGCAGCTCCACAATTACTTAAATTCAGTGAAGCAGGTCCTGGTAGCGTACACGCTCCAATCGCAATCGCTTTAGTTGGGGGATTGTTATTCGGTGCTTTAGCTCAAAAATCAAGAATGTGCTTCGCGGGCGGAATCCGTGACGTTGTTCTTATGAAGAACTTCGACTTAATCTCAGTAGTTGGCGGACTTTTCGTAGTTATGTTAATTTACAACATTACACAGGCTAAATTCGTTCTCGGATTTGATGTTCCTGGTATCGTTGCTCACTCTGACCACTTGTGGAACATCCTTGGTATGTTCGTAGTTGGTTTTGCTGCCACATTAGCAGGTGGATGTCCACTTCGTCAGCTAATCTTAGCAGGACAAGGTTCTTCAGATGCAGCTATCACAGTACTTGGTATGTTCGTTGGTGCAGCTCTTTGCCACAACTTTGGACTTGCTTCAAGTGGTACAGCTAAGAACGCTGAAACAGGTGAATTAGTATTAGGTGCAGCTTCTCAAAACGGTAAAATTGCAGTGATTATCTGTATCGTATTATTAGTTGCAATCTCAATCGCAGGAATTAAAAGAAAGAAGGCTTAAGATATGTTTGAAGTAGATGCAAGAGGATTATCTTGTCCTCAACCACTTATGATGACAAATGATGCAATCAAGAGTCAGGAAGGACCAATCAAAGTATTGGTTAGCGAACCACATCAGAGAACAAACGTAGAAAAATTTGCAAAAGACAAAGGCAAAAAAGTTACTGTTAATGAAGTTGGTTCAGAATTTGAAATTGTAATTGAATAGTGAAATACATAAAGGAATCTGTAAATCTTATACAGATTCCTTTTTTTAATAGAAAATCTGTATCCTTGTGGTATAATAAATATATTGAAAAGATCACGGAGAAAGATATGTTTCACATTGAAGAGGAATTAAAGAAATTACCGTCCAAACCGGGCGTGTATTTAATGCATGATGAAAAAGACAATATCATATATGTAGGCAAGGCAATCAGTCTCAAAAATCGTGTGCGCCAGTATTTTCAATCGAGTCGCAACAAGGGGGCCAAGATTGAACAGATGGTAACACACATCCGTCGATTTGAATATATTGTGACGGATTCTGAGTTGGAGGCGCTTGTATTAGAGTGTAATCTGATTAAGGAGCATAGACCGAAATATAACACCATGTTGATGGATGACAAAGGTTATCCGTTTATTAAGGTAACTGTAAATGAGGCTTATCCGAGAGTCATGCTTGCGCGAACAATGCAGAAGGATAAGGCGAAATACTTTGGACCATACACTAGCGCAGGTGCCGTGAAGGACACCATTGAATTGATTCGTAAAATCTACAATATTCGTAATTGCAATCGAAATCTTCCGAGGGATATCGGCAAAGAGAGACCGTGCCTCAATTACCATATCAAGCAGTGTAAGGCGCCTTGTCAGGGGTACATTTCCGAACAGGAATATCGCAAGTCAATTGACAAGGTGATACGCTTCCTGAACGGACATTATGACGAAGTGTTAAAGGAATTAGAGGAAAAGATGCAGGAAGCGTCTGCCCACATGGAGTTTGAACGTGCGATTGAATATCGAGAGCTTTTGGGTAGTGTGAAGCGGATTGCAGAGAAGCAGAAGATTACGGATAGTCGCGGCGAGGACAGAGATATTTTGGCTGTTGCGAAGGATGCTGAGGATGCGGTTGTGCAGGTATTCTTCATCCGAGGGGGAAGACTTATCGGACGAGACCATTTCTTCCTGCGCAATGCTTCGGATTCTACGAAAGGAGAACTTCTTTCCAGTTTTATCAAGCAGTTTTATGCGGGATCACCTTTTATACCGGGTGAAATTATGCTTCATGAAGAACTGGAAGAACAGGAACTATTGGAGGAGTGGCTTTCAAAGAGACGGGAACACCGCGTGCATATCCGAGTGCCTAAGAAGGGCGAGAAGGAGAAACTGGTGGAACTTGCGCGGAAGAACGCCACTCTGGTTCTCAATACAGACAAAGAGCGTCTAAAGAGAGAAGAAGGGCGGACAATCGGAGCAGTGAAAGAACTTGAGTCCTTGCTAGGACTCAATAATCTTGTTCGTATGGAAGCCTATGACATTTCTAATACCAGCGGTTTTGCATCGGTCGGCTCTATGGTCGTGTATGAAAAGGGCAAGCCGAAGCGAAATGATTATCGGAAGTTTAAAATAAAAAGTGTCAGTGGACCAGATGATTACGCAAGTATGGAGGAAGTGCTTACAAGAAGATTTAGTCATGGCATAGAGGAATTACAGGATGGGAAAGAAGTGGGTAGCTTTACAGTATTCCCAGATTTGATTCTAATGGATGGTGGGAAAGGGCAGGTGAATATTGCACTTTCCGTATTGAAGAAATTGAACTTGCAGATTCCGGTGTGTGGAATGGTGAAGGATGACAATCACCGAACGAGAGGGCTCTATTACAATAATGAGGAGATTCCGATTGACCGCACGTCGGAGGGCTTTAAATTGATTACCAGAATACAGGATGAAGCCCATCGGTTTGCAATCGAATTTCATAGGAAACTACGCAGTCAGGGACAGGTTCATTCTGTACTCGATGATATACCGGGCGTTGGTCCGACAAGAAGAAAAGCACTTATGAAACATTTTGTGAATATTGACGAGATTAAAAATGCCACCTTGGATGAGTTAAAAGAATTACCATCGATGAATGAAAAATCAGCAATAGAAGTATACAAATATTTCCATTAGTGTTATAACTATAATGAAGACAAAAGAATGTGAGGACAGATTATGTCAGGTGTTAAAATAACGGATTTAGCAGAAAAAATGAATTTAAAAAATCTTACGCCGGATGTTGATTTGACGGACCGATATATTACGGTTCCGGAAGTAAATCGACCGGCATTGCAACTCACCGGATATTTTGAACATTTCGAGTATGTGCGTATACAGATTATCGGTGTGGCAGAAAACACATATCTGCAAACTTTAAATGAAGAACAAAAGAAAGCATTTTATAAACAATTGCTTTCTTATGAGATTCCATGTTTGGTATATACAACCAGTATTGAGCCGGAGAAGGAACTGCTAAAGCAGGCGAATGGGGCGAATATACCGGTATTTTGTACGGAAAAGAATACTTCACCATTTCAGGCTGAGGTGATTCGCTGGCTAAATGTGCAGTTGGCACCTTGTATTTCTATTCACGGTGTTTTGGTTGATGTGTATGGTGTCGGTGTTCTGATTCGCGGTGAGAGTGGTATCGGTAAGAGCGAGGTTGCACTGGAATTGATTAAGAGAGGACATCGTATGGTGACTGATGATGCAGTAGAGATACGTAAAGTCAGTGATGACACGTTGGTCGGAAGTGCACCATCAATTACAAAGCATTTGATCGAACTTCGCGGTATCGGTATTGTAGACGTGAAGTCTCTTTTCGGTGTACAGAGCGTAAAAGAGACGCAAAATATTGATTTGGTGATTACCCTGGAAGAATGGGATAAGGCGAAAGAGTATGACCGTCTTGGATTAGAGGAGGAATATACAGAATTTCTCGGTAATAAGGTGCAGTGTCATACGATTCCAATTCGACCGGGACGTAATCTCGCTGTCATTGTGGAGTCTACGGCAATTAATCATAGACAAAAAGAAATGGGTTATAACGCTGCACAGGAATTGTACAGACGTTTACAGGAAAGTTTAGCCAGAAGAGATTAGAGAGGAAAATGAGATGAAATATTGTTTTGGAGTAGACGTAGGCGGAACCACGGTTAAGATGGGACTTTTTCAGACAGACAGCATGCTGCTTGATAAGTGGGAAATTCCAACTCGAAAGGACTTGGGAGAGGATGTCATTCTGTCAGATGTGGCGAACGCAATTAGAGAGAAGATGGCAGAACATGGGATTCGGAGAGAGGATGTTGTTGGCATTGGCGTTGGTGTTCCTGCAGCTGTGACGGGCGGAGGATTTGTGGAGCAGGTTGCAAATCTGGGATGGACCCAAAAAGATGTCAAAAAAGAATTGGAAGAACTTACAGGAATTGAAGTCAAAGTGGAAAATGATGCCAATGTGGCAGCACTTGGTGAGATGTGGAAAGGTGGCGGCGAAGGGTACCGGAATCTTGTCATGGTAACACTCGGAACAGGTGTTGGAGGCGGCATCATTGTAAACGGTCAGATTCTTACGGGTACCAACGGAGGTGGAGGCGAGATTGGTCATATCCTCGCTGACAGAAACGAGACGGAATGTTGCGGATGTGGAAAAAAGGGATGTTTGGAACAGTATGCATCGGCTACAGGTATTGCGAGGTTGGCAAGAAGAAAATTAGCAGAGAATAGTAAACAAACGATATTAAATGCGGATGAGGTATCTGCAAAAACAGTATTCGATGCAGTGAAAGCCGGAGATGAGGTTGCAACCCAGGTTGCAGAGCAATTTGGTGCATACCTTGGCTATGCACTTGCAGATCTCGGTGCTGTTTTAGATCCGGAGATATTTGTTATCGGGGGCGGGGTATCAAAGGCAGGAGAGATTCTTTTTACATATGTGAAGAAATATTATCAAGAGAGAACCTTCTTCACCTGCAAAGATGTGAAATTTGCCTTGGCGAAGCTGGGTAATGATGCTGGTATATACGGTGCGGCCAAGCTGGTTATTGTATGACAAAAGCGCCCCAATATTTGACGTGAAGCTGTAAAAGTAACAAGCTGCGAGACTAGAAGAAGTCCCGCAGCTTTTCAATTGCACTTTTTTCGATACGAGAAACATAAGATCGTGATATGCCTAATTGGTTTGCAATTTCACGTTGCGTATATTCTTCCTGATTATAAAGGCCATAGCGCATTTTTAGTACAAGGCGTTCTCGCGGAGATAGTTCCGATTCTAATTTTTCATAGAGAAGACGAATGTCATCTTTGAGTGTGATTTTTGCTTGAGCATCAGCTTCGTCAGCTTCAATAATATCAAACAGCTGTATTTCGTTTCCATCTCGATCGGTACCAATCGGTTCATAGAGGGAGACTTCCTTTGAGTGTTTCTTTTTTGTTCGAAGAAGCATCAAAATCTCATTTTCAATACAACGTGCGGCATAAGTTCCAAGTTTATTATTTTTCTCGGGATTGAATGTGATGATGGCTTTGATTAGTCCAATTGTTCCAATGGAGATTAAGTCTTCCGGATTTTCTTCCAAATGTTGATATTTCTTGATGACATGTGCAACCAGGCGTAGATTTCGCTCTATAAGAATGTGCTTCGCTTCAAGGTCACCTTCGAGGTATTTTTGCAGGTAGTATTGTTCTTCCTCTGCAGAAAGGGATGGAGGGAATGACTTCAAGGCTGCACCTCATGGCATATTTAATAATAATGTATGACGGGACAAAAACGAATGTGACTCATTTTATAAAAAGCACTTGAAGTAGATGTGAGAGAGTGATAATATAATCATACATTTTCGAACATTCAAATAATTCATTTATCTATTCAAGGCGAATCGCCAATTTTATTTCAATGTTTGAAAAATAGAATAAGGAGAGAGGAAGTGACATTTATGATTGATTGTTAAAAACAGATTGTCGCCAAAGGACTATAGTGCTATAATTAAGGAGGGTAGTAAATGTAAACGAAGAGTAAGAGGAGATTTGTTATGAGCGCGAATTTAAAACCAATTAAAAGATTGGATATGGAAAAATTAAAAAGTAGAATTACAAAAGTAATATCTACCGAAGAAGCATTAAAAGATGTTGAGCCTATGGAGTGGCCGGAAGAAGTGTTATCCGGCAAAACAAAAGTGATTATTACAAGGAGGAAGTGAAGTATGCTATGTGCAAAATAGGAGACATAATTTTAATTGAAAGATATAAGGACAGAGGAAGAACATTGAGGCGACATTCATTTGTTGTTGTTGATGACAAAGATGGCGAGATACACGGATTACCATATGATATGGTTTGTAATGTGTTTTCCTCTTTCAAAAATGAAGAACAAAGGAAACGAAAATTAAATTATCCCGGCAATTTCCCAATTGCCAATGAGGATACACATACACAGCCTGACAATGGCAAGAGTGGATATATTAAAACAGACCAATTATACTTTTTTAATAAGAATAAAATTGAATACACGGTGATAGGTAATATTCAACCAGATATCTTAGAATTAGTGTTAGAATTTATCGATACATCAGATTTTGAAGAAGAAGCAATTATAGATAATTTGTAAATACATATCAAACTAGGCGAGTCAGCCTAATATTTCAAAAAATTATAATTTCATATTGAGAAAGGAGTGTACAACATATGGTTCGTACGGTTTTTTCCGCGACCCTTCAAGGCCTTCAAGTGAAGTTCGTGAATGTGGAAGCGGATGTAAGTAATGGTCTTCCCATGTTTCATTTAGTGGGATATTTATCTTCCGAAGTGAAGGAGGCAGGAGAACGGGTACGGTCTGCAATTCGTAATTCTGATTTTGTTTTGCCACCGAAGAAGGTGGTGGTAAATCTCTCGCCGGCAAATATGCGAAAGAGAGGAAGTATCTTTGATTTACCGATTGCAATTGCGATTCTGACAGCATTGGAGGAGATTCCGGAGCAATCGCTTAAAGGAACAGTGATCGCAGGTGAACTTAGTTTGGACGGTGGAGTACGCAGGGTGTCAGGGATTCTGCCAATTGTGTTGGAAGCAAAGAAGCAGGGATATCGTAGATGTATTATTCCGATGGGAAATTTGCAAGAAGGGGAATTGGTAGAGGGTGTGCAAGTGATAGGTGTTAAACATCTGAAGGAGGTATGTAAGGTTTTAAAAGGAGAAAATATGCAGCAAAATGCAGAGGATCGACCGAATGCAATAATGATGCTTAATAAGGCTAGCTATCCTGACTTCGCAGATATCCGTGGACAGCACTTTGTGAAACGCGCTGTAGAGGTTGCGGTGGCCGGCAACCACAATATCATGATGATAGGGCCGCCTGGTGCAGGAAAAACTGCAATTGCAAAGCGAATTCCAAGCATATTGCCACCGCTCACATTGGATGAGAGCTTGGAACTCACCATGATATATAGTATTGTTGGAAAACTTAATCAAGATTTTCCGTTAAAGACGGAGCGACCATTTCGAGAGGTTCATCAAACCGTATCTCAGACAGCACTGATAGGAGGCGGTATCTTTCCGCGTCCCGGTGAAATCAGTATGGCGCATAAAGGCGTCCTATTCTTAGATGAGATTGCAGAATTTCCCAAAAACATATTAGACAATTTAAGACAGCCGTTAGAGGAACACAGTATCAAGATTGTGCGAGAGAGAGGCGAGTATGAATTCCCTGCAGAGTTTTTGCTGGTAGCGGCAATGAATCCCTGTCTATGTGGTAATTATCCGAACCTTAACAAATGTACCTGCACAACCACGCAAATTAGAGGATATCTCGGGAAACTCAGTCAGCCACTCCTTGATCGCATTGATATATGCGTAGAAGTTCCAAAGGTAGAGTACGATGATTTAACAGAAGAGATACGAGAAGAGGCTTCAGAAGCGATTAGAGAGCGAATTGTGAAGGCCAGGAGAATTCAGTGGGAGCGATATAGGAATTGCGAAATAAAGGCAAATGCACACCTTAGCATCAAAGATATGGAAAAGTACTGCGCATTGGATTCAGAAGGACACAAGATTATGCAGCAGGCTTATGAACAATTAGGATTAACAGCAAGAACCTATCATAAGGTACTCGGTGTGGCCAGAACAATTGCTGACTTGGAAGGGGCTGAAGATATACAAGGAAAACATTTGCGTGAGGCATTAACCTATCGCACGATGGATGCCAAGTATTGGGGGTGATGAGATGAAGTATGAATATTGGTTCACAAATTTGATGAAAATCAGTTGTAAACGAAAGATGGAAATCAGACAAGTCATAAAATCAGCGAAGGAACTATATTATATAGAAGAAACAGCGTTAAAACAGCATGTAGAGGATGAAAAGGAGCGTGCGCTCATTTTGGATAGTGTCCGCACGTGGAAACTCGATGAGGAATATCAAAAGCTGGAACAGAAACAGGTTCAGTTTGTAACAATGCTGGATGCGGAATATCCGAAACGTTTGCGAAATATTCCATCCCCTCCTTATGCACTCTTTGTAAAGGGGAAACTTCCAGAAGAAGACAGAAGGTCTGTGGCGATTGTCGGAGCCAGAGAGTGTACTCCTTATGGTGAGACTATGGCTCGGGAGTTTGCAAAGTCACTTGCAAGGGAAGGTGTACAGATTATCAGCGGTATGGCGAGGGGTGTGGACAGCGTGGGTCAAAGTGGCGCATTGGAAGTGGGTGGCGTCAGTTTTGGCGTGTTGGGATGTGGAGTTGATATTTGTTATCCCAGAGAGAAGATCGGGCTGTACATGAAGTTACAAGAGCAAGGAGGAGTCCTGTCAGAATTTCCACTTGGGACAAACCCGCTTCCACAATATTTTCCGGCAAGAAACCGTATTATCAGCGGACTTGCAGATACGATTCTCGTGATAGAGGCAAAAGAAAAGAGCGGTTCTCTCATTACCGCGGATACAGCATTGGAGCAGGGAAAAGATGTTTATGCGCTTCCGGGACCGATAAACAGTCGCTTGAGCATGGGATGTAATCACCTAATTAGACAGGGCGCAGGCATACTTTTATCACCCGAAGAATTGCTTGCAGAACTCGGAATTTGTCAGGTTAACAAGAAAGAAAATGATGAACAAATAAAAATACTACTTGAAACTACAGAAAATTTAGTGTATAGTTGCCTTGGTTTGCAACCTCAAAATTTGGATTACTTGTTCAATGTGACAAAAATTCCAATATCAGAACTGCTGGATGTCTTGATGCGCCTGCAACTAAAAGGGATTGTGAAAGAGATTTCAAAAAATTATTACGTAAGAATGAAATAGAAAAAGTGTGATGGAGGAAATTTGAATGGCACGCTATCTTGTAATTGTGGAGTCACCTGCCAAGGTGAAAACAATTAAAAAATTTTTGGGAAGCAGTTATGTGGTCACTGCATCAAACGGTCACGTGCGTGATTTGCCAAAGAGTACATTGGGAATTGATGTGGAACATGATTTTGAACCAAAATATATTACCATTCGAGGAAAAGGAGATATCCTTGCCAATTTACGAAAAGAAGTGAAGAAAGCGGATAAGATTTATCTCGCAACTGACCCTGACCGTGAGGGAGAAGCAATTGCATGGCATCTGTATATCGCGCTTAAGTTAGAGGATAAGAAGGTATATCGTATCAGTTTTAACGAGATTACAAAGAATGCTGTCAAGACTTCCATCAAAGAGGCAAGGGAAATTGATATGAATCTTGTAGATGCGCAGCAAGCAAGACGTGCATTAGACCGAATGGTTGGATATCGCATCAGTCCGCTTCTCTGGGCAAAGGTTAAGCGAGGGCTTAGCGCAGGGCGCGTGCAATCTGTTGCACTCAGACTGATTGCTGACAGAGAGGACGAAATTAATGCATTTGTGCCAGAAGAATATTGGACACTAGAGGCGAGTCTTCAGATAGAGGGTGAAAAGAAACCTCTTGTGGCAAAATTCGTCGGAGACATTTATTCCAAAGAACAAATGGATAGCATTGTGAAGGAACTTGAACACGAGAAATTCTATGTGGAAGATATCAAGGCTTCTGAGAGAAGCAAGAAAGCACCGCTTCCATTTACGACGAGTACTATGCAACAGGAGGCATCTAAGGTCCTGAATTTTGCAACACAGAAGACGATGCGTATTGCACAACAGTTATATGAGGAAGGTATGATAACTTACCTTCGTACGGATTCAACCCGAGTGTCTGACGAGGCACAGGAGAATGCCAAAGCATATATTACGGAGAACTATGGTGAAAAGTATATATTAAGGACCGGAAAGAAAACAAATGCTGAAAAGAAAATTCAGGATGCGCACGAAGCAATTCGTCCGACAGACATCACAAAGGCACCGGCTGTAATGAAGGATAATCTTTCAAGAGATGCATTCCGCCTTTATCAATTGATATGGAAACGCTTTGTGGCAAGTAGAATGGATGCTGCAAAGTATGAAACTACTTCTGTAAAAATCGCGGCAGGCAAGCATTCGTTTATGGTAACAACATCAAGTGTGAAATTCGATGGTTTCCGGGCTGTATATACGGAGGCAGACGAGGAAAAAGAAGAGAGTAATGTTATGGTGAAACGCATCTCAAAGGATTCAAAATTAACAAAAGAATCTCTTGATGCAAAACAACATTTCACACAACCGCCGGCACATTATACGGAAGCTTCTCTGGTTAAGACGTTAGAGGAACTTGGAATCGGCAGACCAAGTACTTATGCACCGACCATTTCTACCATTATCGCAAGACGTTATGTGGCGAAGGAGAAAAAAAATCTCTACATGACGGAGATTGGAGAAGTAGTAAATGGTATGATGAAACAATCCTTTCCAAGTATTGTGGATGTGAATTTTACTGCCAATATGGAAGGCCTTCTCGATATGGTCGCAGAAGGAAAGGTAGAGTGGAAATCCATTATCAGTAACTTCTATCCGGATTTGGAAGAAGCTGTTGAACTTGCGGAGAAGGAACTTCAAAAGGTTAAGATTGCAGATGAAGTGACAGACGTCATCTGTGAGGAATGTGGTCGAAACATGGTTATCAAATATGGACCTCATGGTAAGTTCCTTGCATGTCCTGGATTTCCGGAGTGTAGAAATACAAAGCAGTATTTGGAAAAGATTGGAGTAAAATGTCCGTTATGTGGCAAGGACGTGGTGGTACGCAAGACGAAAAAGGGTAGAAAATACTACGGATGTGAAGATAATCCAAACTGTGAGTACATGTCATGGAATAAACCAATAGAAAAGTCCGACAAAAACTTGAAATAGTCAAAATTGTATGATAATATATAAAATCATATGATGGAGGAAGAGAAATGAGTGTACAATTATTAGATAAAACGAGAAAAATCAATCGATTATTGCATAATAATAGTTCAAGTAAAGTAGTATTTAATGATATTTGTGATGTGCTTACAGAAATCTTGAATTCGAATGTTCTTGTTGTAAGTAAAAAAGGGAAAGTGCTCGGCGTTGGTCAATGTTTGGGAGTTGAACTTATTCAGGAATTGATTGAAAACAGAGTCGGAAGTCATGTCGATGCGATGTTAAACGAAAGAATGCTCAGTATTTTGTCTACCAAAGAAAATGTCAATCTGCAGACTCTTGGATTTTCTCCGGAAGCAGTAAAAGGTTATCAGGCGATTGTGACCCCAATTGATATTGCAGGTGAGAGATTAGGTACTTTGTTTATCTATAAAAAAGATGATTCTTATGAAATAGATGATATTATTCTCAGCGAATACGGTACTACGGTTGTGGGTCTTGAGATGCTTCGCTCAGTAAATGAAGAAAGTGCGGAAGAAATCCGAAAAGAGCAGGTTGTGCAGTCTGCAATCAGTACATTGTCATTTTCAGAATTGGAGGCAGTGATTCATATTTTTGATGAATTGGAAGGTACAGAAGGAATTTTGGTTGCAAGCAAGATTGCTGACCGTGTGGGCATCACACGCTCTGTGATTGTAAATGCTCTTCGCAAGTTTGAAAGCGCAGGAGTGATTGAATCACGTTCTTCCGGTATGAAAGGTACTTATATAAAAGTAGTCAATGAATATGTTTTTGACGAGTTGGCAACAATTAAGAAACGTAAATCGGAATAACACAAGATAAGGGGAGTCAGTTCGCTGATTCCCTTTTCAGTTACCGAGGGAGGAGTATTGATGAGAAAGGGAAATCATGCAGTATTAAACATAAGAAAAATGCTTTGTGCGGGAGTGCCGATGCATGAATGTGAGCATACAGCTACAGTATTACAATATGATGAAAAGAAGGAATGTATTTTCCTTTTGCTTCAGACCGGCACGCTCACTGATATCTCTTTGGATGCAATCTATAATTGCAGGATTCAAACAGAAAAAGAATCTTTGGGTTGTACCGGCAGGATAACAGACAGGTATTGTGGAACGGAAGGAAAAACATTCAAATTTCAAATAGAAAATGGATTTTATAAAATTAATCTAAAGTAGGTTGACAAACAAAAAGCATAGTGATATTTTATTACTAGAACAAGCTTAGCACTCGAATAGAACGAGTGCTAATAAAATGCATAGAATTAAGGAGGTAGTGTTATGAAATTAGTACCATTAGGAGACAGAGTTGTATTGAAACAAGTAGCAGCAGAAGAAACAACAAAATCGGGAATCGTTCTTCCGGGACAGACAAAAGAGAAACCACAGCAGGCTGAGGTTGTAGCAGTGGGACCGGGCGGAATGGTTGATGGAAAAGAAGTCACTATGCTCGTATCAGTAGGTGACACAGTGATTTATTCAAAATATGCAGGAACAGAAGTGGAACTTGATGGTGAAGAATATTTAGTTGTAAAACAAAATGATATTTTGGCAATTGTTAAATAATGATTTAAAATAAGTTAGGAGGTAGAAAACCATGGCAAAGGAAATTAAATACGGAGCAGAAGCCAGAGAAGCACTGGAAGCCGGTGTTAACAAGTTGGCAAATACAGTAAGAGTAACAATCGGACCAAAGGGAAGAAATGTTGTACTTGACAAACAGTTTGGTGCACCACTCATCACAAATGACGGTGTAACAATCGCAAAAGAAATTGAATTAGAAGACGCTTTCGAGAATATGGGAGCACAGTTAATCCGTGAAGTTGCAGCTAAGACAAACGATGTTGCAGGTGACGGAACAACAACAGCGACTGTACTTGCACAGGCAATGGTACAGGAAGGTATGAAGAATCTTGCAGCAGGGGCTAATCCAATTGTACTTCGCAAAGGTATGAAAAAGGCAACAGATGTTGCAGTAGAAGCAGTTGCAGCAATGAGCAGCAAGGTAGAGAGTAAAGAGCGAATTGCAAATGTAGCAGCTATCTCAGCAGGAGATGTAGAAGTAGGAGCTATGGTTGCAGACGCAATGGAAAAAGTTTCCAATGACGGTGTTATTACAATCGAAGAATCTAAGACTATGAAAACAGAGTTAGATTTGGTAGAAGGTATGCAGTTTGACCGTGGATATATCTCAGCTTACATGGCTACAGATATGGAAAAAATGGAAGCTGTGTTGGAGAATCCATACATTTTAATTACTGACAAGAAGATTTCTAACATCCAGGAACTTCTTCCTGTGTTGGAACAAATCGTACAATCGGGTGCAAGACTTTTAATTATCGCAGAAGACATTGAAGGTGAAGCGCTGACAACATTGATTGTCAACAAACTTCGCGGAACATTTAATGTTGTTGCTGTAAAAGCTCCGGGATATGGTGACAGAAGAAAAGCTATGCTTGAGGATATTGCAATTCTTACAGGTGGTCAAGTGATTTCAGAAGAAGTAGGTCTTGACCTTAAAGAAGTGACATTGGCTCAGCTTGGAACAGCAAAATCTGTAAAAGTGCAGAAAGAGAATACAGTTATCGTTGATGGCAATGGTAACAAGGCGCAGATTACGGCTCGTATTGCTCAGATTAAGGCTCAGATTGAAGATACCACATCTGATTTTGACAGAGAAAAATTACAGGAGAGACTTGCTAAGTTGGCTGGTGGCGTTGCAGTAATCCGTGTGGGTGCAGCAACTGAGACAGAGATGAAGGAAGCAAAACTTCGTATGGAGGATGCGCTTTCAGCAGCAAGAGCAGCTGTGGAAGAAGGTATTGTAGCAGGTGGCGGATCTGCATATATTCATGCTTCAAAAGAAGTTGCAAAATTGGTAGAGCAATTAGAAGGTGACGAAAAGACAGGTGCCAAGATTATCTTAAAGGCTTTGGAAGCACCGCTTTACCACATCGTAGCAAACGCAGGATTAGAGGGTGCAGTAATTATTAACAAGGTAAGAGAACAAGAACCGGGCATCGGATTTGATGCATACAAAGAAGAGTATGTTGACATGGTAAAAGCCGGAATTCTTGACCCTGCAAAAGTTACAAGAAGTGCCCTTCAGAATGCAACGAGCGTAGCATCTACACTTCTCACAACAGAATCTGTAGTTGCTAACAAAAAAGAAGACACACCTGCAATGCCAGCAGGCGCACCTGGAATGGGAATGATGTAAAATGTTACAAGAAAGGGACTTAACAAGTCCCTTTTTTTGTGATATAATAGTAAAAATATCTTCAGTAACGGAGGCTCATGATGAACGAATTTCTTATAGAGCAGTTGGTAAAGAGAAATCAGACAATTGCTACCACTTTAAAAAAAGCAGGCTTAATAGCTGTAACAGTATTATCCGCATTTCTGACTTTGGCATTTCCTATACTTACAGTAGTTACTGTAATTCTGATTTTTGTCGATAATTTTTTATTCAAGCGAATGAATGTGGAATTTGAATATGTATACTTCAATGGTGATTTGGATATTGACAAGATTATGAATATGCAGTCCAGAAAGAAACAATTTTCAACCAACATTAAAGAAATGGAAGTGATAGCTCCTTCGGGTTCGCCGGCGTTACATCCATATCAGAGATTGAAAACATTAGACTTCAGTACGTTGAATCCTGAGGATAAAGTGTATGAGATGGTTACATCATTCAAAGGAGAGACTGTAAGAGTACTCTTTAATCCAAACGAAAAGATTTTAAATGAGATGAAAAATATGGCACCGAGAAAAGTGTTCTTTTAGTATTGACAGACCGAGGTCTTTTTAGTAACATAAAACACTATAAACCAAAATGAAACAGAAAGAGAGGACAAGAGAAACATGGGAACAATTATCGGAGAAGGCATTACGTTTGATGATGTGCTTTTGGTACCTGCTTATTCAGAGGTGATTCCAAATCAAGTAGATTTATCTACAAATTTAACAAAGAAAATTCGCTTAAACATTCCAATGATGAGTGCAAGTATGGATACGGTTACAGAACATCGTATGGCTATTGCAATGGCTCGTCAGGGTGGTATCGGTATTATTCATAAAAATATGTCTATTGAAGCTCAGGCAGAAGAGGTAGACAAGGTAAAACGTTCGGAAAACGGCGTTATTACAGACCCATTTTCGTTGTCTCCGGAACATACATTGCAGGACGCTAACGAGTTGATGGCAAAATTCCGTATTTCAGGCGTTCCGATTACAGAAGGAAGAAAATTAGTTGGTATTATAACCAATCGTGATTTGAAATTCGAAGAAGATTTTACAAAGAAAATCAAAGAATCTATGACTTCAGAAGGACTTATCACAGCGCCGGAAGGAATTACGCTAGAAGAGGCTAAGCAGATTCTTGCAAAGGCCAGAAAAGAGAAGTTACCGATTGTTGATAAGGATTTCAACTTAAAAGGACTTATCACAATTAAAGATATTGAAAAACAAATCAAATATCCAAACTCAGCAAAAGATGCACAAGGACGTCTCCTCTGTGGTGCAGGTGTTGGTATTACAGCAGATGCGCTGAAACGTGTTGACGCACTTGTACAAGCAAAGGTTGACGTCATCGTACTTGACTCTGCACACGGACATTCTGCAAACGTAATCCGTTGCGTGAAGATGGTAAAAGAAAAATATCCGGATCTTCAGGTTATCGCAGGTAACGTGGCAACAGGTGAAGCTACAAGAGCACTTATTGAAGCAGGGGCAGATGCAGTTAAGATTGGTATCGGACCTGGTTCTATCTGTACAACACGTGTCGTTGCAGGTATTGGTGTTCCACAGATTTCTGCAATTATGGATGCTTATGCTGTTGCAAAAGAGTATGGTATTCCGATTATCGCAGACGGTGGTATCAAGTACTCAGGAGATATGACAAAGGCAATCGCAGCAGGTGCGAGTGTATGTATGATGGGAAGTCTTCTCGCAGGATGTGATGAAAGCCCTGGAGATTTCGAATTGTTTCAAGGAAGAAAATACAAAGTATACCGTGGTATGGGTTCTATCGCAGCTATGGAAAACGGAAGCAAAGACCGTTACTTCCAGGCAGATGCGAAGAAGTTGGTACCGGAAGGTGTCGAAGGACGTGTAGCATACAAGGGTACATTGGAAGATACCGTATTCCAAATGCTTGGTGGACTTCGCTCCGGTATGGGCTACTGTGGAACTCCTACAATTGAAGAATTGAAGGAGAGAGGTAGATTTGTGAAGATTTCGGCTGCTTCTCTGAAAGAAAGTCATCCGCATGATATTCATATTACAAAAGAAGCTCCAAACTACAGTGTGGATCAAGTATAATACATGATTTGGTAGGGTACGTTTTATGACGTACCCTATTTATGTGCCGAAATTAATGAAAAAATAAGAAAGTCTTTCTGTTTTTTTGATGGAAATGATGTTATAATGTCTACATTGAACAGACAGGTGGTAGAACAAATGGCGGAGAAGCGACGCAGACAGAGAAGAAAAACAAGGTTTATGCGAAGAATGCGCCTTTATACACGAGCAGGTATGTTTTTACTCATATCTACTATGGCTGTGCTTATGGGAATGAAATTCTTTGAAGTTGGTCCATTTGAGAGCAAATATGTAGAGCAGGACGACGCTGATATGAAGATTAAGAAGCCAAACATAGATGTGAGGCTTTTGACGGTCAATTCATATTCCAGACCGGGTACGCAGAGTGATAAAATTGAGAATATTGTGATTCACTATACAGCAAATCCAGGTACTACAGCAGAACAGAACCGCAATTATTTTGAGGGCTTGAAGGATTCAAGAAAAACGAGAGCAAGCAGCCATTTTATTGTGGGTCTGAAGGGTGAGATTATCCAGTGTGTTCCAACTTGGGAGATTGCCTACGCTTCAAATGAGCGAAATGCAGATACTGTTTCTATAGAGACTTGTCATAAGACAAAGGATGGAACATACACAAAGGCAACCTACAAGTCCATGGTACATTTAACAGCGTGGCTGTGTGAAAAGTTTGGCTTGACAGAAAAGGATATCATTCGGCATTATGATATTACAGGTAAGATATGTCCAAAGTATTTTGTGGATGATGAAGATGCCTGGCTAAAGTTCAAAGCAGATGTCAAAGAGATTTTAGAGGCAGAGTAATATGAAAAATATATTTTTAATCGGATATATGGGGACCGGAAAAAGTTCGGTCGCTGCTTATATGGCAAAAGAGTACAGCATGGAAGTGCTAGAAATGGATGAGATGATTGCCATGCGCGAGAGCATGAATATCTCAGACATATTTGCAAATAATGGTGAAGAGTATTTTCGCAATGTAGAGACGAGACTTTTGCAGGAGATATGCACACAGGAGAATAAAGTGGTATCTTGCGGAGGTGGTATCGTGCTTCGAGACCAAAATGTGGAGGAAATGAGAAAGAGCGGTATGATTGTGCTACTTTCTGCGAGACCGGAGACAATTTTAGAACGGGTGAAGGATGATACAAGCCGCCCTCTTTTGCAAGGGAATAAAACGGTAGCGTATATTCGTGAGATGATGGATAAACGTCGTGAATTTTATGAGAATGCTGCGGAAGTGGTAATTCAGACAGATGGAAAGCAGATTGGTGAGATCTGCAGTGAAATATTTGGACAAATAAACAAGATTGGAGAATAAGAGATGTTCGATACTTTTTTTCCGGATGAATATGTGGCTTCCACATATGTGATTCCATTTGAAAAACTCTATGAAGAAGGATACAGAGGAATCATTTTTGATATAGACAACACACTGGTTATGCATGGAGCACCGGCAGACGAGCGTGCGAAAAAGCTGTTTGCAAGATTAAAAGAGCTTGGGTTCGCGTGCTGTTTGCTGTCAAACAATCAGGAACCGAGAGTGAAGATGTTCAACGAAGATGTACAGGTTCATTACATTTTTAATGCGCACAAGCCATCTACAGTGAATTATGAAAAAGCAATGGAACTGATGGGAACAGATAAGAATAATACGGTTTTTATCGGAGACCAGCTCTTTACTGATGTGTGGGGCGCAAAACGTACAGGTATTCGAAATATTCTGGTAAAGCCGATTCATCCGAAAGAAGAGATTCAAATTGTGCTCAAGAGACGATTAGAGAAAGTTGTGTTACATTTTTATAAGAGAAGTAAGAAATAAAAATATCCTGCCACGCAGACCTAAATGAGATTCATGCGTAGGCAGGATGTTTTAGTTGAAATACTTTGCTTTGATAATATCTACAGGCATGTCCTGTCCAGTCCATATCTTAAATGCTTCGGCGCCCTGATAGAGTAACATGTAAAGCCCGTTAAACGTTGAGCAACCGGCTTCTTTTGCGAAATTCATTAGTTGCGTTTCGCGAGGATTATAAATAATGTCTGATACAATTAGATCCTTATGGAACATGGAAGTATCGGTAATGAGTGAGTCGTCAATATCCGGTGCCATTCCTACAGATGTGCCATTTGTTAAGATGGCACTTTTGCTAATTTCATGCCTTAAGCGAGATTCATCTTCTAAAGGATATAGATTCACCTTACAGCTTGAATGCTCTTTTAATCTTTCAATAATATTTCTTGCTCTATCATTGAACTTACTCGTACTACGGCTAAATACAGATATTTCTGATAGGCCATCTAAAGCAGCCTGTACGAAGATAGAAGTAGAAGCACCGCCTGCGCCGAGGAGTGTCATTTTCTTCCCAATGATATTGTGCCCGGCGTCTTCGACGGCGCGCATATATCCAATTCCGTCAGTAGTATGTCCGGTCAATACACCATTGTCATTAACCACAGTGTTGACTGCACCGATAATTTCAGCAGCAGGAGATAACTTATCGCAAAGTGTTGCCATAATATTTTTGTTGGGCATAGTCACGTTGTAACCACGCACATTTAAAGTGCGCAAACCATCCACTGCGGCTTTCATACCATCTTCACCAACTTCAAATGCGAGATAGACACAGTCCATCTCCAATTGTCGAAATGCTTCATTATGCATCTGTGGTGAGATGCTATGTGAAATTGGGCTTCCGAGCACCCCGAAAACTTGTGTATGTCCAGTAATTTCTTTCATTATGGATTCCTCTCTTTTGTTGATTACTTCTTAACAGTAAGGCGAAAGCGCAAAAATGTCAAGGAGTGGTTGAAATGAAAGTGATTTTATCTTATGATAGAAGTAGCAAAGAGACGGAGGAAGATGTCATGAATCCTGTAGTAGTCAGAAATGTGAGCATCGGCGAAGGGATGCCGAAAATATGCGTTCCGATTGTGGGAAGAACGAGAGAAGAGATTCTTATGACTGCAAATGAGATTTTGAATACACCTGCAGATTTGGCAGAGTGGCGCGCAGATTATTTTGAATCTGTACTTGAGATGCAGAAGGTTGTGGCTCTTTCGGCAGAGCTGAGAGAGGTGCTTGGGGACATACCGCTTCTTTTTACATTTCGGACAAAGGCAGAAGGTGGAGAGAAGGAACTGAATCTAAGAGTGTATACGATGCTCAATCAGATGATGATTGCAAGCGGGAATATTGACCTTGTGGATGTCGAAGTGTTTATAGGAGAAAAAGAGGTTTTAGCTATTATTGAAGCTGCGCACAAATATGGAGTAAAGGTTGTGGGATCCAATCATGACTTTGCAAAGACGCCTGACAAAGATGAAATCGTTCGAAGACTTTGTTATATGCAAAGTGTTGGTGTAGATATCCCGAAGATTGCAGTTATGCCACAGAATAAAAAGGATGTTTTGACACTTCTATCAGCAACAGAGGAGATGGCAACTGAGTACGCAGACCGTCCGATTGTCACTATGTCAATGTCTGAGATGGGTGTGGTCAGCAGAATTGCAGGTGCGACATTTGGTTCTGCAATTACGTTCGGAGCATTGGAAAAAACATCTGCACCAGGGCAGATTCGAGTAGAAAAACTGAAAGATATATTAGAAAATATGAATTAAGAGCTTTAATTTCGAAAAAATGCTTGAAAAAACAAACAATATCATTTAAAATAAATCAATAAGTATGCGCTGCAATATGATGAAAATGTGCAGAGTAAAATTAGGAGGACAATTATGATTAGCGCAAGTGATTTTAGAAACGGTATTACATTTGAAATTAATGGACAACCACACGTAATTCTTGAATTTCAACATGTAAAACCAGGTAAAGGTGCTGCCTTTGTAAGAACAAAATATAAAAACATTTTAACAGGAGCAACAAGAGAAGAAGCATTCAATCCGAATGACAGATTCCCAAAAGCTCATATTGAGAAAAAGAAAATGCAGTACTTATATAATGATGGAGAACTTTACTACTTTATGGACCCTGAAACATATGATCAGATTCCGCTTGCTTATGACGAAGTGGCAGAAGCGATCAAATATGTTAGAGAGAATGATGAAGTTACCATTCAATTCTTCCAAGGGAAAGCATTCAGCGTAGAAGCGCCGAACTTTGTAAGCCTTAAGATTACAGAGACAGAACCGGGCGTAAAAGGTAATACGGCAACAAACGTAACAAAACCGGCTACAGTAGAGACAGGTGCAACTGTTATGGTTCCTATCTTTATCGAAGAAGGCGAAGTAATCCAAATCGATACAAGAACAGGAGAATACTTAGGTAGAGCAAAAGAATAATCTATCATAAATAAATTAGGAGTATGATTCGAGTGGATCATACTCCTTTTGCTCTTAGGAGGTTTTTACGATAAAGCCTTTATATAGCCATTGTAATAATATACATAATCCGATAAAAACTCCTCTTCATCTACCTGCGTCTGATTGACCTCCGCAATCATTTCATTCAAATGTTCTCTGGAAGGACTGTTGCTTTCCGGAACAATAATCATTTCATGGATGCTACTCGGAAGAAGATAGTAATTCTCACCGATCTCCTCATATATTTTTTCTAAGATTCCATCATATAGAATGCATGCGGCGCCAAAACTTCGAAGAGAATTGGTGAGAACATACATTAAGTCCTCGATAGGTTCTTGTTCACTGTAGTTGGTGCCCATCAGTTCGTCAATCACAATCTGCATAGGCTTAAAACATGCAGGAAGAATGAGAGGTGCATTGCAAAAAGCATTTTGCTGAACATCATCTAATGAAACATTCCAAAGCTCTAATAATTCATGTGTAATGGGAATTGTGGCTGTGCCGGAATCATCCACCTCGAACAAGATATAAAAGACGATAGCGAAATCAAGATATGCAATATACGGTAATTTTTTAAATAGTTCTTCATTTCTCTTTGCATGAATCAGTTTGTACACGATTTTTGAACGCATTTTTTCATAATCTTTTACAGCATGTACATCCCAAGCGTGTTCAAACTTTACCTCACGATAAACTTCTAATAGATTCTGAACAATATCATCGATTTCAAATCCCTCTTGAAATTGCTTATAGTATTCCTCCAGATAAATGGTGGGAGAAATGTTAACACGTTTGTCAATAATTGTCAGACCGGTGCGCACCACACCATTGTTTTTTAAGGCGGTATGCAACTGTAGGGTCAAATCATCGCCTAACGCCAGTGCGACCTCATTTTTTACAACAATAACAAATTGTTGGTAATTCATAAAACTCCTTTCTTCATTTTTAGTACATTTTCGGTGAAAATAGGACGGATGCCGTCCGTGAAATAAATAGATAAATATTATGGTTTTTTGATTATAACGCAAGGGTAATAAAAAAGCAATCCCTTTACTTTACATTTTTCAGTAAATATGTTACCATTGACAATGTCGTGAAAGACGGATACGAATAACAATATGTCTCTGTAGCTCAGTGGATAGAGCGCCGCCCTCCGGAGGCGGGTGCGCAGGTTCGACTCCTGTCAGAGACGGTTAAAAAGAAAAGCTCGCTGAAATTCTTATATTTAGGGTTTACAGGGAGCTGTTCTTTAGTTTTTATATTGGAAGTTTAGAAAGGAAATACGATGACAGGATATAAAAAGGCATTTCGCAAGGCATTTCCATACACAATCCCAGTCCTAACAGGATATCTGTTTATCGGAATTGCATTTGGAGTAATGTACGCGGAAAAAGGATATTCTTTCCTGTGGGCGATATTGATGAGTCTTTTGGTCTATGCAGGCTCCGGTCAGTATTTGGCAGTGAACTTTTTTGTGCCGGGATTTTCATTTTTACAAGTGATTTTCTTGACATTTATGGTAAATGTCAGACACATTTTTTATGGAATATCCCTATTGGAAAAATTTAATCAAATGGGCATGAAACGGTGGTACATGATTTTCGGTTTGACAGATGAGACATATTCGTTGCTCTGTACGACCAATGTGCCGGAAGATGTGGAAAAGGACAAGTTCCTCTTTGCAATCTCAATCATGAATCAGTCCTATTGGGTGCTTGGTTCGGCTATTGGCGCTATTGCGGGAACGGTTCTTCCAATTAATTCAGAAGGGATTGATTTTGCAATGACTGCGCTTTTTGTTGTGATTTTTGTAGAGCAATGGATGGATAGAAAGAATCGTATTCCGGAGATAATTGGTGTGGTAGTCGCGATTGTTGCACTCATGATATTTGGTGCAAACAGTTTTGTCCTGCCTGCAATGCTGGCTATTGTTGCATTGCTTTTTGTCGGAAGAAAGAAATTGGATAAGGAGGATGATGAGATATGCCATTAAGTGCGGGAAGCTCATTTTTGATTATTTTATTGGTTGCACTTACTACATTTGCAACGCGTGTCGCTCCTTTTCTAATCTTTCCGAAAGGGAAGGAAATTCCAAAGACAATTCAGTATCTTGGGAAAGTACTTACACCGGCAATTATTGGCATGCTGGTGGTGTATTGTCTTAGAAACACAGTGATTTTATCTACACCACACGGAATTCCGGAATTGGTCGCCGTAGTGGTAGTGGCGGTGCTACATATATGGAAACGAAACAACCTGCTCAGCATCGGCGTGGGAACTGTATTATACATGGCGCTGATTCAGACAGTTTTTTAAAACGATGTTGTTGATAACGAATCGTTGTGTTAAAATGGTAGAAATGAGAGAGAATCGGGAGGAAATATGAATAAGTTAGTTGAGATATTGACATATGAAGTAGAAGCGGCTTTTGAGAAAGCAGGCTATGATAAACAATATGCAAAGGTAACGCTTTCCAACAGGCCGGATCTTTGCGAGTATCAGTGTAATGGTGCAATGGCGGCTGTGAAGGTGTACCGCAAAGCACCGATAATGATTGCAAATGATGTGGTTGTAGCATTAGAAGGAAGCATATGTATAGAGAAAGTGGAGGCGGTAAATCCGGGATTTATCAACATTACATTAGATGCGGATTTTGTTGCGTCATATTTGAAGAAAATGAATGCAGAGGACAAGCTTGGCGTAGGAGAACCGGAGCATAAGAAGACTATTATGGTGGACTACGGTGGAGCGAACGTGGCTAAGGCACTTCACGTGGGACATTTGAGACCTGCCATTATTGGCGAGAGCGTGAAGCGTATCGGAAGATATGTGGGACATGAAGTAATCGGTGACGTACATCTTGGGGACTGGGGTTCTCAGATGGGACTGGTCATGATGGAACTGAAAAGAAGACAGCCGGAACTTCCTTACTTTGATGAAAGCTTTGAAGGGGAATATCCGACGGAATCTCCATTTACGATAGAAGAACTTGGTGAGATTTATCCGACTGCAAGTGCGTATGCGAAGGAAAACGAAGAGTTTAAAGAAGCTGCGCTTCAGGCAACTTATCAACTTCAAAACGGACACAGAGGTTATACTGCACTCTGGAAACACATCATGGCTGTTTCGTTGCCTGACCTCAAAGAGAATTATAGCAATCTAAATGTAGAGTTTGACCTGTGGAAAGGCGAAGCAGATGCAAAGCCGTACATTGCAGATATGGTAGAGTATCTTAAGAAAGAGGGCTATGCGCATGAGGACCAGGGAGCTCTCGTTGTGGATGTCAAGGAAGAGACAGATGCAAAAGAGATACCTCCATGCATGATTTTAAAGTCAGACGGTGCGGCGCTCTATGCGACAACAGACCTTGCAACTTTGGTAGAGCGTGAGCAGGTGTACAAGCCTGATCAAGTTGTCTATGTAACGGATAAGCGTCAAGAGATGCATTTTGAACAGGTATTCCGCTGTGCGAAGAAGACAGGTATTGTTCGTCCGGAGACAGAACTTAAGCATATCGGTTTTGGAACCATGAACGGAAAGGACGGCAAGCCGTTTAAAACAAGAGACGGTGGAGTTATGCGTCTTTCAGAACTGGTAGGTGACATCAACAGCAAGATGTACGAAAAGATTGTAGAGAATCATGCAATCGAGGAGACTGAGGCGAAAGAGACTGCGAAAAAGGTTGGACTTGCAGCATTGAAATACGGTGATTTGTCAAACCAGGCTGCAAAGGATTATGTGTTTGACGTAGATCGTTTCATTTCTTTTGAAGGAAATACAGGACCGTATATTTTATACACAATTGTACGAATTAAGTCTATTTTAAATAAATACGAAGAGACAGGAAAGAAAGTGGCAGATTGCCAGATTCAAAAATCAGAATCTGCAAGCGAGAAAGCATTGATGCTTGAGGTTGCAAAGTTCAATCTCGTGATGGAAAATGCCTACGAAGAACTTGCGCCACATAAAGTTTGTGCTTATATTTATGATTTGGCAAATGCTTTTAACCGTTTCTACCATGAGACAAAGATTCTCTCGGAAGAAAATGAGACGAAAAAAGCAGGATTTATTGCACTTCTGGCTATTACAAAACGTGTGTTAGAAGCATGTATCGATGTGCTTGGATTTGAAGCACCGGAAAGGATGTAAAAAGTGACAGAAAAGTTATTTTATAAAGACAGCCATATGATAACCTTCTCTGCAGTTGTAACAGCTTGTGAAAAAGTAGGAGACTATTATGAGGCAGTTCTTGACAGAACTGCCTTTTTTCCGGAAGGCGGAGGACAATATGCAGATACCGGTTCGATTGATGGCGTAAAGGTGCTGGATGCACAGGAACGAGATGGTGTTATCTATCACAAAGTAGAGAGAGAATTACCCGTAGGTAAGCAGGTAGAAGGAACGATTGACTGGGAAGAACGTTTTTCGAAAATGCAGCACCATTCAGGAGAACATATTGTGTCCGGTCTTGTGAATGCAATCTATGGTTATGACAATGTGGGATTCCACATGGGAAAAGATGCTGTAACGATGGATTTCAACGGAGTGCTTTCAAAAGGACAGCTTCGGGAGATTGAACATAAAGCAAATGAAGCAGTGGTGAAGAATCTGGATATTCAAGTTCTGTATCCGTCAAAAGAGGAACTTGCCGAGATGCAATACCGCAGTAAAATTGAGATCGAAGGACAGGTTCGCATTGTAGTTGTTCCGGGATATGACACCTGTGCCTGCTGTGCGCCTCACGTCAACAAGTCGGGTGAAATCGGTCTTATCAAACTCATCGGTGTTCAGAATTATAAGGGCGGCGTGCGTGTGTCCATGTTGTGTGGATTCCGTGCAATCGAAGATTATGAAAGAAAATCAGAGAGTACCAAAAGTATCTCTGTTATGCTTTCAGCAAAAGAAGATGAGATTGTAGATGAAGTTGCAAAATTAAAGGAAGAGCTTGCGACGCAAAAAGGGAAAGTGGCAGAAGTGCAGAAAACACTTTTGCAGTATAAAGTGCAGACGATTGCCGGTGGAGAGCCACTCGTAGTGTTGTTTGAATCAGATTTGTCCGGAGATGCGCCGAGAGAACTGGTGAATCTGCTATTATCAAGAGGAACGGGAGTCGGCGCGGTGTTTGCGGAGACAGGGCATCATCAGTACCGCTATGTCCTTGGCAGTAAAACCGTTGATGTGCGTCCAATGGCAAAAATGCTGAATGAACAATTTGCAGGTAGAGGCGGCGGTAAGCCGGAGATGGTGCAGGGCTCTGTCAGTGGCGATGCAGATGCTATCAGGGAGGCAGTAGAGTTATGCAGAAGAGAGATGTATTAAGACACGTTGGCATCATAGTACTTCTCAGTGTTTCTGTATCGGTCGGACTTAACATTTTACTACTCCTCATCAATCTGCCACAGTATAGTGAGCAATATCAGAAAGTGAGTGAGATACTCTATGCGCCCCCGATTTGGCAACAACTTTTAACGAGCGGTTTACTGATTCCGATTGTTGAGGAAGTTATTTTCCGTGGATTGGGTTTTCGATTGCTTCGGCGATGGATTCCATTTTCATGGGCGATGGTAATCTCTGCAGTAGCATTTGGCGCTTATCATGGTAATTTGGTACAGTTTGTCTATGCGGGGTTCTGTGGTGTGCTGTTGGCATATTTTTACGAGAAGTACCAAACGATTCTTGCGCCTATTTTGTCTCACGCGGTTATGAATATCGTTGCGATTGTTTTAACACAGACGGGAATATTTGCAGACATTTTGAAGCGTGGTATTGTGGCGTTTATGGTGATGCTTTTTTGTGATGTGTGCGGAATGGCTCTGTTTCTCAGACTCCAGAAAATGGATGTTACAAAAGTGTTAAAAATGTGTTGCAAAGATTAGGCTGATGCTTTATAATTTTTTTGGAATAAGAAACACAAACGAGATTTTATAAAGGTGAAATATGAAGAAATTTGGAAAAATTTTAATGATATCATTGCTGATTAGTTCGATGTTGGCATCAACTGTATCAGCGACGTCCCTTAGAGAAGAGAAGAAGAAAGCGCAAGACAAGTTGAAGTCTTTGGAAAACAAGATGGACAATCTTGTGAAAAACATCAATAATGCAGAGAAAGAGTTGGTGAAAGTCGGAGCAGCTATTATAGAAGCTGAGGAAGATTTGGCTGAGGCAGAAGAACTTGAAAAGGAACAGTACGAGACTATGAAGCGTCGTATTGTTGTAATGTATGAGAATGGGTCAGGCGGTATGTTTGCAAAGGTGCTTGAATCCGGAAGCATTGCGAAGATGCTGCAGGAGATGGAGAATGTGCAGACCCTTCATGAGTATGACAGAAAACAGCTAGAGGAATACGTAAAGAATAAAGAAAAAATAGTTGCACTCAAGGAATCTTTAGAGAATGATATGGAAGCACTTGAGAAAAAGCAGGCCAAGTATGAAAAGGATAAGAAAGACTTGGACAAGTTAATTGCGGACGCTGAGGGCAAGATAAAAGATATTAACGAAAGACTTCAGAGTGGGTCATCATCAGGCGGCAATAGTGGTTCTAATTATGTGCCTCCTGTAGGAACGGGTGGCGGCGCAGCGATTGTGGCAGCAGCATATAAGTATCTGGGTGTTCCGTACAGATGGGGCGGAACGAGTATGAGTGGAATCGACTGCTCCGGTTTGGTAATGAGAGCGCATCAGGCCATTGGTGTAAAACTTGCTCACTATTCAGGTTCAATCGGAAGTGGTGGACGAGCTGTTTCCAAAGCGGACAGACAGCCGGGAGATGTGGTTTGTTATTCCGGACATGTAGGAATCTATGTTGGAAACGGCATGATGATTCATGCACCGCAGACAGGTGACGTAGTAAGGGTTGTACCTGTTTATAAGTCACCTTGGTACCGCAGATATTGGTAGAATATATTAGAAACGTAATAAAAGCTCAAATGTTAGGAGATAACATTTGAGCTTGACTTTTTATTGGGTAATATAATCTTTAATCTGGTTATATACGATATCCATAAGTTTTGTTCGGGCCTCCACACTTGCCCATGCAATATGAGGTGTAATGAGGAGACGCTTGCTGTCTTGAATATGAAGAAACGGACTGTTTGGATTCATTGGTTCTTCTGTGAGTACATCTAAGCCTGCAGCCGTAATTACACGGTTGTCAATCGCGTCTGCGAGAGCCTGCTCATCAACGATAGCCCCGCGTCCGACATTGATAAAGATGGCACTGGATTTCATTTTGCGAAATGCTTCAGCATTCATCAGTCTTTCTGTCTCCGGTGTGAGCGGAGCGTGAACGGAAACAATATCTGAGGTTGCAAGTAACGTGTCAAAGTCTACTCGGTTGTAACCGTTCTGTGTGTTTTTGCCTGTAGTAGAATAGTAGATGACATTTGCACCGAACATCTTAGCGATGTCAGCAACTCGGCGTCCGATATTTCCAAGTCCGATGATTCCCCAGGTTTTTCCGTTTATTTCATGGAAGTGTTCCGCGAAATGAGTGAAAGAAGTATCATTGGCATATTTGCCGTCCTTCACATAAGCATCATAATAACTCAACTTTTCAAGCAGATAGAATAGCATCGCGAAGGTGTGTTGTGCTACCGATTCGGTGGAATACCCGGCAACATTTCTCCAAGCAATTCCCTTTTGTTCCAAGTATGGTTTATCCAGGTTGTTTGTACCTGTAGCAGTGACGCAAACCAACTTCAGATTCTTGGCGTTTCCGACGCTGCTTTCGTTAATCGTACATTTATTAGTGATAATCACATCGGCATCACATACGCGTTCCAGAATCTGTTCCTGAGTAGTGAAATCATAGGTTGCGAAATCACCTAATTCGCTGTATTTTGATAAATTTATATCTTCACCGACGCTTTTAGCGTCCAAAAATACAATTTTCATGTTCAAAAGTCTCCTTATGTTATCAATTGATAGAAATATTATAAAGATTATAGGAAAAGTTGTCAAATTGGGGATAACCTCATTGACATATTAAGAAACTTTGCTTATAATAAAGTTACGCAATGCGTAAGAGGTTAAAATATGAATAGTAAAGAGCAATTGATTCAATTAAGAAAAGAAACAGGAATGAACAGAAAACAATTTTGCGAATATTTTAGTATCCCATATCGAACGATGACAGATTGGGAATTGGGTAATCGTCAAATGCCAGAATATTTACTCAGGCTTATGAAATACAAGGTGGAAATGGAAAAACATATGGAGAGAAGTAGGTAGTATATAGTATATAGTATATAGTTTTAACATCCCTAACTGTATACGGTTATGTAAAATTCATTATTGACAAAAGCAAAGTCTTACCATACTATTATTGTATAAAGATAATAATTATTGAAGATAATTATATAGGTCGGGTATGAGACTAAAAACCATGCCGAGTGGTCGGACTGGAGACCTTAAACCCATTCGAGTGTAGAGAAAACTACTAAAAATCATTAGAGGGATGATGAAAGTCATTCCTCTTTCTTTTTTAGGAGGTTATATGTGCGCTGTTAGTTTTAAGGAAAGAGTAAGAAATGAAGCAATAGCTAATGCTAAATTCTACCAAGCGAATTTTGTTGATTATGAATATTTGATTTGCTCAGAAGCATTTGAAAATGGTTTTCACATAATAAAAGCTGACAAAGGAAATTATTTGCATCTGATAGGTATACATACAGAATTGTCTGCTGAACAATTTTTTGATAAATGTTTTTCAGAAGAATTAGAAGAAGCGGATTTTGATTTTTTAAAGCCTGGAAAATCAGAGAAGTCAGTCAAAGGTTCAGTAAGAGAAAAAATAACAGTTTTACCTGAGATGGTGAACTTATTTACACATAAATTGCTGGCTGAAGATAACTTTAAGAAAAATCGGGTAGAATGTGCATTTACAACATCTGATAATACGTGTACGTTAGGTTTTGCTGTTTCTGGGCGTCCCAAATCTTTATTGAAAGGAAACAAATTAGAGAAAAGTAAGGTAAAAGATGTTGATGTAATCTTTCGAAGACCTAGAGGTAGCGAAGAGTTATTTGAAGAGTTGGTGTGGGGGAAACGAGAAAATGTTCATAAATATAAAGGGGAAATTGAGCAATTAGTCTCGAAAGAATATTTAGAAAAAGCTGTGGAGGGCAATCAAGATATTGTAGATACAATCTTGAACTGATGAAATTTTGTCAAATTGGGAGTGCTACAAAAGTTGTCAAATTGGGAGGGGTATCCAATTGACAAACTGCGTCACATTTTTGTATAATAATTAATGATGTTGTAAATTTTGGGGAGAAATATTTAATTAAGGGGCGATAGGATGAAATTATTGGGGAGAAAACGCTTAAGAACTTGTCTGAGCATGTTGCTGATTGCAATGTGTCTTTTGGCGAGTTTTTCTTTTTATATAGATTCAAAAGCGCAAGACCAAGTAGTGGATACGTTCTATGTCTTGGACGAAGATGGGAACCCTGTGACTGTTGAAATTACGCAGGGGGATTTGATGAGTGATTTCCAAAACACTAGAATTAAGTTGTTTTCTCGCCTGAGGACCGGAGAGGAAGCCCAAACGGATGTTGTGGGTGTTGTAAGATTCAAAAGTTCAAGTGGTTTGGTATATTATACAGAAGTGGATACAGGCAGAGAGGGATATGTTCATTGTAAGTCAGCCGGAGATGCGGCTTACATTCGGACAGAGAGTGACGGAAGTGTGATTTGTAAGTTGTCAGGTGTTGTGATGAGAGTGCCTGCTGCTAATATTACAGGACCGATTGCTTATGAGTCTTGTGGAGAACGTGAGATTAGTTATTATTCTATTTCTGACAATGGGTATCTCATGCACAACTACACATACTTTAGTGGAAGTTCCCTGGCTTTGGCAAGTACGCGAGTGGGATACAAACCAAGCTATCTTTCATTAGGTGTAAAGTATTACAGTTATGACGGACATTATTTTTATGATGATTTTGCGAAAATGATTGCAGACTATCAGAATAATGTGTTCAGTCAGTCGGTGAATGCTGGACAGCCATATTACAATTATTATCAATATTTGTCTATGCATACAAAGGCACCTTTTACTCCGGAGCAATATAATGCGTATATTGCAGCAAACAAAACAGAGTCCGTGATGCTGACAGCAGGAAGTGCATTTGCTTCTGCACAGAATAAATATTCTATTAACGCGCTTTTAATGTTTGGCATCGCCATTAATGAAAGTGCATGGGGAACAAGTTCTATTGCAAAAAGTAAAAACAACTTGTTTGGATTAAATGCAGTGGATTCTAGTCCGGGAGAGTCGGCGAATACATTTAAATCTGTTGAACATTGTATCAATGAATTTGCATATGAATGGGTGCACAAGGATTATCTGAATGGTGGTGATTTTAGATATCGAGGCCCACATCTTGGAGATAAGCATAGTGGCATGAATGTCAAGTATGCGTCTGACCCCTATTGGGGCGAGAAAGCGGCGGCGAGAGGTTATTATTTCGATACTGAAAAAGTTGATTATGGAAGATATACGATTGGTATTACTGTCAGTGGGAACGTGCAGTTCTATAAGGAGGCAGATGCCAGAAGTGCTAAGATATATACGTCAGAAGCAGGTTCGGGAAGTGGAAAAGCTGCTTTCACCTATGATTTTCCGGTAGTGATCTTGGATTCGGTAGAGACGAATGAAGGATGGTTCTACAAAGTTGTTTCTGATATGTCATTAAAGGCCGACAGAAGTGCCAGAGATGTGAATGCCATATACGATGAAACGCGAGACTTTGTGTATGTGAAAGCAAGTGATATTCGAGTGGTATTTAAAGGTAGCGGCAATATTGAGATACCGGACATTGAGATACCGGATATAGAGAAACCGGATGACGACAAACCGGAGATTGAGGAACCACCGGTAATCATTATACCTGAGAAGACACAGGCAGAAGTATTAACGACTTTGAAGGTCTCTCATTCAAACAGTTATCTGACCGGGTTCTCAGTCGGCGGGGATATTGGAAGAGAAATCGCCAAAGTGAAAGCGTTGGATGAAAGGATTCAAGTGGTAGCTAAGAAGGCAGATGGCACGCAGATTACAAGCGGAACACTTGCTACCGGCATGCAACTGTCAGTTACAACGAACGGGAGCACCGTCAACTATACCATTGTAATCAGGGGAGATGTGAATGGAGATGGTAAATTATCTGCTGTTGATTATGTGAAAGTAAGAAATTATCTGGATGGGGCAAGTTCTTTAACAGGAGCATATCTAAAGGGAGCAGATACCAGCGGAGATGGGAAGGCATCAGCCTTGGATTATGTGAAACTTAGAAATCATTTGGATAATAAAAGTTCAATAGTACAATAACGAGGGTGAAAAGTATGAATAAAACAATAAAAAGGTTTTTGTGTTTTTTTATATTGTTTGTATTAACGCTGAGTAGTGTAAAACTTGACGCAAATGCTGCGGGAGGACTCAGTATCTCGGCAAATGCATCTCAAGTATCTTCAGGAGGAACATTTACTGTCACAGTAAAAGCAGCAAGCAATTATTTCGTTTCAAACATATCTATGACCGTAAGTGGAGGTACAGTTGTATCCAAACTTAGCAAAACATCTCTTGACAAGGGAGAAACAGCAAGCGCTAAGATTAAACTTACAGGAGAAAAATGTGTCGTTTCTGTAAAAGGCGTGGGTGCAAATTATGATACGGAGACGGAAGGGAATGCCAGTGCGAGTGTTACTGTGAAAAAGAAAACAGTAGTGGTGGACAATCGCTCAAAAGATAACAATTTATCGGCAATTACCGTTTCAGAAGGCGCATTGTCACCGGCATTTAATGCGGCTACAGCAGAGTACAGTGTGAATGTAGCGGGAAGTACAAGTAAGATTACGCTAGGGGCAACAGCGAATCACGCAAAGGCTTCTGTGGCGGGAACAGGGGAGAAGACTGTAGTTCCGGGCAACAATCGGTTTGTTGTCACGTGTACAGCAGAAAATGGAAGCAAGAAAGAATATGTGATAAATGTCTTTGTGGACGAGACACCAACGGTATATAGCACATATGGCGAACAGAGATTAGGCGTTGTAAGGAATCAAACAGATATCGGAATTCCGGAAACATTTGAAGCAACAACTTTGACGATAGATGGGCAGGAAGTTCCTGCATATCATAGCAATCAATTCAATTTGACACTGCTTTATATGATTAGTGAATCCGGTGAAAAAAACTTCTATATGTACGAGAAAGAAAAAGGTATCACGTCTGTATTCAGACCGGTGTCTATATTGGGCAGAAATGTTATTTTGTTTGACTTGACGGAAGAGGAACAGGTTCGCAAGAACATGGTATATTCGGAAATTACAATTGATGGAATCACCTTGCATGGTTGGAAGTATGAGAATCCTGATTATGAGAATTATGTTCATATTCTTGTAATGAATCAATTTGGTGAAAAAGTTGTATACCAATATGAGAAAACGGAAAACAGTCTTCAACTGTACAAAGAGTACGTACCTGTGGAAGAAGAGGTAGAAAAAGAGAAGGATGTGTTTTCAATTGGTAAATTTTCATTCGAAAAGTCTACATTAGAAGAATACTCACTTTATATTATCATTGGTTTGGCAGGGCTTTGTGTAGTCTTGATTCTTTTCATTATTATTATGGCATTGACGAGAAAACAGAGATGTTCGGCAAGAAAGAGAAGATACCAAAAGAAACTTGAAAAATTAGAAAGAAAAAACCAGAAAAAACAAGAAGAATAAAATGCAGGTGCGGTTCGTGAGAATCGCACCTGTTGTTTGTCAAATGTTAAATTGGCTCAAGAAACTGTTGTGATACAATTTTGAAAAGGTGACATCTTCTGCAAACCAATCCGGAGGGGCAAATGCTTTCGCTTCTTCTTCAGAAGCAAACTCCACCTCGGCAAGAGTTAGAGGAGCCAAGTCTCCCTCAAATACATCTAGCTCAATGGTATGTTTTTCAAAAGGAATCATATAACGTTTCTTAACAATTAATCTGCCGTCAATTTTTTCGAGAAGATGCTCATAAGCTTCTTTTGTAAGAGGCAGATTGTGTTCTTCACGAATCATACAGCCTTTTCCTTTATATGTCAGTTCATATTTATCGTTATCACGGCGGATGCGAATTACAGGAGCAGTAGAGAGATATCCCTGCTCAAGATGTCGAACCGGATAAGTATCAAGATTTTCAGGTAGTTTCTTTAATAAAAATTTGCGTTCGATTTCCATATTTTCAACCTCCCAACATACTTATAGTAATACATTTGCAATTTCTTTGCAAGTTTGGTACAATCATTTTAGTTATGCAAGACTGAGGAGGGAATGTCTATGAAACAGGTTTGTGTATTTCTCGCAGATGGTTTTGAGGAAATCGAAGGGTTAACGGTTGTTGATTTGCTCAGACGTGCAGAGATTGAGGTGACAACAGTATCGATTACCGGAGATAACATGATTCATGGTGCACATGGGATTGATGTACAGGCGGATAAGTTATTTGAAGATATGAGTTATGAGAAGCAAGATATGTTGGTGCTTCCGGGAGGCATGCCGGGGACATTGAATCTTGGCAAACACAAAGGATTAGAGGCATTACTTCGCAAATTTTATCAAAAAGAAAAATATATTGCTGCCATCTGTGCGGCACCGAGCGTGTTTGGGAAATATGGTTTCCTAAACGGAAGGAAAGCAACATCTTATCCTGGATTTGAGGAAGCGTTAGAAGGTGCTGAAGTTGTGCAGGACGCAGTTGCTGTATCGGATTTTGTGATTACCAGTCGTGGTATGGGGACGGCAATTCCGTTTTCGTTGGCAATCATAGAGCAATTGCTTGGAAGAGAAAAAGCAGAAGAGATTGGAAAGGCGATTATCTACTATCAGTAGGTGGAAAGGGAACAGATATGGATACAAAGAAAAGAAATATGATGATTGGCGCAGGAGTAGCTGCAACTGTGATTATAGTTGTTGGGTTATTAGCAGTTTTTGGAGTGTTCCGTAGGTTTAACCCAGAAGGATATGTAAAGGCAGTGTTAGATCAGTCTCTTAAAGGGGAGGTAAAAGCGGCATCGCAGTTGATGGCAGGAACAACTGAGGAAAAATTATATGCACAGTATGAATCCGGAATCACTTCATTTGTTAAAAATAGTATTACAAGCGGTGCAGAAATGGATGATGAGTTACAAGGAAAATATGTGGAACTTTGCAAAAAAGTTTTTAGAGCCATGAAGTATGAAGTGAAAGCTGCCAAAGAATCAACAGACGGTGGGTATGAAGTGACAGTATCTTATAAGCCGGCAAATATCTTTGATAATTTCATTACAAAAATCGGTGAGGAGAATCAAAAACTCACAGAAAAAGTAGAGAACGGCGAGTATAGAGGAACGTTGGAAGAAATCAACAGCCAGATGCAGAAAGAATTTCTCACCAATGCGTATACAGCCTTCGAAGAATGCTATAAGAGTATGGAGTATGGCAAAGAAGAGACATATGTTTTCACAATTGTCAAGGACGCAGAAGGCATGTATGATTTAGATGAGGCACAAATCAGCGGATTTATCACAAAAATCTTGAATTTAGATGAAATTCAAGGCTAGATATTTTATCTGAGTTGTGATATAATTGTTCGGTAAATGTCGAAGGAGATAAGTTTTATAACTTTTCGAATAGATGAAGGAGGAAGACAGAGATGAGTTTACAAGTAGAAAAAATGGAAAAAAACATGGCAAAACTTACCATTGAAGTTTCTGCCGAAGAGTTAGAAAAAGCACTTCAAGGTGCATACAACAAACAGAAAGGACAAATTAGTGTACCTGGTTTCCGTAAAGGGAAAGTACCACGTCAGATGATTGAAAAAATGTATGGTGCAGCAATCTTTTATGATGAAGCAGCGAATGCATTGATTCCGGAAGCATACAGCAAAGCTTATGATGAGAGTGGATTAGAAATTGTTTCTCAGCCAAAGATTGAAGTGGTTCAGATTGAAAAAGGGAAACCATTTATCTTTACAGCAGAGGTTGCAACAAAGCCGGAAGTAACACTTGGCGAATACAAAGGATTAACAGTTGATAAGGTTTCTAACAGAGTAACTGCAAAAGAAGTGGATGCGAAGTTAGAAGAAGAACAGAAGAAAAACGCAAGAACTATCACAGTAGAAGACCGTGCAGTACAAGACGGCGATGAAGTTGTATTAGACTTCGAAGGATTTGTAAACGGTGTTGCATTTGCAGGTGGAAAGGGAGAAAACTACCCACTTACAATCGGTTCAGGTTCATTCATCCCAGGATTTGAAGAGCAGTTAATCGGCGCAGAGGCTGAAAAAGAAGTGGAAGTAAATGTAACATTCCCTACAGAATATCATGCAGAAGATTTAGCAGGAAAAGAAGCTGTATTCAAATGTACAGTACACGAAATCAAAGTGAAAGAGCTTCCTGAATTAGATGATGAATTCGCAGCAGAAGTTTCTGAATTTGACACCTTAGAAGAATACAAGGCTGACATCAAAGCAAAACTTAAAGAACAAAAGACTGCAGAAGGAAAGAGACAAAAAGAAGATCAGGTTGTAGAAAAAGCAGTTGCTAATGCTACAATGGAGATTCCGGAAGCAATGATTGATACACAGGTACAACAGATGGCTCAGGAGTTTGCTCAGAGATTGCAGTCACAAGGTCTTAACATGGAACAGTACTTCCAATTTACAGGTCTTACGGCAGATAAGATGATGGAAGAAATGAGACCACAGGCAGTGAAACGTATTGAGACAAGATTAGTTCTTGAAGCAATTGCAAAAGCTGAAAACATTGAAATCACAGAAGAAAAAATCGATGAAGAGATTGCTAAGATGGCAGAAATGTACAAGATGGAAGTTGAAAAACTCAAAGAGTACATGGGAGAAGCTGAGAAAGAACAGATGAAAGCAGATATGGCTGTTCAAGAAGCAGTTACATTGTTAGTAGAAAACTCTGTGGAAGAGTAAGATTTAGGGAGGCAAGTACATGAGCGTAATACCTTACGTCATTGAACAAACAAGTCGTGGAGAGCGTTCTTACGATATTTATTCAAGATTACTAAAGGAAAGAATAATCTTTTTAGGGGAAGAAGTAACAGATGCATCAGCAAGTGTAATTATTGCCCAGTTGTTATTTTTGGAAGGAGAAGATCCAGAAAAAGATATTCATTTGTATATTAACAGTCCGGGTGGTTCCGTGACAGCCGGCATGGCTATCTATGATACGATGCAGTACATCAAATGTGATGTATCGACAATCTGTATCGGAATGGCAGCAAGTATGGGTTCGTTCTTGTTGGCAGGCGGAGCAAAAGGAAAACGTTTTGCACTTCCGAATTCCGAGATTATGATTCATCAACCATCAGGCGGAGCAAAAGGACAGGCAACAGAGATTAAGATTGTTGCAGAACACATTTTAAAAACAAGACATAAGTTAAACCAAATTCTGTCAGAAAACACAGGACAGCCACTGGAGAAGATTGAAATCGACACAGAGAGAGATAACTTCATGTCAGCGCAGGAAGCAAAAGAATACGGATTGGTAGACGAAGTAATTACCAGCCACTAATAAAAAGGTTGAGGGGATGTTCTGAAAGTTAGAGCACCCCTTTTACGCGTAAAATGAGGAGAGAATATGGCAAAAAAAGGTGAAGAAGTCGTGAGATGTTCCTTCTGTGGAAAGGCACAGGCACAGGTTCGCAAACTGATTGCAGGACCGAATGGTGCATATATTTGCGACGAGTGTGTGGAAATCTGTACGGAGATTATCGAAGAAGAATTTGAATTTGAAGACAAGGACGCGATTGCAGAAGAGATTAACCTTCTGAAACCGGAGGAAATCAAAGCTTTTTTGGACGAGTATGTCATTGGTCAGGATGAGGCAAAGAAGGTTCTCTCGGTAGCCGTATATAATCATTACAAAAGAATCCTTGCTGATAAAGACTTAGGGGTAGATTTGCAAAAGAGTAATATCTTGATGTTGGGGCCAACCGGATGTGGCAAGACGCTTCTTGCGCAGACGCTGGCGAAGATTCTGAATGTTCCGTTTGCAATCGCAGATGCAACAGCACTTACGGAAGCTGGATATGTCGGAGAAGATGTTGAGAACATTCTTTTAAAAGTAATCCAGGCGGCAGATGGAGATGTGAAACGTGCAGAACATGGAATCATTTACATCGATGAAATTGATAAAATTACAAGAAAATCAGAGAATCCATCTATTACGAGAGACGTTTCCGGTGAAGGTGTGCAACAGGCACTCTTAAAGATTATCGAAGGAACTGTGGCATCTGTACCGCCACAGGGAGGACGTAAGCACCCACATCAGGAGATGATTCAGATTGATACAACGAACATTTTGTTTATCTGTGGCGGAGCATTTGAAGGAATTGAAAAGATTATTGAAAAACGATTGGATCGCACTTCTATGGGCTTCAATGCAGAAGTTATCAGTAAGCAGGAGAAAAACATTGACCAATTGTTAAAGGAAATTCTTCCACAGGATTTAATCAAATTTGGTATTATTCCGGAACTTGTGGGACGTGTGCCGATTAATGTAACATTGGAAATGTTAGATCGTGAGGCATTGATTCGTATCCTGACTGAGCCAAAGAGTGCGATTGTGAAACAGTACAAGAAGCTCTTAGAACTTGATGGTGTGGAACTTGAGTTTGATCAGGAAGCATTGGAGCAGATTGCAGATACCACACTGGCAAGAAAGACAGGTGCAAGAGGTCTACGTGCAATTATGGAAAATGTTATGATGGATACCATGTATCATGTACCATCAAATGATACGATAAAAACATGTTTGATTACAAAGAACACTGTGCTGGGGAAGGAACCACCAACTTATAATTCAGATGCGCTTACGGCACAGAGTGCGTAAAAGTTTGCAAAACGGGTACAGATTCATGTACCCGTTTGTTTTTTAGGGTGCAAACGAAGTTAGATAGGAGAAAAGCAGTATGGAGAACCAATATATAAGCATGCCGATGGTGGCACTTCGTGGAATGACAATCTTACCGGAGATGGTGATACATTTTGATGTAAGCCGCAGCCGTTCCATTGAATCTGTGCAAAAGGCTATGCAAAATAAAGAACAGAAAGTATTTCTCGTGGCACAACGAGAATTGAATATAGAAGAACCGGAACAGGAAGATGTATATGAGATAGGTTGTGTGGCCACGATTAAACAAGTGGCAAAGATGAATAAAAATCTCTTTCGTGTCCTGATCACCGGAGAAGAACGGGCAAAATTAATCCAAATGACAGAAATAGATGGGTATCTTATGGCAGATGTTGAGATTGCTGCGGATTATAACGATTATGAGCCGGAACAGCTCAGTGAATGTCCGGAGGCGAAGGGACTTCAAGAGATTTTCTTTGAGTATACGATGAAGAGTGGCAAGGTGCCAAAAGATGTAGTTGCTCAGATTGCAGATATTAAGGAATTCAAAAAACTGGTAAATCGTATTGCAGCCAGCGTTCCTTTTGACTATATTAATCTTCAGGATATTTTGGAGGAAAATGACCTGTATAAGCGTTGTGCACTTTTGTCTTTTAAATTGACAAATGAAATTGCTGTTGTCGGTTTAAAAGAAAACATTCAAGCAAAAGTAAAAGAACGTATGGAAAAACAACAAAAGGAATTTATTCTCCGTGAGCAGTTGAAGGTCATTCGCGAGGAGCTCGGGGAGGACAATGTTCTTTCAGATGCGGAAGAATTTACGGAAACGACCAATCAAATAAATGCTTCTTCGGAAGTAAAAGAAAAACTCATGAAGGAAATCGGACGTTTCAAAAGTGCAATGCAAAATTCGGCAGAAAATGGCGTAACGAGAACCTATATAGAGACGATGCTGGAAATGCCGTGGGATAAGATGGTAGAAGAAAGTATTGACCTTGAGTATGCAAAAAACATTTTAGAAGAAGATCATTACGGACTTGAAAAGGTGAAAGAACGTATTTTGGAATTCCTCGCAGTCCGTAAACTGACAAGTAAGGGTGAAAGTCCGATTCTCTGTCTGGTTGGACCTCCGGGAACCGGAAAAACATCAATTGCAAAATCGTTGTCAAAGGCATTAAACAGACCTTATGCGCGCATTTCACTCGGTGGCGTGCGTGATGAGGCAGAGATTCGAGGACACCGAAAAACGTATGTAGGAGCTATGCCTGGACGTATTGCGAACGCACTCAAATCAGCAGGAGCAAAGAATCCATTGATTCTTTTAGATGAGATTGATAAAGTGAGCAACGATTACAAAGGCGACACATTTTCAGCGCTTTTAGAGGTTCTGGACAGTGAACAGAATGTGAAGTTCCGTGATCACTATCTGGAGGTGCCGTTGGATTTATCTGAGGTCTTGTTTGTGACGACTGCAAATACACTTCAGACGATTCCAAGGCCGCTTCTCGACCGTATGGAAGTGATTGAGATTACTAGTTACACGGAAAATGAGAAGATGCATATTGCGACGAAGCATTTGATTCCAAAGCAACTATCAAAACACGGTCTTACAGAAGAACAACTTGTGATGGAGGAGTCTGCTATTTGGAAAATGGTGCGTAACTATACAAAGGAAGCTGGGGTCAGACAACTGGAGCGAACCATCGGTGAGATATGCAGAAAGACAGCGAGGGAAATTCTGGAAGAGGGAATCTGTCCTGTAGTTGTCAGTGAAGAAAATATCGGAAGATACCTTGGGAAAGAGAAGTTCCGCTACGATATGATTAACCAGACGGATGAGATTGGAATTGTCCGTGGACTGGCATGGACAAGTGTCGGCGGGGATACGTTAGAGATAGAAGTGAATATTATGCCGGGAAAAGGTGATATTCTATTGACAGGACAGCTTGGAGATGTTATGAAGGAATCAGCAAGAGCAGGAATCAGTTACATCCGCTCCGTCGGAGGGGAGTATCAGATTGCTGAGGATTTCTTTGAAAAACATGATATTCACATTCATATACCGGAAGGAGCAACACCGAAGGACGGCCCGTCAGCCGGTATCACAATGGCAACGGCGATGATTTCTGCAATTACGAAGCAGAAGGTTCGTGCGGACGTCGCAATGACCGGAGAGATTACGCTTCGAGGAAGAGTACTTCCAATCGGTGGCCTCAAAGAAAAATTGTTGGCGGCAAAAAGTGCCGGTGTGAAGACTGTTTTCGTTCCGGAAAAGAATATGCGCGATGTAGAAGAAATCTCGAATGAGATAACAGAAGGATTGGAGATTATACCGGTCAGTCATATGACAGATGTCCTGAAGATTGCACTGGTATGTGAGGACTAAGAAAATGAAGATTAAAAATGTAGAATTACAGATTGTGTGTGGTATTACAAGTACATTGCCAGAGACAGATAAGGTGGAGATTGCCTTTGCCGGAAAGTCAAATGTAGGAAAATCATCTCTTATTAATGCATTAATGAATCGTAAGGCGCTTGCGAGAACATCAGCAACACCGGGCAAGACACAGACTATTAATTTTTATAATGTCAACGATATCATGTATCTGGTGGACTTGCCGGGATACGGTTATGCGAAGGTGTCAGAGCAGGAGAAAATTAAATGGGGACAACTGATTGAGCGATATCTTAACACGTCAAAGCAGTTGAAGGCAGTATTTCTGTTGATTGATATTCGACATGACCCATCTGCAAATGATAAGATGATGTATGACTGGATTGTAGCACAGGGCTATGAACCTATTATCATCGCAACAAAGCTGGATAAGATTAAGCGTAGCCAAGTTCAGAAGAATGTAAAAGCAATCAAGGATGGATTAAAACTTCGTCCGGGAACGATTGTAATACCATTCTCTGCAGAGACGAAACAGGGCAGAGAAGAAATATGGGAACTTATGGACAGTTATGTTTTAGGAGAAACTGAGGTGGAATAGATGGAGAGTAATCGTCCGTATTGGAAGGTCATAGTGGGTTTAGTATTTAGTTTGCTTGCAACAGCGCTTGTGGTTGGCCTCGGAATGGCAGGAATTCGAATTTTTGCTCCTTTTGTAGTGGGGTGGATTATTGCATGCATTGCCAATCCGGTTGTTTGTTGGTTAGACAAGAAGCTGAGAATTAAGAGGAAATTAGGTTCAGCGCTGATGATTGTACTGGTTATCGGTGCAGTTATCGGTCTGGCATATCTAGTGATTAGTATGCTTGTAAGAGAAATCGGAGGGTGGATGATCAGCCTTCCTAACGTATTCCATTCAGTTACGTTAGAAATGCAAGAATTGGTGGATGATTTGAGTAGCATTGTCAAAGTGTTGCCACAGTCTGTGAAAGATGCAGGAAGTGGATTTGTGGATAATCTTGGAGATGTGTTGGGTGGTCTTGCAAAAAAACTAAGTGAACCAACCGTGTCCTTTGCGGGAGATGTGGCAAAACAGATTCCGTCTATTGTAATTGGAACTTTTATGGTAATTCTTTCGGCATATTTCTTTGTTGCGGATAGAGACTCCGTACTGACATGGGTGAAGAACGTGACACCGGATGCAGTTTATCAGAGAGTAGCTATGGCGTTTTCCTACTTTAAATTTGCAGTGGGAGGATATTTCATTGCACAATTTAAAATCATGGCAGTTGTGAGTTCCATTTTGTTTGTTGGATTAAGTATTCTCAAAGTAGAGTATGCCTTTATATTGTCTATTTTAATTGGTTTTTTGGATTTCCTTCCATTCTTTGGAACAGGAACGGCGTTTGTTCCATGGTGTATCTACACCGCACTTACAGGAAACTATATGCGGGCAATATTCTTATTGATTATCTATGTAACGACGCAGGTAGTGCGTCAACTGATTCAGCCGAAACTGGTTGGAGATGAAGTGGGATTGAAGCCACTCCCGACCCTGTTACTTATCTACGTAGGATACAAATTAGGTGGATTCCTGTGGATGATACTTGCGGTACCGCTTGGCATGATTCTCATCAATATGTATAAGTCGGGTGGTTTCAATTATATACTGGATGATGTAAAGATACTGGTGAAAGGGATAAAGAGTTTGAGGGAGTAGTTCTCTCAAAAGGTGTTGTATAGAATAAGTTTTCAAAAGTACAGAACAAAAGTTCGGTTTGTTCTGTACTTTTCTTTTGTCTTCTGATATAATCTAGTAGAAGTAAGTAGATACTAGTTTTAAGAACGATTATAATGCGGAGAAATACTATGGAACAATTCGTTTTAAAATCAGAATATAAGCCAACCGGTGACCAGCCTCAAGCCATCGAAGCTCTTGTCAAAGGCTTTGAAGAAGGCAACCAATGCCAGACACTTCTAGGTGTTACTGGTTCTGGGAAGACATTTACTATGGCGAATATTATTGAAAAACTGAATAAACCGACCTTGGTAATTGCGCATAATAAGACCTTGGCAGCGCAACTCTACGGGGAGTTCAAGGAATTCTTCCCTGATAACGCAGTGGAGTATTTTGTGTCTTATTACGATTACTACCAACCAGAAGCTTATGTGCCTTCGTCTGACACATACATTGCGAAGGATTCTTCCATTAACGATGAGATTGATAAGTTGCGTCACTCAGCAACGGCAGCACTTTCAGAGCGCCGTGACGTCATTATTGTGGCCAGTGTATCCTGCATCTACGGTCTTGGTTCTCCAATTGATTATCAGGAGATGGTTATCTCGCTTCGTCCGGGCATGATAAAGGACCGTGATGAAGTGATTAAGAAGCTGATTGAGATTCAGTATGACCGCAACGAGATGGATTTTAGGCGTGGTACGTTCCGTGTGCATGGAGATGTGGTTGAGATTTTCCCCGCATACTCGGAGAAGATTGCATATAGAGTAGAGTTCTTTGGAGATGAAGTGGACAGAATTACAGAGATAGATGTCTTGACAGGTTCTATCATTGATGAGATTGGTCACGTTGCGATTTATCCGGCATCCCACTATGTTGTTGCGCCGGAGACGATGAATCGGGCAACCCATGACATAGAAGAGGAATTAGAAGAACGTGTGCGCTACTTCAAGAGTGAGGATAAACTTTTGGAGGCTCAGCGTATTGCAGAACGCACGAATTTTGATATTGAGATGATGCGGGAGACGGGATTTTGTTCGGGTATTGAGAATTATTCCAGACATTTGACAGGGCTTAAGGCCGGGGAACCACCGCATACATTAATTGATTATTTTCCGGATGACTTCCTGATTATGATAGACGAATCCCATATGACGATTCCGCAATTGGGAGCCATGTACAACGGAGACCAGTCAAGAAAATCTACTTTAGTGGATTATGGATTCCGTTTGCCGTCAGCGAAGGATAATCGTCCTTTGAATTTTGAAGAGTTTGAAGGCAAAGTGAATCAGATGCTGTTCGTATCTGCAACACCGGGGAAATATGAAGGTCAGAATGAACTGCTTCGTGTGGAACAGATTATTCGTCCGACCGGACTTTTGGACCCACAGGTGGAAGTGAGACCAATTGAGGGACAGATTGATGATTTGATTGCTGAAGTTAACAAGGAAGTTGCCAACAAGAACAAGGTACTGATTACAACACTTACAAAACGTATGGCAGAGGATTTGACTGAGTACATGCGCGAGCTTGGTATTCGTGTGAAATATTTGCACTCCGATATTGATACCTTAGAGCGTACAGAGATTATTCGAGATATACGTCTCGATGTGTTTGATGTGCTTGTCGGAATCAACCTGCTCCGTGAGGGACTTGATATTCCGGAGATTACACTGATTGCGATTCTGGATGCAGATAAGGAAGGATTCCTGCGTTCTGAGACATCGCTCATCCAGACAATTGGTCGCGCGGCGCGTAACTCGGAAGGACATGTCATCATGTATGCCGACACGATTACAGACTCTATGCGACGTGCGATGGAAGAAACTGAGCGTAGACGAACTCTGCAGATGCAGTATAATATAGAACATGGCATCACGCCGCAGACGATTCAAAAAGCGGTACGAGATTTGATTAGTATCTCTAAGAAGGTGGCAGCAGAAGAACTTCGCATGGAAAAAGATCCTGAGTCTATGAGTAGGGAGGAACTTGAGAAACTAATCAATGATGTTTCCAAACAGATGCGGAAAGCAGCGGCAGAATTAAACTTTGAGGCGGCTGCACAGTTACGTGATAAGATGATTGAACTCAAGCAGAAATATCAAGAGCTTGACGAGGACTAACACGACAAAGAAAATAGTTAGAGGTAGAACATGAACGACAACAAACAGTATATCAAGATACGAGGTGCCAAGGAGCACAATCTAAAAAATATAGATATCAACATTCCGCGAAATGAACTTGTAGTTCTGACTGGCTTAAGCGGTTCAGGAAAGTCCTCGCTTGCATTTGATACCATCTATGCGGAAGGTCAGAGACGATATATGGAATCTTTGTCTTCTTACGCGAGACAGTTCCTTGGACAGATGGAGAAACCGAATGTAGAGAGTATTGAGGGACTATCACCTGCGATTTCCATTGACCAGAAGACAACGAATCGCAATCCGCGTTCTACCGTCGGAACAGTGACGGAGATTTACGATTATTTTCGTCTGCTCTATGCGCGAATCGGTATTCCTCATTGTCCGAAGTGCGGAAAAGAGATTAAGAAACAGACCGTGGATCAGATGGTAGACCAGATTATGGAACTGCCGGAAGGAACCAAGATTCAGCTCTTGGCTCCGGTCGTGCGTGGGAAAAAAGGACGCCATGAGAAGTTGTTTGAGCGTGCAAAGAAGAGTGGATATGTACGTGTACGCGTGGATGGCAACCTCTACGAATTGTCTGAGGAGATTGTATTAGATAAGAATATCAAGCACAATATCGAGATTATCGTGGACCGTCTTGTGGTGCGCGAAGGGATAGAAAAGCGTATGACGGATTCGATTGAAAATGTACTAGAATTGGCAGATGGACTTTTGACAGTAGATGTAATTGGAGGGGAACCGCTTCAATTCAGTCAGAGTTTTTCTTGTCCGGACTGTAATATCAGCATTGAAGAGATTGAGCCGCGAACCTTCTCGTTTAACAATCCGTTTGGAGCATGTCCAACCTGTTACGGATTGGGATATAAGATGGAATTTGATGTAGACCTTATGATTCCGGATCAGAGCTTAAGTATTGCCGAAGGCGCAATTACTGTTATGGGATGGCAGTCTTGTACGGATGAATCGAGTTTCACGAGAGCAATATTAAATGCACTCAGTAAAGAATATAATTTCTCTCTCGAGACTCCGTTTCAGGATTATCCGGAAGAGATTAAAAACATGTTGATTCATGGAACAGATGGTAAGTCCGTCAAGGTGCACTATGTCGGACAGAGGGGCGAGGGGTATTACGACATCGCTTTCGAAGGTTTGATTCGAAATGTAGAGAGAAGATATCGGGAAACCGGCTCGGAGACTATGAAGGCAGAGTACGAGAGTTTTATGCATATCACGCCATGTCATGAGTGTGGCGGTCAGCGCTTGAAACAGAGTGCTCTTGCTGTTACTGTCGGTGGAAAGAATATTGCAGAGATTACCTCTCTTTCTATCGAGAAATTGGAACAGTTTTTAAATGAATTAGAACTGACTAAGACACAGGAACTTATCGGAGAACAAATATTAAAAGAGATTAAGGCGCGTATCCGTTTTCTTATGAATGTAGGTCTAGATTATCTGACCTTATCACGAGCAACGGGAAGTCTGTCGGGCGGAGAGGCGCAGCGTATCCGTCTTGCAACGCAGATTGGTTCCGGCTTGGTAGGTGTGGCTTACATTTTAGATGAGCCGAGTATCGGACTTCATCAGAGAGACAATGATAAACTGCTCGGAACGTTAAAGCACCTTCGCGACCTTGGAAACACTTTGGTTGTGGTAGAACATGATGCAGACACGATGTTAGAAGCAGACCATATTGTAGATATTGGACCGGGAGCCGGCGAGCATGGCGGCCAAGTTGTTGCACAGGGAACTGCAGAGGAGATTATGGCGTGTGAAGAATCCATAACAGGGCAATACCTGAGTCGAAAGATACAGATTCCGGTTCCGGAAAGACGCAAACAACCGAAAGGCTGGCTCAAGGTAATGGGGGCTGCGGAAAATAATCTGAAGGATATAGATGTGGAGATTCCGCTTGGTGTTATGACCTGTGTGACAGGTGTATCCGGTTCCGGGAAAAGTTCGCTTGTAAACGAAATTATTTATAAAAGTCTTGCGAAGAAGTTAAACCGTGCAAGAACGATTCCGGGAAAGCATAAGGGAATGGAAGGCGTGGAGCAGCTCGATAAAGTGATTGATATCGACCAGTCTCCAATCGGAAGGACGCCACGTTCCAATCCGGCTACTTATACGGGTGTGTTTGACATGATTAGAGACTTGTTTGCCGCAACATCAGATGCGAAAGCAAGAGGTTACAAGAAAGGCAGATTCAGTTTTAATGTTAAAGGTGGACGCTGTGAAGCTTGTTCCGGTGATGGTATTTTGAAGATTGAGATGCATTTTTTACCGGATGTGTACGTGCCATGTGAGGTGTGTGGGGGCAAGCGTTACAATCGCGAAACTTTAGAAGTAAAATATAAAGGAAAGAGTATTTATGATGTGCTTGATATGACAGTGGAAGAGGCACTTACGTTTTTCGAAAATGTGCCGAGTATACGCAGGAAGATTCAGACGCTGTACGATGTGGGTCTTTCTTACATTAAGTTAGGACAACCTTCGACAACATTGTCGGGAGGTGAGGCGCAGCGTATCAAACTCGCAACAGAACTCAGCAAAAGGAGTACGGGAAAGACGATTTACATTCTGGATGAACCTACGACAGGACTTCATTTTGCAGATGTGCATAAATTGACGGAGATTTTGGAAAGATTAACAGCAGACGGCAACACAGTTATTGTCATTGAGCATAATCTCGATGTCATTAAAACTGCAGACTATATCATTGATATCGGTCCGGAGGGCGGAGATAAGGGTGGCACTGTTATTGCACAGGGAACACCGGAGGAGGTTGCCGAGAATCCAAAGTCATATACCGGACACTATATCAAAAGAGAATTGCAGGTTTTGGAATCCTAATACAATCGCATAATAAAATGAGAAAAAAGCAAAAAAGACTTTCCATTTATTAGAAATTCTATTATAATATTAAAGATGTTGAGAGTGAGACGAAAGATAATAGAATAGATAAGAGCAGTGAAAGGAGAAATCAGATGTCAGTAACAGATATCGGAATCGATTTAGGAACAGCCAGTGTGCTGGTCTATGTAAAAGGAAAGGGTGTTGTTCTAAAAGAACCATCGGTAGTAGCATTTGACAGAGATACCAATGAAATCAAGGCAATTGGTGAGGATGCGAGATTGATGCTCGGAAGAACACCGGGTAACATTATTGCGATAAGACCTTTAAGACAGGGTGTTATCTCGGATTACACAGTGACAGAGAAGATGATTAAATACTTTGTACAGAAGGCAGTAGGAATTCGACTTTTTAAGAAACCTCGCATCAGTATCTGTGTGCCTAGCGGTGTAACAGAAGTGGAAAAGAAAGCAGTTACAGAGGCTGGTTATGCAGCAGGCGCAAGAGAAGTACACTTGATTGAAGAACCTGTGGCAGCTGCTATCGGAGCAGGAATCGACATTGCAAAACCATGTGGAAATATGATCGTAGATATCGGAGGAGGTACTTCAGATATCGCAGTTATCTCATTGGGAGGAACCGTTGTGAATACTTCTATCAAGGTTGCAGGTGATGATTTTGATGAGGCTATCGTTCGTTATATGCGAAAGAAACACAATCTGTTAATCGGTGAGCGTACAGCAGAAGATATCAAAATTAAGATTGGTACAACCTATCCATTAGTAGAAGATATGGTAATGGAAGTTCGTGGACGTAACTTAGTAACTGGTCTTCCAAAGACAGTAACGGTTACTTCTTCAGAGACAGAAGAAGCACTCAAGGAGACGACAGCACAGATTGTGGAAGCTGTTATTGCAGTACTTGAGAGAACACCACCGGAGCTTTCGGCAGACATTCTTGATCGCGGTATTGTGCTTACAGGTGGCGGTGCATTGCTTCGTGGTTTGGAAGAACTGATTGAGGAAAAAACAGGAATCAACACAATGACAGCGGAAGATCCGATGAAAGTAGTTGCTATCGGAACCGGTCAGTTTGTGGAATTTATGAGTGGAAAATAAAAAGTTGTTTTGGGGGCTGTCTTAGGATAGCCCTTTTTGTGCGATAGGAAAGAAACTCTTATTTGGAAGGAGGAGATGTTTTGGAGCTTATAAAAGGGTATGTTGACCATATTGTTTACCGCAATGAAGACAATGGATATACGGTATTTCATTTAACAAATGATGACGGAGAACTGACCTGTGTCGGAACATTTCCTTACATAGGCGAGGGCGAGATGCTGGAGGTGTCGGGAGAGTACATCACTCACAATGTATATGGCATGCAATTGCAGGTCTCATCTTATGAAGAATTAGAACCAGAGGACCTCGTGTCAATTGAAAGATATCTGGGCTCCGGTGCAATTAAAGGTCTGGGGGCCGTATTGGCAGGTAGAATTGTACGAAAGTTTAAGGGGGATACGTTTCGAATTATTGAGGAAGAGCCTGAACGGCTAGCAGAAGTGCAGGGAATCAGTGAACGTAAGGCGCGTGAGATTTCTCAGCAGGTGGAAGAGAAAAAGGACATGCGCAAGGCTATGATTTATTTGCAAAAATATGGAATCACACTGAATCTGTCCGCAAAAATCTATGAGCATTACGGACAAAGTGTGTATCGTGTCATGGAAGAAAACCCATATCAGATAGCAGATCATGTTCCGGGAGTAGGTTTTAAGACTGCCGACGAGATTGCACGAAGAATTGGTATCCATACGAATTCAGACTACCGTATTCGAAGCGGTATAGTCTATGTGTTATTGCAGGCAGTTGCGGATGGGCATATTTATCTGCCAGAGGAAGAGGTGCTATATCGCTCACAAAATCTTTTGGAGATTGAACTTCCGGATATATCTAACCATCTGTTGGATTTGTCAATGGAGAAGAAGATTGTTATCAAACAGACAGATGCGGAAAAAAGAATTTATCCGGCTCAATATTATTACATGGAACTTAGTACTGCCCAAATGCTACATGATTTGAATGTACAGTACGAGATTGCGGATGCTGCCATTGAACATAGACTTTGCGCAATTGAAAAAAATGCGGAATTGGAATTAGATGACAGGCAAAGGCAGGCAGTGATTGCATCAGTGCGTAATGGTGTTCTCATTTTGACCGGTGGCCCGGGTACAGGTAAGACGACTACAATTAATGCGATGATACATTTCTTTGAAAGTGAAGGAATGGATATTTTTCTGGCAGCACCGACAGGACGTGCAGCGAAGCGTATGACAGAAGCTACCGGTTATGAGGCGAGAACCATCCACCGCATGTTGGAACTAGGATATGTTCCAGAGGGTGATGACAGTCGTATGCACTATGGAAGAAATGAGGGGAATCCGTTGGAGGCAGATGTCATTATCATTGATGAGATGTCTATGGTGGATTTGCCACTCATGAATGTATTGCTCAGAGCAATTTCAATGGGCACAAGATTGATTCTTGTTGGGGATAAGGACCAATTGCCGTCAGTGGGACCGGGAAGTGTTTTAAAAGATTTGATTGAGTCTGAGAGTTTCTCTGTGGTTACGTTGAACAAGATATTTAGACAAGCTCAGCAGAGTGATATTGTGGTCAATGCACATAAAATTAACCGAGGAGAAGAAGTGGTTCTCGACAATAAGAGTCAGGATTTCTTTTTCCTAAAGAGGCAGGATGCCAATGTGATTATTAGTGTAATTCTTACATTGATTCAAAAGAAATTGCCAAAGTATGTGGATACCGATATGTCTGAAATTCAAGTGCTTACTCCAATGCGAAAGGGACTTTTGGGAGTGGAGAGACTAAATACCATTTTGCAACAATATTTGAATCCGCCAGACAATAAAAAGGCTGAGAAAGAATACGGAGATAAATTGTTCCGTGTAGGCGACAAGGTGATGCAAATTAAAAATAATTATCAACTGGAATGGGAGATTGCGACAAAGTACGGCCTAGTGGTGGACAAAGGTGTCGGTGTATTTAACGGTGATATCGGAAGAATTACAGACATTAATACATATGCCGAGACAGTAGAAGTAGAATTTGAAGAGAAGAAAAAGATTCGATATCCATTTCAGATGTTAGACGAATTGGAGCTGGCTTACGCGGTTACCATACACAAGTCACAAGGTAGCGAGTATCCGGCAGTCATTATTCCGCTTCTTCAGGGACCAAGACAGCTTTATCATCGCAATCTTATCTATACAGCTGTGACAAGAGCGAGGAAATGTGTGACACTTGTGGGGAGTGATACCACCTTTCAAGAAATGATTTGCAATACAAATGAACAGAACCGATACACTTCACTTGCGGAACGTATTCAGGAACTGTAAGAGAGTCTTATGATAAGAAATGAATTTATGGAAGCGATGTTTGGGGATGTTATATCCCCAAACATGTTATTTTTGTGGAAAAATCTCTAGAGATTGTATGTGCCTTGAATGTAGACAAAAGGTGGAATATATAGAAGAACCGCGATGTAAAAAGTGTGGTAAACCAATTCGGTATGAAGAACAGGAATATTGTTACGATTGTACGCAACATATCTTTCATTATGAACAGGGAATGAGTATTTGGCTTCATAAGGGTCCGGTGAGATGGTCTGTTTATCAGTTCAAATACCATAATCGTAGAATTTTTGCAGAGTTTTATGCAAAAGAATGGTGGCGTATTTATGGCAATCAGTTAAAGAAATGGGGAATAGATGTCATTATTCCGGTTCCGCTGCATCAAAAACGCAGACGAAAAAGAGGATATAATCAGTCGGAAATACTTGCAAACGAATTGGGAAAACAATGTAATATTCCGGTGGATAGTCAGTCTGTTATACGAATCGTCAATACGAGGCCTCAAAAAGAGTTAAACAACAAGGAGCGTAAGACGAACTTAAATAATGCATTTGAGGTGACACAGCATTGGAGACGTGCCAAAAAAGTGCTTTTAATAGACGATATTTATACAACAGGGAACACAATTGATTCCATAGCAAGACTTTTGAAGCAAAAAGGTGCAGAGAAAGTCTATTTTTTGACTATAAGTATTGGACAAGGTTTCTGAATGTGTGTTATACTTATACATAATGTTATATTAGGAGTAGTGTGTAACGAGGTGAGATTTATGCTAAATGAAGAACGTATAAAACACATGACAAAACTTGCCATTTACGAATCCCAAGGCGGGAATAAAGATTTGAAAGCAGGTCTTCAATATAAGAAAAGATATGTTGCAGTCAATACTTTTTGGTCAGCATTGTGGATGACAATGGCGTATATCGCGTTGGTGATGTTGGTTATTGTAACCTTGCTAAGTGACGTTTGGAAGACTTTAGTGTCAAGACAGATACTGTCGCTAATCATGTCGTTTTTGGGAATTTATATTATTTTATTAATAGCGTACATTCGGCGCGCGAGACTTATTTACGCCAAAGAGCATGCTCAGGCATATCATCGCATGAAAAATTTCAAAGAAGATTTGGAACAATTAGAAAAGATGTACGAGAAGGAGGATGGCAATGAATAAGTTATTTGAGGTTAAAGGATATTTGTCAAAATATTATGGTAAATATTCAAATATTGTAGATAAAGCAACTAAATTCATAGTAGCATTGTTGTCGTTAACATTTATCAATCAGAACATAGGATTTTCGGAAATTGTATCGAAACCATTTATGTCAATTATATTGTCGGCAATCTGTATGATGCTTCCAATACCAATGACGGTCGTGTTTATCACAATAGCGACGATGCTTCAACTATTGACAGTGTCAACCGGAGCTGCATTGGTAGCAGGTATTATGTTTATAATCATGTATGGGTTCTACTTGAGATATGCGCCGGGTAAGGCAATTGTAGTTTTGTTAGTTCCAATTGCATTTATGCTCCGAATTCCGGTGACAGTTCCTATTGTTTTAGGTCTTATCGGAAGTCCGATTTGCATTCTTCCGATGTCTATGGGAACGATGGCATATTATTTGATTGATTATATGAAATCAAACAGTACGTTGTTAGAAACACCTGTTGAAAGTGGCTTGATGGAACAGATGGCAACATATGCACAGCAGATTCTAGTGAACCGTGAAATGTGGTGCAATATGATTGCATTTGCTATTTGTTTACTATTGGTTTACAACGTTCGCAGAATGTCAGTAGACTATTCTTGGGAGATTGCAATTGTTGCAGGTATACTCGGAAATATCAATGTAATGGCCTACGGGTATATTCTAATGGATATTCAGCTTTCTTACATATCATTAATTGTGGGCAGTATAGTTGCAGTGCTGGTTGCATTGATTGTAAAATTCTTCGTTTTTGCCGTAGATTATACGCGGACAGAACGATTACAGTATGAGGATGATGAATATTATTATTATGTAAAAGCAGTTCCGAAATCGTCAGTGGCAATTCCGGAGAAGACTGTTAAGCGTATCAATGAGCACCAGAAAATGGAGGAGACAGAATGAGACAGGCAATTCAAAACTTTTTGAATTCTTATTTGGATGACTGGTATATGCCGGATGTGAGAGTGACAGATATCATAGAGATTATCATAATTGCATTTTTGGCGTATCAGGTAATCGTATGGATTAAGAATACGAAGGCGTGGATGCTAATGAGAGGTATTGTTGTACTGGCTGTCTTTATTTTGCTCGCAGCAGCTTTTAAGATGAACACCATTTTGTGGTTAGCGAAGAATTCTATCAGTGTTCTGGCAACAGCGGCTGTTATTGTTTTTCAACCGGAGCTTCGAAGAGCATTAGAAAAGTTGGGACAAAAGAATTTTCTTGCAAACATTGTATCTTTTGATAAAAACAGGTATCTTGAGCGTTTCAATGAAAAGACAATAGATGCGGTTGTGAATGCATGCTATGAGATGGGCAAAGTGAACACAGGCGCACTCATTGTTGTTGAGCGAGATATTTTGTTGACTGAATATCAACAGACAGGTATTGCATTGGATTCTCTTGTTTCTGAGCAGATTTTAATGAATATATTTGAACACAACACACCACTGCATGATGGCGCTGTTATTTTGCGTGGTGATCGTATCGTTGCGGCTACATGTTATCTGCCATTATCAGAAAATATGGGGCTTAGCAAGCAGTTGGGTACTAGACATCGTGCAGCTGTGGGAATGAGCGAAGTGAGTGACGCATTTGTAATCTGTGTTTCAGAAGAAACCGGAAATGTCTCATATGCAGTTGGCGGTCATATTACCCGTTCAGTTCCGAAGGAACAATTGCGAGAACAATTGGTGCAATTGCAGGACAGAACAGAAAAAGAACACAAAATGTTTACATTGAAGAAAGGAAGACGTGGCGATGAAAGACAAGCTGAAAAATAATCTTGGCCTGAAAATTATGGCATTTGCTTTTGCGATTTTCCTTTGGTGGGCAGTTGTGAATATCGATGATCCGGTTCATACAAAACAATATTATGTGGATGTTTCCGTGACGAATCCGGAAGTGATTACAAATGCAGGAAAAAGTTATCAGATTATAGATGATACTAAGACGATTACGGTTACCATAAAAGCCAGACGAAAAGTATTGGATGAGATCAAATCAAGTTTTATCTTGGCAACAGCAGATTTGCGAGAAATGCAGGATTCGTCTGTTCCGATTCGCTTGAAAGTATTAGGGTATGAAGGAAGTTACGAGTCAGTTACTGCGTATCCGCAAAACATACAGGTGAGAGTAGAAAACACACTAAAGAAAACATTTCCAATTACAACGGTGGCAACAGGAAGTCCGAGAGATGGTTATGTTGTGGGTAATATGATATCGTCACCGCAGACGGTCGATGTCAGCGGACCAGAGTCTGTCATATCGAAAATCAGTAAGGTTGTTGCAAGGGTAGATGTTTCTGAAATATCAGCTGACACAACCATTGAAACAGAACTCATATATTATGATGCGGCTGATAATCGCATCGACAAGAGTTTGCTTTCAAGTAATTGCGATAAAAATGGAGTGAGTGTGAATGTAGATATATGGCACACCAAAAATGTGCAGATGTCATTTAACACTTCCGATATTAAGCCGGCAAAAGGTTATGTTTTTACCGGTATCGAGGTCGAACCGCAGACAATCCGTGTGGCAGGTACTGTTGAGCAATTAGGTGCTTTGACACAATTGGAAATTGATGCTGAAGAACTGAAAAAGAAAGATGTAATAGCTAACGAAGAAATTATTATAGACATTACGAAACATTTGCCAGAAGGAATCATCATGGCAGATAGTAACGAAAGTAACGTGGTAGTTAGAATCCTAGTAGAAAAAGCTGGAACGAAAACAATTATGTTGCCGGTGGGATCTATTCAGATTGAGAATGCCCCTTCTAAGTACAACTTGGAAAAAGGACCGGAACAAGAGGTTGAGTTGCAGTTCTCCGGCTCTAAAGAGGCATTGGAAAATCTTAGTAGCGAGAAGATTGTTGCTTCAGTTAACTTAGCTGAATACAAACAGACAGGAACCTACACAGTGGCTGTGCAGATTACAGAACTTCCGGAAGGTTGTGCATATATAGGTAATGCTACCATACAGATTATTTTAAAAAGAAAATAGAGTGACTTTTTAGGAGGTTGTTTGGATGGTAAAACAGAAAACAACAATAAAGAATCCAACCGGATTACATTTGAGACCAGCAGGGCTGTTTTGCAGGACAGCCGTGCAGTATAAAAGCAAGATTACATTCCAATATAAAGATACTACGGCGAATGCAAAGAGTGTTTTGAGTGTGCTTGGTGCCTGTATCAAACGCGGAGATGAGATTGAACTTATCTGCGAAGGTGTAGATGAAGAGGAAGCATTGGAAGCAATGGTGAAAATAATTGAAGACGGATTAGGAGAGTGACATAAAGTATGCTGAATTATCAAAGATATAGAAGGGTACCGGTAATGGATTACCCGGAAAGAGAGTGGCCGAACAAGCAGATTCAGAAGGCGCCTATCTGGTGTAGCGTAGATTTGCGTGACGGTAACCAGGCATTAATTGACCCGATGACAGTAGAAGAAAAAGTTGAGATGTTTAATCTCTTGGTGAAATTAGGCTTTAAGGAGATAGAGATTGGATTTCCGTCTGCTTCACAGATAGAATTCGATTTTATGCGTGAATTGGTAGAACGCAATTTGATTCCGGAAGATGTAACAGTACAAGTGTTAGTGCAATGCAGAGAACATCTAATTAAGCGTACATTTGAAGCGCTAGAGGGTGTAAAAAGGGCAGTTGTACATATCTATAATTCTACTTCTACATTGCAAAGAGATGTGGTGTTTAACAAGAGCAAAGAAGAAATTAAGCAGATTGCCATTGAGGGAACAGAGCTCGTGAAGTCTTTTGTAAAAGATTTTCCGGGAAAGATTATTTTGGAATATTCACCGGAAAGCTTTACCGGAACGGAATTGGAGTATGCATTGGAGGTATGTACTGCAGTACAGGACACATGGGGTGCAACAAAAGATAATCCAATTATCATTAATCTTCCGGCAACCGTAGAGATGACAACTCCAAATGTTTATGCTGACCAGATTGAGTGGATGCATAAACATTTCAAAAATAGAGAAAGTATTATTCTGAGTATTCATCCGCACAACGATCGTGGTACCGGAGTTGCAGCGACAGAGCTCGCACTTTTAGCAGGAACTGATCGTGTGGAGGGAACGCTGTTTGGAAACGGAGAACGTACTGGAAATTTAGACATTTTAACAGTAGCTTATAATATGTTTTCACAGGGAATTAATCCTGAATTGGATTTGACAAATATCGTTGAGATTCAAGAGGTGTATGAGAGATGTTGTAAGATGGAAGTGCCGATGAGACATCCTTATGCAGGTAAACTTGTGTTTACAGCGTTCTCCGGCTCACATCAGGATGCAATCAACAAAGGTGTGAAGGCGATGAAAGAACGCAATCAGGATTGGTGGGAGGTTCCGTATCTTCCGATTGACCCGGCAGATGTCGGACGTGAATATGAACCGATTGTTCGTATTAACAGCCAGTCGGGTAAGGGCGGAGTTGCCTTTGTTATGGATAGTGAATTCGGTTATAAACTTCCGAAGGCGATGCACAAAGAGTTTGCAGATGTCATTCAAAAGATTGCAGAGAAGCAGGGAGAAGTTGCGCCGGCAACGATTATGGAAGTGTTTACAAGCGAATATTTGAAACTGACATCACCATACGAATTCTTGCGTGCGAGAGCAGAAGATCATGGCGAACGTGATACCAAGGTGGAACTTAGTTTCCGTTATAATGATACGCTCCAAGAAGTGGAAGCAGTTGGAAATGGTCCACTTGATGCAGTTAAGTTGGCGTTGCATAACACCACAGATGTGGATGTTACAATTTTGGATTACACGCAGCATGCACTTGGTGAAGGTTCCAATGCCAGAGCGGCAGCATATATTTGCATGCGCGATGAAAAGACAGGCAATGTTACGCATGGTGTGGGTGTCAGCTCAAATATTACGAGAGCCGGTATCCGTGCAGTGTTTAGTGCACTGAATCGTCTTTCAAAATAAATGATAAAAGGGGAATCAACAATGGGAAACGCAACATTAGTGGTAATGGCAGCCGGAATTGGCAGTCGTTTCGGTGGCGGAATCAAGCAACTTACGCCGGTCGGACCAAGCGGTGAGATTATTATGGATTATTCTATCTATGATGCCATGGAGGCGGGATTTGATAAAGTTGTGTTTGTAATTCGTAAGGACTTGGAAACAGACTTTAAAGAAATAATCGGTAATCGCATTGGAAAAATCGTAGATGTTGCGTATGCATATCAGGAGGTTTCAGATATACCGGCAGTATATCAGGTACAATATGCAGACCGTACCAAACCATGGGGAACCGGTCAGGCGATTCTGTGTTGCAAAAATGTTGTGAACGAACCTTTTTTAGTAATTAACGCAGATGATTATTACGGAAAACAGGCATATATGGAAGCGTATGAGCATCTTGTATCAGAATCGAAAAAGAATGATAAGCTTCAAATTAGTATGGTAGGATTTGTGCTTGGAAACACACTCAGTGAGAATGGTGGTGTGACCAGGGGTGTCTGTAAGGTGGATGAGAAGCAGATGTTGACAGACATCGTGGAGACTAAGAATATCGTGAAAACGGAGAATGGGGCTGTCATACGTACGGAAGATGGTGATATACCAATCGATGTACATTCACCGGTGTCCATGAATATGTGGGGATTACACCCGGAATTCTTTGATGTTTTGGAAACGGGGTTTGAAGAGTTTCTAAAGAACTGTGAGGATGATTATCTAAAAGCAGAGTATTTACTTCCAACCATTGTTGGAGATTTGCTCAAAAACAATCGTGCAGAAGTGGCAGTACTTCAATCAAAGGATAAGTGGTTTGGAGTAACCTATAAAGAGGATAAAGAGGCGGTAATGGCATCTGTCAGAGCACTTGTAGATGTAGGAGTATATCCGAAAAAATTATTTTAAAATTTAGAAGTGAGGTTATAAAAGCCTCACTTTTTTTGAGAAAGAGGACATTGTGAAAAATATATTGTGGAAAATAAAAGATAACATACAGGCGTTGACAAAACGACAGAGAATGATGGTCGGAATAATCGGAACAGCCGTGCTTATGATTTTGTGTTTGACAGTTGGGGTTATGTTGTTTCCGATGAACCGGAATCCGGTTGGAATAGAACAATCCGAAAATCAGACAGGCCCGGAAGCAGAGAAAATAGAAATTTCCGGTAATCAGGAGGAAACTATAGGACCTCGTGAAATTCGTCTTTCAGGTACATCTATTGAAAAGGATTTAAAAATCAAGATTGTTGACGATCAAGATATTTTGGTAACAGGTACTGTATTCAGAGTTACGGTGACAGAACAAAACAAGACTCAGGGCAAGGAGTACACAGACGATGATATGGATGGCATCATCCATATAACTGATATCAATGCAGGAAAATATATCGTGCAGCTACATAGTGAAGATGATTATATTATTACAGAAAATGATGTCTTAATGACAGTAAAGGATAAGATAGAATATCAAAAAGTTGACATAAAAAATGAGATAAAAAAAGAATCTGAGGTTGATATAAAAAAGGAGGAAGCGCCTACGCAAAAGCCGAAGGAAGAAAGTCAACTGAAAGATACGATTCAACTTTTAGAATCAAAACGAGAATTTATAGTTGTTGCAAAAGAACAGGTGGATTTATCTAATTTTCCACAGGCGAGTGTTGGTGAAAAAAGAAAAGAAATTATAATTGATACAACGATGATTGAGGTTCCGGAATCAGTTACACTCTATCAAGATGGAGGAGAACAATCAAAAACCCTTCTTTTATCTCTGTATGTAGCGGATGAGAACCAAGTAATACAAGAGTACACGTGGAAGAATGAGACGGAGGATATTTTTGCGATTGCAGAACAGAAAGACGATACCATTACAATTACTGCAGTTCGAAGCGGTGAATCAAATTTGTGTTTGATGGTGGAGTATCAAGATACTATCACGGGAGTAAACCGTCAAAAGCAAATAGATATACCAATCAAGGTATTGGAGTTGACAGATGATGATACGTCTTTGAGGGATAAAGAAGGAATGCTGCTCTGTATAGATAAGGACAAGACAGAAACTGCAAAAATCGCAGATTATGCCTTATACAATGAATTTTATGCCATGAAGTGTACCGGTTGGCAGACGATTGACGGGAATGTGTATTATTTTGATAAAAATCATAAAGCTGTGAGTGGCGTTCAGATAATCGGTGGCGGAAGATATACGTTTGGTGAAGACGGCGTACTTCTAAAAACACAGGAGCAGCGGGGAATCGATGTTTCGAAATGGAACGGGAATATCGATTGGAAGGCTGTGGCTAATGCCGGAATTGATTTTGCAATTATCCGGGCTGGTAACAGAGGTACTTCAACCGGTGTGTTGATAGAAGATTCTTATTTTAAGAAAAATATAGATGGGGCTACCAAGGCGGGGATTAAGGTCGGAGTTTATATTTACAGCCAGGCAATTACAGAGGCTGAGGCGGTGGAAGAGGCTAGTATGGCGATATCCCTTGTGGCGGGATACAAACTACAGTTGCCAATATTTTTTGATACAGAAGAATACAAAGATGGTCGTGCCAATAAACTCAGTGTAGAGAAGAGAACCGCAATTGCAAAGGCTTTCTGCGAAACAGTTAGAAACGCCGGATATATGCCGGGAATATATTCTAATACTTATTGGCTTCGGGACAATTTAAATATGTCACAATTGGACATGTATTCTGTATGGGTGGCACAATATGCAACAGCATGTGAATACAAAGGAAGATATGACATGTGGCAATATACTAGTTCGGGAAGTGTGCCGGGAATCAAAGGAAAGGTAGACTTGAATATCAGTTATGTTGTATACTAGGAAGCAGAAGAATGTTGTCGAAGGAGAGATTCAAATGAGAAAACAGTGGAAGAGAATTAGTTGCTTGATACTTGCGATTGTAACAACTGCCTTAACAATAGGATGTGGTAAAAAAGAGGCTAAGAGCATAGAGGCAGATATGTCTGGATTGGGAGTTGTAAGTCAATGGACGCCACTCGATTCGCTTCCGATACCGAAGAATCAGAATCTGTTAACAGGTATAGGAGATTTGAGTAAGGAAGCAATTGGAAAACGTCCGGTGGCAGTTATGATTAACAATGTAAAGGACGCTCTCCCTCAGTATGGTATAATGGAGGCAGATGTCATTTTCGAATTACCTGTAGAAGGTAATTTAACACGACTGATGGCACTGTATGCGGATTATACAAAAGTGCCGGATATCTGTGCAATTAGAAGTTGTCGATACTATTTTCCGGCAATAGCAAAAGGTTTTGATGCATTTTACATACATTGGGGAAGTGACCAGACGATTTTAAATTATTTGAAATCTATACAGCCTGACAAATATGATGGATTGACAAATGACGGAGGTTTGTTTGGAAGAGATAAAGAAAGAAGAAAATCAGGATATGCATTGGAGCACACAGGGGTTTTCAAAGGTACTCAGTTCGCATCTGTTGTGCAAAACAGCGGAAGACGTACAGATTTGGCTGAAGGGAAGAAGGAAACGGCGTTTAACTTCTGTGACATGGGAACAAAGGTGACGCCGACTGGAGAGCCTTGTAATGTTTTAGATGTAAGATTTGGCGCAGCCAGAGCAAAACTTACTTACAATGCCGAGACGGGAACCTACTTTAAGGAGATTAACGGTCAACCGCATGTGGACGGCAGAAGTGGAGAGCAATTGTCTTTTACGAATGTGTTTGTACTGGAAACAAGTATATCCGTGCGAGATTCAGTAGGACATAAGAAGATAGATTGGGCAGGCTCAAGCAGTGCGAAAGGATATTATGTGTCAAATGGTGTGGTTCAGGAGATACGATGGTCCAAGGCAGGCGGAAAAGAAACATCATATTTGAAATTTTATGATGAGAATGGAAATGAACTTGTTATAAATAGAGGAAAAAGTTATATTGCATATACTTATGCGGGAAAAACAAGTTGGGAGTAAAATTTGTGTTTGTGAAAAGTCGCATGGCAATCGTCATGCGATTTTTTGTCGATTATGATGTTTCCACGTTGTAAAAAGAATAATAATTTGTTATAATATAACCTTGTAATAAATTGTAAAAGTGAAAAGGTGCTTACTTATGGATAAAAAGAAATTTCAGCAATTCAAGAAGATGATGCGATTTGTCGCGACGATGCTTATTGTTGTGTTGACAACATCTGTTTTTATATATTTCTGGAAGAATAATTACAATATAGGGATTGTGTTTCCGTTCTACTACAAAGGATACTGGCTGATGGGAGCATTTTATATCTTCTTTTTTGTGTTATTTATTTATATCTATGGTGGTATGAGCTATGGATATCTAAAAAATACAAATATTATATTTTCGCAAATTTTATCATTGCTTTGTGCGAATGTTTTGATTTATTTGGAAACAGTTTTATTATCTGCAAAGTTTGTTGATGTTTTTCCGATTATTGAGATGACATGTATGCAGGGTATAATTATTACTGTGTATTCTTTCTGTATGGACAAACTGTTCAAAAAACTCTTTCCGCCACACAAGATTACGGTTTTATATCAGTCATATGATCCATCAGAAATGCTTCGCAAAGTTAAAATGAGACAGGACAGATACCGTATTAAGGAAGTTGTAAGTGTTGATAAAGAATGGAGCGAAATAGTTCGTATTATTGATAATAGTCAGGCGATTATGATATATGATATTCATTCAGAACTTCGCAACAAGATTGTGAAGTATTGTTATGAAAAAGATGTGCGCCTATATGTTACACCTAAAATCTCAGATGTTTTGCTTCGTAGTTCTGAGAATATCCATTTATTCGATACGCCACTGTTGTTACTTAGAAACAGTGGAATGAGTTTCGAAGATCGATTCTTAAAACGGTTAATGGATATTATCGTTTCTTTGCTTGTTATTGTAGTGACATCACCGATTATGTTGATTATTGCGATTGCAATCAAAGCTTATGACAGAGGCCCGGTATTTTTTAAGCAAAAAAGATGTACACTAGATGGGAAAGTGTTTGAAATCCATAAGTTCAGAAGTATGATTGTTGATGCAGAGAAGGAAGGGATTTCCGTGCCGGCATCTGAAAAGGATCCGCGTATTACGCCGATTGGGAATATCATTCGCGCAACCAGATTAGACGAATTGCCACAGATATTTGATATTTTATCGGGTAACATGAGTCTTGTGGGACCGCGTCCGGAGAGAATTGAGCATGTAGAAAAGTACACAAAAAATATTCCGGAGTTTGCATATCGACTGAAAGTGAAGGGCGGACTTACCGGATATGCTCAAATTTTTGGGAAATATAATACAACAGCTTATGATAAGTTGAAGTTGGATTTAATGTATATACAGAATTACTCCATCTTGTTGGATATAAAACTGATTTTGATGACAATCAAGATTATTTTTATGAAAGAAAGTACGGAAGGGTTTGACGAGAAACAAATCAATGAAATCCAGACGAGAGAGAAGTAAAGAGGAAGGGTACAAGATAGATTTATGCAAAAATATTTTCAAAAAATATATTGTGATGGTTTTGAGCAATTTGTAAACCTTCTCGAAGGTAAAATGGACAAGGAAGAAAAAACATTTGTGATTACCGCCAATCCTGAGACATTGATGATAGGTGTGGATACGCCGGCGTTTGATGAGATTTTAAAATCAGACAAGACAATCATTGTTCCGGATGGTATAGGAGTTGTTAAGGCGGCACAAATGTTAAATATTCCTGTAAAAGAAAGAGTTACAGGAGTAGAGATTGTTCAGAAGTTGTTTGAAATGTTGGACAAGAAGAATAAAAGCTTATATCTGTTAGGTGCAAAACAGGAGGTTTTAGAGAAACTGGTAGAACGCATTGGACAAGAATATCCGAATGTTCAGCTCTTGGGTCATACAGATGGATATGTGAAGGATAAAGATGCAGTTTTTGAACAGATAGCAGAATGTAAGCCGGACGTTGTATTGGTTGCACTAGGTATTCCGGCACAAGAGCAGTTAATATACAAGCACTATGATAAGTTTGAAAAAGGGATTTTTGTTGGAGTAGGTGGTTCCTTTGACGTACTCAGCGGGACAAAAAAAAGAGCTCCGAAGATTTTTATTAAATTAAATCTAGAATGGTTATACAGAATTGCAAAAGAACCAAAGAGAATCAAAAGATTCTATGTAAGTAATGTAAAGTTTATTTCAAAGATTCAGAAAATGAAGAGGCAGACAAATGAAGATTAAAGTAATGACTGTTTTCGGGACACGTCCGGAAACAATTAAAATGGCACCTTTGGTAAAAGAATTAAAGAGCAGAGAAGAAATAGAGACAATTGTTTGCGTAACAGCGCAACACAGGCAGATGTTGGACCAAGTGCTTCATGCATTTAACATTGTGCCGGATTATGATTTGGATATTATGAAACAGGGACAGACACTGTCTGATATTACTACCAGAGTATTACAAGGACTAGAAGGAGTTATTAAAGAGGTAAGGCCGGATATTGTATTAGTACATGGCGATACAACAACTACGTTTGCCGGAGCATTGGCTGCATTTTACAATCAAGTGGCAATTGGACATGTGGAAGCGGGCTTACGAACATACAATAAATATTCGCCATTTCCGGAAGAAGCGAATCGTCAGTTTGTAGGCGTGATTTCTGATATGAATTTTGCTCCGACAGAACAGAGTAAGGAAAATCTCTTGAAAGAAGGAAAGAGACCGGAAACAATTATTGTAACGGGTAATACCGCAATTGATGCACTGCAAACAACAGTAAGAGATGATTACGAACATGAAATCATTGATTGGGTTGGCGACTCCAGAATGATTATGCTGACGGCACACAGGCGAGAAAATCTCGGGGAGCCAATGTGTAATATGTTCCGCGCAATCAAACGAATCATTGAAAAATATAATGATATTAAGGTTGTGTACCCGGTACACCTTAATCCGATTGTGGTTCAGACTGCGGAAGAAATCTTTGGAGATTGTGACCGCGTGAAATTAATTAAACCATTGGAAGTATTAGATTTCCATAATCTACTCAATAAATCGTATTTGATTTTGACAGATAGTGGTGGAATTCAAGAAGAGGCACCGTCACTTGGAAAACCTGTTATTGTTCTTCGCGATACAACAGAACGTCCGGAGGGAATTGCCGCCGGCACATTGAAACTGGCGGGGACAAATGAAGAAGTAATTTATGGCTTAATTGATGAATTGTTATCGGATGAAGAAGAGTATGCACGTATGAGCAAGGCATCTAACCCATATGGTGATGGATTGGCAAGTAAGAGAATTGTGGATGCGATTATAGCTGAATTTAAAGATAAAAAATTATAAAATGTACTCTGGGGAGAGGTATATTTTAAATAAGATAATGCTAATGAAGGGGAAAATAAATGGACAAATTAATACAGGACAAATTTTATGTAAAACAATTGTTAGCGTTTGTGGGATTACAACCATTGATAGATATATACCGTGTCTTTGTAGAAAACAAGATTGAATTTGCAGGAATATCATTGGCCGAATGGATTAATATTTTGGCATTTGGATATTTGTGTGTGTTGTTTGTTATAAAGAATTTTAGGACACCAAAATATTATGTTCCCTTGGTTGTTTATGGAGTTGCTTTTGTTTTGTATTTTGCATTGCATGCGTGGAATATATTGCAATTTAATGAAGACATTCTCAATGGTGCAGAAATTAGTGTATTCAAAGAACTATATTTTATAATTAGAGTATATTTGATTCCGTTGGTTGTGTTTTATATGATGTTATGTGTGAAAATTCATACGAAATCACTCGAAATAGTGACCAAGTATCTCTCATGGTTTATTTCTATAGTTATTGTAGTTACCAATTTATTGAAAGTTTCTTTTGTTTCTTATGCAGGCTCAATAGAAGGAAATGCTTTTATTACAAGAAACATTATAGAATGGTTTACAAATCCGGATGCGGAGAACATTGCATATATGACAAGTAAAGGGTGGTTTTACATGGGAAACCAGATTGGTATCATTTTATTTATGCTTTATCCGTTTACAGTTATGTATGCTATGAAATATAAGAAAAGACAAAACTATTTTCTTGTGCTTCTGCAAGGAATCGCAATGATTATGGTCGGCACGAAAGTGGCTGCTTTTGGTTGCGTTCTGATTTTGTTATCAGCATTAGGGATAGTAGTTGTTTTTGGTTTTATTTTAAAACAAATTCCTATTCGTGTCAGAGATTTTGTTGTGCTTTGTTCTATTACTTTGGGACTTACTGTTTTATTATTAAATTCACCGATAATCTCCATGCAGACACAAAGAGGTGAGTCTTCCATAGTGGATGTAGAGGACTTACAACTAAGAAAAGAAATGAAAGAATTTGAAGCTGATTTAGAGGCAGGAGGGGAAGTAGCGAGAGCAGAAATAATAAAATTTGCAAAAACTATCAAAAAATACTCGTCTGCATACGGCATTGACAAGGAATTTGTGGAATTATTTGATGTTGAAGATAACTATATGTTCTGGTATAAAATAGCAGTGAGTGCAAATAACGACCATATTGATTATCGCTTTTTTAAGAAAATGATTTACACAGAGGTGCTTAAAAAAAATGACAATCAATTCGACCGACTTCTTGGCATAGGATATACCTCCAACTTCCCATACTCGGAACAAGATTTTGTCGGACAAAGTATTTGGTTTGGAAGTTTAGGTACCGCGTTGCTTATAGGACCCTATTTTTTGTGTGCTCTATATACAGTTATATATATTTTAAAGAACAGGCAGACAAACATGCGATATGAAAATGCTTTTTTTGCAGTGTCCCTGGGTGGGATTACCGCATTAAGTATAATGGCGGGGCATTTATTCTTTGGAATTTTTTCAATTGTGATTTTTGCTTTTCTTATAGCAGCCTTTTATCACATGCAGAAAGAGTGGTAAGTAAGAAATGAAAAAAATATTGTTTACAATTTACACGTATTCACTTGGAGGCGGAGCAGAACGAATCTTGAGTGATGTTGTGAATCATTTGGATCCTGCAAAATATGATATTACAATATTGCCATATGCAGATTATCATGTCATGGACGAGCAGGTAAACGACAATGTTAAATTGTTGCCTGCTATCGTTGATATGGAGCATTCGGGGCGTCTTGAAAGAATCGTGAAATACTTTTTGGTACACTTTTTCCCCTCTATATTGAGAAAAAAATATTTGCGAGAAAAATATGACATTGAAATCTCATTTAATTATCAAATACCATCTTTCTTGGTGATGGGGAAAAAGGTTATCCAATGGAATCATGGAGATAATTATGATTTGCGTGACAAGTGGTTGGAAAGACAACTTCAAAATAGAAGTTATAGAAGAGCAGATAAGATTATAGTTATTTCAGATAATACAAAACAGTCCGTTTTGGATATTTTTCCGCAACATGCTGATAAATTGCAATTAGTTTATAATGGTGTTAATGTTGACAGAATTAAGAGAAAATCCGAGGAGGATACAGATATTATCCTAAACGAAAACTCAATTGTGTTCTTGGGACGTTTGGAAGAAGCGAAACAACCATTAAAATTGCTGGAAGCAGTGAAAAATTTAGTGCATAATGGAAAAGATGTTCATTTGTATTACTTGGGAAAGGGCGAGCAAGCAGATGAGATAGAACATCAGATAGAACAATGGGGATTGAAAAATCACGTTTTTCTTTTGGGATATCAGAAAAATCCATACCCAATTATTAAACAATGTAAAGCGGTATGTATGATGTCTAAGTCAGAAGGATTTCCCACGGTGTTCACAGAAGGTATGGCGTTGGGAAAGCCGTTCGTCAGTAGCAGAGTTGGTGGCGTGAAAGAATTAAGCAATTTTGGGCAATGCGGGATTATCGTAGACGACGTGAAGCAATGTGAAAAAGCCATTGAAAAGATTGTTTTAGATGATGAAGTTAATCGCAAAATGGGAGAAATATGCCAGATATATATTGAAAATTATTCGTTGAGAAAACAGATAGAAACCATAGAACATTTGTTGGACACCATTTAACCTGAAAGGAGAAAGAATGAAAACGAGAACGTTGGCGGAAAATGTGTTTTATAATATGCTATATCAAGTGATTGTAACAGTCTTACCAATTGTAACAACACCTTATACGGCCAGGGTTTTGGGACTTCATGCAAATGGAATACATTCTTTTACAGAAAGCATTGTAACCTACTTTATTATTTTTGGCTCATTAGGGACTTCGTTATATGGAATTCGTAAAGTTGCCTATGTTCGGAATGATGACAAAGAATTGGCACATACAACATTAGAAATTATCCTATTGAAGTTAATCTTAATGGCTATGAGCCTAGCCGTTTACATACCTGCCGTATGTATAAATTCAGAGTATTCTACAATTTACTATATCCATATTATTAATATTGTTGCTAATGGTATTGATATTTCATGGTTCTATCAAGGTGTAGAAGATTTTAAACGAGTTACAATTCGAAACTTAATTGTGAAACTTATTTATGTGGTTTCGCTATTCTTATTTATCCGACAACCGGAAGATTTGAATAAATATGTTTTTTTGGTTGTTGTAAGTGCGCTGGTTGGTAATTTTTTAATGATTTATTATCTACCACAGTACATTCGAATTAATTGGAAAGCGAAATTCAAGCCGTTTTCACATGTTAAAGATTGTTTTATGTTGTTCATACCACAGGCAATGAATTATGTCTATGCACTTCTTGACAGAAGTATGCTTGGGTGGATGACCCATACTGACAATGTGAGTATATATGACCAGGCGCAAAGATTAATTCGTATGGTGACAGCCATTCTGCAATCGGTTGGCTACGTTATGATGGCACGAGTGGCGAACATGACAATTAGCAAGGATGAAGAAGGAATTATTCGGTATGCACATAAATCTGTAAATTTTAATATGTTTCTAGCTTTGCCTGCAATGTTTGGAATAATTGGAATCGCAGATGATTTTATCCCCCTCTTCTTGGGACAAGAATATTTAGGCGTCGTGCCTGTATTAAAACTTCTGAGTGTGCTTGTGTTAACGATGTCACTAAATAGTATATTAGGTGTTCAATTGCTAATGCCAATGGGACGTGAGAAAGTGTATGCTACGGCTACAACATTTGGTGCAATTACAAATGTATTGGTTAATGTTGTGTTGATACCTGTTATTGGAATCAAAGGAGCATGTGTATCTTCGATTGCAGCCGAAGTGGGTGTTTTTTCCATATCCTACTGGAATCTGAGAAAGATGCTTAAGATACGACTCATTCTGAAAGATAATGCTTTTGTGGCACTTGCTTCAATTGCCATGTTTTTGCTTGTGCGATTAGTCAGCAGAGTAGAGTTGGGAATTCTTCCGAAATTATTTTTAGAAATAGCAGGAGGAGGAATTGTTTATGTAGGTATAATGTTTTTGACACGCAATGAGATTTTGCTTATCATATTTAATAAAGTTTTAAATTATATCAAAAAAGTATTGGGCAAAGATATATGTTCATAACGGATGGAAGGTGAGAATATGGAAGTCAGCTTAATTATTCCTGTTTATAACGTAGAAGACTATTTGGATAAATGCTTGCAATCTGTTGAGAAGCAGACATGTAAGGATATTGAAGTTATTATTATTAACGATGGTAGTACGGACAATTCGTATGAAATTGTCAAAAAATATATTGATAGAAATGAAAATTTCCAATGTTATACTATTGAGAATAGAGGACTTGGTGGTGCTAGAAATTATGGATTGGAAAAGGCGAGTGGGGAATATGTGTGCTTTTTAGATAGTGATGATTATATAGATTCGGGTTGCATAGAAACAATGCTTAATCAAGCAAAGAAAAATAAAAGTGATATTGTTGTTTGCAATTGTTGTGATGTCACCGAAGATGGAACGATTATCTCATATTATAAAAACAAATATCAAAAAGAGGTCACAAATATATATGAGGAACCATCCATATTGTTTAACCGAGTTTCGGCATGGGGAAAATTGTATAAAAAAGAACTGTTTCATGAGTTGGCGTTTGTTAGTCGGGAATGGTACGAAGATATGCGTATGACACCGAAACTTTTCTTGAGAGCAAAGAAAATAACATATATTGACAATGCACTTTTTTATTATGTGCAAAGAAGTGGATCCATTATGAATAATTCTAAAGTAGAAAGAAACATAGAGATAATTGCAGCATTTGATGATTTATTAACATATTTTCAAAAGCAAGGAGTTTATGCACAGTTCAAGGAAGTGTTGGAGTATTTAATAATCGAACATGTTGCTGTGGCAGGTATTACAAGAGTTGCACTTGGTACAGGATATAAGAAGAAGGAAACCCTCAGCAAACTGCAAGAATATCTTGAAACGATTCCGAATCTATATCAGAACTCCTATATTAAATCTATGGACAAAGACAGAAGAGTGATTTTGCTCTTTAACAAGAATAGGCTATACTGGCTATCAGCATTGTGTATCAAAATGAAAAAGCTAATAAGGTAGGAACAGAAGAGAAAATGAAAAATGAGAAGAAGGTAATTGTGCCAACTGGATATATGGGCTCTGGTTCGTCAGCTATTACAGATTTGATGAGTGAAATTGAAGGCGTTGATGTAAGCAGAGGTACATTTGAGTATGTTTTTTTACATTGCCCGAATGGAGTTTTTGACTTGGAAGACAAGCTGTTGATAGGAAATAATGCTGTGCGCAGTGATGAGGCATTGCATTCGTTTTCAAAGACAATGAAACAGTTGTATGATAAAAAATATTGGTGGGTTGGGCACTATAATAAAAACGTAGGAGTTGAATTTTGGAATACAACCCAAAAGTATTTGGAACAATTAATTGAATATAAGAATGATTATTATTGGTATTATCAGGAAAATGTTACGCCAAGAATGGTTCCGAAACTTATTTGGAACAGAGTGCTCAGAATGATAAGCAGAGGAAAGATACAAGGGGAAAAAGTTTTGGCGCATGAACCAATGTGGGTATCCTTTATTACACCGGAACGATTTTATTCCATCACGCAAAACTATATTTATGATGTTCTGAATATGATGGGATATGATAAAGATAGTATGGTTTTAGATCAGTTGCTACTTCCATTCAACTTGTTCCGAATAGAAAAATATTTCAAGGAAGATGTGTTTGTTGTTGTGGTGGAAAGAGATCCTCGTGATGTATTTGTTAGCAACAAGTATTATTGGTCAAAACAAGATGGGGTTGTGCCTTATCCGACAGATGTAAAAAAATTCTGTGAATATTATAAAAGCATGCGAAAAATGGAGAAAGAAATCGATAGTTCGCAGGTATACAGAGTGAAATTTGAGGATTTAATATATAGATATGATGAGACAGTAGATGATATTTTCAAACGATTAGATTGGGATAAATGTAGACATGTTAGAAGAAAAGAGAACTTTAATCCAGAACGGTCGATTTATAATACACAACTGTTCTTGAAAAATGATAAATGTAAGGAAGAATGTGCCGTTATAGAGGCTAAATTGAAAGAATACCTATATGATTTTCCATATGAAATAGAGCACACAGGCCATGATGTGTTTTAACGTAATAGGGTTACGAGAGGAACGGTATGAAAAAGAGAATATATATTACTGCGCTTCACATGCGACACGGTGGGGTAGAAATGGCGATTTCTCTGTTAAGCAATGCGTTGGCAAAACGAGGATATCAAGTGACAATTTTGAGTATCTACAATTTGGGAGAGGTAGCTTATCCTTTGGAGCCTAGTGTGGAAGTTCGATATTTGACCAGCGTAGCACCAAATAAAGAGGAATTTTTAAAAGCAAAACAAGAACAAAATATTATTAATATGATAAAAGAAGGTTTTTATTCAGTTAAGGTTTTGTATTTAAAACGCAAGAAAATGATAGAAGCCTTAAAAAAAATACAGGATGGGATTGTCATTTCTACAAGAAATGAGCATTCAGTCATGCTATCGAAATACGGGGGAAAGAAGGTCTATAAGATTGCGCAATTACATCATGACCATGAATTTAAAAAAGAATATATAAAATCTTTTCAAAAAAAATATGGTAATATTGATAAGTTTGTTCTGTTAACGGAAGAGATACAACAAGAAGTTGAGGAAATGATGAAGGGATATAACTCCTATACGGAGTGTATCACCATACCTAATTTTCTTAATTTGACTTGTGACGTAGTACAATTCGATGAAAAAAAGAAAACAGTTGTTGCAGCTGGACGTTTGCATCCTGTAAAAGGTTTTGACAGACTAATTGATATATGGGAGATTGTGTCGAGAACACATTCGGACTGGAAGTTGAAAATTATTGGCGGAGGAGAGCAAAGGGAAAATCTAGAAAATAAAATTAGAGAAAAAGGACTTTTGGGTAAAATTGAGATAACAGGTATGTTGAGCCATAGCGATGTATTGCGTGAAATGCGCAGTGCGTCTGTCTATGCGTTGACGTCGTATTCTGAAGCTTTTGGATTTGTTTTAATAGAAGCCATGTCCAGCGGACTCCCTGTAATAGCATTTGATGTGAGAGTTGGTCCAAGAACCATAATCAGACATGATGTGGATGGCTTTTTAGTAGAAGATCAAAACATAGAGAAGTTTGCAAATTACATCAATTACTTGATTGATGATTCCAGTAAAAGGATTGCCATGAGTCAGAATGCGATTAACAGGGCAAAAACATATACAGAGACTCAAGTTATGAGACAATGGATTGCGTTATTCTGTGACGATAAATATGAGAAGGAGAGTCTGTAAATGAAATTTGAAAAGACCATTCTTGATAAGAAAGTAGTTGTCATTAGTTTTATGGCTATGTTTATGATACATGGCGAAATGATTTTTAATAAACTTTCATGGCATGATGATGTAGGCAGTGCATTTTATGGGTGGGGTGGTAGTTTGCAACATGGTCGTTGGCTATATGCATTGATGGAAACTTTTATGATGCGTTTCTCTGGCGCAGAAAACCTTCCCGTAGTTCATGGTTGTGTTGCGGCAATATGTATTGCAATAATTGCATGTATACTTTTTCGATTATTTGAGATTAAGAATAAAACTTTTAAACTTGGATTAATATTTATCTTTGTGTCGTTACCGGCTGTCACGGGACTTTTTGGATATATGGTTTCTGCGGGATACAACTTTATAGGTATACTTTTATGTATTTGTGGAGCTTATATAATCAATAGAGGGATAAAAGACAAAAGGGACTGGAAGACGTTTGTGCTATCCGCATTACTTCTGGCATGTTCGATAGGCGTGTATCAGTGTAATCTGACGATTTATCTTACTCTTATTTTGGTTTACTTCACATATGATGTAATCCGTAATCAATTAAAATGGAAAACGTTTTTTTTAAAAGCGTTTTATCTATTGAGTTCAGCAATAGTTGGATTAGGAAGTTATCTTGTGATATTAAAAATATTGTTAAGAATTACCAATACGGAACTGACAAGCTATGCTGGTACAGATTCGTTCGGAATAGTAAGTATATCGGAATACTTGGATAGATTTTTGCTAGCTTATAAGGAGTTTCTTTTCCCAGATTTAGACAAAGCATATAATATGTTTCCATTCCATTGGAAAGGCTGGTATTTGCTCCTGCTTATAGTCCTTTTGGTGCTTGTGATGCGTGTAATTATATTAAAGATATTTAAACGTGATATTAGGGGAATGGTTCAGTTTGTATTTACAGTTCTCTTGCTTCCATGCGCACTGAATTTTAATTTTATTTTGTATTCAGCAGATAACGTGCATAGTTTGCATATGTATCATTATATTTTACTGTTTGTCTATTTATATATATTAATTACACAAAGGGAAGATATAAAATGGCACTATGTAATTATTACAATTGTATTTATGTTTAGTGCTTTATATGTACGCTATGATAATAGTTGTTATATGTTAGCTGAGTTTCGACAAGAGGCGGCTATCCGTTATTTTACGACGCTAATTACTCGAATTGAGTGTATAGAGGGTTATAGGGATGAGTATCCAATTGCTTTTGTAAATGAATTTGAGAAGACCAACTCAATTGATTATGTAACCACCTATTATGATTATCCAATAACAAACCCATATAGTTCAGTGATTGTAAATAGTTATAATTGGAAGGCTTTCATGTCAAAGTGGTGTGGATATTATCCGACATACGCCAATGCATCCGCATATAATGATAACCAAATTGTAGAGGACATGCCATCGTATCCGGATGATGGTTCTATACGTATTATAGATGGAGTGATTGTTGTGAAATTCTAGTTTAACTCCGAAAAAAAGTGATTTTGAGAGGACGTGTTGGTTTGATTATATTGTTCAAAGACTTTTACAAGAATGTGGTTACAAGATTTAGTTACTGGGGAATCATATTATTATTTTCAATTATTGCATATGGATTTTCTATGCTAAATCGAACAATCAGTATTGATGACTTGGCAAAAGATTTATACATAGGCAACGGTCAAAAAATGTTGGCAGGAACACGCTGGGGAATGGTACTGTGGCATAATGTGTTGGGAGTGACGCAAGTCACTCCATTCATTGAAAAGTTCCTTGGAGTTTTGTTTTTGATAATAGCATCTGCACTCATTTCGTGTATTTTCTATTTGTTGGGGGGAAAAAGTAAATGTATTATGCGATATACCATTTTATCGGCTTTATTAATTACCTATCCTCTCATTAATGAAATATGGGAATATAGCGGTGCCAACATGATTGTCGCAGGTAATCTCTGCATCGTGGCGGGAACAGTTTTGTATCAAATAACAAGTGAGCGAAGGTGGTATGTACGGCTGATTTCAGGTGTTGCACTTTCGGTTGTGGCATCTAGTTATGAGACCGGCATATTTGTTTATATTACTTTGGTATTAATGATTCTATTTTATAAATACTGTTTTGTTCGGAACAATATGAAGAAAAAGTGCCAATGGATATATGAGGGGTTCGGTTTTTCTATTCCTCTGTTTATTGCTTTGGGTTTAAGAATCGTTATCGGGATTTCTCTATTGAAAATTTATGGATTAACTTATGCTGCAAATGGGGCATCTATGCTGGAATGGGAGTTTACATTTTCGCATGTTAAAGGTTTAGTAAAGGATTGTATTTATACTTATATTGTGAGCGGATTGGTTTATCTTCCAATAGCGGTATTTGTGATATTGGCGGTTGCCTTTGTGGCAATTTTTACATGGATTGGTTTGAAAAGAAAGCAATTGCTTGCTTGTGTGCTGGGAATTTGTATTTTGGGTTCATTGTTCCTGCAGGTTCTGGTGCAAGGAGTTGTCATGCCTTATCGCAATGCAAACACCTTGTCACTGTTTGTGGCATTTGTAGGATTTTTAATCTTACACAGTCCCCAAAAATGGAGTAAGATTGCAACATGTGGATGTCTTCTCTTGTGTTTACATCAAAGTATATATTTACATCAAATATTGGCATTGAATAATCAACGTTCAGAAAATGAACTTGCAGTAGTGCGTCAGATAGGCTTTCGTTTAAAATCTGAATTTGAGCATAAACCCATCATTTTTGTTGGTAACTATGATATGGGAGATTGGTTATATTCACATGTGAGCGCAGCGAAAGATACGATTAATGGAAAAATATATTTTAAATTAACAGGGAAGGGAAAATATATCGAAACCAATGTTAATTCGGCGTTAAATTGGTCAATTCAGGCGTTCGGTAATCAAAACATGATGAAAGAATATTTTGCTTATTGCGGATATGACATTCAATTGGTGCAGGAGAACGCAACTGAAAAATATTATGAGGCTACGGGTGTGGCACAACAAAAGAAAATGAAGGCATTTGAAATCTTGGAACAAGAGGAATATTTAATTATTAGTATAGGTGACTTTTAGGAGGTAAAGGTATGAAGGTTGTTTTATTAGCAGGTGGATTCGGAACGCGTATTTCGGAAGAATCACAACTCAAACCAAAGCCAATGATTGAGATTGGTGGGAAACCTATTTTATGGCATATCATGAAAGAGTATTCGCACTATGGATTTAATGAGTTTATTATATGTGCAGGTTACAAACAACATGTGATTAAGGAGTGGTTTGCAGATTATTTCTTACATAATAGTGACATTACATTTGATTTCACAAAAGGCGAAAATGAGATGACAATTCACAATAACTGTTGTGAACCATGGAAAGTAACAGTCGTTGATACCGGACTCAACACTATGACTGGCGGACGTATTAAGCGCATCCAAAAGTATATAGGAAATGAACCGTTTATGATGACTTATGGAGACGGAGTGTGTGATGTCAATATAAAAGAATTAGTGAAATTTCATTACAGTCACGGAAAAATTGCTACGTTGACAGCAGTAATGTTAGAACAGCAAAAGGGTGTGTTGGATATTGGTGGTAACAATGCAGTGAAATCTTTCAGAGAGAAACAACACATGGATGGTGCTCCGATTAATGCGGGTTATATGGTATTAAATCCTGAAATATTCACCTATCTGGAAGGTGATAAAACTGTTTTTGAGAGAGAGCCACTTGAGAAACTTGCTGCAAAAGGAGAACTTATGTCTTATATGCATAAAGGGTTTTGGCAGTGCATGGATACCAAGAGGGAAATGGATATGTTGGAAGAATTGATAGCAGAAAGAATGGCACCTTGGATTACATGGGAAAAATAGAGATGCAGTATAACGAAAATTTGGGAGATAAAAAGATTGTATGTGCTGCAAGAATGGCAGTGCTATGTACATTTATAATCTGCTTTATATTATCATTTTTGCCAGAGCAACGTAACAATGAATGGATACTTAATACATTTGTTCACCCATTAGAAAATTTTGTGCCTGAAACCTCAGAAAAATTACAATATGTGTTGGGGACTGTTACATTTGTTCTAACCTACTTTGTGACAAGCCTTTTCTTAAAAACAGAGAAAATCAAATTAAGAGGAAATATTAATCTGATTAGAGATTTCTTAATATGGGGATTCATTATTATGTCAGGGCTACTTTTAGTCAAAGAAAAGTTGTTTTTGGAAAATGTTCCAAGTATATTGTTAAAGGTTGGTCTTGTGTCTTTTGTGGGGATGTTAATACTAAGTGTTGCTAACATGCGGATCTCATTTAAAGGTAAAACAACTTTTATAAACATGGTATTATTACTTGGAGGACTTTTGTCCATAATTATAGTTAGCTCGTTCTATATGAGAGAAACTTATTTCTATGGTTCCCCTAATGTTGAACATCATACTAATGCTTATTTTTATCCTATTTGGAAAGTGTGGTGTGGTCAATATCCACTTGTTGATTTTGCAAGTTTATATGGTTATTATCCATATTTTTTTGTTGGTATTATGGCTTTGTTTGGAGGCGTTACTATCAAAAAATTTGGTGTTATTATTGCAATTTTGATGGCAGTTATTTTTCTTGCAATGTTCTATGTCTTGTGGGTAACATGTAAAAACAAAATATGGGCCTTTTCTGGATTAATGTCTATAGAGTGTTTGCTATGTATGTATAATGCAGAATTGACAGGTGAGTATTATTTGCAATATTATCCGCATCGTATGATTACATTATGTGTAATTCTTGCAATATGTTGTATGTATATAAGATATAAGCAAAAGCATGGGCGCTATTCGAAACGAATTGAAATACTAGGGTGGATATGTTCAGGAATTGCGCTTCTTTGGAATCTGGATACAGGATTAGTCGTATGGCTGGGGTGGACGATCTATTTATGTTTTTTACATTTGTTAAGTAATAGGTTATTTACAAAGAATACTTGGATTTATATAGGAAAAACAGTTTTAAAGTGTATTATAACAGTTACTATCAGTTTTATTCTTTTGCTTATTCTTACTTATGTATTGAGTGGAGAAAGGGTGGAATTCAAAGAACTTTTCTTTGGGCAAAGTATATTTTATTCGTCAGGATTTTATATGTTAAAGATGAGTTTATTGCATCCATGGTTAATAGTAATCAGTATATATGGTTTGGGAATTGTGATTTCGGTATCATATATAAAAGATATTATTGATAAAGAAAAAAGGTATGATGTAATAAAAATTGCAATGTATTTTATGATGGCAGTTGTAGGAGTTGGAGCTTTTTTATATTACCAAGGACGAAGTCATAATTATGTATTTGTTGCAATCGTGTGGCCGGCAATTCTGCTCATAGCGTTGTTGTTGGATGATTTATCATTGAGTAGGAATGGGATGGCACGATATGGTTTAATAACCAAGTCAGTATATCATAGTTGTTACAGTATTTTAGCGGCATTGTTAATAACTTTTTCAATAGGGTGGTTTTATTATGTGCTATCGCCTAATTATTTAAAGGCTCAAAAGCATAAAGAATATATCGGGTTCTCAGTTGTGCAGGCAGATATAGATGCATTGAAAACGTCTGGGCTCCAACCTCAAAATGTTGATATGTTAACAGAATATGCTGCGGAGGTGTATGAGAACTTAGAAATCAGATATATGCCTAATATTCAAGCCGAAGTTGATATTTTCACATGGCAACATGTGAAAGATATTCAGGAATATTTAGAAAGTACCAAAAAGGATGTTATAATTGACGAAAAAATGAAAAATTACTTTATTGCAAATGATGAAGTGGGATTCAATGCTATTTTAGAAAGTAAGTATGAACTGGAAGAATACAACGGGTATCTGATTTGCAAACATAAAGAAGAAGGGAATAAAAATGAATAAGATGTTACAGTGGTACAAAGGTAAAAAAATATTAGTAACCGGTCATACGGGTTTTAAAGGTTCTTGGCTTTGTCGAATTCTGGTGAATGCAGGGGCTGAGGTCACGGGTTATTCATTAGAGGCGCCAACGGATCCGAATCTCTTTGCGTTATGCGAGGTGGAAGACAAGATAAACTCTATCATTGGAGATGTGCGAGATTTGGAACATATGGAAGAAGTATTTAAGAAAGTGCAACCGGAGATTGTGCTTCATCTGGCAGCACAACCAATTGTAAGAGAGTCTTACAAAGATCCAGTATACACATACGATACCAATGTGATGGGAACAGTAAATATATGTGAATGTGTTCGGTTGAATACTTGTGTAAAATCATTTTTAAATGTTACAACAGACAAGGTTTATCAGAACAATGAATGGGCATGGGGATACCGTGAGAATGAGCCGTTGGATGGATTTGATCCGTATTCAAATAGCAAGTCATGTTCTGAACTTGTGACTCACAGTTACATCAATTCGTTTTTTAATAATATGGAAGTGAATGTGTCTACTGCAAGAGCCGGAAATGTAATTGGCGGAGGAGATTTTGCAAATGACAGAATTATTCCGGACTGTGTTAGAGCGGCTGGTGCAAAAAAAGATATAGTTGTAAGAAATCCATTTTCGACTAGACCATATCAGCATGTTTTAGAACCATTGGCGATGTATCTCATGATTGCAGAGAAACAGTATGAAGATGCAAAGTATGCAGGTTTCTATAACGTGGGACCAGATGATTGTGACTGTGTAACCACTGGACAACTGGTGGATTTATTCTGTGAAAAATGGGGTGAAGGACTTAAATGGGTAAACCAGTATGACGGAGGTCCGCATGAAGCGAATTTCCTTAAATTAGACTGTTCAAAAATCAAGAGTGTTTTCGGATGGAGACCTAGATGGGGAGTTGTCGAGGCAATTGAGAAGACAATTGAATGGTCTAAGATATATTATGCCAACGGAAATATTTCTGCATGCATGGATAAACAGATCAAAGAATTTTTCGAATAATATGAAGGAGAAGATTATGTTTCAAAACAAAACAGAACTACAGGCAAGAGAAGAAATTTTAGGATTAGTAAAGGAATATTGTGATACTTATCATAACAAAACAAAAGAATTCGAAGAAGGTGACAGAATTTCCTACGCAGCGCGTGTGTATGACAGTGCAGAGATGGTGAACCTCGTAGACAGTTCTCTTGAATTTTGGCTTACATCAGGACGTTATACAGATCAATTTGAAAAACAACTGGCAAAATATCTGGGCGTAAAATATTGCTCATTGGTCAACTCGGGTTCATCAGCAAACTTGAACGCATTTATGGCCCTTACATCACCACTTTTGGGGGAAAGAAGAGTAAAGCGTGGGGATGAAATTATTACAGTTGCAGCTGGTTTTCCAACAACGGTAACACCTGCCATTCAATACGGAGCAGTTCCAGTGTTTGTGGATGTTACAATACCGCAATACAATATTGATGTGACAATGTTAGAGGAGGCATACAGTAAGAAGACAAAGGCAGTAATGATTGCACATACGTTGGGTAATCCTTTTGATTTAAAAGCAGTAAAGGAATTTTGTGATAAATATAATTTGTGGTTAATTGAAGATAATTGTGACGCACTGGGTTCAAAATATACGATTGACGGAGAGGAGAAATTTACAGGAACCATTGGAGATATTGGAACATCTAGTTTTTATCCGCCACACCATATGACAATGGGTGAGGGTGGTGCAGTTTACACAAATAATGCACTCCTCAATAAATGTATTCGCTCGTTCCGCGATTGGGGACGTGACTGCGTATGTGCTTCGGGTCAGGACAATCTCTGCCAGCATCGTTTTGACAGGCAGTACGGAGAATTGCCATTGGGTTATGACCATAAGTATGTATATTCACACTTTGGATACAACTTAAAAGCAACTGATATGCAGGCAGCTGTGGGCTGTGCACAATTAGAAAAAATTCCAAGTTTTGTGGAGAAAAGAAAATATAACTTTGCAAGATTAAAAGCAGCACTTTTGGAAGTAGAGGACAAATTCATTCTTCCTGTAGCATGTAATAATGCAGATCCAAGTTGGTTCGGTTTCTTAATTACATGTAAAGAGGGTATTGATAGAAACAAAGTAGTTCAATACATTGAAGACCATGGAATACAGACAAGAATGTTGTTTGCAGGTAACCTAGTGAAACATCCATGTTTTGATGAGATGAGAGCGAAGGGCGAAGGTTATCGTGTTGTAGGAGATTTGGCTAATACGGATCGCATTATGAATGACACCTTCTGGGTGGGCGTATATCCTGGCATGACAGACGAAAAGATTGATTATATGGCAAAAATAATAAAAGAAGCTGTGTCAAAATAAAGAGGAAAACGGATGAAAAAAGCGATTATTACAGGACCTACAGGCGCTATAGGAATTGCATTAATTAAACAGTTAATAGAACACGATGTAGAAGTTGTTGCTGTATGCAGAAAAGGCTCTGCCAGATTGAAGAATTTACCTGTGCATAGTTTAGTGACTTGTGTTGAAGTGGATTTGGATTCATTATTGGAATTGCCACAAATCGTGGATACAAGTTTTGATGTTTTTTATCATTTTGGTTGGGATGGAACATTTGGAAGTACTAGAAATGATTTGTCACGTCAATTAAAGAATATCCAGTATACGTTAGAAGCTGTAGAAACTGCGTCAAAACTAGGATGTAAAAGATTTATAGGAGCAGGTTCACAGGCAGAATATGGTAGAGTAGAAGGTGTGTGCTCAGCTAATACCCCTACTTTCCCGGAAAACGGGTATGGGATAGCAAAGTTGTGTGCAGGACAGATGAGCAGAGTACTTTGTGAGCAAAAGGGTCTGGAACACGTATGGACAAGAATATTCAGTATATATGGACCATTTGATGCGGACAACACTATGGTTATGTCTACAATTAGGAGTTTGCAGAATGGAGATATACCTGCTCTCACAAAAGGAGAGCAGGTATGGGACTATTTGTATTCTGTGGATGCCGGGCGCGCTATGTATGCAATAGGTGAATATGGTATGCATGGAAAAACGTATTGTATTGGCAGTGGAACAACAAGACCTTTAATAGAATATGTTGAAATTCTACGTGACAATATAGATAAAAATGCTGTTCTTGGCATTGGTCAAAGAGAATATGCAGAAAAACAGGTTATGTATTTGCGTGCGGATATTACTGAATTGAGCAGGGATACAGGTTTCAAACCGGTATATTCATTTGAACAAGGAATTAAGGAAACAATAAACTGGTACAAACAGTTCAAACATAAGGAGTAAAACAGATGAAAGCTTCAGACTATCTTGTGGAATATTTAATTAAAAAAGGAATTACTGATGTTTTTGGTTACCCGGGAGGCATGGTTACACATCTGATGGATTCGTTTAGTAAGTATTCCAAACAAATAGAATCTCATGTGACTTATCATGAGCAAGGAGCATCTTTTGCAGCTTGTGGCTATGCACAAGCAACCGGTAAGATGGGAGTTGCATATGCAACTAGTGGACCAGGCGCAACAAATCTTATTACAGGAATTTGTAATGCGTATTTCGATTCCATTCCTGCACTTTTCATTACTGGGCAAGTAAATACGTTTGAGTCTAAAGATAATTTGAATGTAAGACAGAGAGGATTTCAAGAAACCGATATAGTATCTATGGTATCCTCTGTAACTAAATATGCAATTCGAATTACAGATGCGCAGGATTTAAAGTTTTATCTTGACTATGCATTTTATATGGCGCAGGAAGGTCGAAAAGGGCCGGTACTATTAGATATACCTATGAATGTCTTTCGGGCGGAGGTTAATCCGGATGAAATGCGGGGGTATGCAGAAGAGATAAATGATACTTATAAAGAGTATTTGACTGAAAAAGAGGAAGATATATTACGGCAAGCACTTATAAGTGCCAAAAGACCTGTCTTATTGTTGGGTCAAGGAATAAAGTCTGCAGGCGTCATAGAGTTGGCAAGACAGATGGTAGAAGAATTGAAGATTCCTTCTGTTTCTACCATGCTTTCTATTGATGTGATTGGTTCGGAGTGGAATTTTGGATTTATAGGAGCATACGGAGAACGAACAGCTAATTTCATTGTTGCAAAAAGTGATCTCCTCATTACGATAGGAGCTAGGTTAGATGTTCGACAAGTGGGGGCACGACGAGAAAACTTTGCACCGGGCGCAAAGTTAATTCGTATAGATATTGATGCGGGAGAATTAGAATATCGTGTGCAACAAGAGGAAATTGGTATTGTTGCAGATGCAGGTGCGGCACTACGTTCATTACAACAAATAGCCAAACAACAAGAACTCAATTATGAGAATTGGGTAAGTACATGTTGTTTTATCCAAAAGAAACTGCAAGGCATTGACAAACGAATTCCAAATGAGTTGATTGAAAGATTGGGAAACATCATTCCGGATGAAGTTGTTATAACGACAGATGTGGGACAAAATCAAGTGTGGGTGGCTCAATCATTAAGAACAAAAAGGAATCAGAAGGTGTTATTTTCGGGCGGACATGGAGCCATGGGATATTCTCTTCCGGCAGCCATTGGTTGTGCTTGTGGAAGTGGACAAACTGTTTACAGTTTTAATGGAGATGGCGGGGTTCAGATGAATATTCAGGAATTGCAAACAATAGCAAGAGATAGGTTGCCGATAAAAATTGTGATTCTTAATAACTATGCCCTTGGTATGATAAGGCACTTTCAGGAAATGTATTTTCAAGATAACTATACTCAAACGGTTGCTGATGGGGGATATACTGTTCCTGATTTTGAAAAACTTGCTCATGCGTATGGTATCGATTATAAAAAGATTAGAGATGTTTCGGATATCAAGGCAGAAATATTTGAGGGAAATGAGCCTGCTATCATTGAAGTTATGATAAACGAAAAAACCTATGTCTTTCCCAAACTGGAGTTTGGGAAGCCGAATCAAGACCAAGAACCACTTTTGGACAGAGAATTATATAGTAGTCTAATGGAGTTATAAGAATAAATTATAATACAAAAGAATGGAGAAACAATGGTGAAAAAGATTAGTGTGTTAATACCATGTTACAATGAAGAAGATAATGTAGTTGCCATTAGTGAGGAAATTGTAAATTTATTTAGCAATCAATTACAGGGTTATGATTATGAATTAATATTCATAGATAATGATTCGAAAGATAGAACGAGAGAATTGTTGCGTGATATTTGCGCTAAGAATCCAAATATTAAGGCTATTTTTAATGCAAAAAATTTTGGGCAATTCAATTCGCCGTATTATGGAATGTTACAGACAAAAGGAGATTGCACCATTTTAATGGTTGCAGACTTTCAAGACCCTATTGATATGATTCCACAATTTATTTCAGAGTGGGAGAAAGGATATAAAATTGTCATAGGAATTAAAACCAGCAGCAAAGAAAATCCTGTCATGTATCGCATTAGAAGTATGTATTATAAGTTGATTAAAAAGTTTTCGGATATAGATCAGATTGAGCACTTTACCGGCTTTGGACTGTATGATAAAGATTTTATGAACGTGTTGCGTAATTTAGAAGACCCGACGCCTTTTTTACGTGGAATTGTTGCGGAGCTGGGTTATAAGAGGAAAGAGATTCCTTACGTACAGCCACAAAGACGTGCAGGCAAAACAAGTAACAATTTCATGAGGTTATATGATGCTGCAATGTTGAGTATTACATCTTATACGAAGATAGGATTGAGATTATGCACGTTCTTTGGAATGCTTGTGGCCTGTGTTAGTGTTTGTGCCGGTTTTGTATATCTGATTATGAAAATAATATTGTGGAATAGTTTTACAGCAGGAATGGCTCCTGTCTTGATAGGAATGTTTTTTTTAGGAGCAGTTCAATTGTTTTTCCTGGGATTTATCGGAGAGTATATTTTAAGCATTAATCAAAGGGTGATGAAACGTCCGTTGGTAATTGAAGAGGAACGAATTAATTTTGATGAGGCATGGAAGGAACATGATAAGTAGAATTTTCGGATTTATAGAACAGGTTATAAAACGGGTTTTATGTAGCCTTTTGGGTACTCGTTCATCAGATGAAAAGGTGCAAGGTGTTATTCAATTTGTTAAATTCGGTATTGTAGGTTTAAGTAATACACTTATTTCTTACGTTATCTATATCATTGCGTTGTGGCTGTTCAATAGCACAAAGGTAATTCCTGAAATTGACTATTTGGCTGCACAATTTGTAAGTTTTATGTTGAGCGTACTGTGGTCTTTTTATTGGAATAATAGATTTGTGTTTGAAGACGGTAATAACAAAAGAAATGTATTACATGCTTTGTTTAAGACATACATTTCTTATGCTTTTACTGGATTATTTTTGAATAGCATTTTATCGATCGTATGGGTCGAAATATTACATTGGTCTAAAATAATTGCTCCTATTATTAATTTGTTGGTAAGTGTTCCGCTGAATTTTGTTATGAATAAATTTTGGGCTTTTAAGTCATATGAGGTGTAAGAATGCTTTTTTGTATAATACGAAATAAGATGATGAAAATCATAAAAAGTGAGACCTTTTCCTATTTGTTTTATGGGGTATTGACAACAATTGTAAATTATGCAATTTTTATTGTAGGCTTATCAGGCATGGGGGAAGAACATGTTCTGGTTGTCAATATAATTGCTTTTGTAGGAGCAACAGTGTTTGCTTATTTAACAAATAAGATATTTGTATTTAAAACCAAAAAATGGAATATAAAAACGCTTTTTTTCGAGATGAGTAAATTTGTGGGAGCAAGAATCTTCTCGTTATTTATAGAACAAGTAGGCTTGTATGTTGGATCCAAGATGCTCCGTTTAGGAGAATATGTTTTGTTGTCTGTGAATTGTTTGATTATTGCAAAGGTTGTTTTGTCCTTTGCCTCAGTTATGCTAAACTACTTTGCTAGTAAATTTGTTGTGTTTAAAAAGGAGAAATTAGATGAGGGTACTGATGATTGTTCCGGCATATAATGAGCGGGATAATATAGTTGAAACGGTTAGTAAAATTTGTGCATGTAAAAATATAGCAGCAGGAGTTGAAATTGATTATATAGTAATTAACGATGGTTCCACTGATGACACACAAAAAATATGTGATTCGAAAAATATAAAGTGCATCCAACTCATGCAGAACCTAGGGATAGGTGGTGCTGTTCAAACGGGATATATGTATGCAAAGATGAACGATTACGATATTGCTGTACAATTTGATGGAGATGGACAACATGATATATCATCCTTAAAACCACTCTTGGCTCCAATTATACAGGGGGAAAGTGATTTTGTTGTAGGCTCCCGGTTTGTAGATGGGAACAGTCAATTTCAATCAACTAGGATGAGAAGAGTCGGGATTAGTTGGCTTTCCAAGACAATCAAATTGTTTACAGGAATAACAATAAAGGATCCGACTTCTGGATATAGGGCATGTAATAAAAAATGTATACAGTTTTTTGCAAGTAATTATCCGGTGGATTATCCGGAACCGGAGGCAATTGTGATGTTAGCCAAGCAAAAGATTCGTATGAAAGAGGTTCAAGTTAATATGTTTGAGCGAGAGGGCGGACAGTCCTCTATCAATATGTGGCGCTCGGTGTATTATATGTTTAAGGTTACGATTGCCATTGTATGTACTGCATTTCAGAAAACAGCGTTGTATGAGGAGGTATAAGTATGTCAATTGTACTCAGGATCGAATTGATTATATTAGCACTAGTATTTGTTACATTAGTATTTAATGCAGTAAATAAAAGAAAACTTTGGCTACAATATTCATTGATTTGGCTGCTGGTTTCAGTTGGACTTTTGGTGACAGCTTTCTTCCCAAACATACTTGACTGGCTGGCTCATTTAATGAAAATTGAAGTGACATCGAATCTAGTTTATCTAATCGCAATATTTGTTCTGGTTGTAATCACCTTTTATCTGACAAAAATTGTGTCAAAACAATCCGAACAAATAAAAACGTTGATACAAGTGTGTTCAATTGAACGTTACATGAATGAATATAGAGGGAAAGAGAGGGAGAACAATGATGAGGGAAAAAATTTATAGACTTAAGAATTTTGTAGCAGAACACAAATGGATTTTATTAATTGTGTTGGCACTTTTTCTAGAAAGATTTTATGCAGGATATACGTTAGGGATCACATATAATATACAAAGTGATGATATGTCTTATGTTAAAAGTGGAATTGAGTTTGCAAATACAGGTAGGATTACTATGCATGGTGTTTTAAGTGCTCAGATCATGCCAGGGATGCCTGTTTTGTTAGGAGGTCTTTCCCTGATGTTTGGTGAAGGGAGAATGCTATGGTTTGCTATGAAGATTTTGTGGTGGTTCATGGGTTCCTTATCTGCCTTTTTTGTGTATAAGATTGTTACAATGTATTTACCAAAAGGCTTTGGCTTGGTAGCAACATTTGGATTTTTTGTTGTTGATTTTGTGTGGATGGATAATGTAATTTTAACTGAAACACCATTTATGCTTTGTTTTTGTATTATGATTTACGCAACTCTAATGATGGCAAAAAACAAAAGCTATTTTTGGCCATGTGCAATATTTTATATGCTGGCATTGATGTTCAAGGCGAATATTGCGATATATCCATTGTTTGCAATGTGCTATTTGTTCATGAAAAAATATGATTTAAAAACTTTTGCAAAGCAATGTGTGATTTTGGCATCTATGGTGTTGTGTTTTGTCATACCTTGGAGCATTCGGAATTATAAGCATTATGATGAGTTTATTCCGTTGACATGGGGGTCTGGGAATCCAATGTTATTGGGTACATACCAGGGACATGGTTATCCTTCAGATGATCAACTTGATTATGCGACAAATGTAGATAAGGTTGCAGAAGAGAAATTCCAGAAATACTATGATGAAAATGGGGAATTGGAAGAAGATTATTTGGCAAAATACATCGACTTAGAAACAGATGGAATTAAAGCGAAGTATAGGCTGAAAGAATGGGCGAAGAATGATTTTCGTAGTTTGTTTGAGTCTTATGTGATTATAAAACCGGCGAGTATGCTGGATGATGTCTTCTATTGGCATACGTTGTGGAATGTCGATTGGGCGGAGATATTCAAATTGCGAAAATTAGATGCGTGTTTATGTGCATTTATTATTTTGCTTTCATTCTATTTGAAGAAGTATCGAAAGGAAATAGGATTTTTAGCCTTTTTGTATGCGGGCAATATATATGTCTATGCAATGACGTTTGCTTTTGACAGATATGCAGCAACCTTGATGCCAATTAGATTTGTGATTGTGGGTATGGGTTGCTATCTGATTATTTGTGCTTTGCACAGATTACTTGACATAGTTGGTAAAGAAAAACAATAGAATAGTGTTAGTACTAACGGACGCAGGTGGTAATCTGCGTCCGTTTTTGAGTAGAGTAATGTTGAAGTTGACTTGTTCAAAAACCTGTGTTACAATCTAAAAATGAACAAAAGAAGGGAAAAATGCGATGAAAAAGATATTATATATTCTGGTTGCGTGTGCGGTTCTTTTGACCTACATTACGACAACGAAAAATGACAATTGTATCATTGTTTATTCGAGCATGGAGCAATTCCGTAATGATGCCTTGCAAGAGCAGTTAAATGAACAATTTCCTGATTTAGATGTGTATGTCATGTATATGTCTACGGCGAAAGCAGCAGCCAAGCTCAGTATTGAAGGACCAGGTTCAGATGCAGACATTGTAGTGGGACTTGAAAGTGCTTATATGACTAAGGTGGAGGAACACATGGTTGATGTGAGCAGTTTTTCAAAGTTAGAATATGAAGACGATATGGTTGTGGAAAGTGGCAGATATCTGATATGGGAGAGACAAGCTGGTTCTATTATTGTTAACAAAACGATTTTAGAGAAAGAAGGCCTTCCAATGCCAAAGACATATGAAGACCTACTTAATCCGGTTTACAAGAACTATATTGCTATGCCGGATCCAAAATCTAGCGGCACAGGTTTCTTTTTCTTTAAAAATCTTGTTAACGTAATGGGAGAAGATGAAGCATTTGCATATATAGATGAATTGGCAAAAAACGTGAAGCAATTCACGGAGTCAGGTTCAGGTCCGGTGAAACTCTTGATACAGGGAGAAATCGCAGTTGGCTTGGGACTTACATTCCAGGGTGTGAATGAGTTTAATAATGGAAATGAATTCGTGTTGATTGAACCGGAATACGGCTCGCCATTTTCACTGACTGCAACATCTATGTTGGAGGGACGACAGAATGATGAGGATATCGTGCGAGTGTTTGAATTCATTGCAAACGACTACATGATATATGACAAAATGTACGGAAGCCCGGAAAAGGTGTTGAAGGAACAGGTAAATGGAGTGGAGAATTATCCGAAGGACATTAAGTATGCGGATATGACAGGTATTGACGACATTGAAGAGAAAGAAAGGCTGTTGGCGAAATGGAAATATTAAAAGATGAAATCAAGTTAGTGGTAAAAGATTTATATAAGAATTATGGTAACGAAGATGTTTTGAAAAGAATATCTTTTGAAGTGAAAAAAGGAGAATTTTTATCAGTATTAGGACCGAGTGGATGCGGAAAGACAACCTTGCTTCGTATTTTAATCGGGTTGGAACGACAGGACGGCGGTACGATTGAAAAAGACGGTGTGGAAATCACCAACTTATCTCCAAGTGACAGGGGCATGGGAATCATTTTCCAAAACTATGCCCTGTTCCCGAATATGACAGTATTACAGAATGTGGAATATGCACTGAAACTGAGAAAAGATAAAAAAGATGATGCTAGAAAAATTGCCTTAGAGACATTGGAAATGATAGGTATGTCAGAACACCTTGATAAGAAACCAAGACAACTTTCAGGAGGGCAGCAGCAACGTGTTGCAATTGCAAGAACTCTGGCACTCAAACCGGACATTATCTTATTGGATGAAGCTATCTCTGCGCTGGATGTCCAGAATCGTGAGATTATGAAACGTGAGTTAAAGGAGATTCAGAAAAAATCGAATTCAACGATGATTTTCATTACGCATGAACAAGAGGAAGCTTTTTATCTTGCAGACCGTGTCATGATTATGTCAGAAGGTAATATTGAACAGATTGACACTCCAGAGAATATATACAAGAGTCCGAAAAATCAATATATCAAGGATTTTGTAATCGCACATTTGGAGCAGAAATACGAGTCATTATTGAAATGTACAGGAAGGATAAAAAATGAAGAATAAAACACTTAATACGGCAAGAATATTAATTACTGTTTTCTTGGTAGTTAGTGTTTTGTTGCCACTCGTTCGTTTGATTTTAAATATTCATATGGAAGATGTTGCGGGCATCATGCAGTCACCGCAGTTCAAACCAATGATTTTAAACTCATTGGCGACAACGAGTATTGCAACCGTAATTTCTGTCGGTATGGCTTGGGTGCTGGCATGGTTTGTGAATCGCACCAATATTCGATTCAAAGCAGTTTTTTCAGTGTTGTTTACGCTGCCAATGTTAATTCCATCTATTTCTCATGGTATGGGGCTTGTGTTGCTGTTTGGAGATAATGGTTTGATTACCAACTGGTTTGGAATTAACATCGGATTGTACGGCTACAAAGGGATTGTTATGGGTTCGTTGCTATACTCTTTTCCGGTAGCATTTCTGATGCTGACAGACGTATTCCAATACGAAGATTACACAGTTTATGAGGCGGCAAGTGTACTCGGATTGAGCAAATTCCAGCAATTTAAAACAATTACCTTCCCGAATATGAAAAAACCGCTGATTTCGGTGGTCTTTGCGGTATTTACCATGATTTTCACAGATTACGGTGTTCCGCTGACTGTTGGAGGAAAAATTCTGACGATTCCGGTATATATGTATCGAGAAGTAATCGGTCTTTTGGATTTTTCAAAAGGAGCTATTATCGGTATTGTGTTATTGATTCCGGCAGTTATAGCTTTCGTATTGGATTTGAAGAGTGAAGAAAACGGAAATGCATCCACTGTCACGAAAATGTATGAGATTACAGATAATAAGTTGCGTGATAAAATAGCGTATATAGTTTGCGGCATTGTTATTTTCTTAATCAGTTTACCGCTGGCTGCATTTGCATATTTGTCTATCGTGAAGCAGTATCCGATTGATATGGGGCTGTCGTTTGCAAACATCAAACAGGCATTTGAATTGGGTGTTGGCGGATATTTATTGAATTCGTTGACTATCGCATTACTCACATCGCTGGTTGGACTGGTAGTCATTTATTTGACGGCATATTTAACTGCACGTTCTAAAAAAAGTTTTTCTACAATGACGTTGCATTTGATTTCGATGGTGTCACTGGCAATTCCAGGTATTGTACTTGGCTTGGGATATGTGTTATTTTTTAAGGGAAGTTGGATTTATGGAACACTGATTATTTTGGTGTTGGTTAACATGATTCATTTCTTTGCATCACCATATTTGATGGCATACAATTCATTGGGGAAATTCAATGAAAAATTGGAAGATGTTGCAGATGTGATGGGAGTCAGCAGAATCAGAATGTTGTTGGATGTTTATGTACCATGTACAGTAGAGTCTATGGTGGAAATGTTTAGTTACCTGTTTGTAAACAGTATGGTAACGATTTCGGCAGTGTCATTCTTGGCTAATTTCAAGAATATGCCATTGGCTCTCATGATTCCGCAATTTGATGCACAATCCTTAATTGAGGCAACAGCGTTTATTTCAATTATTATTTTGTTTGTGAATGGTGTTTTGAAATTGGGTGTATATTTCGTGAAACGATATATCCGAGCACAAGATATTATGTAGAGGAGAACGGGAGATGAATTTAACATTAAATCAATTTGAGGTATTAACTTTAATTGAAAAAGAACAGGATAAGAAAATTACACAGCGGGATATTGCGCAGAAATGTCATGTTTCGTTAGGAATTGCGAATAAGACGTTGGCTGAGCTTACGGAGTTGGAATTAGTAAAACTTCAAGATAATTCCAAGTACACAGTAACGCTTAAAGGATATGAGTGGTTGGAACCGTACCGTGTGAAAAAAGCAATTTTCATGGCGGCAGGTTTTGGAAGCCGTATGGTACCGGTCACATTAAATACACCAAAACCATTAATACAGGTACACGGAAAACGTATTATAGAAACCTTACTTGATGCTGTGCTAGATGCAGGTATTACGGATATTACAATTGTACGCGGATATTTGGGGGAACAGTTTGATTTATTGCTGAAAAAATATCCAATGATTAAATTTGTTGAAAATCCGATTTATAATGAGGCAAATAATATTTCCAGCGCTTACGTAGTTCGAGACATGCTGGCAAATGCATATGTACTGGAATCAGATTTATTACTGTATAATAAAAACCTGATTCGTAAATATGAATACACAACAAACTATTTGGGTATGCCTGTTGACAGAACCGATGACTGGTGCTTTGAAACCAAAAAGGGCTATATTACGAAGGTTCGTGTCGGCGGAGAAGATGTACACCATATGTTTGGTATTTCATATTGGACACGTGAAGATGCAGAAAAAATGGAATATGATATAGAAAAGGTGTACAAAAGCCCGGGCGGTAAAGAACGATATTGGGATGAAGTTGCGCTTCGTGAATGTATCAAGAATTATAAGGTTTGGGTAAGAACTGTTGAAAAGGGTGACATCATTGAGATTGATACCTATAATGAATTGAAACAGATTGATTCTATCTATAATGTGTAACGCATTTATGTCAGCCGTTTGATACGGCTGATTTTTTATGTTGAAAATTAGTAGAAATATGGTATGATAATTCACGGAATTATTGAAAAATCTTGAATAATAACAAAATAAGGTGTATCATAATACAAATAGTAATAAATATCATTAATGAGGGAAGTTAAATGACAAGCGAAAGAAGAAAGAAAATTAGACAAAGAAGGAAAGCCAGAAGTAAGAATCGAATTGCTAAATGGTTTAGGGGATTGAATAAGAAGCAAAAAGCATTGTTGATTGCGTTGGTAGCAATGTTTTTACTGTTCCTTGTCGCAATTATATATGTGGCAAGTATTTTTGGAAAATTAAACACAGAAGAAATCAAGGAAGAAGAGATTATAGTAAATGAGTTGCCTGACACGGTAGGCGTCGGGTATACCAACTTCGTCATTTTCGGTGGAGATTCACGAAAAGGAGATGTGAAGAAGGACCTAAATACAGACTCTATCATTATCGTAAGCCTCAACAATGAGACGAAGGAAGTTAAGCTGGTTTCCGTATATCGCGACACATTACTTGATTTGACAAATGGCAAGATTCAAAAATGTAACAGCGCATACAGTCGTGGCGGTGCAAAACAGGCCATCAATATGCTGAATATGAATCTGGACTTAGATATCAAGAAGTATGTTACGGTTGACTTTGGTGCAGTTGCGGATTTAATCGATATGGTTGGCGGAATTGAAGTTGACGTAAGTACGGCTGAATATAAAGCTGTCAACAAATATATTGATGAGACTGCGCATGTTGCAGGCAAGAAAGCAAAACATCTCACGCATTCAGGAGTGCAACTCTTGGATGGTGTACAAGCTACCACCTATGCACGTATCCGTAAAGGTGTGGGCGATGACTATGCGAGAACACAAAGACAACGCCTGATTATTCAAAAAGTTGCAGAAAAGGCTGTGAAGTCAGACCTTGCAACCATCAATAAGATCATAGACAAGATATTCCCGCAGATTGCAACAAACCTTTCTATGACTGAGATGTTGTCCTATGCAAAGGATTTCTTGAGATATAAGATAGGCGAGACAACCGGATTTCCAATTATAAGGGGAAGCGGAACGATTCCGGGAAAGGGAAGTTGTGTATTCCCGTTGACGCTGAAGAGCAATGTTTCTGAGTTGCACAAGTTTTTATATGGAACAGAAGATTATCAACCGTCTGACCAAGTTGTAAAGATTAGTGGTTCGATTGCAAGCATTGTAGGAAATCGCAAAGAGGATCCAAAAGACACACATACTCCGGGTGGAAGTGATGGGGACACAACTACGCCGGGAGATACGACAACACCGAGTGATCCAACGAATCCAGACACTCCGGACAATCCAGACACTCCGGACAATCCAGACACTCCGAACAATCCAGACACTCCGGACGACTCAGATAATCCGAACAATCCGGATAATCCGAACAATCCGGATAATCCGAACAATCCAGACACTCCGGACAACCCAGACACTCCGGACAATCCGAGCACTCCGGATAATCCGGACAATCCGGATAATGTAAATAATCCGGATAATCCAGACACTCCGGACAATCCGACATAGCCATGTGCTTGGAGTCGGGAAGGGATAATGACGACAAAAGAAAATATAAGAGTTTCTATAAGTTGAAACTAAGATGTGATTTATACCCATGATTTTTTGTAATCATGGGTATTTTTCAAGGGGAAGTACGATTTATAGAAAATTAAGCACAAAAAACGTAAAAATATGATATAATTACATAGAAAATGGGTATTTGAAGTGGCAAATGATTTCCAATACCCAGAACACAAAACAAACAGGGGAAAAACAATGAAACAGGGGAGAAGTTTAAAGGAAGCAAAAGCGGAGCGTGCAGCGAAGAAGAGAAGAGCCAAAAGAAGGCGAAGAGCCTTGGTTCTCATTGCAGAACTATTTACATTATTCCTTCTACTTGGAATAGGATACGTAATGAATAAGTATGACAAATTTCAACTCAATCTTTTCGGAGAGGAAGATATCTTGATTAACGAAGGCGTTAAGCAAGAACATTATACGTCAATTGCTTTGTTCGGCAGTGATTCCAGAGAAGGACAGTTGGAGGTAGGTACACATGCAGATACCATTATGATTGCAAGTATTGATGAGGACATAAAGGAAGTAAGAATTGTTTCCATATATCGTGATTTAATGACAAAGCAGACCAATGGTAAGATAAAAAAAGCTAATAGCGCATATTTTAACTCGGGGCCAAAGGATGCCATCAACATGCTGAACAGGAACTTTGACTTGGATATTGAGGACTATGTTACAGTAGATTTTGGTGCAATGGCAGATGTTGTGGATATGCTTGGAGGTATTGAAATTGATGTGACGGAAGCGGAAGCAGAAGAAATGAACCGATATATCGCAGAAACAGCAGAAGTGGTCGAAAAAAAATCAAGTCATATAAAAAGTGGACTCCAAACGTTAAATGGAGTAGAAACGGTCACCTATTCTCGTATTCGTAAAAATGTGGGCGGAGATTATGGGAGAACAGAAAGACAGCGACTTGTCATTCAGAAGTTGATTGAGAAGGTAAAAGAGACGGACATATCTACAATTAATAAAATTATAGATGAAGTGTTTTCGCAAGTTTCCACGAGCTTCACATTAAAAGAAATCATTCGCCTGGCGGCAGGTGTTATGCAGTATGATTTAGGCGAGACGAGCGGTTTTCCGTTTGAACGCACCGATGGAAGCATAGAGGGAATCGGAAGTGTGGTGATTCCGCTGGGCGTGGTGGAAAACGTAGAGGAATTACATGCATTTTTGTATCCAAAAGACAAAGATTATATGGTTTCTGACATTGTAAAGGAGATAGCCGGGGAGATTGAAAAACTTTCCGGATATACAAGAGCAGACTATAAGGAGGAATAACTTTTTGTAGTGGAAACGTCTAGACAAGCATAATGAAATCATGTAGAATAAATATATATTGTCAAAAGAAAAAGAAAGAGGAAACAGATATGAAGACGATGAAAAAACTTACAACCTTGATGTTAACAATATGTTTATTGGTTGCCTGTTATTGCATGCCGGTTTTTGCAGCAGATGGCAAGATTATGTTTACGGATCCGCAGGCAAAAGCAGGTGAAACCGTTGAAGTGACAGGTGTTGTGCAGAAATCAGCAGGTAATTTTGGTAAAATTGAAATTACGATGAAGTATGATACAAGCATGCTGAAGTTTACAAGTGGTAATGGAATTACAGAATCAGAGGCGGGTAAACTTACGTATGTGGGTGATGCAACCAATGACGTGGGTACACGTAAAGAATTTAAGTTCAGTTTTACTGCACTCAAAGCAGGAACTACAAAAATTGAGATTACAAGTGCAACTATTAAAAATGTATCAGGAAGAGTTTTAGATTATACAAAGGGAACATCGACTATTACGATTGCGCAGGGGAATGGGACAACACCACCGCCTGCAACTACAGTAACAACTACAGAGGCTACTGTGGATGTGAATGGAGTGTCTTATAAAATTGCCAATGAGTTTCCGCAAGATGTCATTCCAACAGGATATGAAGCTGCTAAGTTGGAGTATGATATGGTTGAATACAATGTAGTATACAGCGAGGCGTTTGGTGTATATCTTGCATACTTGGTTAATGAGGAAAATGCAGGCGATTTCTTCATGTACGTAGAGGAAGATGCAACATTTGCTCCATATGAAGAGATTCAAATTTCAGATAGCGTGATTATCGCACTACTTTCAGAGGTGTCAGATGTTGTATTACCAGAAGAATATAATACTACAACAGTAGTTCTTAACGGACATGATTTCCCAGCATGGAAGGTGCCGAATTCAGATGGCTTCTGCATCTTATATGCAATCAATAACAGTGGTGAAAAATCATTATATCAATTAGATAGCGTAGAAGGAACATATCAAAGATTCATTGCACCGGAAGCAAATGATGAAGTGACAGCTGATACGATGCTCGCTAAATTGAGTGATTTATTGGAAAATCATTTGGATTATGTGATTCTCGGAACCGGTTTGGGATTCTTGTTCTTCTTACTTGTTATCATTATACTTAGCGTTAAATTATATAACCGCAATGCTGAATTGGATGAGATTTATGATGAATATGATCTTATCAATGATAAAACGGAAGATGACGTTGTTCTCGATTTGGATGAAGAAGAGAACGAAGAGAACGATATTACCGAAGAAGAGTTAAATGAAGCGACGCAATTTGTGCAGGAAGGATTGAAAGAACTTGTGCAGGAAAGTGTTGAAGAACCTACTCCAATTGAGGAAAAAGAACTCACAAAAGAAATTGCATTGGATATTCCGGAAAAGGAATCAGTGAGTTCGGACGAAGAGGAAGAATCTCTTGGTAAAGCCTTAGAGGAAGTGACATCGCAGAAAGAGAAAAAAGAAGACATCTATGACGATGATGATATCTTTGAAAACTTCTCGGTAGATTTTATTGATTTGGATGAATAATGAGATGGGGGTGAGTAATCATCCCCATTTTTCGCATTTTCTTCATAATCCAAACACAGTTTTTTCACAAATGTCTGTTAGACTACGACATAGAAAAGGAACATAGAAAGGGAAAACTATTATGAATGATGAAAATAGATATGAACCATATCAATATGGTAAACCGCAAGAACCTCAATTTGAGGAACCGGATTTAGACAAACAGGAACAAGAGCATGACTTCGAGGAGTCGCAGTTTGAAGAACCGAAATTTGAAGAAAGCACTCCGGAGGCTGACCCGTATATTCCAAGATATGACTATAATTACACAAGTCAAGCTGCATCACCACAGCAACCTGTAAAACAAAGGACGGGCAATTCTGTTGGTAAACTGTTTATAACAGTTGCTTTGGCAATTGTCTTTGGAGTGTTTGCTAGTGTTGTGTTCCAGGTGAGTAATCGAGTAATTGATAATATGTTTGGAGGAAATAAAACGAACAACCATACGGGACAGATAGTGAATTCTACAGAGATTACAACAGGCAGTGGCTCCACAGTGAAATCTGACGTTGCTAATGTGGCAGAAAGTGTAATGCCTTCGGTTGTTTCTATTGTGAATCTTAGTGTGCAGGAAGTACAGAATTTCTTTTTCGGTGGGACAACACAGTATGAAAGCCAAAGTAGTGGTTCCGGTATTATTATCGGACAAAATGATACAGAGTTATTACTGGTCACCAACAATCATGTGGTGCAGGGAAGCAAGACACTTACCGTAACATTTAAAGATGGAAAAAGCATCGAAGCACAGATTAAAGGAACCGATGCTGATTTGGACCTTGCTATTTTATCAGTACCACTTAGTAGCGTTGAAAGCAGTACCAAAGAGACGATTAAAGTGGCGACGCTCGGCGATTCTGATGCACTGCGCGTGGGAGAGCCAGCTATTGCAATTGGAAATGCCCTCGGATATGGACAATCCGTAACCGCCGGAATTGTAAGTGCACTTAATTGTACAATTGAAAGTTATGAAGGAAAATTGATTCAGACAGATGCAGCAATCAATCCGGGAAACAGTGGTGGCGCTCTTTTGAACGCAAATGGAGAAGTGATTGGAATTAATACCGCAAAAGTAAGTGATGAGCAAGTAGAAGGTATGGGATATGCTATTCCAATATCAGATGTTGTGGATGTCTTGAATGAATTAATGAATAAAGAAACTCGTACAAAGGTTCCTGAATCAGCACGCGGCGCATTGGGAATTAAAGGTCTTACTGTTGGTAGCGACATGTCACAATACTACAACATGCCGGAAGGTGTATACGTGTCGGAGGTTATCAAAGGAGGAGGAGCTGACAAAGCAGGTCTTCCGGTGAATTCAATTATCATAAAGATTGATGGAAACAGTGTTGACAGTATGGAAGAGTTGCAAGAAGAACTTCAATACTACAGAGTGGGAGATACGGTAGAACTTACGATTAAAGTACAAGACAGAAGCGGATATGTTAAGGAAAAGATTAAGGTTACATTAGGCAAACCACAATCATAGTTTTTTTAGGAGGAAGAGGAAAAACTCTTCCTCTTTTTAAAAAAATGTGCTATGCTAGGTGCAAAAGTTGATTTAGGAGGATACATATTATGAAAGGCTATGAAGCTGTTAAGAAAGTAGATATAGAAGTTTTCGAAGCAATTGAAAGCGAACGTGAAAGACAGAATTCACATATCGAGTTAATTGCATCAGAGAACTGGGTGAGTGATGCTGTGTTGGAGGCTATGGGCAGCATTCTGACCAATAAGTATGCAGAAGGGTATCCGTCAAAACGTTACTACGGTGGGTGTGAGTGTGTGGATGTGGTAGAGAACCTTGCAAGAGACCGCGCGAAGGAACTGTTCGGATGTGATTATGCCAATGTACAGCCACATTCAGGGGCACAGGCAAATATGGCAGTATTTTTTGCAATGCTCAGCCCTGGGGACAAAGTACTTGGTATGAATCTTGACCACGGCGGACATTTATCTCATGGTTCACCGGTAAATATGTCCGGAAAATATTTTGATGTTGTTTTTTATGGAGTTGATGATGATGGATTCATTAACTATGACACAGTAAGAGAAATCGCAGTTAGAGAACAACCGAAACTGATTATTGCAGGGGCAAGTGCTTATGCAAGAACCATTGATTTCAAGAAATTTAGAGAGATTGCAGATGAGGTGGGCGCATATCTGATGGTAGATATTGCACACATCGCAGGACTGGTTGCTGCAGGTGTACATCCGTCGCCAATTCCATATGCACATGTTGTGACAACGACAACTCATAAGACACTTCGTGGACCACGTGGAGGCATGATTCTCTGTAATCAGGAAGTAGCAGATAAATTCAACTTTAACAAGGCGATTTTTCCTGGAATCCAGGGAGGACCTTTGATGCACGTCATTGCAGGTAAGGCAGTGGCATTCAAGGAAGCTCTCCAACCGGAATTTAAGGCTTATCAGGAACAGATTGTGAAGAATGCAAAGGCTCTTTGTGAAGGCCTTATGAAGCGCGGTGTGAAGATTGTATCCGGTGGAACTGATAATCACTTGATGCTTGTTGATCTCAGTGAAACAGATATCAGCGGAAAAGATTTGGAAAAACGGATGGATCGCGCACATATCACATGTAATAAAAATACGATTCCAAATGATCCACGTTCTCCGTTTGTGACTAGTGGTGTACGTCTTGGAACTCCGGCTGTTACAACCAGAGGAATGGTGGAAGAGGACATGGATGTTATTGCAGAGGCAATTGCGCTTGTGATTGAGAGTGAAGATAACGTAGAAAAAGTAAGAGAGATGGTAGCAGGATTAACTGCAAAATATCCATTGAAATAAGGCGATAATATGATTACACAAAAATATGTGATTAAAGGGATGACTTGTGCAGCCTGTAGTAGTGCAGTAGAACGTGTTACACGCAAGATAGATGGTGTATTGGAAAGTAATGTCAATTTGACAACGGGATTTATGACAATTACTTACGAGGAAAGCAAGGTAACCTCTGAAGCTATTATCAAGAAGGTTGACCGTGCTGGCTTCCATGCAGAACTTTATGAAGAAGAAAAGAAGGATGACGACAAGGAAGATGATGTGAGAAAGATGAGATATCGTCTCATCTGTAATATAATTCTGGCGATTCCGCTTCTTTATATTTGTTTGGGGCATATGGTTCCAATTACATTGCCGTTTCCGGCATTTATGGACATGCATAAGGCACCGCTTGTTTTTGCAATCATACAGTTGGCTTTGACCATAGTGATTTTAATCAATGGACGAAAGTTTTATTTGGTTGGTTTTAAGAGCCTTTTCAAAGGGAATCCGAATATGGATTCCCTTGTTGCAATAGGGACAGGGAGTGCATTTGTCTATAGTTTGGTGATGACAGCTATGATTCCGTCGAATCCGGCAAACGCACATAACTTATATTACGAATCAGCTGCAGTAGTGGTGACACTCGTAATGCTTGGGAAATATCTGGAAGGGCGTAGCAAGAATAAGACTTCAGAGGCAGTTCGCAAGTTGATGGAACTTGCACCGGATAAGGCGATTGTTGTTCGGAACGGTGAACAAAGAGAGGTTCCAATCGAGCAGGTTGGTCTTGGAGAAATCATGTTAATCAAACCAGGAAGTCGTATCCCGCTGGACGGTATTGTTTTAAGCGGAAGTACAAGTGTTGATGAATCAATGCTCACCGGAGAAAGCATACCGGTGGAGAAGACTATAGGGGATGAAGTGATTGGTGGGAGTGTTAATTACAATGGTGCTATTACGGCACAGGTGACACATGTTGGTTCTGACACTACACTTGCGAAGATTGTAAAAATGATGGAAGATGCGCAAGGAAAGAAAGCGCCTATATCAAAAGTGGCAGATACTGTAGCTGGATATTTCGTGCCGGTTGTGATTGGAATTGCTGTTGTAGCAGCAATCATTTGGGCCGTACTTGGATATGAGATTACATTTATCCTAACAATATTTGTGTCCGTATTAGTTATAGCGTGTCCTTGTGCGTTGGGGCTCGCAACGCCAACGGCAATTATGGTCGGAACCGGACTTGGAGCCAAGCATGGAATTCTGATAAAGAGCGGCGAGGCACTTGAGATTAGCCATAAAGTAAATGCGGTAGTGTTAGACAAGACAGGAACAATTACACAGGGAAAACCCGCAGTTACCAATATCGTTAGTCATGAAATTTCCGGAGAAGAGTTGCTGGGGTTGGCAGCATCCTGTGAACAGGTGTCAGAGCATCCGCTAGGCAATGCGATTGTGGAGGAAGCGAAGGAGCAAGGAATTAAGATACGGGAAGTAACCGAGTTTCAGAGCATTACAGGACAGGGCATACAAGCGAAAGTGAATGGTAAGACCTACTATATAGGCAATAAGAAACTTTGCGAAAAGAAAAATATAGATTTTGGAGAGTATGAAGAGGAAGCGACAGTGCTTGCCAACAAAGGACAAACGCCGATGTTTGTTAGCTTAGAAGGGAAAGCCATCGGTATTGTTGCTGTAGCAGATACTTTGAAAGAAACCAGTGCAGAGGCAATTCGGAAAATCAAGGGACTTGGCATTGAAGTATATATGTTGACCGGAGACAATAAGCTGACGGCAGATTATATCGGTCAAAAAGTAGATGTAGACCATGTTCTTGCAGAAGTACTTCCAAATGACAAAGCTTCCATAGTGGAACAATTACAAGAGGAAGGCAAATGCGTGATGATGGTAGGAGACGGAATCAACGATGCACCAGCTCTTGTACAGGCAGATGTTGGAGTTGCGATTGGAAACGGAAGTGATATTGCAATTGATTCCGGAGATATCGTGCTTATGAAATCAGACTTACGTGATGTGTACAAAGCAATTAAACTCAGTAAGGCAACGATACGAAATATCAAACAGAATCTATTCTGGGCGTTTTTCTATAATGCATGTGGTTTGCCACTAGCAGCAGGTCTATTGTATGCAATCAACGGAATGCTTTTGAGTCCAATGATTGGTGGTTTTGCAATGTCACTGAGTTCCGTGTGCGTAGTAAGTAATGCACTGAGACTTCGTAGAACAAACTTGGATTAAAATATGAGGAGGAAACAAAGATGACAGTTATTAAAGTAGCAGATATGCACTGCGAAAAATGCGTGGAGAGAATCACAAAACTTTTGACGGAGGAGGGCTTGGATTTCTCCGTAAATCTTGCAGACAAAACAGTGACAATTAACGGATGCCAGCATTGTGTGAAGACAGCGCTTGAGGCACTTGACGACCTTGGGTTTGAAGGTCTGATAGAATAGAATAAGAACAACTATGGAGTGGACTCGGATATTATACCGGGTCCATTTTTACTTTCAGAGTTCTTTGAAATCAGTCGCTGTTTTACGGTATGGAAAATAATGGAATTTTATCGCAAAATGTTGAAATTAGACGGAAAATATTGTATATTATAATAAATATGGGGAGAAATAATTACATAAAAGGGGAGATACGATGAAAAGATTTCACAGAGCATTTGTAACAGTGTTGATTTTGATTTCTGTTTTTGCAACCTCTGTGCTGGCGGCACCATCAGTCAATGAGTTGGAACGCAAGAAAAAGAACGCAGAAAAGGCAATGAAGGAATTACAGGATGATTTGGCGGAGACAATGGCTGATATCAACGAGATGGAGATGAAGCTTGTTTCCAAGGGTGAAGAAGTAATTCGAGCAACAGCACAGTTAGAAGAGGCAGAGATTAACGAACAGAAGCAATACGATAATATGGTAAAAAGAATTGTCGCCATGTATGAGAGAGGCGACAGCAGTGCCTTACAGGTTATATTTGAATCGGGAAGTGTTGCGAAGATGCTTCAGAACATGAATAATGTTCAGAGTATTCACGAGTATGACAGAGCGCAATTAGACAAATACATACAGGTCAAAGAGGAAATTGCTACTTTAAAAGCAACTTTAGAGACAGAGCAGAAAGAAATGCAAAGTCTTCAGGCGCAGTTAGAAAGACAGCAAAAGAGTTTAAATCAAAAAATCTCTGCAAAAAAAACGGAAATTAAAAATTTTGACAGGCAGATAGAAGATGCCGTACAAGAGGCTGCACGCAGAGCCGCAGAAGAGAAAGATAAGGTTGTTCTCAACAGTGGAACCGGTGGGGTGAAGTATACTGGAACCGGCGACCCGGCTGTCGGTAAGGCGATTGTGGCTGAGACAAGAAAATACCTTGGTGTTCCTTATGCGTGGGGCGGAAATACCATGAAAGGAATTGACTGTTCAGGACTTACGAAGGCAGCACATGCAGCGGTTGGTATTTACATAGACCGATGGTCAGGACATCAGGCAATCGGAGGGAAAGCAATCGGAAGTGTTGCTGAGGCGAGACCGGGAGATATCATTTGCTATTCCGGTCATGTGGCAATCTACATAGGTAACGAACGCGTGATTCATGCACCACATACAGGAAGTTATGTAAAAGAAGCAACGGTATATCTGAAGGAAATTATTGCGATTCGCAGATATTGGTAATGATGTGGCTATAGATTTTAGAAAAACTAAAGTCTATAGCTTTTTTGTTGAAGAAAATTGTGAAAATATTCGACAAAAGTGCTTGCCAATATTAGGCTGATTATGATATACTACGAATGTTGCAAAAAAACACATATATGGTTATCTCTGTGGGTGCCAAGGTTTTTACGTTCAAACCCCGGTAGCAGAGAGGGAAGTATATGGAAGAAAAAACCAAAAAATGGAGGAAAAAGAAATGAACGTTATTTCAATGAAACAGTTGTTAGAAGCAGGTGTTCACTTTGGACATCAGACAAGAAGATGGAACCCTAAGATGGCTGAGTACATCTACACAGAGAGAAATGGTATTCACATTATCGACTTACAGAAATCTGTAGGTAAAGTAGATGAAGCTTATAAAGCAATCTTTGATGTTGCTGCTGAAGGTGGCACAATCCTTTTCGTAGGAACTAAGAAACAAGCGCAGGATGCTATCCAAACAGAAGCAGAGCGTTGTGGAATGTTCTATGTAAACGAGAGATGGTTGGGTGGTATGTTAACAAACTTCAAGACTATCCAAGGAAGAATCAACCGCTTAAAAGATATCGAAAGAATGTCAGAAGACGGAACATTCGATGTTTTGCCTAAGAAAGAAGTTATCGCTCTTAAGAAAGAGTGGGAAAAACTTGAAAAGAACTTAGGTGGAATCAAAGAGATGAAGAAAGTTCCAGATGCTATTTTCGTAGTAGATCCTAAGAAGGAAAGAATCTGTATCCAGGAAGCACACACACTTGGAATTCCGCTTATCGGTATTGCGGATACTAACTGTGACCCAGAAGAATTAGATTTCGTAATTCCGGGTAATGACGATGCTATCAGAGCAGTTAAATTAATCGTTGCTAAGATGGCAGATGCTGTAATCGAAGCGAACCAAGGTGAAACAGCAGTTGAAGCTGTATACGAAGAAGTAGCTGAAGAAGCAGTAGAAGAAGTTGTAGAGGAAGTTACAGAAGAAGTAGAAGTAGCTGAAGAAGCTTAAGATTTCAAACATGAATGCTTCAGCCTATATTAGGTTGAAGCATTTTTAAAAAACAAAAGTATGGAGGAAATAATCATGGCAATTACAGCAGGTATGGTAAAAGAATTAAGAGAAATGACAGGCGCAGGTATGATGGACTGTAAAAAAGCTCTTACAGAAACAAACGGAGATATGGATGCAGCTGTTGAAGTATTAAAGAAAAGCGGTGCGGCTAAAATGGCAAAGAAAGCTTCTCGTATTGCAGCTGAAGGTATCACACGTGTTGCATTCAATAACAATGAAGTAGTTGTTGCAGAAGTCAACTCGGAAACAGACTTCGTTGCAAAGAACGAATTATTCCAAACATTTGTACAGTTAGTAGCTGACACAGCACTTGTTTCAGGCTTAAAGGGTGGTAAGAACGGTGAAGATGTAGAAGCTCTTCTTGAAATGAACGGTCTTAAGGATGAATTAATCGAAAAGACTGCTACAATCGGAGAAAAATTATCTGTACGTAGATTTGAAAAGGTTTCCGGAGAATGTGTAGCTAGCTACCTTCATGCAGGTGGTAAGATTGGTGTAATCATCGCAGCAGATGGTGCAGCAGATGTAAAAGAAGCACTTACAAATGTTGCTATGCAGGTTGCAGCTATGAAACCAGAATATATCAGCAGAGATGATATTGACGAAGCAAGCCTTGCAAAAATCAGAGAAATCATTGTTGAATCTTCATTAAATGATCCGGCAAACCTTCCAAAGCCAGTATTAAATGCTTTGATCGATAAAGCTTGCGGTGAAAAAATCTGGAGCAACGAAGATATCGCTGTATATGAAGAACAAAAGAATAACAAATACTTATTCAACTTCCTTTCAGATGAAGCAAAAGCAACACTTGTAACTTTAGCTATGGCTGACAAGGAAAACATTATGGCAAACAAGATCTTCGGTGGAGCAATTGAAGGTCGTGTTTCTAAGCAATTAAAAGATATCTGCTTATTAGAACAGACTTATGTAAGAGCAGAAGATGGAAAACAAACTGTTGCTGCATACCTTAAAACTGTAAACAGTGCGCTTGTAATCAAGAGCGTAGTTCGTTTCGAAGTAGGAGAAGGTATGGAAAAGAAAGTTGATGACTTCGCAGCAGAAGTTGCAGCACAGGCTGGAAACTAATCTCAATCATAATATAGTATTAAAAGCGTCGAAAAATCGTAAGTTTTCGGCGTTTTTATATTTTTAGTTGAAGATTTGGCGAGTTTTGGTATAATGGGTAGTAACTGAGAAAGTAAAAGACATAATACAACAGAGGAGATTAATATGAATACGATTATGATAGCAATTAAACTCTTAGGAGGCTTAGCTATGTTCCTGTATGGGATGGAGATTATGGGAGATGGCTTGAAACAAGGGTCCGGAACAGCACTGAAAAATGTTTTGGGGAAATTGACACAAAATGTGTTTTTTGGATTATTGACCGGTACTTTGGTTACAGCAATTATTCAAAGCTCTACGGCAACAATCGTCCTGACAGTAGGTCTTATCGGAGCAGGTGTTCTGAATCTCAGACAAGCGGTTAGTATTGTCTTGGGAGCCAATATCGGAACCACAGTAACGGCACAGATTATTCGTTTGATGGATATTGAATCGTCAGAGGGATCCATTCTCAATTTTTTCAAGCCGGACACGCTTGCACCGATTGCATTGATTATCGGTATCGTGCTGATTATGTTTATTAAAAAAGAACAGACAAAGAATGCAGGAACCATTGCGCTCGGTTTCGGTGTATTGTTTACGGGCTTAATGTCAATGACGTCGGCAGTTGAACCACTGGCAGATTCTGAGGTGTTTATCAATGTGCTTTCATATTTCAGTGACATCCCGATTTTAGGTATTTTTACAGGACTTATTTTGACTGTCATTATACAGAGTTCGTCTGCAATGGTGGGCATTTTGCAGGCATTATCTTCAACAGGTGTCATCACGTTTGAACTGGTTTATCCAATGATTATGGGTATCAATCTCGGTACCTGTGTCACAACGGCAATGGTGTGTTCTATAGGTTCATCAAAGGATGCGAAGCGCACCGGTGTAGTACATATTGTATTTAATACAATCGGAACTATTTTATTTATGATTGCAATGACCATTATTCGTATGAGTGGCGGTTTCCCGGGATTGTGGGAAAGCGTTTCGGACAGTGGCGTAATTGCCAATTTCCAAACGATATTCAACCTGATTACAGCAATTGTATTGTTGCCATTTACAAATCTACTGGTTAAGATTGCATGCAAGTTTATTAAAGATGATGCAGAAGAAGAGATTACATATCCAGAACTTGCTGTTCTTAACAGTAAGCTTATGATTGCACCTACTCTTGCTTTAAACGAAGTGCGAAAAGTAGCTGTTGATATGGCAGTAGTTGCGAAAGAAAATCTCTTGCGAAGCATGAAGCAATATAAGAAATACAGTAGCAAATGCACTGCCGAAATTCTTGCTTATGAGGAACGTTTAGACTCTTTCACGGACAGTGCAGACAATTTCCTTATTGCATTGTCTCAGAATATTGAGACAGAGCATGACAACCGTCAACGAAACGTGCTGATGCAATGTATTCGTGACATTGAGCGTATTGGTGACTATGCGACCAATCTGGATGAGATGGCGCAGAAAATGCACGAAGGGGGATATAAGTTCTCAGAAGGTGCTCAGCACGAATTGGATATACTTGCAGATGCAATACAAGAAATCTTACGGCTTACAGTAGAAGCGCTTGAGGATGACAGTGATTATATTGCAAGACGTATTGAACCTTTGGAAGAAGTTATTGATGACATGGTATTACTCCTGAAAGACAGACATACAGCACGTTTGTGTCAGGGAATCTGTTCCATCGATTCGGGTTTGGTATTTATGGATATGCTGACTTATTATGAGCGTACAGCAGACCAATGTTCAAGCATTGCAATGTTGATGCTTAGTAAGCATAACGAAGAAATTATGAAGAATCATCATCTATATTTACAAGAATTACATGCTTCAACAGATCAGTCTTACCTTGCAGAACAGCAGAATCGTCGTGCACAGTATCTGATTCCGCTAGAAAAGATAGAACTGTAGAGATAAATATAAAAAGCAGAATGAGTAGAACAGCACCATATAATGAAGTGGTGCTGTCTTTTTATGAAAATTATATTAAATATTCATAACTCCCTTGGTTCTTCGGTAATTATGGAGTATAATGGCAAAGTCAATATTTTTTTAGAGGTGTAAAACATATATGTTACAAATCAAAAACATATCAAAACAATACAAAACAGGAGATTTAATACAGGACGCGTTAAAAGATGTAAGTCTGAATCTGCGGGATAATGAGTTTGTTTCCATCTTGGGACCTTCCGGTTCGGGAAAGACGACACTCCTTAACATCATCGGTGGATTAGATCGGTATGACAGTGGAGACCTGATTATCAACAATGTTTCTACAGTGGAATATGCAGATAGAGACTGGGATTCGTATCGAAATCATACGATTGGCTTCGTGTTTCAAAGTTACAATCTGATACCACATCAGACAGTACTTGCGAATGTAGAGTTGGCACTTACTATTGGAGGTATCTCAAAAAAAGAACGAAGAAACCGTGCACTCAAGGCATTGGAGGAAGTTGGGCTTAGAGAACAGGCTCACAAAAAGCCAAACCAGATGTCGGGCGGACAGATGCAGCGTGTCGCAATTGCAAGAGCACTCGTTAACAATCCGGATATTTTGCTTGCCGATGAGCCTACGGGAGCACTTGATACAGAGACTAGTGTACAGGTTATGGAACTTCTAAAGAAGGTGGCAAATGACCGCTTGGTTATCATGGTTACACACAATCCGGAACTGGCAGAGGAGTATTCAACACGTATCGTGAGACTGAAAGATGGAGAGATTATCAATGATACAGACCCGTTTGTGCCTTCTCAGGAAGAAATTGCTCCGCCGGAGCACAGGAATCTCGGAAAAGCATCTATGTCTATTATGACGGCATTGTCACTCAGTTTTAACAACTTATTGACGAAGAAAGGTCGTACCATTTTGACTGCATTTGCAGGTTCAATAGGTATCATCGGAATTGCACTGATTCTTTCCCTTTCAACGGGATTTCAGAATTATATTGACCAGATACAGGAAGATACTTTGACATCATATCCTCTTACACTTACTTCCGAGACGGCAGATACAACAGCGATGTTGCTTTCTATGGTTTCTGAAAGCGGTGGGGCGAAAGAGGATGATGTAGTAAAGGAGCAGAAATTTATCAGCAGCATGATGACATCTATCGGAAAAAATGATCTATCTCTATTCAAGAAACACTTGGAACGCAATGAAAAGATGGTAGAAGAACTGGTGTCGCTCATTGAATATGATTACAGTATCAATCCACTCATATATACTATCAACAGTGAAGACAAACTAACGCAGTTGAATCCGAGTACTGTGCTGACCAGTATGGGCATGGGTTCTGCGATGAGTTCTATGTCTCCAGTGTCGACGGCTATTTTTAATGAAATGTTGGATGATAGGGAGACTTTGGAATCCCAGTATGATGTGCTTGCAGGAAGGTGGCCAAAGGCATACAATGAGGTGATTTTGGTTCTGTCTGAACCGAATGCCATGCCTGATATGTTGGTTTATGGATTAGGACTTCGCGATGAAAATGAGCTTATCGACATGATGGCAAAATTGATGGCAGGAGAGACAGTAGAAGATTCAAGTGAAGCGTTGACATTCACTTATGAGGATTTGATGAGTCTTCCGCTTAAACTTGTAGATGCAACTGCGACATACAAGTATAATGCAGACTACAATATTTATGAAGATATGTCCGATGATGATGCATTTATGCAAAAAGTGTACGATGATGCGGTAGACCTTAAGATAGTAGGGATTGTCTGTGCAAATAAAAACTCAACTTCGTCTGTCCTCTCTCCGGGAATTGCCTATACAAAGGAACTGACACATTTTGTGATAGAAAAGGCTTCTGAGTCGGAACTTGTACAAAAACAGAAAACAAAACGAGAGGTGGATGTGTTCAGCGGAAAACGCTTTGACGATAAGAGTCAGGAGGCAGGGCTCGACTTCCAGGATATGATTTCAATAGATACTGAGATGCTGTCATCAGCATTCGGGGTGGAAGTTAGTGAGAAAGATATTGCAAGTATGACAGAAGGGTATATGACGGAGATTTCTTCTTCTATCACTACAGATACAAAAGGAGCAGAAGAGGCTTTTTCATCGACACTTGTGAACTTTACCACAGATATGCTAAATGATTATATAGATGCAAATCTGATTCCAATGATTCATGCTGCAAGTATGAAGATGAGTCAGGTAGACTCTGTCGTTCATTCATTTATGATCAAGGAATCATCAGAGAAGGTTCTTTCAGAACTAGAGAGCAAATATGTAGTTCCAAAGGCAACCTTCCAAACGATGTACACAGAATTATTAAAAGGATTTTTACAGGGATATATCCAGATGGCAACCTTTGAGCCTGATGCAGAAGATCCTAGTGCATATTTTGCAAAAGATGGTGTCGAAACGATAGTTGCCGCCTGTGTTTCACAAGATACAGTGAATGTGATGGTAAAACAGATTGGTGCGGCTATGACAGAAGCTGTTATGCAGAAAAACATCCTTACGAAAGTCGGAGAACTCTCGGCGAAGCTTATGGGGACTATGGCCAATGCATTCAACGTGGACCAAGATAAGATTGCAGGTGCATTCAAATTCGACATGAGTGAAGAGGAACTTGCACGTATTATGACAACTATGACAGCGAGTAAAGTGGAGAAGACTGCTGACACGAATCTGACAGCACTAGGGTATCATGATGTCGAAAGTCCGTCTTCGATATCGTTATATTTTGTTGATTTTGAGGCGAAAGAAGCATTCCTTGACTTTTTAGATGATTATAATGAAAAGATGGAAAAAGAAGATGATGAAAAGGTCATTAATTACACAGATATTACAGGAATCTTAATGTCATCAGTTAAGACTATTGTGGACAGCGTGAGTTATGTGTTGATTGCATTTGTCAGCATTTCCTTAATTGTTTCCTCTATTATGATTGGAATTATCACGTATATTTCTGTATTGGAGCGAACAAAAGAGATTGGAGTACTAAGGGCGATAGGAGCATCGAAGAAAAACATTTCTTCTATCTTTAACGCGGAGACATTTATTGTAGGTTTGTTTGCAGGTGCACTTGGCATTGTTATTACAATACTTTTGAATATACCGATTAACTCGATTATTCATGCGCTGACCGGAAATACGGCAATTAATGCGCATCTTCCGACGAACAGTGCGATTATATTGGTTGTTTTAAGCGTGATTCTGACGTTGATTGGCGGATTGATACCGTCAAAACAGGCGGCAAAGAAGGATCCTGTATTGGCGCTTCGAAGTGAATAAGAATATAACAAAGCGAGAGGTCGTTGACCTCTCGTTTTTAATACAACATCGCGAATATGGATGCAAGAACTACTGTCATGAGTCCGGCAACGACAATGGACAGACTGCTCATTGCTCCTTCTACCTCGCCGAGTTCCATGGCTTTTGACGTCCCGATTGCGTGGGAACTTGTACCGAGTGCCAAGCCTCTGGAAATAGCATGTCGGATTCGGAAACATTTACAGATAAATTCACCGATGATATTTCCGAGAATTCCTGTTATCATAATAGATGTTGCCGTAATGGATACATATCCGCCCAACTCCTCTGATACACCAATACCGATTGCTGTTGTAATTGATTTTGGAAGCAGAGTAACGTATTCGCTGTAAGACAGTTGAAACAGATAAGACATTGCAAAAATGGAAACAAGGCTTGTTAATACGCCTGAAAGAATACCAACCATGATTGCACCAAAGTGTTTTTTGAGTAACTCTAATTTCTCATAAAGCGGGATTGCCAGACTGACGGTTGTCGGCGTCAGCAAATAACTCAAATATTTGGCACTTTGATTATAGCTGTCATAATCAATGTCAAAGACTAGTAGAAAGGCAATGACCAATATAATGGAAATCATAAAAGGATTACAGATGGCCAATTTTGTTTTGCTTTTTAAATACATACCCATTTGGTATGCAAGGAGGCTGATGACAACCCCGATGGTTGCAGAATTGACAAACAAATCGTTCATTTATTCATCCTCCCATGTTTTCAGCATGACGTCAGCTGTTTTGCCTGTTACAATCATTACCAGAATGGTTGAAACAATTGAAATTATAATCACCGGTACCAAGAAAGATTGTAATTCTTCCCAAGAATCAATCAGGCCGACACATGCCGGAATAAACATCACAGGCATGATATCGATTAAAAAGTCAGCTGTCTGTTTGACCGCCTCCAACTTAAGTTTCTTTGATATCAATAATCCCAACATAATTATAAGTCCATATATACTTGCAGGAATCGGCAGTGGTATTAGATAGTTCAGTAATTCACCGACGCAACTCACACTAATAATAATTAGAAATTGTCTTAAGTATTTCATATTAGCTCACCTTTGTAAATTCTGTTTTGCATTTTGGGCACGTGATACAGATTCGTCCCTTGCCTCGCGGAATGCGGATTTTTTGCCTGCAGGTAGGGCAACGGTATATATGATGCGTTTTGCGTTGCTTTAATTGTGATTTTTCAGTTTTGAAGCGAGAAACCAACTTGTTTTTGAACTGCAGATATTTTACATTTTCCTGATAACGTTTGGTTGCATTTTTAGAAAACATGCGAAAATAAGCATAAATCATCAGAAGGAGCGACCAAGAGTAGAGAATCCTGCTACTTGCAAAAAGGTTTATTACCCATAGCACAACAACCGATCCCAATAAAAATTTGCCAAAGGCATCCACGCCATAGCGTCCTATCATAAATCTCTGTAATTTTTCTCTCATAAAATATTCACCTCAGGGGCATCATAACACATTTTTCCAAGAAAGAAAATTGTTTAAATATAAACAAAGATGAAAAATTTCTAAAAGGATGAAAATTGGGGTGTGAAATCAGGTATAATTATGCTATAATGTATGAAATGGGCAAAGTAGTTACGAAAACGACAGGTTTTTCGCGGCGCTCTGTAAATTAAGAAGCGAGGAGCATAAGGCTATGAAAAGAGTGTTACTAAAGCTAAGTGGTGAGGCGCTGGCAGGTGATAAAAAGACAGGCTTTGACGAGGCGACTTGTATTGGTGTGGCAAAGCAGGTGAAAGAATTAGTGGATGACGGCATTCAGGTTGCAATTGTGACAGGGGGCGGTAACTTCTGGAGAGGAAGAACCAGCGAGACCATTGATCGCACAAAAGCAGACCAGATTGGAATGCTTGCAACAGTTATGAACTGTATTTATGTATCGGATATTTTCAGACATGTTGGTATGAAGACTGATATTTTCACACCATTTACATGTGGTGCATTTACAAAACTATTTTCAAAGGATGCGGCCGTAGAAGCTCTGAATGAAGGAAAGGTTATTTTCTTTGCAGGCGGAACTGGACATCCGTATTTTTCAACAGACACAGGAGCTGTGCTTCGTGCCATTGAGATTGAGGCGGATGCAATGTTACTTGCAAAAGCAATTGACGGCATTTACGACAGCGATCCGAAATTGAATCCGGATGCAAAGAAATACGATGAGATTTCCATTCAGGAGACCATTGACAAAAGACTTGCAGCAGTGGATTTGGCAGCTTCCATTCTCTGTATGGAGAATAAGATGCCGATGTTGGTGTTTGGGCTAAACGAAGAAAACAGCATTGTTGAAACCATGAAGGGAACATTTACAGGAACGAAAGTAACTGTATAATGATAGACAATTTTAAAAATCGGAGGAAAGAAATATGAACGAAAAATTACAGGTATATGATACAAAGATGCAGAAGACATTGAACAGTTTGGATGCAGAACTTGCTACAATCCGTGCAGGACGTGCGAATCCAAACGTACTTAACAAATTAACAGTAGATTACTATGGAGTGCCTACTCCAATCCAGCAGGCAGCTAATATCTCGGTTCCAGAGGCACGTATGATTCAGATTCAGCCATGGGATAAGAGTCTTATCAAAGAAATCGAGAAAGCTATTTTAACATCTGATTTAGGACTTAATCCATCTAACGATGGTTCAGTTATCCGTCTTATGTTTCCAGAACTTACAGAAGACCGAAGAAAAGAAATCGTGAAAGATGTAAAGAAAAAAGGTGAGGCAGCAAAGGTTGCCATCAGAAACATTCGCCGAGATGGAAATGATGCCTTTAAGAAGTTGAAAGGTACAGAAGTGTCAGAGGACGAAATTAAGGATTTAGAGAGTGAATTACAAAAACTTACAGACAAATATATTGCCAATATTGACAAGTCAATAGACGTAAAATCAAAAGAAGTTCTTACTGTATAGTTATAACAAAGAGGGAAGATAAGTGGGAAATTCCGCTTATCTTCTTATTTGCATAAATGAAAGGATTATGAAATATGAACATACCGCAACATATTGCGATTATTTTAGATGGTAACGGACGTTGGGCCAAGAAAAAGGGCATGCCGAGAAATTACGGTCACACACAAGGTAGTAAGAATGTGGAACGTATCTGCGAGGACGCGTATAAAATGGGTGTAAAATATCTGACAGTATACGCATTTTCCACAGAAAACTGGAAACGCCCGAAGGAAGAAGTAGATGCACTCATGAATCTGCTTCGCAACTATATGAAGACTTGCCTTAAGACTGCTGAGAAGAACCGTATGCGTGTGCGCGTACTGGGAGATAAGACGGCTTTGGATGATGATATTAGGAATCGTATTGCCGAACTTGAGGAGGCAACGAAGAACAACGATGGACTGAATTTCCAGATAGCGCTCAATTATGGTAGCCGTGATGAGATGATTCGTGCGATGAAGAATATGTGCATGGATGTGAAAGATGGCAAATTGGAAGCAGACCAGATTGATGAGAAGTTGTTTGAAACGTATTTGGATACACACGATATTCCGGACCCGGATCTGATGATTCGTACCAGCGGAGAGCAGAGATTATCCAACTTTTTGTTGTGGCAATTGGCCTATAGCGAGTTTTATTTTACAGATGTATTGTGGCCGGATTTTACAAAAGAGGATTTGGCAGAAGCGATTGCGTACTATAATGGTAGAGACAGACGCTTTGGCGGTGTAAAGGAAGGGGAAAAGTAATGTTTAAAACGAGACTGTTAAGTGGAATACTCTTGGTAATCATTGCACTTGCAACGATTATCAGTGGCGGAGATGTTTTGTTTGCAACACTTTTATTGATAAGTTTTATTGGAATGACAGAGATTTACAGAGTGCTGGAGATTAGCGGCACACTGCTTGGCGGTGCGGGCTATATTGCCGCGGCAGCATATTATCTCTTGCTTCGTATAGAGAGAACAGATTTTATTGTGATGCTTGCAATTGCTTTTCTAATTGTCCTCATGATGATTTATGTATTCGCTTATCCGAAATATCGTTCGGAGCAGGTAATGCTGGCATTCTTTGGATTGTTTTATGTGGCATTTATGCTTTCTTATGTATATCAGATTCGCATGTTGCCATTAGGTGAATGGCTTGTATGGCTAGTCTTTATTTGCTCATGGGGAAGTGATACTTGCGCATATTGTGTTGGAATGCTATTTGGCAAACACAAAATGGCACCGAAACTCAGCCCAAAGAAATCAATTGAGGGTGCAGTAGGCGGTATAGTGGGAGCAGCACTTCTCGGCGTGGCTTACGCTGCTATTATTAATCGAGTGATTGTTGGCTCATATGTCAGTGTATTGCAATATGCTATAATCTGTGCGGTAGGAGCACTGATTTCTATGGTGGGAGACTTGGCGGCATCTGCAATCAAGAGAAATCATGATATTAAGGATTACGGCAATCTGATTCCTGGACATGGCGGAATCCTGGACCGTTTTGACAGTGTAATTTTTACAGCGCCAATCATTTATTATATGGCGATTATGTTGCTCTAAAGAGAGGAAAATGATGAAGAAAATAGCAATATTGGGCTCTACAGGTTCAATTGGAACGCAGACGTTAGAAGTTGTTAGAGAAAACGGTGATTTGGAAGTCTTAGGACTTGCGGCCGGAAATAATATTAAATTATTGGAGGAGCAGATTCGTGAATTTGCTCCGAAGTTGGTAGCAGTATGGACAGAAGAGAAGGCGAGAGAACTTCGTGAGAATGTGAAGGACCTCAGTGTAAAAATAGTTTCCGGAATGGAGGGACTCATAGAGGTTGCAACAATTGCAGAATCTGAGATTTTGGTAACGGCGATTGTGGGTATGATTGGAATTCGTCCGACTATCGCGGCAATCAAGGCAGGAAAAGATATAGCACTTGCCAATAAAGAGACGCTGGTGACCGCAGGACATATTATTATGCCTCTTGCAAAGGAGCATAACGTGGCAATCCTTCCAGTGGACAGCGAACACAGTGCAATTTTCCAATCTTTACAGGGAAATTCAAGGAGTGCATTGCATAAAATTTTACTGACTGCTTCCGGAGGACCATTCCGAGGGAAAAAACGAGATGAGCTTGCAAATATCCAAGTGGAAGATGCGCTGAAGCATCCGAACTGGGAGATGGGAAGAAAGATTACCATTGATTCTTCAACCTTAGTAAATAAAGGCTTAGAGGTCATTGAGGCCAAGTGGCTCTTTGACGTAGATGTTGAACAGATAGAAGTGGTCGTGCATCCGCAGAGTATTATTCACTCGATGGTGGAATATGTGGATGGTGCAATCATTGCTGAACTTGGAACACCGGATATGAAGCTTCCGATTCAGTACGCACTATACTATCCGGAACGTAAATTTCTTCCGGGAGATCGTGTAGATTTTGCGACGCTTAGTCAGCTTACCTTTGAGAAACCGGATATGGATACATTCACCGGTCTGCGTATGGCCATGGAAGCAGGAAAGGCAGGCGGTTCACTCCCGACTGTATTTAATGCTGCAAATGAGTTGGCAGTTAGTAAATTCCTGAATCGAAAGATTCAATATCTTGAAATTCCGGAGATTATAGAGACGTGTATGTGTAATCACAAGAATATTGTAAATCCGACTGTAGAGCAGATTCTCCAGACGGAGCAAGAAGTATATGAACAGATAGAAAGCAGGTGGTAGATTGGGTATTATTCTTGCAATACTAGTTTTTGGAATCATTGTATTTATACATGAATTAGGGCATTTTTTGCTTGCAAAGGCAAATAAAATACGAGTAGATGAATTTTCTCTTGGTATGGGACCGAGATTGTTTAGTTTCGTGAAAGGGGAGACAAGATATTCTTTGAAACTCCTTCCACTCGGTGGTTCCTGTATGATGGGAGAAGACGATGTGGATGATATGAGTGAAGGAAGTTTTAACAGCAAGTCTGTATGGGCGCGTATGTCTGTCGTAGTGGCAGGTGCCGTGTTTAACTTCCTGTTAGCACTTTTGTTTTCTATGATTGTCATCGGATATACCGGCTATGACGAACCAATCATTTCCGGAGTTGTGGAAGGTTTTCCGGCACAGGAAGCGGGGCTTGAAGAGGGTGACCGTATTGTGAAGATGAACAATAAGAAAATTAACATCTGGCGTGAAATCACTTATTATAATATGTTCCATCCTGGTGAAAAGGTTGAACTTACGTATGAACGTGACGGTGAGAAACATAAAACAACAATTACACCAAAGAAGGATGAAGATGGAAATTATCTGATAGGAATCACATCGCCGGTGCAGTATGAGAAAGCAAACATTCTCACAGCAGTGCAATATGGTGTCTATGAAGTAAAATTTTGGATATGCACCACACTGGAGAGTCTCAAGATGTTAGTGACAGGTGATGTCGGAGTAGACCAACTGTCCGGACCAGTCGGTATCGTGAGTGTCGTGGATGAAACTTATCAGCAGAGTAAGAGTTATGGTGTTATGATTGTTATCATGCAGATGTTGAACATCGGAATCTTGTTATCAGCTAACCTTGGAGTTATGAACTTATTGCCACTTCCAGCACTGGATGGTGGAAGGTTGGTGTTCATGATTGTGGAGGCGATTCGCGGAAAACGTGTGCCGCCGGATAAGGAAGGTTGGGTGCACGGAATCGGTATGATATTGCTTTTGGCGTTAATGGCATTTGTGATGTTTAATGATGTGAAGAAGTTGTTTTAAATATGATGGTAGAAGGCGAGGAAATATAAAACTTCCTCGTCTTTTTGCTTGATTATGGGTATAAAGAAAGTGGGTTGCACATATTATACCCAGCCTGCATATTATGATAGCAACAGAGTTTCTTAGAGGTATATACATGAATCACCTTTCAGCATCTCAGACAAATAACAATCCTAACAATATGAATGGTAATAATGCCAACAATAATATCAACAACAATATCAACAACAATATCGACACCGGTCGTCTTCAAATCAACATCACATCCGGTCCGACGTCCTTTCCTGTTTCAGGTGCTACTGTATCCATTTCCTACACTGGTGTTCCGGGTTCTACATTGGAACAATTGCAGACCAATTCCTCCGGCCAAACGGAAGTTGTGGAGCTGGATGCACCTCCGCTTGAATTGAGCTTGAATCCAAACAATGAAGTGCAACCTTATGCGGAATATACATTAGATGTCAATGCACCGGGGTTCGAACCGGTCAGCATCTCCGGTGCTGAGATTCTTGCAGATGTCACAGCCCTTCAAAACATCCGATTACAGCCAAGCGAACCACAGGAAACCGGCGAAGAACTATTCGTGATTCCTGCACATACGCTTTATGGAGAATATCCGCCCAAAATTCCGGAAGCGGAGATTAAGCCACTTCGTGAAACGGGTGAAATCGTACTTAGCCGTGTGGTTGTGCCGGAATTCATTGTTGTGCATGACGGTTCTCCAAATGATCCGACTGCAAGAGATTATTATGTGCGTTACAGAGACTACATCAAAAATGTGGCTTCCAGTGAAATCTATGCCACATGGCCGGCAAACACCATTCGCGCTAATGTACTCGCCATTATGTCTTTCACCTTGAATCGTGTCTACACGGAATGGTACAGAAACCAAGGATACGATTTTACCATTACGTCATCTACAGCTTTCGATCACAAATGGATTCCTGAACGAAATATTTACGATAACATTTCTGTCATAGTAGACGAACTGTTTGCAAACTATCTTTCTCGTCCGAATGTGCGTCAGCCGATTCTGACACAATATTGTGACGGTAACCGCGTAAGTTGTCCCGGTTGGATGACACAGTGGGGTTCCAAGGCTCTTGGTGACCAGGGATATTCTGCTATTGAGATTCTTCGATATTTTTATGGTGACAATATGTATATCAACACTGCTGAGGAAATTTCGGGTATACCATCTTCTTGGCCGGGATATGATTTGACAGTCGGTTCATCAGGCGACAAGGTACGTCAGATGCAGGAACAACTCAATGTAATCGCGGGTGCATATCCTGCAATTCCAAGGGTTACAGTAGATGGCGTCTATGGACCGGCGACTGCCAACGCAGTAGAAGTGTTCCAATCGGTATTTGGTTTGCCACAGACGGGAGTTACTGACTATTCAACTTGGTATAAGATTTCTGAAATATATGTAGGTGTATCCAGAATTGCAGAATTGGTATAGATAAAAATAAGTTGTAATTCCTCACGTACAATGCTATGATTAAAGGTAGTAATTTTACAAAAGCAGGTGCCCAGATGAAGAACAAAATCAAGCAATTTTCGAAAGGTGATTTTCAAACAAAGCAGCCTGACGTACGCTTCTCTGAAACGCAACTATTTATAACTGTAGGTGAGGGTGAAGTGTACGAAGGGAGCTTTCTTATAGAGGCTGCAGAAGACGGAAATATCAGAGGTCTCGTATATCCGTCTTCTTTTCGTGTGCATTGCTTGGAGGAAGGCTTCGAAGGTAATCCAGTCAAGGTGAATTTCACCTATGACAGTACGGGACTTTTGCCAGGACATATCGAGCAGGGCAAATTTACTGTTGTGTGCAATGGAGGGGAATATGATATTGCTTTTACGGCAATTGTAGAAAAACCTTTTGTTGTGACACAATACGGAAAAGTGCAGTCTTTGGCAGATTTCAAGAAACTTGCTACGCAAGATTTTATGGAAGCACGGACATTGTTTCGTAGCAGACAATTTTATGAGATTTTAAAGTATGAGGACAAGCGTGCTCTGAATCTATATGACAATATGCGTAAATGGTCATTGGATGAGCAGGCATTGGAAGAGTTCCTTGTAGGTATCAAACTGAAGGAGAAGATTTTTCTTACACTTTCTGAGGAAAGCGTGAAACTTCAAGATGTCTTGGAAGAGCAGAAGTGTTGTATTACAATTAGTAAGAATACCTGGGGATTTGCACCGATTCGCATTGAGACAGTCGGTGGGTTTATAGATATTATACAGAAAGAGATTACAACAGAAGATTTTGTGGGAAGTCATTATCGGCTGGAATATCAGATTTGTTCAAAGAAGCTACATGCGGGTTATAACTTTGGTAGAATTTCTGTGTCTACACCTTATGAAACTATGAGTGTTGAAGTGACAGTACATCAAAGAGGTTCACGTGATGAAATGCGTGGAATGAAAGGCGTGGTTGCAGGTCGCGGACTTAAGGAATACTTGGCGTTTATTTCAGGAAAGACCAGTGTTAGTCAGTGGGTAGAGCAGGCAGTTAAGCGAGTGGGCCAACTTCGTGAATTGGAACCGGACAACGAATTGTATCCACTTCTTCAGGCACACATTTATTTACGAGGAAGAAGAGAAGAAGAGGCGAAGTGGATTTTGGAGAATGGTAATTATGACCGTTTTGTGATTGGAAGAAAAGCAGATGTTAAGGCCTATTACATGTTCCTTACAGCGCTTCTTAAGAATGAGACATTACATACCAATCGGGTTTTAGAGGAAATTAATCGTATCTATATGAAACATCCTTATACATGGCAGTTGCTTTGTATGATTATTAATCTAGATACGAAATATCGAGATTACACCGATAGGCTACGTGTACTGGAACGTCAGTTTTTTAATGGAGCGAATCACATTCTGCTTTATGCAGAGGCTTATCTGTGTTTCCAAGAGCGGGTTGTATTACTTCGCAAACTAGAGTCTTTTGAAGTTCAAATATTAAATTTTGCAACGAAATACAAAGTAATTACAAGAGACTTAGCAATTCATATGGCCGATTTGGTGTGTAGACAGAAGAAATACGATTCTAAACTTTTGCGCATTTTGCAACGTGCATATGACATATATGATGAGCCATTGATTCTAAAGGCGATTTGTACACAGTTGATTTTAGGAGATAAGACGGGAAGTGCTTATTTTAAATGGTATGAGGCAGCTGTAAAACAGGAACTCCGTATTGCACAATTATATGAGTACTTTATGATGTCTGTGGACATACAAAGTATGAAAAATGCTTTTCCACAGATTGTTTATTTGTATTATTCGCATGGAATCAATTTGGACTATAGCAGAATTGCACTTTTATATGAAAATATTTTGACTTATGAGAGCGAGAACGGTGATATTTATAGACAGTACAAGGAGCAGATGCAAACATTTGCAAAAGAGCAACTGTTAAAACGCCGCATCAATGATTCTCTGCGTGTGATTTATAATCGTTTTCTTAATCCGAGTACATTGTCCTTAGATGAGGTAGATGCAGTTTATGATATTTATCATGCTTATCAAGTGACAACGAGTGCGAAAGGTATTAAGTATGTTCTTGTCATTGAAAAAGACGGAAGTGTGAGACAGCGTGTGCCATACAAAACAAAGCGTGGTGCCATGGTGTATCTGTATGATAAGGATGCGAGAGTTGTATTTGAAGCAGATAATGGTCTTCATTATACAGATTCTATATCTTATGACGCAAGAAGAGTATTTCATGAACTGCGATTTGCAGATGTGTGCAAAAATCGTAAAGTCCTTCAAACAGAGCAGGAAACAAAGGAACAGGAAATACTGCTTTCTTTTGATAATTTGAAGAAGTATGGGATGGAGTGTTTTGACAAGCAGGAGATTTTCCTTTTATGTACCAAGTGTATTCGTGAGCAGGAACAGGTAGAGGATGATTTTCTATTATATCTGACTTTTGAACTTCTGAAAGAAGGTCTGTATGATAAAGCAGTTTTGAATTATCTGGCACAATTCTACTGCGGAGCAACATGCGATATGAAATTTGTATGGCAGATGGCAAGAGAGTATGGGGTGAATGCCAAAGCCATCGCTGAACGTATCATTACGCAGATGTTGTTTTCCGAGGTGATGTTTGGTGAGGAAGAAGTTTTCGAGGATTACTATACGGGAAGACCATATTTTCGATTGAAACAGGCATATCTTGCTTATATATCGAGAATGTATGTTGTGAGAAATCGTTCTATATCCGAACGACTGATTCGTATTATGATACAGGAATTTGCGCAGAAGGAATATTTGGCTGATATTTGTAAAGTGGCAATTTTAAAATATTATGTGGGTCGGGAGACAGAAACTGCAATTCAGTATATGCTGAAGGAGTTTTTTCTCGAAATGTGCGAGAAGCATATGGTGTTTGCTTTTTATATGGAGTATCCGCAAGAGTGGCTCAGGGAAGTGCAATTGTATGATAAAGTATTAGTAGAGTATCGAGGTGTGATAGACGGAAAGGTGAAAATCTATTATCGCATTCAGAGGGACGGCTTGGAGGTACATGATTATCATTCAGAAACGTTGCTGCCGATATATGACAATGTGTTTGTGAAGGAGTTCGTTCTTTACGGAGACGAAAGTTTAAAATATTATTTTGAAGAAATGAATCAGGACAAACAGTTGATAAGTGCTAAGGCTGTTTGCAACAAGACGGATATCGTGTATGAAGCCGGAAAGTTTGGAAGGTTGAATTTGATTTCCCGTCTGTCAAAAGAAAAGCAATATGAGGCTATGGTTTGCTGTAAGCAAGAGGAACAGATTGCAAAAGAATTGTTCCCGACATACTAAAATACGCAAGGGAGGAAATGTGACATGTCAAAGAATATGATAGGAATTGACTTAAATGAAAGATATTGTCAGATAAGTTTTTACCATGAAGAACAGCAAGAGCCACAGACATTGGACAATGTCACATATCCGATTGCAGGCCTATATGAGAAAGCGATTGAACAAGCTGGCGGAGAAACAGTTAGAGCGTTGGCAGAACTTATTGAAAGGGCTTTGGCACGTTTTGAAACTATCGATGAATTGGTATTTACGGTTCCAAGACTGAATATTGATGTTGTCCGTATGCTCAAGGGAATTGGTCAGAGAGTAGGAGTAGATAAACGTCATATTTATGTACAGGATTACAAAGAGAGCTTTTGTAATTATATGTTATATCAGCCAAAAGAATTATGGCAGTATGAGGCGGCATTGTTCCACTGTGACCGACATGAAGTCAAAGCATATATGCTTCGCAAGATTCGTACAGGCTATGGAAAAGGTAGGGATTCTTTTATTACAGTTGACGAGGTTGCGAGTGCACAGATGGAAGAGTTGGCATCGGTGTATCCGGTACTCAATGTAGACAGGGCAAGAGATGCGGATGTGAGATTCAAACAGTTTGTACAGGGTGTTTTCGAAAAGAAATTAGTATCTTCAGTATTCTTGGTGGGAGAAGGTTTTGAGAACAACTGGTATCCGCAGTCGCTTCGTGTGATGTGTAATGGAAGAAGGGCATTTCTCGGCAACAACCTTTATAGTAAGGGTGCATGTTATACTGCGTTCAAGCGAGCATACAATTATGAAGATGCATTAGTATATTTGGATGAAACTAAAATGCTTGACCAAATTTGTCTAAAACTTCGTGTGCAGGGCGTGGATAAATGGTGCCCAATTGTGCCGTGGGGTAGCAGATGGTATGAAGCAGACACAAGTTTTGAATTGCTGTTAGAAAATACGGATGATATTGAGATTCATATTGAGTCTCTTGCCGGGGCAGAACTACAAGTGGAGCGGATATCATTAGAGGAGCTGCCAAAGCGCAATAACTATACACTTAGATTACAGGTAAAAGTAATGATAATGGATGAAAAACATTGTCGCATCAGTGTGAAGGATGTGGGATTTGGAGAATTTTTCCCGGCTACTGATTTTTACGTGGAAAAGGATATACATTTAGGAGGAAGCAATGAGCAGTTTAATTCTTTGTCATAAGAAGAAGGCAAGACATGCTTATGAAATTGCGCGTATTCATCGCCGCATTTATACAATTGAAGAACTCTGCTATTATCTGTGTAATCACTTATATCTTGTGGATTACACGATTATGAATGAGAAACTGTGCGACTGGTTGGAAGAAGAATTGGAACTTCAGGAACTTTCCGCCAATCTCAGAGATATGTTGGTACAGAATGCATCTATGGAACAATTCATTGTAACTATATTGGCGCATTCGGCCATTTATACAACATCAGAGATCAATCAGATACGGGATGTATTAGACAGGCTGAAAAATCAAAGGCCGATTGAAAAACAGAAATACAAAGCGGATAACCTTCTGGAAAGTGGTTCTGTGAAGTCTGCCATTATGGCATATCAGGAGATTATTCATGGTGAGCGTGACGAGAGTATAGACGGCAGATTTTATGGGAAGGTGTATGCTTGTTTGGGAGCTGCATATGGGCGTCTTTTCTTATATGAAGAGGCGGCAAAAATGTATGAGGCTGCGTTTCAGATATGTGAAGAGCGTTCTATGTTAAAAGCTTATCTCTATGCTTGCCGTAAATATATGAGAAGCGAGGAATATATGGCACTTTTACAGAAAAGTCATGTATACCAAGCCGTTGATAATGAACTTTCTGAGGCAATCACAATGATTGAAGGCCAAATCAAGGTACTTCAATATGAAGATACATTGGAAAACTGGAAAAACCAATATCGCAGAATTAGTACGGGCGAAATGTAAAAAGGGATTGATAAATCGTTTGAAATCGTATACACTAGTACATTAGGAAGAAAAGAGGAGGCGTTTTAGGTATGACAGCATATAAAGATCTAAGTGTAGAAGAGTTATTGTCATTAAAAAAAGAATTGGAAGTAAAGTTTGCAGAGATTAAAGCAAGGAATCTGAAACTTGATATGTCTCGTGGTAAACCGTCAAAGGCTCAACTTGACTTGTCTATGGGTATGATGGATGTACTCAATAGTGATGTAGACTTGACTTGTGAAGAAGGTGTGGACTGCCGTAACTACGGAGTGCTTGACGGAATCAATGAAGCAAAGCAACTTCTTTCAGATATGTCAGAGGTGCCAAAAGAAAATATTGTTATTTTTGGTAACTCTAGTTTGAATGTTATGTATGATACAATTTCGCGTTCTATGACACATGGTGTTATGGGAAGTACACCTTGGTGTAAGCTTGACAAAGTAAAATTCTTGTGTCCGGTACCGGGATATGACAGACATTTTGCAATTACAGAACATTTTGGTATTGAGATGATTAATATCCCAATGACAGAAGAAGGGCCAAATATGGATATGGTAGAGGCACTTGTGAATAACGATGACTCTGTAAAAGGTATTTGGTGTGTTCCGAAGTACTCGAACCCACAGGGTATTACATACTCTGACCAGGTAGTACGTCGTTTTGCAAGATTGAAGCCAGCAGCGAAGGATTTCCGTATCTATTGGGATAATGCATATACCATTCATCATTTGTATGAAGATAAACAAGATTATTTAATTGAGATTTTGATGGCATGTAAACAGGAGGGTAATCCGGATATGGTTTACAAGTTCTGTTCAACATCAAAAATCAGTTTTCCGGGTTCTGGTATTGCAGCGATAGCAGCTTCAACAGCGAACCTTGCCGATATCCGTAAACAAATGACGATTCAGACAATAGGTCATGATAAAGTAAATCAGTTGCGTCATGCGCGTTTCTTTGGAGATATTCATGGGGTAGTGGAACACATGAAGAAGCATGCTGATATATTGAGACCAAAATTCGAGGCAGTACTTGATGGTCTTGAAAAGGAATTGGGTGGTCTTGAAATCGGTAACTGGATTCGCCCACGCGGTGGATACTTTATTTCCTTTGACGCATTAGAGGGATGTGCAAAGGCAATTGTTGCAAAAGCAAAAGAAGCAGGTGTTGTGATGACAGGGGCAGGAGCAACATTCCCTTACGGAAAGGATCCGAAGGATAGCAATATCCGTATTGCACCATCATTCCCGACTCCGGAAGAATTGGCTTTGGCAACAGAGATTTTTGTATTGAGTGTAAAATTAGTAAGTATTGATAAGATTTTGGGAGAAAAAAATGCCTAATCATGAGATTGTAATCAATGAGGTACAGAAAGATTCCGAAATGCATCGAGTGTTAGAACTCGCTCTGGAAGCAGGGCGGGTTTTACTGTCGAATGGGGCAGAAATCTTTCGTGTAGAAGAGACAATTGAACATATCTGCAAACGCTTTAAGATTGAAGAGATGGATGCCTTTGTAATGAGCAATGGTATTTTTTTGACTGCACACGATAAGGGGCGGGAGATTTTTGCAAAAGTTAAACATGTCCCACTTGCCGGAACGAATCTCGAGATTGTTACGGAAGTAAACAACTTATCCCGCGAGATTTCAGCAGGAAACGTGAGCGTGGAAGAGGCATTTGTGCGTCTTCGTGATATTGAACAATTGCCGCCAAAGAAAAATATTGAGCTTGAAATGGGGGCAGGTATTGGCAGTGGTGTGTTCTGTTATCTGATGGGTGGAAATATTTATGAAAGTATATTTACAGTCTTAATTGGTTTTTTGCTTTATGCGATTATTTTGTTTGCAGCAAGGCGACAGGTTTCCAAGATTATCATTAATCTTGTCGGAGGCGCATTTATTACTGTGATGGCACTCGTTGTTTCCAATATTCCGTTTCCGTTTGAAGTTACGCTGGATAAGATGATTATCGGATGTATCCTTCCGATGATTCCGGGAGTTGCTTTCGTGAATGCCATTCGAGATATTGCGGACAGTGACTTTATATCTGGCATTGTCAAACTATTGGATGCCCTTTTAGTTTTTGTGTACATTGCAATCGGAGTGGGATTTGTACTTTCCATTTACGGAGGAGGGCTCTTATTATGATAGCGAATATTGTGTGCTCCTTTGTTGGTACAATTGCATTTTCTATCCTTTTTAATGTACCTTCAAAGTATTATAAATATTGTGGTTTCACAGGCATGGTGGGATGGATGTGTCTGTATTTCTGCTCGGGCGTTATAAAGGGACCGTTTGCCACGTTTTTGGCTACACTACTTGTAGTGCTTTGCTCCAGAATCTTTGCAGTGTGGAGAAAATGTCCGATTACGGTATTCTTGATTTCAGGAATCTTTCCGCTTGTTCCGGGGGCTGCAGTCTATTATACGGCTTACAATTTTGTTATGAATGATCTTTCATTAGCGACAGACAGCGGGATTCACGCACTGAAGACGGCGTTCGCAATTGTACTTGGAATTGTGTTTGTCGTTTCTATTCCGAGACAGTGGTTTAGTATAGAGTATTGGAAGTCGAGAGTGTCAAAAAAGAGAGTTGTCAGTTAGTTTTAATTGTTATATAATGAAGTTCAGCAAAGGAGAATAGAGGAGTGTTAGCTATGAGTAAAGTAAGAACAAGATTTGCACCAAGTCCAACAGGAAGAATGCACGTTGGTAACCTTAGAACAGCTTTGTATGCGTATCTGATTGCAAAGCATGAGGACGGAGATTTCCTTCTTCGTATCGAGGATACCGACCAGGAACGTCTGGTGGAGGGCGCCGTTGATATTATATATCGTACATTAGAAAAGACAGGTTTGATTCACGATGAAGGTCCGGACAAAGACGGAGGCTTCGGTCCTTATGTACAGAGTGAGAGACAGGCAACCGGTCTTTACTTAGAATATGCGAAGAAGCTGATTGCACAGGGTGATGCATACTATTGTTTCTGTGACAAAGAGAGATTGGCTTCTCTTAAGAGTGAAGTAAAAGAGGGTGGCGAGGAGATCGTTGTTTACGACAAACACTGTCTGCACCTTTCACAGGAGGAGATTGATGCGAACCTCGCGGCAGGCAAACCATATGTAATCCGTATCAATATGCCAACAGAAGGAACAACAACCTTTCATGATGATATTTATGGAGATATCACAGTTCCGAATGCAGAACTTGATGATATGATTCTGATCAAGTCAGACGGATATCCAACCTACAATTTTGCAAACGTAGTAGATGATCATTTGCAAGGAATTACACACGTTGTTCGTGGTAATGAGTATCTTTCATCTGCACCGAAATATAACAGATTATACGAGGCGTTCGGCTGGGAAGTTCCGACGTATGTACACTGTCCGTTAATTACAGACGAGACACATAAGAAGCTCAGTAAGCGCTGTGGACATTCTTCTTATGAAGATTTGATGGAACAGGGTTACATCACAGAAGCAGTCGTTAACTATGTGGCACTTCTTGGATGGAGCTCTACTGACAATCAGGAAATCTTCTCGTTAGAAGAACTTGTGAAAGCATTTGATTATCGCCATATGAGTAAGTCGCCGGCAGTATTTGATACTGTGAAATTAAAATGGATGAACGGTGAATACTTAAAGGCAATGGATTTTGACAAGTTCTATGAGATGGCAGAACCTTACATTAAAGAAGTTATCACAAAAGATTATGATCTCAAGAAGATTGCAGCAATGGTGAAGACAAGAATTGAAATCTTCCCTGATATCAAGGAGCAGATTGATTTCTTTGAAGAACTTCCGGAGTATGATACAGCAATGTACACACACAAGAAGATGAAGACAAACGAAGAGACTTCACTTGAAGTACTCAAAGAACTTCTTCCATTATTTGAAGTACATGATGATTATACAAATGATGCATTATATGGTCTGCTTAGCAAATATGTGGAGCAAAAGGGTTGCAAGAACGGTTATGCAATCTGGCCGGTAAGAACAGCTGTATCCGGTAAGCAGAACACACCGGGTGGTGCAACTGAGATTATGGAAATCTTAGGAAAAGAAGAATCGCTTGCAAGAATTCGCAAGGGAATTGAATTGCTTAGTAAATAATTATAAGGCGGGATTTATTCCCGTCTTATTATGTCTTTTGCAGGGAATTACGGTGCGACGGGAATAGATGTCAGTTCACACCGTAATATATGAATTCAGATATAAAGGGGTAATAGTAATGGGTTTTAATTCAGCTCAACTTCAAGCAATTGCCCATAAAGATGGACCATGTATGGTTCTCGCAGGTCCCGGTTCCGGGAAGACCACCGTTATCACAAGACGAATTGAATATCTAATCAAAAAGCATAAGGTAAATCCGGAAGAGATTCTGGTCATTACCTTCTCTAAAGCTGCGTCTAAAGAGATGAAAAGTAGATTTCAAGCCTTGTGGGGAAACGGAAATGTACCTGTGACCTTCGGTACCTTTCACGGAATCTATTATGGCATATTAAAATGGGCATATAAATTAACTTCAGATAATATCTTCTCAGACGAGCAGAAGTACGGGCTTCTGCAGCGTGTAGTAGAACGGATGAATCTTGATATAGACGATGAAAAGGAATTCTTACAGGGAATTGCATCAGAGATTAGCAACATAAAGAATAATCAGATTCCGCTCACAGAATATCAGTCAATGAATTGTGAGGAGAAAACATTTTTCGGTATCTATCATGCTTATGAAGAAGAAAGAAAAAGACAAAGAAAAATTGATTTCGATGATATGCTGGTGCTGACAAAAGAACTTTTTCATAAACGACCTGACATTCTAGAAATGTGGCAGAAAAAATATAAGTATATCTTAATCGATGAATTTCAGGATATTAACAAAGTGCAATATGATGTCATTCGAATGTTGGCAGCACCGGAGAATAACCTGTTCATCGTAGGAGATGATGACCAGTCTATCTATCAGTTTCGCGGTGGTAGGCCTGAGATTATGTTGAACTTCCCAACTGATTATCCGGATACAAAACGCATATTGCTAGATGTGAATTATCGTTCCACAAAGTCCATTGTAAATGGAGCGTCGCGTATAATTGGTCATAATCTGAAACGTTTTCACAAGGATATTGTGACGCAGAATGAGCAGGGAGTGAATGTACATGTGCAGGAAGTGCGTCATCCAATTGAAGAGAGCAAGTATGTCATCAGTGAGATTCAAAAAGCATTGAAGGCAGGAGTTCAGCCAACGGAGATAGCAGTTCTGTTTCGTACGAATCAAGAAGCCCGTACACTTGTAGAGACATGCATGGAGTACAGTATGCCTTACTACATGAAAGAACATTTTCCGAATCTGTACGAGCACTTTATAGCAAAAAACCTGATTGCATATATGAAGATGGCACTTGGTGAACGCTCGCGAAAGATATTCCTTGAGATTATGAATCGGCCGAACCGTTACATTGGCAGAGACAGTCTGGAACATGGAGAAGTGTCTTTTGAGGAACTACGCAAATTCTATCAGGACAAAGACTGGATGTTAGACCGGATAGACCAGTTAGAAGTGGATTTTCGTATCATCAAACGCTGTGCTCCTTATGCGGCAATTCAATATATTCGAAAGCATATTGGTTATAATGATTTTTTGAAAGAATATGCCATCAAGCGAAGAATCAAACTAGATGAACTTCAAGACATTTTAAAAGAGATAGAAGAACGTGCGAGAGAGTATAAGACCATAGAAGAGTGGTTTGCACATATTGAGGAGTATACAGAACAACTTCGGAGGCAGGCAGAGTATCAAGAGCCGAGCGCAAAGTCTATTTCGCTGATGACGATGCATGGGGCAAAGGGACTGGAATTCCATACGGTATTTATCATTGGGGCGAATGAAGACATCTGCCCTTACAAAAAAGCGGAGACGCAGGAAGAGATTGAAGAAGAGAGGAGACTTTTCTACGTTGCGATGACGAGGGCGAAGAAGAGACTTGTCATTTCTTATAGTAAAGAGAGAAATGGGAAGAAGATGAGACAGTCGAGGTTTGTAGGGGAACTTTTAAATCTAAAGCGGGATTATTAATAGTTTTGCGGCCTTCAGAAATATGATTGCTTCCTATGGAAGCGGTTTCGGGCAAAATAAAAAGATTGGCGAACCCTTTCAATTTCGCCAATCTGTAACATTAATTTTTAGAAGCTTGTGCTTGGAATTCAGCAAGCTGTTTTCTTAATAAAGCATTTTCATCTTGCAGAGAAGAGATTTCTACTTGCTGAGAAGCTCTTTTATCTAGTAGGGAGGCTCTTTCGTTTAGTAGGGAAGCCCTTTCGTCTAGTAAGGAAGCTTTTTCATCTAGTGCTTGTTGGTATTTTTCTTGCAAAATTTTATTGTCCCTCTCCAAGGTCCGTTCCCTGCGAAGTGCATCTTCTCTTGCACGGCATTGTTCGCGGACGATTTCTTCTTCGTTGGCGATACGTATTGAACTAGCGGCTTCTTGTAAATATTCATCATTTTGTGCTACCATTTGTAATTCCTCCCAAGTCTTGGCTTTAAAAAGACGAGCCCAGTAATCGATTTTTGAGGATTTATCTTCCTCGGTTGCTTTGTCTATCTGAGTTAAGTCTACCACAGACAAGGTAAATTTGTCACTATAAACTTGGGCATGATTTTTAACATTTATCATGCGATAGGTTGCATAAAATTCAGGTTCATCAGGAAACAGCGAGAAATCAGTAAATCCGATGTGAATAACAGGAAGTGTTTCTTCGTAGTCTTGACCGCTTTGCAGTTGATCAAAGGCGCGACAGAGATAAGTCAGAGACCGGTCAGCCCAATTGAATTCGTTTTTGACTTGCATTTCTAAATTTAGTAATTGGTTACTGTTTAGCAGGACTTTGATGTCCAGTACAAAATCTTTTCCGGTAATGTTTTTTGACAAATCAATGGGATTCCGAATTTCGACGGATACTATCTGATTTGGTTTTAGATTGAGTAAGGCACAGATAAGTCCTTTTAATACTTTTTCGTTTTTCTGTAAGATGTAACGAAACATGTAATCATTGGTCATGTTATACTGAATGACCCCAGTATTGTCCGTATAAGACGGATGCTTAGTGTTTTGCATAGGCAAAATCCTCCTTTGTAAAAAATAATTAAATAATAAGTAAATACTTGGAACACTGGCGAGTCGCCGGATAAATCAGACCAAGTAGAATGCAAATATCGCACAAGAGTAGTGCTATCATTTGCGTATTCCTAAAATAACATAACAGTCATGAAAGTGCAAGAAAAATTCAGAAAACTTAGAATCTTGAAAAATCAGTCGCGTGACGGCTGATTTTTTATGCGCAATTTATCAAGTTGCAAAATCTAAAAAAAATATAAATATAGTTGACAAAACAATCTCATAGTGATATCTTATCAATGTAGATGTTAGCACTCAAAAGAAAAGAGTGCTAATAAACAAAAAAGAGGAGGTATCTATGGAACTGAATCACGAATTAGATGACCGTAAGCTTAAGATTTTACAAGCGGTTATCAAGAACTATTTAGAGACCGGCGAACCGGTTGGCTCCAGAACGATTTCTAAATACACAGATCTTAATTTGAGTTCTGCAACTATTCGTAATGAGATGGCGGATTTAGAGGATTTGGGTTACATCATACAGCCTCATACATCAGCGGGACGTATTCCTTCGGATAAAGGATATCGCCTTTATGTAGATATGCTGATGGCAGAGAAGGAACAGGAAGTCATTGAGATGCGAGAGCAGATGCTTGAGAAAGCTGATAAGATGGATAAGATTCTCAAGCAGGCAGCAAAAGTATTGGCAGTTAATACGAATTACGCAACGATGGTTTCTGCACCTAATATGAATCGAAACAAATTAAAATTCATTCAACTTTCACAGGTTGATGAACACCAGATTATCGCAGTGATTGTGATGGAAGGTAACATTATTAAGAATAAGATTGTCACAGTGGAAGAGACTCTTAATAATGAGATTATGTTAAAGCTGAATATGCTTCTTAATACAAGCCTTCCGGGCATGTCGATTGAAGAGATTAATCTCGGAATGATAGCAGCTCTCAAAGAGCAGGCAGGAGCGCAGGCAGAGATTATCGGAGATGTGCTCAATGCAATCGGAAGCACCATTCAGCCGGAAGATTTAGAGATTTACACTAGCGGTGCAACAAATGTATTCAAATATCCGGAACTCAGCGACAATCACAGTGCACAGGAGATTATCAATGCATTTGAAGAAAAGCAGATGCTCCAGGAGATTGTGACACAGACACTTTCAAAAGACGATAATCATGGCATTCAGGTTTACATCGGTAATGAGACGCCGGTTCAATCGATGAAGGATTGTAGTGTAGTAACTGCAACTTATGAATTGGGTGAAGGAATGCAGGGAACGATAGGTATTATCGGACCGAAACGAATGGATTATGAACATGTAATGAAGACTCTGAAGACTCTGATGACAGAGCTTGATGAGATTTTCCATAAAGAAGAATAGAAAGGTGGCAAGGTCCATTGGAAGAAAACAAGAATCAAGAAGTGGTAGAGGAAACTGTGGAAGAGACCACTCAGGCAGAAGAAACTGTTGATGCAGAAAATGCTGATGCGGAAAACGTAGAAGCAGAGGCTGTAGAAACAGAAGCGGAGGCTGGAGACAAGGTCGAAGTAGAAGAAGCAGCAGAACCTACAAAAGAAAAATCAAAATTATTTAAGAAGAAGAAAGACCCAAAAGACGAAAAAATCGAAGAACTCTCAGATAAACTGTTAAGACAGATGGCTGAGTTCGATAATTTCCGTAAACGTACAGAAAAAGAAAAATCAGCAATGTACGAAATCGGTGCAAAAGACATCATAGAAAAGTTACTTCCGGTTGTGGATAACTTCGAAAGAGGATTTTCGACAGTAACAGAAGAGGATAAAGAAGATGCATTTGTAACTGGTATGGAGATGGTATACAAGCAATTGATGACGATGCTTGAGACGGTTGGCGTGAAACCAATCGAGGCAGTAGGACAGGAATTCAATCCGGACCTTCATAATGCGGTGATGCATGTAGAAGATGAGACGGTTGGAGATAATATTATTGTAGAAGAATTTCAAAAAGGCTACACATACCGTGACTCCGTTGTGAGATACAGCATGGTGAAGGTGGCAAACTAACAATCAAACATAAATATTTAGGAGGATTTTAAAATGGGAAAAATTATTGGTATTGACTTAGGTACAACAAACAGCTGTGTTGCCGTTATGGAAGGTGGACAGCCAACAGTTATCGCTAACACAGAAGGTGCAAGAACAACTCCATCTGTAGTTGCATTTACAAAGACAGGAGAGCGTTTAGTAGGTGAACCTGCAAAACGTCAGGCAGTTACAAATGCAGACAAAACTATTTCTTCTATTAAGAGAGAAATGGGTAGAGATTACAAAGTGACAATCGATGACAAGAAATACTCTCCACAAGAGATTTCAGCTATGATTCTTCAGAAATTGAAAGCAGATGCTGAAGGATATCTTGGAGAAAAAGTAACAGAAGCTGTTATCACAGTTCCGGCTTACTTCAATGATGCTCAGCGTCAGGCTACAAAGGATGCAGGTAAGATTGCAGGTCTTGATGTAAAACGTATCATCAACGAGCCTACAGCAGCAGCTCTTGCATACGGTCTTGACAACGAAAAAGAACAGAAAATCATGGTATACGACTTGGGTGGTGGTACATTCGACGTATCTATCATCGAAATCGGTGATGGTGTTATCGAAGTTCTTTCAACAGCAGGTGACAACAGACTTGGTGGAGATGACTTCGACCAGAAAATTGTTGACTACATCGTAGCTGACTTCAAGGCGGCAAACGGTGTTGACTTATCAGCAGATAAGATGGCTCTTCAGAGAGTAAAAGAAGCTGCAGAAAAAGCGAAAAAAGAATTATCAACAGCGACAACAACGAACATCAACCTTCCGTTCATCAGCATGAATGCTTCAGGTCCACTTCACTTAGATATGAACCTTACAAGAGCAAAATTTGATGAACTTACCAGTAGCTTAGTAGAGAGAACAGCAGAGCCTGTAAGAAGAGCACTTTCAGATGCAGGTCTTTCAGCAGCAGAACTTGGTCAGGTACTTTTGGTAGGTGGTTCAACACGTATCCCTGCAGTACAGGATAAAGTAAAACAATTGACAGGAAAAGAGCCAAGCAAATCTCTTAACCCAGATGAATGTGTTGCTTTAGGAGCATCTGTTCAGGGTGGTAAATTAGCAGGAGACGCAGGTGCAGGTGACATCATTTTATTCGACGTTACACCACTTTCACTTTCTATCGAAACAATGGGTGGAATCGCAACAAGATTGATTGAAAGAAATACAACAATTCCAACAAGCAAGAGCCAGGTATTCTCTACAGCAGCTGACAATCAGACAGCAGTAGATATTCATGTAGTACAAGGTGAAAGACAGTTTGCAAAAGACAACAAGACACTTGGACAATTCAGACTTGACGGAATTGCACCGGCTCCACGTGGAATTCCTCAAATCGAAGTTACATTTAATATCGATGCAAATGGTATTGTAAACGTATCTGCAAAAGATTTGGGAACAGGTAGAGAACAACACATTACAATTACATCAGGATCTAATATGTCAGATGCTGATATCGAAAAAGCTGTAAAAGAAGCAGCAGAATTCGAAGCACAGGATAAGAAACGTAAAGAAGCAATTGACGCAAGAAATGATGCGGATTCAATTGTATTCCAAACAGAGAAAGCATTGGCTGATGTTGCTGACAAAGTAGATGCAAATGAAAAGGCAACTGTAGAAGCTGATATCCAGGCTTTGAAAGATATTCTTGCGAAATCTACACCGGAGACAATGACAGATGCTGATGTAGAAGAAATCAAAGCAGCAAAAGAAAAGCTCATGACAGATGCTCAGGGTGTATTCACAAAGATGTATGAGAACATCGCTGCACAACAACAAGGAGCACAAGGCGGCCCAACACCTGAGGCTGGTCCGGCACCGGAAGGATTCAATGGTGACGATGTAGTAGACGGAGACTACAAAGAGATTTAGATACAGTTCAGCCATGTGAAAAATATCAGTATTGTATGCGTCATGCTTGCATGTTAGCAAACAATGCTGATATTTGGCGTATGGCGCTCTGCCTAAGCGAGAAGTAGCGTAGCGGATTCGAGCTTTATGGCTGAACTGTGATGGAATTATAGTAGATAGGAAGGCAGATAATAATGGCTGAAACAAAAAGAGATTATTATGAGGTGCTTGGTGTAGACAAGAACGCCGACGCCGCAACAATCAAAAAAGCATACAGAGCCTTGGGAAAGAAATATCATCCGGACGCAAATCCGGGAGATAAAGAAGCAGAAGCGAAGTTCAAAGAACTGTCAGAAGCTTATGCTGTACTTAGTGACCCGGAAAAGAAACAGAAATACGATCAATTTGGTCATGCGGCATTTGATGGTGGTGCAGGAGGAGGCTTCGGTGGCTTTGACTTCAGTGGCATGGATTTTACAGATATTTTTGGCGATATTTTCGGCGATATGTTTGGTGGCGGACGTCGTTCGAGACGTTCTTACAATGGACCGATGCAGGGGGCAAATGTTCGCAAGGGAATTCGCATTACATTTGAGGAAGCAATTTTCGGATGCGAGAAAGAATTGGATGTTGTCATCAAAGATCCATGTACAACCTGTGGTGGAAACGGTGCGAAACCGGGAACCTCACCGGAGACATGTCCAAAATGTAACGGACGTGGTCAGGTGGTATATACAACGCAGTCATTCTTTGGAACGATGCAGAACGTACAGACATGTCCGGAGTGTAATGGTTCCGGTAAAGTGATTCGTGAAAAGTGTTCAGACTGTGGAGGAACCGGTTATGTGGCATCTAAGAAGAAAATATCAGTTAGTATTCCTGCAGGTATCGACAATGGTCAAAGCATTCGCATCCGTGAAAAAGGTGAACCGGGCATCAACGGAGGTCCAAGAGGCGATTTGCTTGTCGAAGTAACTGTATCAAGACATCCAGTATTCGGACGTCAGGATATGCATATTTTCTCTACGGCACCGATAAGTTTTGCGCAGGCAGCACTTGGTGGCGATGTTCGCATCAAGACTGTAGATGGCGATGTGTTATATACAATTGCACCGGGAACAAAGACAGATACCAAGGTGCGTCTTCGTGGCAAGGGTGTTCCATCTCTTCGCGACAAGAAGATTCGCGGCGACCACTATGTTACACTTGTGATTCAGACACCGGAGAAATTGAGCTCAGAAGCAAAAGAACTGCTTCGCAAGTTTGATGAAGTGACCGGTAATTCTTTGAAACAGGGCGAAGAGGCTGAGAAAGAAAAGAAGAATAAGAAAAAAGGCTTTATGGATAAGGTCAAAGAAGCATTTGAGGATTAATATAAGGGAGAGAGTAAGTTGACAATTGGTTTTTTGGATTGGACAATTAATTTTCATGATTTAGGAATTGCAATATTCAAAATTGCTCTGGCACTTATATGTGCCGGAGTAATTGGAATCGAGCGAGGACGAAAGAAGAGACCTGCAGGATTTCGTACATATATGGTTGTGTGTTTGGGTGCAACCTTGGTAATGATGACAAATGAGTATCTGTGTGAAGTATATGGGACAGGAGATGTTGCTCGTCTGGGAGCACAGGTTATCAACGGAATCGGTTTCCTCGGGGCAGGAACCATTATCACAACAGGGCATAATCGAGTAAAAGGATTGACAACAGCAGCAGGACTCTGGACCTCAGCATGTATCGGCTTAGCAATCGGTAGCGGATATTATGAAGGTGCAATTATCGGTACGTTAGCGATTGTAGTTATCATGGTAGTGTTACATAGTTTTGACCGCCGCATGACAAATAGTACAAGAACCATTATTCTGTATCTTGAGTTTACAAAAATGTCGATTATTCGAAGTTTGGTTGGTTTTGCAAGAGAAAACGATATCAAAGTTGAAGATGTAGAAGTAGAGCAGCCAAATGACACCATGGGTGCAAAGATGGCGGCTGTTGTTACATTAAGACTTCCACACAAAGAAAGCCATTTGGAATTTATAGAAAAGGTGAGCGCTTTAGAGGGTGTTATCTTTGTGGAAGAAATCTAACATCATAGTATTTATGAAAGTGTAATAGGAGAAAACTCTCAGTGATTGAGAATTTTCTCCTTTTATTTTTAGAAGATATCATTATTGAATCTCTGTTGCGATTGTTTCGTAAGCAGTTGCAATTTTTGAAAGTAACTTGGAATCCGTAACACCTGTAATCTCTTTCGCTGCTTCAATCACACCACATTCACGAATCTTTCCCTGAAGCGCCTGACTCTGGGGGTCTCCTTTGTAATCAAAGTGAAGTGCAGCAGCAATACCTTTAATCAGATTGTCAACTGCAATTCCGTAAGAGTACGAGTTAAGAAGTGGTGCAACCAGACGGTCAGAAGGAGCCAGTTTTCTGTTTGGCTCACGCCCAATACGAACAAGGGCATCCTTGAGATATGGATTTTTATAACGTTTAATAATACTCTCCATGTATGTCCAATGAATGTTCGGTTCAAATCCGTGTTTTTTGATAAGTCCTTCTCCACTTTCAGTCATGGCACCGTGAACGATTGCGTATATCTTTTCATCAGCGATAGCCTGGTCGATGGTTTCGTAACCCTTTAAAGAACCAAGATATGCAGTGATACAATGCCCTGTGTTAAGTGTAAATAATTTGCGCTCTAAGTAAGCCATTAAGTCCTCTACGATGTGCATTGCAGGAACATTTGGAATCTCACCGCAGAAGCCACAGCGTTCTACGCTCCACTCATAGAATTCTTCCACAACAACATCCAATGGGTTTTCAGGGTCGTTTGCAACTGGGGGCACGATACGGTCTACCGCACTGTCCGGGAAACCAATATATTTGTCTGCATAAGCAGCAGTAGCATCATCCAGTTTCTCGTAAACTGCTTTTTTGAGTTGTGAAGTTGCGCGAATGGCATTCTCGCATGCGATAATATTTAAATATTCTTTGCAACCGGCATTCATTCTTTCCTTGATACCATTCGCAACGGCACCTGCGATGCGAGGAAGAATGGTAAGACCTACAGCTGTAGTAACAAGGTCTGCAGTTGCAATTTCTTTTACAACTTCATCTGTTGTAGAATTAACGCCGTATACATTCTCAACCAATTGGTCCCGACATTCTGTGTCTCGAATATGAACGGTATATTTTCTTAATGTATTGAGTTTGTCCAATAAATCTGTGTTTACATCGGCAAATGCTATGCTATATCCTGCTTCTGCTAAAACGGCACCGATAAAACCGCGACCGATATTTCCACCGCCAAACATAACTGCTTTTTTCATTGTCATATACCTCCTTTACTGCTTTAAATAATTGACAATAGTTTCGGTTAATATACAGTTTTGATAAAGAGTTTGTGATTGACTATAATATATGCCACGATATAATATGATTATGAGGGACAGACTCATTTATATAGACAAGGAGAATATTGTATGAAGATTATTGTTTCACCGGATTCGTTTAAAGGAAGTTGTTCGGCCATAGAGGTGGCAAATAGTATAGAAAAAGCAATTTATGATGTGGATAGAACAGTCGATGTTGTTAAAATGCCGGTTGCAGACGGCGGAGAAGGAACCATAGATGCAATTACCAGTTGCGTTCCGTCAACGATTTATGAAATGGAAATATGCGACCCGATGGGTAAACGTGCAATGGCAAAATATGCTGTCATTGACAATGGAGACACAGCCATTATTGAAATGGCACAAGCTTCCGGCCTTCCAATGGTGCCGGTGGAGGAGAGAAATCCGTTACTGGCTACTACATACGGAACGGGGCAACTCATGAAGGATGCCTTGGATAAAGGCGTTAAGAAGATGATTATCGGTATCGGAGGTTCTGCAACAAATGATGGCGGCGCAGGTATGTTGATGGCACTGGGGGCATCATTTAGAAATATCAAGGGAGAAGAGATTGCACTTGGTGGTGCAGCATTGGCCGAACTCGTAGAGATTGATTTGTCAGAGTTTGATTCCAGAATCTTTGATGTGGATATTACAGTTGCATGTGATGTAACGAATCCACTTACCGGAGAAAATGGTGCATCCTATGTGTACGGTCCGCAAAAGGGAGCAACACCTGAGATGGTAGAAGAACTGGATGTGGCACTTTCACATTTTGCCAAATTAAGTGCTAAGGGATTTGGCAAAGATTACAGTACATATCCGGGAACCGGAGCAGCAGGAGGACTCGGATTTGCTTTGATTGCTTATTGTAAGGCAAAGTTTGCAGCTGGAATCGATATTGTGCTGAATGTCAGCGGATTTGAGAAAGAATTAGCAGACGCAGACCTTGTAATTACCGGTGAGGGAAGAATTGATGGGCAATCGGTACAGGGCAAGGTGTTGTACGGAATCGGAACTCGTGCGAAAGCGAAAAATGTTCCGGTGATTGCAGTCGGTGGTGCTGTACGCTCAGACAGTGAGGCGCTTCTAAATCACGGCATCACAGCAATGTTCAGTATCGCAAACGGACCAATGACGCTTGAGTACGCCATGGAACACGGATGCGAATTAATTGAACAGGTTACAAAGAATGTAATGAGAGTATTTCTTCATTAATTTGTATTAAAATGAGCGCGATATTCCAAGGGCGAGGTGTCAAATCTCGCCCGAAATATTCTTGAAAAATAGTTCGCATCAATAAAACCGCATTTCTCAGCAATTTCGTTTATTTTCAAACTAGTCTCAGTCAGATAGGCAAGGCTTAAATCCAAACGCTTATGATTAATATACTTTGTCGGAGTGATGCCATATCTGTTTTTAAATATTTGAATAATGTATTGTTTTGTATAATGAAAGTGTGTGGCAATATCTGAAAGTGTAAGAGGCTGTCGCAAATGATTGCAGATATACTGCTCGATTTCTTCGGCAAGATTATCTGTTTTTTGCATGGAATCGCAAGAGGCCAGACGATTGAGCACATTTAAAAATGATAAGTTCATCCGAAAAGTGCTACCGGCATTGTAATTTGACATTTCTGAAAGAACATTCCCTAGATAGGAGTGTGTCTTGGGATCCACCTTGCTTACTGCAGGCAAATATATGTGATGAAGTTGCGAGGCAGAGATCAATCATTATCGTTGTGAGTTATACAAAGGTAATGAACTGATTGATACGAAGCACCGTCTTGCAAATCATTTTGTCACACCGATTCCGGAAACTACTTCGGTAACATTCGGGGAATTGGAAATCGGAACAGGGTACACTGTGAAGATATATCCTGTTACATCGTGGGCAAATGAGGGCAAGCGTTTTATTGATATGACCGGAAATAATGTGAATCATCCGAATGATTTTCTAATCAGATGCCATGCTCATGTGATTTCGGCAATGCTGATAGATTGTAAGGCATAAAAAGATGAGCTGCGACTTATGGAGCTGAGGAAAGTTATCTTGATAAAGTTGATGAGAGCCCGCGAATTATCGGGAAATGATTTTTACGGGGCTGCCGCACTCACGAATTTTTATTCGTTAATGCGACAACCCCATCTATTTTAAACTTGAATTACTACTTGCTACATGATAATATAGTTATACATCTCTAAACATCGATGTCTTTGAAATCATTATGAGGGCGATTCGCCAATTTTCAAAGTTTGAACAATTGAATATAGGACGGAAGGAAGTGAATACGATTCTTGTGTGGTTTTTGTGTTGATTCATCTTTTCATCTTTTGTATTAATAAGAAATGATAATGTACTAATAATGCAAATACAAAGTATTGACATAGCACATGATATATCCTATAGTATAAGTATAGGAGGTGGAACATATGGACAATACGGCAAATACAAACATAACCATAAGAATAGATAAAAAATTAAAGACGCAATTACAAGAGTTAATGTCTGAACTTGGAATGGATATAACAACTTTTTTTACTCTCGCTGCAAAACAAGCTGTGAGGGAGCAAGCGTTACCATTTCTACCTAGAAGGAATGAAGTTGATTATGGTATGAAATCATATCAACTTGCGTTGGAGAACACAAAATACAATACAGAAGGCAAGGCTGTTGTTGAGCAAGGAGACGAATGGATAGAAGAGACAGAGTGGGATGAGATGTTCGAGCAAATGAAAAAAGAAAGGAAGTCTTGAACATGTATAGAAAAGGGGAAGTCTGGTTTGTAGAATTTCCTTTAGAGGAAGATAATTTGCAAACAATTAACAGACCGGTTATTGTATTAGATGAAAATACACTTGGTGTTTTGTCTGTAAAAATCACAAAGCATATGCCGAGAACGGAAGACCCGTATGACACGCCAATTTTATATTGGCAGGAAGCAAATCTGAGATTAGCATCTACCGCGAGAGTATCAAAAGTGTATTTGTTACCTCAAGATAGTTTCATATTTAAGATTGGAGATTTGCACAAAGAAGATTTGAAACGTGTTGAGAACATGTATCAAAGATATTTGGAAGCAAGATAAGTGAGAGAAAATGGTTTGCCATTGTAATACAAAAATAAGCAGGCGAGTAGCCTGCTTATTTTGTATTACACGTATTTTAATTATCATCTATACGTTCATCTGCTGTGTATACCTGGCGTTTTCTTGCCATTTCATCACTTTCGAGATATTCGTCATAAGTTGTAATCTTATCGATTAATGTACCGCCAGGGAGAATCTCCATGATACGGTTTGCAGTTGTCTGAACAACCTGATGGTCACGGGAAGCGAAGAGCAGTACACCCGGGAATTTGATTAATCCATTGTTGAGTGCTGTGATTGCTTCCATGTCAAGGTGGTCAGTCGGTTCGTCGAGAACGAGTACGTTTGCACCTGAGATCATCATCTTAGAAAGGAGACAACGTACCTTTTCTCCACCGGAAAGAACTTTTACTTTCTTCACACCGTCTTCACCGGAGAAGAGCATTCTTCCGAGGAAACCACGTACATAAGTTACGTCTTTTTCTTCTGAATATTGTGTAAGCCACTCTACAATCGTATCTTCATTGTCGAACTCATGTGAGCTGTCTTTTGGGAAGTAAGCCTGAGTTGTAGTAACACCCCATTTGTAGCTTCCTTCATCCGGTTCCATTTCACCTGTTAATATTTTGAACAATGTTGTCTTCGCAAGTTCATTTCCACCTACAAATGCAACCTTATCTTCGCGTCCAATCGTAAATGAAAGATTATCTAAAATCTTTACACCATCGATAGTCTTTGACAGACCTTCTACAGAGAGTACCTCATTTCCAATAGAGCGGTTGGGACGGAAATCGATGTATGGATATTTTCTGCTTGATGGACGAATGTCTTCCAATTCGATTTTTTCCAACGCACGCTTACGTGAGGTCGCCTGTTTTGATTTGGAAGCATTTGCACTAAAGCGAGAGATAAACTCTTGGAGTTCTTTAATCTTTTCTTCTTTCTTGCGGTTTGCTTCTTTCATCTGGCGAATGATTAACTGGCTTGATTCATACCAAAAGTCATAGTTACCTGCGTATAGTTGAATCTTGCCGTAATCGATATCTGCAATCTGTGTACATACTTTATTTAAGAAGTAACGGTCATGGGATACCACGATTACCGTGTTGTTAAAATTGATTAAGAATTCTTCTAACCAAGCAATTGCGTCGAGATCTAAGTGGTTGGTAGGCTCGTCAAGAAGCAGAATGTCCGGATTACCGAAGAGTGCTTTTGCAAGAAGAACCTTTACCTTCTCTGCACCGGTCAAATCTCTCAAGTATTTGTAGTGAAGGTCTGTATCGATGCCGAGACCGTTTAAGAGGGAAGCGGCGTCTGATTCGGCCTCCCAACCGTTCATCGTTGCGAATTCACCCTCTAATTCACTAGCCTTGATTCCGTCTTCTTCAGTGAAGTCTTCCTTCATATACAGAGCATCTTTCTCTTTCATAATTTCATAGAGACGTCTGTTTCCCATGATAACAGTGTCGAGAACAAGATAATCATCATATTTGAAGTGGTCCTGTTCAAGGAAGGAGAGGCGCTCACCCGGTGTAATGATAACTTCACCCTTTGAAGGCTCTAACTTTCCGGATAAGATTTTTAAAAATGTAGACTTTCCGGCACCGTTCGCACCGATGAGTCCGTAGCAGTTGCCTTCGGTAAATTTTACATTTACATCTTCGAACAACGCCTTCTTGCCGACACGCAATGTAACATTACTAGTACTAATCATTTATATATTCCTCCATGGATTTATTATTCATAAGTAACCAAAGATTATCTTAACATGGAAAAAAATTCATTGCAAGCCTAAAATAACTATGATATAATACAAAGGATTATGGGCTAAGCCACCGAGCCGAGACCACTGAAGAGTATGTTTGCACAGTAAAACATATTGTTCAGTAGTTTCGGACGGCTTGGCCACAGTATTAAAAGGAGAAAAAATATGTTTAAACAATTTGAAATGGAATTAGCCGGCAGAACTCTCCGAGCAGATATCGGCAGAGTAGCAGCGCAGGCTAACGGTGCAGTTCTTTTGCACTACGGTGATACAGTTGTACTTTCAACAGCAACTGCATCAGAAAAACCACGTGAAGGAATCGATTTCTTCCCATTAAGTGTTGAATATGAAGAAAAGATGTACGCAGTTGGTAAGATCCCTGGAGGATTCAATAAGAGAGAAGGAAAAGCATCTGAGAATGCAATCCTCACATCACGTGTAATTGACAGACCAATGAGACCATTGTTCCCGAAGGATTACAGAAATGATGTTACTCTTAACAACATGGTAATGTCAGTTGATCCAGACTGCAGCCCGGAACTTACAGCTATGCTTGGCTCTGCAATCGCAACAGCAATCTCTGACATCCCATTTGATGGTCCTACATCTACAACACAAGTAGGTTTAATCGACGGAGAATTCGTGTTTAACCCAAATGCAGCTCAGAGAGCAGTTTCGGATATGCAGCTTACAGTTGCTTCTACTAGAGAAAAAGTAATCATGATTGAAGCAGGTGCGAACGAAGTTCCGGAAGAGAAGATGATTGAAGCAATCTTTGCGGCTCACGAAGTGAACCAAGAAGTAATCAAATTCATCGATACAATCGTTGCAGACTGTGGCAAAGCAAAACACGCTTACACAAGCTGTGCAATTCCGGAAGAATTATTTGCAGCAATGAAGGAGATTGTACCTCCTGCAGAGATGGAAGTAGCAGTCTTCACAGATGAAAAACAAGTAAGAGAAGAAAATATCCGTGTTATCACAGCAAAATTAGAAGAGGCATTTGCTGACAACGAAGAGTGGCTTGCATTACTTGGTGAAGCTATTTACCAGTATGAGAAGAAGACTGTTCGTAAGATGATTTTAGTAGACCACAAGCGTCCGGACGGAAGAGCAATCGACCAGATCAGACCGCTTGCAGCTGAGACAGATATCATTCCTAGAGTTCACGGTTCTGCAATGTTTACACGTGGACAAACTCAGATCTGTACAGTGACAACACTTGGACCTTTATCAGAGGCTCAGAAATTGGATGGTCTTGACGAGGCTGAGACTTCTAAGAGATATATGCACCACTATAACTTCCCTGCATACTCAGTAGGTGAGACAAAGCCTTCAAGAGGACCGGGACGTCGTGAAATCGGTCACGGTGCATTGGCAGAGAGAGCACTGGTTCCTGTACTTCCTACAGAAGAGGAGTTCCCATATGCAATCCGTACAGTATCAGAAACATTTGAATCAAACGGTTCTACATCGCAGGCTAGTATCTGTGCATCAAGTATGTCACTTATGGCAGCCGGTGTTCCGATTAAATCAGCAGTTGCAGGTATCTCAGCAGGTCTTGTAACAGGCGATACAGATGATGAATATCTTGTTCTTACAGATATTCAAGGTCTCGAAGACTTCTTCGGAGACATGGACTTCAAGGTAGCAGGTACACACAAAGGTATCACAGCTATTCAGATGGATATTAAGATTCACGGTCTTACACGTGCAATCATTGAGGAAGCAATTGCATGCACGAAGAAAGCAAGAACTTACATCTTAGATGAAGTTATGGCAAAAGCAATCGCAGAGCCACGTCCGGAAGTTGGACAGTACGCTCCAAAGATTCAGTCTATGCAGATTGACCCTGCTAAGATTGGCGATGTGGTCGGACAAAGAGGTAAGACAATTAACGCAATCATCGAGCAGACAGGTGTTAAGATTGATATCACAGATGACGGTGCTGTATCTATCTGCGGTACAGATGCAGAGAAGATGGAAGAGGCAATGAAGATGATTGCCACTATCGTAACTGATTTCGAAGCAGGTATGGTATTCGAAGGAAAGGTTATTAGTATCAAAGAATTCGGCGCATTCATCGAATTTGCACCTGGGAAAGAAGGAATGGTACACATTTCTAAGATTTCTAAAGAAAGAATCAAACAAGTAGAAGATGTTCTTACATTGGGTGACAAGGTAAAAGTTGTTTGTCTTGGCAAAGACAAGATGGGAAGAATCAGCTTCTCAATGAAAGATGTTGTCGAAGAATAAAAAAACGATATTTCATGAAAAAAGCAAGCGAATACGCTTGCTTTTTTTGAAGTCATAAGGTAAAATATGAATAATTACATTTCACTTTGTCGCAATAACGCAATAAAGATGAAATGAAATAAAATTTAAAGGAGGAGATTAATTATGAAAAAATTAATTTCTATGTTACTTGTTTTAGTAATGGCTTTAGGCTTGGTTGCATGTAGTAGCAGTGCATCAAAAGATGACAACAAAGATGACGACAAAGCAAAAGTAGATTACAAAATTGGTATTATCACAGGTACAGTATCTCAAGGTGAAGAAGAGTACCAGCAAGCTCAAAAGTTAAAAGAGGAATATGGTGATATGGTTGTTACAGCTACATACCCGGACAACTTCTCAACAGAAACAGAGCAGACAATTGCAACTGTAACTAACATGGCAGCTGACCCGAAAGTAAAAGCTATTATTTTCGTTCAAGCAGTTCCAGGTGCTACAGCAGCAATCCAAAAAGTAAAAGAAACACGTGATGATATTCTTTTCATCTCAGGTGTTTGTGCAGAAGACCCAGGCGTTATCGCTGCAGCTTCTGATATCTGTCTCTTAGTTGATGAGATCGCTATGGGAACCACAGTTATTGATCAGGCTAAGAAACAAGGTGCTAAGACATTCGTTCACATTTCATTTGAACGTCACTTAGGATACGCTACAATCGCAGCTCGTCAGGCTGGATTCAAAGCTCGTTGTGCTGAACTTGGAATCAAATACGTTGAAGCTACTGCACCGGACCCAACAGGTGATGCAGGTGTAACAGGTGCTCAGGCATGGATTACAGAGAACATCAAAGTTTACGTTGACCAATATGGTGCTGACACAGCATTCTTCTCAACAAACTGTTCACTCCAAGTTCCATTGATCCAAGAAGTTGCTAAATACAAAGCAATCTTCCCACAACAGTGCTGTCCATCTCCATACCATGCATATCCATCTGCTTTCAATATCAAAACAGAAGGACATGAAGGTGATGTAGAGTACATGCTCGGAGAAATCAAAAAAGCAGTTGCTGACGCTGGTAACTCAGGACGTATGTCTACATGGGAAGTTCCAATTAACATGATGATGATTGAAGCTGGTTTCAACTACGCTGTTAAATGGATTGAAGGCGATATCACAGAACGCTGTGATGAAGATGCTTTATTAAAAGAGATGAAAGCTATCTCTGGTGAAGCTACAACAATTTCTCACTACTCAGATGAAACAGTAGGTGAATTAGATAACTTCTTCTTAATCCTTTGCCCATTCTATGATTTCTAAGAATTAGGTAAAGAGTTTGTAGATTATTTACACATTTAACTCATGTGATGCGTCTGCCGAGAGTCGGTGGACGCATTCATGTGTGTAAAAGGAGCAATAAAAATGGAAAACTTTATTTTGAAAATGGATAATATCCAAAAAGAGTATTTTGGCAACAAAGTACTGAAAGGTGTTAAACTTCATGTTGCACCCGGCGAAATCCATGCTCTCATGGGAGAGAATGGTGCAGGTAAATCCACACTTATGAATATATTATTTGGTATGCCTGTCATTCATAATACAGGCGGTTTCGAGGGAACAATTGAATTCAACGGAGAGATTGTTACAATTGATAATCCTCAGAAAGCTATGGAACTTGGTATCGGTATGGTACACCAGGAATTCATGTTGATTCCGGGCTTTACAGTTACTGAGAATATTAAACTTGGACGCGAAATTTCCACACCGACTGTTGCTAGTGGTGTGTTTGGTAAATCATTAGAAAAATTAGATAAGGAGACAATGGCTTCCGATACACGAAAGGCACTAGACACAATCGGACTTGACGTAGAAGAGCAGGCGATGGTTGGCGGTATGCCGGTCGGATACATGCAATTCATCGAAATCGCTCGTGAAATCGACAAGAGTGATATGAAACTCTTAATTTTTGATGAGCCGACAGCTGTTCTTACGGAAAGTGAGGCAGAACGTCTTCTTGAAACGATGCAGTCACTTGCTGCAAAGGGTATTGCAATCGTATTCATTACCCATCGTATTGATGAGGTTATCCAAGTGACAAATAGCATGACTGTTTTACGTGATGGACAATTTGTAGAGCACTTGCAGACAAAGGATACAACAGCAGCTGAGATTGCTCAACTTATGGTAGGGCGTAAGGTGGAAAAACTTGTCGATGATGACGGAGAAGATACCCGTAACATCAAAGCGGATGATATTGTATTAAGTCTTAAGGATTTCCACGTTGACATGCCGGGTGAAAAGGTAAAAGGTATTGATCTTGATATCCGCAGAGGTGAAGTGTTTGGTATCGGCGGACTTGCGGGTCAAGGTAAGGTTGGTGTGCCAAATGGTATCTTAGGCCTGTTCCCAAGTGCGGGTGAGATTGTATTTGATGGTGAGAAAATCGACACAACAAAATTAGGGGATGCGCTGAAAAAGCACATCGCATTTGTGTCAGAAGACCGTCGTGGAGTAGGGCTTCTCTTAGAAGAATCTATTCAGAATAACATTACATTTACAGCAATGCAGATTGATGATAAGTTCTTAAAAAAATACGGTCCAATTAGATTGTATGATAATAAGAAGGCTCGTGCGCATGCATTGGAGATGATTAAACAGTTGGATATTCGTTGTACAGGTCCTGACCAATTGGCAGGTAGATTATCAGGTGGTAATCAACAGAAGGTATGTCTTGCACGTGCTCTTACAATGAATCCAAAGTTATTGATTGTATCTGAACCAACTCGTGGTATTGATATCGGTGCTAAGAAACTTGTGTTAGAGCTTCTTGCAAAGATGAACCGTGAGGAAGGCATGACTGTTATCATGGTAAGTTCAGAATTGAATGAATTACGTAGCTTATGTGATCGTATTGCGATTGTATCTGATGGTAAACTTACCGGTATTTTTACACCGGATGCTTCCGATGCAGAATATGGTATGGCTATGTCAGGTGCGAAAGGAGGTAACGAATAATGACAAAAGAAAAATTTAAAAAAGCGATTGATGTCATCGGGTTGCCTCGTTTGATTGTATTTTGTTTCTTTATTGCAATCGTATTGACAGCATATTTTAATGATATTGATGTTCCATCATATTTTTCATCTACGATTAAATATTGGGGAATGTGGGCGGTTCTTGTCTTGGCTATGATACCAACAATCAAATGCGGTATTGGACCGAACTTTGGTGTGAGTCTTGGTATTGTATGTGGACTCCTCGGAACACTTTTAGCAATTGAATTCCATATCACAGATGTTGTAAATGGAATGCTTCCTGGATTTGGACCATGGGCATCTATGGGATTTGCAATTATTATATCCATCGCTACAGCATGGCTTGTGGGTGTTGGTTATGGTAGAGTGCTTAATATGGTAAAAGGTTCAGAGATGACTGTTACTACATATATTGGATATTCCATTATCTACTTGAGTTGTATTCTTTGGTTCCGTGCACCATTCGGAGCGCCGGAGATTACATGGCCGTTAGGTGGTAAAGGCGTTCGTAACATGATTGCTATGGACGGAAGTTTTGGATATCTTCTCAATGATGCATGGGGATTCTATATTGGCGGAGAGAAGGGTATCTTCATTCCAACAGGATTAGTACTTTTCGTACTCGGTATGTGTGCAATTGTACATTTATACTTCAAGAGCAAAACAGGTCTTGCAATTCAGGCAGTTGGTGCAAACCCGAACTTTGCAAAAGCAAGTGGTATTGATGCAGATAAAATGCGTATCAAAGGTGTTGCAATGTCAACCATTCTTGCAGCAATTGGTATTGTTGTATATACACAGGGGTTTGGTAACCTTCAGGCATATACAGCACCGCTTCAGATGGGATTTATCTGTGTTGCATCTATCTTAATTGGTGGAGCAACAACAACAAAAGCATCCATTATCCATGTAATTATAGGTGCATTTTTGTACCAAGGTTTGATTATCTTTACACCACCTGTTTCAAACAAATTGTTGGCAGGTACGGATATCTCTGATACAATGCGTCAGATTATCCAAAATGGCGTAATTCTTTATGCGTTAGCAAAGGCGAAAGGAGGTTCTTCAAATGAATAATAAAACAATGAATAGCCTCAAAAAAGCGATATTTGATAATAAAGTTATCGTTATGTTTGTTATATTATGTGCTGCATGTATCATTATTTCCGGGACATCGGTTTCATACATTGCAACAGAAGTATTTACTCGTTTCGGACGTAACACTTGTCTTGTACTGGCACTTATTATTCCGTGTATGGCCGGTCTTGGCATGAACTTCGGTATTGTTGTCGGTGCGATTGCAGCTCAGATAGCAGTATTCTTCGTAGTTCACTGGGGATTTACAGGAATCAATGGATTGTTGCTTTGTGTACTGATGTGTACACCGATGGCACTTTTCTTTGGATGGTTACTTGGTAAAATGTTCAATGCTACAAAGGGTGCAGAGATGATTGCAGGTCTTGTGCTCGGATTCTTTGCAGATGGATTGTACCGTTTGTTTGTTCTTTACATTCTCGGTGGTGTTATTCCATTCGATGACCCGAACTTACTTCCACGTGGATTCGGTCTTCGTAATGCATTTGATCTGACAGGAAGCCTCAAATATGCCTTGGACGATATCAGTTTTGCAACTGTATTAATGGTTCTTGGAGCAATCTTAGTTGTGGTTGCTTTTGTGAATTTCTTGTATGGCAAGAAAGTTGGACAGGAGATGTCTGTAAAAGAGTTTGTTAAGAAGCTGATTACAGGTGTGGTTGTAATTGTAGCATCGGTTGTAATAAAAGTTGTGCTTGGACTGAATGTCTTATTTGGCGGAACAAGACTCATTCTTACAGATGTGGCACTCTTCGGTGGTATTGGAGCAATTGCTTATGCAGTTATTCAGTTTGTATTAAAACGTCCGAAGAAGGGTGAAAAATTATTTGGCAACTTAATTAAAATCGCAGTTGTCGGAGCACTTCTTTTAGTAGGAACTATGATTCCGGCAGTAAGAGAAGTTTACCAATCAGTTCGTATTGCAGCATGTACATATGGAATTATCGTATTCTTCTGTATGTTTAACAACTGGCTGACTAATACACGTCTTGGACAAAACATGCGTACCGTTGGTCAGAATCGTGCAGTTGCAACATCAGCAGGTATTGATGTTGATAAGACACGTATCATTGCTACATGTATCTCTACGGTACTTGCAGCATGGGGGCAGTTAATCTTCTTACAGAACTTGGGAACATTTAACACAGTTCAACAGCAGTCCAACGTTGGTCTGTACGCAGTAGCTGCTATCTTGGTTGGTGGTGCTACAGTACAGAAGGCAAGCAACAAGCACGCAGTTGTCGGAGTTATTTTATTCCACACATTGTTCGTAGTTGCTCCTCTTGCAGCAACGAAACTTGCCGGTGACTCTGCAATCAGTGAGTACATCCGTATGTTTATTTCTTATGGAGTTATTGCAGTATCACTTGCAATGCATGCATGGAAGAGTGTGAAACCAATTTCTGGTGAGAGAAAAGAAGCAGAAGGTCGTACTACTTGGGGAATCTTCCCTTGCGGTAGTGGGAAAGGCTAAAATAGAATTTTAAATTAGGACAACACAGTTATATCGACTGTGTTGTCTTTTTATATGTATTTACATAATTTTGAAAAAGTATATTGACAATATGTCAAAATGAGATTATAGTAAAGGCACTCGTCGAAGAACAAATCTTATTTCAGTGGGAGTTTCATCCCAAGTATCCAAAACGAGCAGAATTTCATACAGAAGGGTGGAATGATAGGATGATTGTATCTATTTTTGTTAGTTGATAGCAAAAAGGAGGAAAAAAATTGAATAATGACAAAAAAATATTGTCACGATTACTTTTGACCATTGCATTTCTGTTGACGGTAAGCAATGCAATTGGTGCTCAGGCATCCGCAGGAAGCGTAACCGGTTATCAGAAGATTACCTGGGGAATTAGTACCGGACGTTACTATGTCAATGGGATACATGCATTTTGTGCACAATACAATAAGTCTTGGCCAACTGTAGGGACAGCAGTAAATGAAATTGTCCCATGCACAAATGAGGTGCTTAGAAAAGCACTCTATTATGGTTACAATGGACCAAAAAATACCCTTGGAACCGACGAGAAATCACATGTCTTAACCGCCATCGCGGTATCAGATGCAAATATTGGGGAACCAGAAACAGGAGCAAGCGCAAAATATGATGCGTTCTACTGGGAATTAGTGAACAACCCATCTAAATATCCTTCTCCGCCAAGTAATTTTAAAGCCTATCTGGCGATTACGGCCTCAGATGCAATGCAGAACCTTGCATTCTATGAGATGGAGAAAAACGGATATGTAACAGGAATCAAATATTCATCCAATCTACAATTACATAGCGGAAATTCCTGCTATTCTTTGGAAGGAGCAGAGTACGGAATCTATTCCAGTTCATCCTTAGATGAAAGTACGAGAGTAGGTGTTTTGGCAACAAATGCGAATGGAGAGATGAACACATTGGAATTGGAAGCGGGTACATACTATGCGCGTGAAAATGTATCGCCGATGGGTTTTGCGAAAAGCAATGAAGTTACTCAGTTTACCATAACGGCAGAGAAGACAACGACACTCACATTTACAGATGACCCACAGACCAATCCAATAGATATTCTTGTGCGAAAGATAGATGCAGATACGAATCGAAACGAACCACAAGGGAGTGCAAAACTGGATGGGGCACATTTTCGTGTTCAATACTATGCGGGAATTTGGCATAAGGATGAAGATCCGGCAAGTTTAGGACAGACGCCAACAAGAACCTGGGTGTTTCAAACTGATGAAAATGGTATTGTCAGATATCATAAAGCTTATCTGGTCACAGGGAGTGAATTGTATGAGTCAATGCCACTTGGAACATTAGTGATTCAAGAAATAAAAGCCTCAGAGGGATATTTACGAAATGATACCGTATATGTGAGACAGATTACATCAAGTGGAGAAGAAATGCATGTAGCAACCTATGAAGCACCGACTGTTGCACAAACATATATCAAATTGAATTTGGTAATCTCTAAAAGTGACAATTACGGACAAAAACTTAAAGGTGCAGAGTTTACACTTTATGAAGATGAAGAATGCCTGAGAGAAGTTAAAAGCGGCACCACAGACAAAAATGGTATTCTACAGTTCTCGGGTCTCGCACTCGAGAAGATGTATTATTTAAAAGAAACAAAAGCCCCGGCAGGATACAAACTGAAAGTAAGAGAAGACGGTGATGCAGTTATATACAATATATTTACAACAAGTGCACCGGAAAGCAACGAGTTTACATGTTATGTTAACGGAAATAAATATGAGAATATTTCCGGAACAGACGACAATCGGGAAGTGAATATCGACATTGTCAATGATGTGGAGTTTGTCCTTCCGAAAACCGGCTCAAACACAACCATTCTTATGAGCATGGCAGGAATGGCATTGTGTGGAATGAGCCTGTACCTACATAAAAAAGAGAAAAAACAAGAAAAAGGAGAACATGTATTATGAAAAAAGTAAAAGTATTATTAGCAGTATTATTATCAATCACAGCAATTTTAGGGTCAGTAGCACCAGCCTATGCGGCGGAACCTGTTTCAGAGGTCAAAATAGAAATCGAGCCAACGGATATGAATGTTTCTGTTACCGTTCCATCAACATTGCCAATTATCTTTAATGCAGACGGAAGCAATACTATTCCAAGCAACTGGACAATTGAAAATATCAGTGCACTTGCAGGTATTCATGTAACAAATGTGCATTTGAATGCAAATGGAACAGGATGGAAATTAACGAATGAATCAGCAACTGTCAAGACACAGAATGTCAATGGAAAAACAGTGAAATTCTTTGCAGGTGTTCCGGGAATAATGAAATTAGTAGAGGCAAAAAGTGGATCAACGAGTGAAACAGGAACAGCATCATTTGAGGCTAACGATATCCGTATTGCTTCTGGAGCGACTAAGACTCTTAACTTTACGGTAGAAAGAGGTGCATTTACAGAGACAACCGCATCTGCAAAAGCATTTACCATGACAATTGATTTTGCATTTAACTAAGAGGTAACAAGAAATGAATAGAGCGGAGAAGAAACATATTGTAGTTTATGTAGGAATCTGTATGTTCTTCCTGTTATTTATGGCTGTAGTGAGTCATTCATGTGGGCAGGAATTGGAGGTCTCGGAATATGAAGAGAATGTGAATCAGATAGAAGAGATTGATGCATCAGAAAGGCAGGCAGAACTCAATGCCATTGTAGAAAAAGGGAAAATGAACGTGAATTATTCTGCAAAAGCAATTTTTGATGGAACTGTCAGTGAAAACTTTAATGTCAAAAACATCAAGAACAATCATTACCCAATTGTCTTTGAAATATTTGATGAAACAGGAGATAGCGTCTATGTATCAAAAAAAATCGAACCGGGATATGAGATAAATCAAATCGAATTAGAAAAGAAACTGTCAAAAGGAACACATGAATGTAAAATAAAGGTGGGTTATGCGGAAGAAGGAAATGTATCTTCCGCATTTCCTCTTACAATTGAGGTGAGATGATGAAAAGAATACTATTTTTGCTTATTGCATGTCTGTTCATCGGAACGACTGTGAATGCGAAAAATTCTATGTCGACAGAGGTTCAAATTGCAATTGAAGCATCAGAAATACAGGAGGAAAAAGCAAGCGGTGTTCAGACCGGAGATGATAAGCAGTCATGGGGATATGTGCTTGCAATCGGAGTCGCTGTTTTGGTAGGTGTATTTTCCTTGGCTCGCAAGAGAAGAAAGACATTTGTGGCTGTGTGGCTCTTGTTTCTATCTTTGTTTTTTGCGAGCAATTCTGCATGCGCGGCAGAAAGTACAGAAAATGTGAGTGTAACGATTCCAAGTAGTATTTCTGTTATATTCGAAAACACAGGTGAAAACAGTATCAGTGATTTTTCGGTTCTTAATGAGTCAATGGTCCCGATTTCTATCAATAAGATAAATGTGGCTGAGTGCAATGGGTGGCGCCTGTGTCGCAGTAAAGAATCTATACCGGTTGATACAAAACAGATGTCATTCATCTTTGATGGAAGATGCTTGGAGGCAGGTGAAAATGCATTTGACAGGGTGATAAAAGAAGAAAGCAGTACAAGTTATAATATCAAAATTTACAGAGGAGCATGGACGACTTCTGCATCGTCAGAGGCTGCTATTCAGATGGAATTTGAATACAGCATTGGAAAAAAAGAGTTTCAATTAAATTTTGACGCGAATGGAGGCACACCGGTCGCTTCACAGATGATATGCAATGGAGATGAGATTACCTTGCCAAGTACAGAGCGAGAAGGATATGAACTTGCGGGCTGGGAAGATTCCGACGGAAAACTGTTTACAGATAAATTTGTCATGCCAATAGGAGACATGACATTAACAGCAAGATGGAAGGAGAAAAAGCCATATGCCATTTATATTGAAGAAGATACTTCGCTGAGATTTATTCAGTCCGCAGATGAGGTTGTTCCAGGAGGGAGTTACAAAGGAATGACAATTACAAACGTATTTACCGGATTTGATACGGAAAGGTATACCAGTGTAAAGCAGGTGCCATGGAATGACGGAAAAGGATATAATGTAAGGCATATCAACAAAGTGATTGTAGAAGATACGATTCAACCGGTCAGCATTGCCTATTGGTTCTATGAACTCCATGAGGTTGAGTACATTGATGTAAGCAAGTTGGATACCTCCAAAGTGAATGATATGTCCTATGCATTTTACATATTTGCCCGTAGTTCAACAAAAGTAACATTCATAGGACTGGACAAGTGGAACACATCGAATGTCACAAACATGAAGCGTATGTTTGGATATGCTGCCGTGAATGCATCAAGTGTTGTCCTTGATATCAGCGGATGGGATGTATCGAACGTGACAGATATGTACAGAATGTTTACTGAGTTTGGTTACAATGCTTCGACATTTGGTTTGGGAGATTTGAGTAAATGGGATGTTTCCAACGTAACCGACATGTACGAAATGTTTATCAATGCCGGTTACAAAGCAGAGTGGTATATGGATCTTAGCGGATGGGATGTATCAAAAGTAACGCGACATGACTATTTCGACAGTGGTATCGATAGGAAGATAGGAGATCCGCAGTGGGCACGTTAAAACGGATGCTTTTTGCACTTGGTCTATTACTCTGTATTTATCCCATTGTTGGGCAACACATAAATAAAGTTCAACAGGAGAGCATAGATTCTGAAGGGGTAATTGGACTAATCAGGATTCCTAAAGTGGATGTTCTGCTTCCTGTTTATGAAGGAACATCAGAAGCAGTTCTCCAAAAAGGAATCGGTCATCTGGAGGCGAGCAGTGCACCCTCGGGAGGAATCGGCACACACTGTCTATTGGCAGGACATCGAGGGCTTCCGAATGCAGAACTCTTTAGAAGACTGGGAGAACTGAAGAAAGGTGATTTGTTTTCTATAGAAGACAAGAGTAATACATACACATACCAAGTATGTAACATTCGGGTGGTGAGACCGGAAGAGACAGAGGGACTGGGGATTTGCAAAGACAGAGACCTAGTCTCTTTGATTACTTGCACACCGTATGGCATCAATACACACAGATTAATTGTAACAGGAGAAAGAATGGAGGCGAGAAGATGATACAAAAATGTTTACCTGTTCTAGTTGGCTTCATCATATGTATGTGGCCATTCCCTGCATCTGCAGGGGAAACAGGTAGTATAGAAATGATGCTACCAAAAGAAATGGCGGGGAGGGAAATCATATATCAAAGAGATGGAGATGAGCTAAAAGAGATTGCAGTAGATGATGAGGGAATTGCCAAGATAGAAGAATTGCAGGAGGGCAATTATGAAATCAAAATTTCTGAAACAGAGGATTACAACTTCATGCCGATAAGTGTACATATTCCTTGCTGGAGCGAAGAGGAGGAGCAGATGCTTTATGATATTACAATCATTCCTAAATATTCTGTGAAGGAACAGCAGCCCCCTCAGACTTTTGACAGTCATCAAGTCATGAATTATATCTACATCGGTATAATTTCATTGATAATCCTAGTGATAATGTCTTGTCATAACCGTTTTAATTGTGATACAATGACAGGTAAGTATTCAAAAAACGGAGGACAAAACGATGGGAATGACAATGACACAGAAAATCCTTGCAGCTCACGCAGGACTGGACTCAGTAGTCCCGGGTCAGTTGATTGAAGCAAAGTTAGATGTAGTCATGGCAAATGATATTACAGGACCAATGGCAGTTCCTGTATTTAATCAGATGGCAGACAAAGTATTTGATAAAGATAAGGTGGTATTGGTTCCAGACCATTTCACACCAAACAAAGACATTAAGTCAGCGGAGAATTCGAAATCCATTCGTGAATTTTCAAAATGCCAGTGCTTAAAGCATTATTTTGAAATCGGACAGATGGGAATCGAGCATGCAATCTTACCGGAAAAAGGAATTGTAGTTGCAGGTGAATGTATCATCGGTGCAGACTCACACACATGTACATACGGCGCACTCGGTGCATTTTCAACAGGTGTTGGAACAACCGATATCGCAACAGGAATGGCAACCGGAGAACTCTGGTTCAAGGTTCCAAGTGCAATTAAGTTTGTGCTTACAGGAAAACCAAGTAAGTTTGTAAGCGGTAAAGACATTATTTTACATATTATCGGACGTATCGGAGTTGACGGCGCACTTTACAAATCTATGGAGTTTGTTGGTGATGGTATTGTACACCTGTCTATGGATGACCGTTTTACAATGGCGAATATGGCAATTGAAGCAGGTGCGAAGAATGGTATTTTCCCTGTGGATGAAAAAGCAGAGAATTATATGAAAGAGCATTCAAAAAAAGAGTACACAATCTACACAGCAGATGAAGACGCTGAGTACGATGAAGTGATAGAAGTAGATCTTTCTCAGGTAAGACCAACAGTAGCATTCCCACATTTGCCGGGCAATGCTCATACAATTGATGAGGTCGAGGCAATGGAGCCAATCAAGATTGATCAGGTTGTTATCGGTTCATGTACAAATGGAAGAATGGAAGATATGAGAAGAGCGGCAGCGGTTCTTAAAGGGCACAAGGTTCATCCGGATGTGCGTGTAATGGTCATCCCGGCAACACAGAAGATTTATTTACAATGTATTGAAGAAGGCATTGTAACAACATTTATCGAGGCGGGCTGTGCATTCAACACACCAAGCTGTGGGCCATGTATGGGAGGACACATGGGTGTTATGGCAGCAGGAGAGAAATGCGTATCTACAACGAATCGCAACTTCGTAGGAAGAATGGGACACGTGGATTCACTCATTTATCTTGCATCGCCGGAAGTGGCGGCAGCAAGTGCAATCGTAGGATGTATTGCAAATCCGGAGAAAGTAGGTGACAGATAATGAAAGCATTAGGACATGTATTTAAATATGGAGACAACGTAGATACAGACGTTATCATTCCGGCAAGATATCTCAACTCTTTTGATGGGAAAGAATTGGCAAGCCATGCGATGGTGGATATCGACCCTGAGTTTGCAAAAAAAGTACAGCCGGGCGATTTGATTGTGGCAAATAAGAACTTTGGTTGCGGTTCTTCCAGAGAGCACGCGCCACTTTGTCTCAAGGAAGCAGGCGTAAGCTGTGTAATCGCAGAAACATTTGCGAGAATCTTCTATAGAAATGCAATCAATATCGGGCTTCCGATTATTGAGTGTCCGGAGGCAGCAAAAGGCATTGAAGCAGGAGATGAAGTGGAAGTGGATTTTGACAGTGGTAAAATCTACAACCGTACCAAAGGAACCGAGTTCCAAGGACAGGCATTTCCGGAGTTTATGCAGAAGTTAATCGCAGCAGGTGGACTTGTGAATTATACCAATAACAAAAGAAAATAAGTGGAGAATGAATTGATATGCAGACAGAGAGTAAAGGCAGAGCAATTGCTCTGTTACCAATCGGTGTGTTTCTTGTAATCTTCTTGGGTTCAGGAATTATTATGAATGATTTTTATGCAATGCCGGCAATCGTAGCATTCTTGATTGCTTTGGTGGTAGCATTTATGCAAAACCGTAAGGTGTCGTTCGCAGAGAAATTTGCTATTATATCAAAAGGAGTTGGAGATGAGAATATCATTACCATGTGTCTTATCTTCTTATGTGCAGGTGCATTTTCGGGTGCAGTCACAGCGGCAGGTGGTGTGGAGAGTACAGTTAATTTTGGTCTTTCTATTTTGCCGTCTAATATTGCAGTCGTAGGACTTTTTGTAATCGGATGTTTTATCTCGGTTTCCATGGGAACATCGATGGGAACGATTGCGGCGTTGGCACCGATTGCAGTCGGAATCAGTGAGAAGACAGGATATGCCATGGCAATCTGTATCGGTGCAGTTTTGTGTGGTGCGATGTTTGGTGATAACTTATCAATGATATCAGACACAACCATTGCGGCGGTTAAGACGCAAGGCTGTGAGATGAAGGATAAGTTCAAAGCAAACTTTTTGATTGTGCTTCCGGCAGCTATTGTGACGATTATCATTTTCCTTCTTATTACAAGAAACAGTGATTATCAGATGACTGAGGAACTGACATATAATTTATTCCAAATCCTCCCATATATCTTAGTTTTGGTAGGAGCATTGATTGGAATCAACGTGTTTGTCGTTCTGATTGGAGGAACAATTGTTTCTCTTATCGTAGGTGTTGCAACAGGTACTTTGGCAGTATCAGAGATGTTTACTGTTGTCGGAAACGGCGTAACCGGAATGTACGATATTACGGTCATCTCTATTGTGGTAGCATGCATCGTATCACTTGTAAAAGAATATGGAGGCATTCAATTTATTTTGAATCTAATCCGCAATGGTATTAAAGGAAAGAAGGGTGCTGAGATTGGTATTGCAGGGTTATCGCTTTTGGTTGACGCGTGTACAGCAAACAACACCGTAGCCATTGTAATGGCAGGACCGATTGCGAAAGAGATTTCAGAAGAATTCGGTGTAGACGCAAAGCGTTCTGCATCACTTCTTGACATCTTTACGTCAGTTGGACAGGGCCTCATTCCATACGGCGCACAACTTTTATCAGCAGCAACCTTGACAGCATTGACGCCATTTGACATTTTGCCATATTGTTATTATCCAATCTTAATGGCAGTTAGCGCACTTGCATTTATCTTGTTGAAAAAGGAGAAAAAATAGAGATGGAACTTTTATATAAGAGTACTAGAAATTCTGAAAAGACAGTGACAGCCTCTGAGGCAATTTTGAAAGGTCTTGCAGACGATGGCGGACTTTTTGTGCCGGTCAGTATTCCGAAATTGGATGTGACGTTAAATGAACTCAAAGATATGTCTTATCAAGAGACTGCTTATGTAGTTATGAAACAGTTCCTTACGGATTTTACAGAAGAAGAACTGAAAAGCTGTATTGCAAAAGCTTATGATTCGAAATTCGACACAGAGGAGATTGTACCGCTTGCGAAAGTAGAAGATACCTATTATCTGGAATTGTTCCATGGAGCAACAATTGCGTTCAAAGATATGGCACTTTCCATATTGCCACACCTTCTTACAACTTCAGCAAAGAAGAACAATGTACAGAATGAAATTGTGATTCTGACTGCGACCTCGGGAGATACAGGGAAAGCAGCACTTGCGGGCTTCGCAGATGTAGAAGGAACGAAGATTATTGTCTTCTATCCAAAGAACGGTGTAAGTAAAGTGCAGGAACTTCAGATGGTGACTCAGAAGGGTGCAAATACATCCGTTGTTGCAATTCACGGCAATTTCGACTGTGCACAGAGTGGAGTAAAAGCAATCTTTGAAAATAAAGAGCTTGCAAAAGAGATGCACAAGTTGGGTTATCAGTTCTCGTCTGCAAATTCTATCAACATCGGACGTCTGGTTCCGCAGATTGTTTACTATGTATATGCATATGCAAAGCTGTTACAAAATGAAGAAATTGTGGCAGGAGAAGAGATTAACGTGGTGGTGCCTACCGGTAACTTCGGAAATATTCTTGCTGCATACTTTGCAAAACAGATGGGTGTTCCGATTGACAAACTAATCTGTGCTTCTAACGATAACAAAGTATTATACGACTTTTTCGAAACAGGCGTATATGATAAGAATCGTGAATTTATTCTTACGATTTCGCCATCTATGGACATCTTGATTTCAAGCAACTTGGAGCGTCTTGTCTATATGATTGCAGGATGTGATGCAAAGAAGAATAGTGAATTGATGGTAGCACTCAAAGAAAAAGGTGTGTATGAACTCTCAGAGGATATGAAGGCCAATCTTTCTGATTTTGCAGCGGGTTATGCAACAGAAGCAGAAGTTCAGTCCAAGATTGCTGATGTTTATAAGAAGACAGGATATGTGATGGATACACATACAGCTGTAGCGGCATCAGTATATGAGAAATATAAGGTTGACACTAAGGATAATAAAAAGACAATTATTGCATCAACAGCAAGTCCTTACAAGTTCTCAAGAAGTGTTATGACAGCCATCGACCCAAGATATGAAGAATTAGAGGAATTCGATCTTATTGATGCTCTTGAAGTGATCTCAAATGTAGAGATTCCAAGCGCTGTGGAAGAGATTCGTGATGCAAAGATTCTTCATACGTTGGAATGTGATGCAGATAAGATGGAAGAAACCGTAAAAAATATATTAAAAAGTTAAAATATTAACGAACATATATTGACGAAATAATCAATATCTAGTATAATGGCAAGGAAAAATTGCTTTTTTATACATATAAGCAAGGAATTATACAAAATGAAAAGAAAGAGGTAGGAAAAATGTCAAAAATCAATTTGGAAAACTATGGTATTACCGGAACTACTGAAATCGTATACAATCCTTCATACGAAATGTTATTCGAAGAAGAAACAAAAGCTGATTTAGTAGGTTACGAAGTAGGACAGGAAAGCGAACTTGGTGCTGTTAACGTTATGACAGGTATCTATACAGGACGTTCTCCTAAAGATAAATATATCGTTATGGATGAAAACTCAAAGGATACAGTATGGTGGACATCTGACGAATACAAGAACGATAATCACCCAATCTCAGAAGAAGTTTGGGCAGAACTTAAGAAACTTGCTCTTGCAGAACTTTCTAACAAGAGATTGTTCGTAGTAGACGCATTCTGCGGTGCTAACGCTGATTCAAGAATGGCTATCCGTTTCATCGTGGAAGTAGCTTGGCAGGCACACTTTGTTAAGAACATGTTCATCATTCCAACAGAAGAAGAACTTGCTAATTTTGAGCCTGATTTCGTTATCTACAACGCATCAAAAGCAAAAGTAGAGAACTACAAAGAGTTAGGACTCAACTCAGAAACAGCAGTAGCATTCAACATCACAAGCAAAGAACAAGTAATCCTTAACACATGGTATGGTGGAGAGATGAAGAAAGGTATGTTCTCTATGATGAACTACTTCCTTCCGCTCAATGGTATTGCTTCAATGCACTGTTCAGCAAACACAGATATGAACGGTGAAAACACAGCTATTTTCTTCGGCCTTTCAGGAACGGGTAAGACAACATTATCTACAGATCCAAAACGTCTTCTCATCGGTGATGACGAACACGGCTGGGATGATGATGGTGTATTCAACTTCGAAGGTGGATGCTACGCAAAAGTTATCAACCTTGATAAAGAATCAGAACCAGACATCTACAATGCAATCAAACGTAACGCATTATTAGAAAACGTTACATTAGATAAAGATGGAAAAATTGATTTTGCTGATGGCAGTGTAACAGAAAACACACGTGTTTCTTACCCAATCAGCCACATTGACAACATTGTACGTCCTGTATCAAAAGCACCGGCTGCAAAAGATGTTATCTTCCTTTCAGCTGACGCATTTGGAGTACTTCCTCCAGTTTCAATCTTGACACCAGAGCAGACAAAATACTACTTCTTGTCAGGATTTACAGCAAAACTTGCTGGTACAGAGCGTGGAATCACAGAACCTACACCAACATTCTCAGCTTGCTTCGGTCAGGCATTCTTGGAATTACATCCAACAAAATATGCTGAAGAATTAGTTAAGAAGATGGAAGAACATGGTTCAAAAGCTTACTTAGTAAACACAGGATGGAATGGAACAGGAAAGCGTATCTCAATCAAAGATACTCGTGGTATCATCGATGCAATCCTTGATGGATCAATTGCAAAAGCTGAGACAAAGACAATTCCATTCTTCAACTTCGAAGTACCAACAGAACTTCCGGGAGTTGACACAAATATCCTTGACCCACGTAACACATACGCTGATGCGGCAGAGTGGGAAGTAAAGGCAAAAGACCTTGCTGGACGTTTCGTGAAGAACTTTGCTAAATACACAACAAATGAAGCTGGTAAAGCTTTAGTTGAAGCAGGTCCACAGTTATAAGAAATATGTAATAAGAGCAGTCGCTTATGATAGGCGACTGCTTGTTTTTTAGTTATATGTGCATTATAATGGTGTAAGAAAAAGAAAAGTCGAGGAATATATATGATAGTAACGGTAACAATGAATCCGGCAATTGATAAAACTGTAAGCTTGGAAACCTTTGTACATGGCGGGCTCAATCGAGTGAAACATATTCTTGTGGATGCAGGTGGAAAAGGGATTAACGTTTCAAAAACGATAAAAGCTTTGGGTGGTGACAGCATCGCTACCGGTTTCATTGGTGGTAATAACGGTGTTGCAATTGTTGATATGTTAGAAAGAGAACAAATAAATGCAGAGTTTGTGACAGTAGGAGGAGAGACTAGAATCAACACCAAAATCGCGGAAGCGGATGGAACTGTGACTGAATTAAACGAAGCAGGACCAGAGATTTCTGAGGATGCGCAAAAAAAACTCGAGGAACAGTTGATGCAATACGCCAAGGAAGGAACTTGGTTCGTGCTTTCCGGAAGTGTACCGGCAGGTGTTCCCAAGAGCATCTATGGTGACATCATTCGAAAGGTGCATGAAAAAGGTGCGAAGGTATTTTTGGATGCAGACGGTGAACTGTTTACACAGTCGCTCGCAGCAAAACCTGATGTTATCAAGCCGAATCGTATCGAGTTGGAAAAATATATTGATGCTGATCACAGTCTGACAGAAGAGGAACTTTTATGTGTTGGAAACGACCTGTTAGGGCAGGGAATCGAAACAGTGATCATTTCTCTTGGACATGAGGGAGCCTTGTTTTTAAAGAGAAATCAAGTTATAAAATGTCCGGCAATATCTGCCCCGGTTCACTCTACAGTAGGTGCCGGAGATGCCTTGGTTGCAGCATTTACATATGGTATGGATCAGGGAGAAGATTTTGAAACTTGTACGAAATTGGGAATTGCAACTTCAGCCGGTGCAGTGTCTACAGACGGGACAAAGCCACCAACAAGGCAAATGGTAGATACACTTCTTCAACATGTGAGAATAATAAAAATGTAAAAAAAGGACGGGTAGTCTTAGAATTATCGATTGAAAAAGTCGATATAATAAACTATAATAAATATTGAACCTGGGATGTGCGATACTTCTGTTATTTTGAACCTACAATACTTTAAACGGGAATCCTATATCTCTGTAATATGTCAGGCCTCCGTTTGCAGTGGAAGACAGAAAAGCAGATGCGGACACCCACCTAGCAGATGCTAGGAGTCAAAATACGGGAAACGGCATTTTGGGGGAATTACAAAAGATAAAAACAGTCGCGGAAGCGGCTGTTTTTTGTGTCTAACCCTTGAAATCTTAAGTGTTACTTATTATAATTTATGTATAAAATTAATTAATAAACATCTCAAAATTTTTGGCGAAATATGTTATTATCTTGTTGAAAATAAAATATATGAAATTCGACAAGATGCACTGTAGGACGGGAAACCTACTTATGCCGACATTTGACGGCAGTGTATCTTTTTTTAATCAATAAACATAAAAGGAGGAAGCAACATGGAGAGGACAGTAGACAACTTGAAAGTGATGATTCGAGCTGGGCGAGGCAGAATCCCATCACACAAAGTAATTAAAGGAGGACAGCTTGTAAACGTTATGTCGAGCGAAGTGTATCAAGCAGACATTGCAGTTTATGAAGATATGATTGTGGCAGTCGGTGATGTTTCTGATTATATCGGACCGGACACAGAAATCATTGATGCAACAGGATATTATCTTGCTCCTGGTATGATTGACGGACATATACATAGCGAATGTAGTAAGCTTAGTATTACAAGCTATGCAAAGGCAGTTGTGCCACGTGGTACAACAAGTATGATTTCAGGATTAGATGAGTACATATCAGTTTCAGGCTTAGAAGGTCTCAAAGAGGTTTTGGCGGAAGTAAAACAGAGCCCATTGAAAGTATTCTGGGGAGCACCTTACAAGACTCCATATACAATTCCGCAGTCAACAGTGGCTTATAACTTCACGAAAGAAACACATCAAGAGGTGCAGAAATGGCCGGAATGTTTTGGTGTATGGGAAACAGTTCGCGAATTTTTACAAGAAGAAGACGAAAATACATTAGGTGCAATTGCAGAGGCATTTAAGAACAGATTGCCTGTATTTGGCTGTGCCCCGATGGCAATGGGAAATGATTTGAACGGATATCTTTGTGGGGGTGTTCGACTTGACCATGAAAGTTATACACACGAAGAAGTAGTGGAAAAGATGCGTAAAGGTATGCATATGCTGATTCGTGAATCATGTGTTACACATTTCCTTGCAGAAAATATTCGTGCGGTGACAGAAGTAAATCCTGCATTTGCAAGACGTGTGAGCTTCTGTACAGATGATGTTATCGCATCAGATATTTTAGAAGAAGGACATTTGGATAACGTAGTTCGTCTTGCAATTAAGGCAGGAGTAGAGCCTATGACAGCTATTCAGATGGCAACTATCAACAGCGCTGAGGCATATCGAATAGACCATTTGGTAGGTTCTATCTGTCCTGGTAGAATTGCCGATATCTTGTTTGTAGATGGTATGGAAAGCTTCAACGTGAAGAAGGTTATGACAAATGGTAAGATGGTGGCAGAAAACCACAAGATTTGTTATGACTTAAAGGCGCCGGAAAGAAGCAGTGTTCTGAAGGGTGAATTAAAGTGTAAATTGACAACAAAAGAGGATTTTGAATATAAAACATCTATCCAAAACGGTGAGGCAGATGTTCTTGCCATGGATGTAAAAGGGCCATTCGTGCGCAAGAGAAGAGATGTTGTTCTTCAGATTAAAGACGGCATTGTTATTCCGGATACAGAGCAGGATGTTGCAATGGTATCTGTGTTAGAACGTTTCGGTAAGAATGGTAACAAGTCTCTTGCATTCTGTTCCGGATGGAAACTCAAAAAAGGTGCGATGGCATCTTCGGCAGCTCCGGATGACAATGATATCGTAGTTATGGGTGTTAACGCAGAGGATATGTCAATCGCGGTTAACCATTTAATTAAAAATGGTGGTGGACAAGTAGTTGTTGCAGATGGAGAAATCTTAGAATTTCTTCCGCTTCCGGTAGGGGGAATTGTAAGTGATGAGGAACCTGAAGTAATCGCAGCACATGAGAAGAAGATTGATGCAGCAGCAAGAAGTCTGGGCTCAGACCTTCCGAATCCGATGATGTATATGTTCTTCTTGCCAATCACAGCAATTCCGGATTATGCAATCACAGATGTTGGTCCGGTAGATTACTGTAACTTGACAATCTTTGACCCGATTTTAAATGTTAGAGAGAAATAGGAGAGATATGACGATGAAAGATTCTTTGAAAAAATTAATTGATGTTGCAATGGGAAGAGTTCCTGCAGATGTAGTGATTAAGAATTGTAAGGTTGTAAATGTATTTTCCGGTGAAATCACAGAGGGAAACATTGCAATCAGCGACGGACAGATTGCAGGTATCGGTGAATATGAAGGAAAAGAAGTGATTGATGCTGAGGGCAGATATGCTGCTCCTGGTTTTATCGACAGTCACATCCATATTGAATCATCATATGTAAGTCCGGAGGAACTCGGAAGACTCTTAGTTCCTCACGGTGGAACAACAATTATGGCAGACCCGCATGAAATAGCAAATGTTTGCGGAGAGCAAGGTCTTGCATATATGGTAGAGGCAGGAACACGTACTGCCTTAGATATCAAATATGAGTTGCCATCCTGCGTTCCTGCAACGCCTTTTGAAAATGCAGGTGCGGTTTTAGGTGCAAGAGAAATCGAGAAGTTAATTCCAAGCAATGATTTCATTGGCCTTGGTGAATTCATGAATTTCCCGGGTGTTATTTATAACGATGAGGATGTGATTGATAAACTTGTAGCTGCTAAGAAGCAGGGTAAATGGATTGACGGACATGGTTCGGGGCTTGAAGGAAATGCACTGAATGCGTATGCTTCCGCAGGAATTCTTGCTGACCACGAATGCTCGACTGTAGAAGAGATGAAAGAACGTCTGGCAAGAGGACAGTACATACTCTTAAGACAAGGTTCTGCGTGTCATAACCTCCGCACATTGCTTCGTGGAGTTACACCTGAGAACAGCAGAAGATGTTTACTTTGCTCTGATGACCGTCAGCCAAAAACAATTTTACACGAAGGACATTTGGACAACCATCTTCGTATTTGTGTGGAAGAGGGAATTGACCCTGTAACAGCGATTCGTATGGCAACGCTCAATGCTGCAGAATGCTTTGGATTAAAAGACAGAGGTGCAATTGCACCTGGATATCGCGCAGATATCGTACTTATGGATGACTTGAAGGATTTCCAAGTGAATCGTGTATGGATAGAAGGTAAATTGGTAGCACAGGAAGGCGCTTATCTTCCAAAGATTGAGAAATATGATATTTCTTCTGTAAAAGGAAGTGTTGTATTAAAGGATTTCTCGAAGGATAAATTCAAAATGAATTTAAAGAGCAACAAAGTGAATGTAATCGGCATTTTACCAGGTGGAGTTGTAACAGAGAAACTGACCGCAGAAATTGAACTGGATGAAAACGGTGAATTTGTATGGAATCCGGATGAAGATATCGTAAAAGTTGCTGTATTGGAACGCCATCATATGACGGGAAATGTTGCATGTGGATTCCTAAAAGGTTATGGAATCAAAGAAGGTGCTGTTGCACTTTCCATCGCGCATGATTCTCACAACATTATCGTTGTCGGTGTCAATGATGAGGAGATGGAATTTGCTGTGAAAGCATTAGTAGAGCAAGAAGGCGGAATCGTTCTTGTGAAAGAAGGAAAAGTGATTGAGAGCATGCCAATGCCAATCGCAGGACTTATGAGTGACCAAAGCGGAGAATGGGTAGATGAGAAGCTTACAGCAATTCATGACAAAGCATATGCTGAGCTTGGTATCTGTGGAGAAGTAGAGCCGGTGATGACACTTTGCTTTATGTCATTAATCGTAATTCCGGCTGTTAAGATTACAGATACGGGACTGTTTGATGTGACAACATTCTCATTTATACCGGTAGAAATTAACGAATAGTAAAATGGAGATGTACAGATGAAAGAACCGATTTTGGAAATGCGGAATATCACCAAAAAGTTTGGCAAGGTTGTGGCAAATGAGGATGTCAACCTTACGCTAAATGAAGGTGAAATTCATGCATTGCTCGGAGAAAACGGTGCCGGAAAAAGTACACTTATGAATGTCTTGACAGGAATTTATAAGCCAAATTCCGGGGCTATATATTACAAAGGAAATAAGGTGAAAATCAAGTCGCCGCGCCACGCAGTAGACTTGGGCATTGGTATGGTACACCAGCATTTTCATCTGATTCCAACATTGTCTGCCGCAGAAAACGTATTTTTATATACACCGAGTTGTAAAAGAGTGTTACATAAAAAAGAAATGGAAGATGCCATAGAAAATTGTTCTAAAGAATTCCATTTGGATGTTGATCCTTCTGCAAAGATATGGCAAATGTCAGTTGGAGAACAGCAGAGAGTTGAGATTATCAAACTTCTTTATCGTGGGGCAGATATTCTGATTCTCGACGAACCATCTGCTGTACTTACCGCACAGGAAGCGGTGGAAATGTTCAAGAATCTACGCAAAATGGCAGAAAGTGGTAAGAGCGTAGTAGTCATTTCCCATAAGATGAACGAGGTTATGCAGTTTGCTGACCGAATTACAGTTTTAAAAGGCGGAAAAGTGGAGGATACCATGCTTGCAGAAGAGGCGACTGTTGAGCGTCTGACAAAAGCAGTTGTGGGTGATCGCGAATTCGTTCCGCAGACGAATGAGGGAAGTGCAAAGAAGGAACAAGTTGTTCTTGAAATGAAAGATGTTGTAGTAAAGAATGACAAGGGACTCAATGCATTGAAAAATGTTTCTCTCAATATTCATGCAGGTGAGATTTTTGGAATTGCCGGTGTTGCAGGAAATGGACAAAAAGAGTTGGCTGAAGTAATAGCGGGACTTCGAAAAGCAGAAGAAGGTACTATTTTCTTGAATGGTGAGGACGTGACTAAGCTAAGTGTGAAAGAGCGTATCCGGAAAAAGATAGCCTTTATTCCCGAAGACCGTCTAACAATGGGACTCGTTCCGGGAATGACCATGGATGAAAATCGTGTTCTTAAGCAATACAATGAGCAACAATTCAGTAAACACGGTATTTTGAAGAAGAAAGCGATATCTGATGCAGTAGATGCAGAAATTGAACGACATGAGATTAAAATTGTTGGCAAGAGTGCCCCGGTATCTTTGATGTCAGGAGGTAACCAGCAGAAACTGATTATTGCTAGAGAAATCAGTGGAGAGCCTACACTTTTGATTTGCGCGTATCCATCCAGAGGATTGGATATGGGGGCGGCAGAAGCGGTACGTCAGATTTTACTTGAACAGTGTAAGAAAGGTGTCGCAGTTCTTATGATATCAGAAGAATTAGATGAATTATTCCAGATGTCAGATCGTATAGGTGTTCTTTGCGATGGTGAGATGATGGCCATTTTGGACAGCCATGAGACGGACTATGAAACAGTAGGAAGGTTAATGTCGGGTGAGCGCTATGAATAAATTCAGATTTGAAAAAAGAGAAAAACAAAGTGCTCTTCGTACGTTGATTATAACCGCAGTTTCTGTTTTGTTGGCGCTGGTGTGTTGTGGTATTCTCATTTTTTCGGTAGGAAGTAAACCTTTGAAAGTATATGAAACCATGCTGACACAAGTGTTTCTCTCCCCAACGGGAATTAAAAATATGTTGCGTTCAAGCTTGCCGCTGATGTTCTGTGGACTGGGCGTTGCATTGACTTTTAAAATGAACCTGAATAATATCGGAGCAGAAGGGCAGTATGCAGCAGGCGTAATTGCCGGCGGCGCGTTTGTACTTTTCGGACCGGATATCGAAGGAGTTCCGGGGATGATTATCACGGCTCTGTGCTGTTTTCTTGGTGGAGCTATTTGGGCATTGATTTGTGCAATACCAAAAGCTTATTGGGGTGTCAATGAAAGTATTACGACATTGATGATGAATTATATTGCACTCATGATTTTGGCATATCTTTGCTTGGGGCCTTGGAAGATGCCGAGACAGAATACCGGTATGACAGAACGTATTCCTAGAAGCATGGATATTCCTGAGATTATGATAGGAGATATACAGATTAGTGTCGGAGTTTTTATCGGAATTATTGTAGCTGCACTCATATATTGTGCCTATAAATACACAACCGGCGGTTATCAGCTCACGGTTATCAGTAAGAGTCCGAAATCAGCGCAATATGCAGGCATCAGTATCAAGAAAAATATTTTGATGGTAATGTCATTAAGCGGTGGTCTTGCAGGCCTTGCAGGATTCATGCAGTATGCAGGTGTCGCACATCGAATTGTGGAAAATATGCCGAACAATGCCGGCTATACGGCGATTGTCATTGCATACTTAAGTCGCTTGAATCCATTTACAGTTGTAGTAGTATCCATTTTGTTCGGAGGTTTGCAAAACAGTACGGCATACGTGCAGAGTTTGGGCGTGCCGTCACAGATTGCTACCATGATGCAAGGTGTGATCATGATATTCGTTATCGCGGGAGATTTCTTCCAAAGATATAGATTAGTGATAGCAAAGGAGGGGAAAGCATGATGAATTTGATTGTTGCGATTCTCTCAGGAGCAGTTGTGTATGCAGTTTCTGTACTGTATGCCGGAATCGGCGAAACATTTACAGAGCGTTCAGGTGTTATGAATCTGGGTGTGGAAGGCATTATGCTAATGGGAGCTATGAGTGGCTGTGTTACAGCATTCCATACAAGAAACCTTGCACTTGCCATGTTGATAGTTATTCTGACCGGAGCGGTACTAGGATTGATTTTTGCATTTTTAACCGTAACATTACAGTCAGACCAGACGGTATGCGGAATGGCAATGTTAATATTGGGAACCGGACTCTCTGGTTTCCTCGGAGAAGACATTGCCAGCAAACCAATTAATTTGAAGTTTACGAAAATACCACTTCCGGTGCTCTCAGAGATACCGATTATTGGAGATATTCTCTTCAACCAGAACCTGTTGGTATATATTATGTATCTTCTTCTACCTTTAGCTACATTTTACATCTACAAGACAAGATGGGGACTCAAACTTCGGGCACTTGGTGAGAATCCGGCGGTGCTTGATGCAGCAGGCGAGAATGTATTCGCAATGAGATATGGATATATTGTTTTCGGAACAACTATGATGGCAATCAGCGGTGCATTTGTTTCATTGGCACAGACAAATGTTTGGCAGGAAGGAATGACTGCAGGTAAAGGTTGGATTGCATTTGCACTTGTGGCATTCTCATCTTGGAATCCAGCCACGTTGGCTTTGGGAGCATTGTTGTTTGGCTTTATCAGTAATTTGGGAAGTAATCTGCAGATATATCTGCCGGGTGTCCCGACAGAAATCTTTAGTGCGATGCCATATGTGGCAACGATTGTAGTATTGATTATTTCCACAGGTAATTTCCGCAAGAAACATACTGCCGAACCGGCAGCACTTGCGAAAGCGTACGACCGTGAAAGTCGTTAATTTACGCGAATGTAATTGCCCACACATCGATGGGCATTGCAGATAAATATTTTAAGGAGGAACTTAAAAATGAAAAAACTACTTAGTTTATTGCTTGTAGGAGTTATGGTGTTATCTTTAGTAGCATGTGGAACAAAAGATAAAGACGATACAAGCAAAGGAAAAGGCACAAAAGATGTGTCAGAATTAGTAATCGGTGAACTTCACTATTCTGTTGTAGAAGATGGTGGTTGGGCACAAGCTATGCACGAAGGTATTGTAAAAGCATGTAAGACTCTCGGTATTGATACAGAGAAACAGCTTTTAACAAGAGAAAACATTTCTGAAGAAGATATCGCGCTTGTAGAATCAACAGTAGAAGAATTGGTTGATAACGGTGCAGACATCATCTTTGGATGTTCAGCAGGTTATGCCACAATCTTAGCTGAGATTCAACCGGATTACCCGGATGTAATCTTTGCTCAGCAGGGAAATGATGTGTATGACAACATCGTTGAATTCCAGATTCGTGGATACGAAGGTGAATTCTTGGCAGGATACTTGTGTGCACTTCTGAATCAAGGTTCTAACGAACTCGGATTCTGTGCATCAATGGATGAAGCATCTGTTCGTACAGCTTTAAACGGATTTGCTCTCGGTGCAAAATATGCAAACCCAGAAGCAAAAGTTCAGGTTATCTGGGCTGACAGCTGGTATGATTTGGACATCGAATCAACAAATGCAGAAACATTAATCAACAAAGGTATCAAATACATGGGTATGGAAGCTTCTTCACCGGCTATTCCACAGAAATGTGAAGAAAAAGGCGCATACTGCATCGGATACAACATTGATATGGAAGCAAATGCTCCAAAAGCAGTTCTCACATCATTTGTATGGAACTGGGCTCCGATTTTCGAAGATATCATGAAGAAAACAGCAGAAGGAACAATGAAAAATTCTGCAAACTACTACGAAGGTGGAGAGTGTGCACAACTTGCAGACTTCAACGATGAGTTGGTATCAGAAGATATTCAGGAAAGAGTGAATGAATTAAAAGATAAAGTTGCAAAGGGTGAAGTTGTTATCTATGGCGGCGAATTAAAAGACGATAAAGGTAATGTACTTGTAGCTGCAGGCCAGACAATGAGCGATGAAGATATTCTTGCACAAGAATTTTTCGTAGAAAACGTTGTTGGTGGCAAATAAAACTAAATAGTGAGTATATTAGGAAGTGCTGTTGCATCTACGCGAAAGAATCGTGAGTGCGACAGCACTTTTTTTGAATGTGACGACATTTATTTGCATATAATGCAAAAAAGAGTGGACAAGAAGAGATTTATGTGAAAAGAAGAACACAAGCGATATATATATGTTTTGCAATAGTCATGGCTGGCTTGCTTTCAACAATTATGATACATAACTTGCAACAGAAGAAAGTGCAAAAACAAAGTCAAGTGGAATCCAACCTACCAACAGGTGATTACCTTCCGGATGCAGAGTGTCCGTTAATTCGCGTAGTGATTAAGACAAATGGATTCAGCCAGATTGCGCACTCAAAGGTTGAGGCTTCTGCACAGAATGGTTTGAATATCTCATATGCTGACCAGGATAGAAATGTAAGTGTAGCATGTGAGTCTGGAACTACACTTACACTTTCCCCCGATGACCCCAGATTCCAATCAGGGACAATTTGTATTGAGGCAAAAGATCCGGCGGAACGCATTACAATCAATTCCCTTACACGTGGATACGGAGTGCCATCCTATCGCGGCAAGCTAGAATTCTTTGCAACAGCAGAAGGAATTGTGATTGTCAATGAACTTCCACTGGAAGAATATCTTTATGCTGTAGTTCCAAGTGAGATGCCGGCATCCTATGAGGTTGAGGCGCTCAAGTGTCAGGCAGTCTGTGCACGAAGCTATGCACATTGTCAGATGCTTGCATTTGGATATCCGGAGTACAGTGCACATGTGGATGACAGTGTGTCCTACCAAGTGTACGGCAATTCCAAGGAGCAGGAGACAACCATTCGTGCAGTGCAAGAGACAGAGGGAGAGAGATTGTGGCATCAGAATCAAGTTGTAAAGAGTTATTATTATTCTACATCCTGCGGGCATTCGACCAGTATCGCAGCATGGGGAAGTGCGCTATCAGATGCCAATCAATATCTGAAAGGTGTCAGTATCTGTAACGAAGAAGGCCATGCATACGAAGAAGATTTACCCTGGTATCGCTGGAAGGCTACTATTCCTGAAAAGATACTGTCTAATCTCATCGAACTCAATACAGGGAAAGAGATTGGTATGCTACAGAATGTCAACGTTACAAAGCAAGGTGTAGGAGGAATTGCTCTTCAAATTGTGGCGACAGGAACCAAGGGAAAAGTAACGGTTGATACAGAAAATAAGATTCGTTCTGCTCTTGGTGGTGACGGATATGAGATTACAAAAAACGATGGGACCATTGTCAAAAGTACTAAATTGTTGCCAAGTGCCTTTTTTACCATTGCAAAAACCGGAGGAAACTATATAATTGAAGGAGGGGGATATGGTCACGGAATCGGAATGAGCCAGAATGGAGCGAATGAAATGGCGAAAGCAGGAAAGACTTATGATGAGATCCTACAATTTTTCTATCCGGGCACAGAGGTAAAATAGCGATGAGAGAAATCCTAAAGAAAATTAAAAATATTACAGATAAAATAGCAGAGGACCACATCAGCGCCTACGCTGCACAGTCGGCCTTTTTTATCATGTTGTCACTAGTACCGATTCTTCTGCTATTAATGACGCTAGTGAGATTTACGCCCATTACACAGGCAGATATTATGGCTGCGGCATACGAATTATTTCCAAAGACGGTCAGTTCTACCATTATCTCAATCGTAAATGAGGTTTATAATCAGACCGGAACAGCGATTTCAGTCAGTTTACTGGTTGCATTATGGTCAGCAGGGAAAGGTGTTCTGGCAATGTCCAATGGACTTAACACGATTCGAGGAGAAGCAGAGACAAGAAATTATTTTTTTCTGAGATTGCGTGCTGCAGTGTATACAATATTGTTTCTTTTGGCAATCATTTTGAGTTTGGTATTCTTGGGATTTGGTAACAGTATCAGCATGCTTGTCAACAAGTACGCACCGGTATTAAAGTACATTATGGATTTCATTATTGAAACGCGAACGATAGTCATGATACTGGTTCTGATTGTGTTTTCATTAAGTATTTATATGTTCTTGCCAAATAAGAGAAGAAGACTTCGAAGTCAGTTGCCGGGCGCAATATTTACAGCATTTGGCTGGACCTTGGCGTCCTTTATCTTTTCCGTGTATATGGATATTTTCAAAGGATTTTCCAATATGTACGGAAGCCTGACAACCATTGTCATTATCATGCTATGGCTATATTTTTGCATGTATGTCATGTTGCTTGGTGGTGAAATGAACGATTTGCTCGAACAATGGGTTGACAATTCCCGTAAAAATGGTTAAAATGGTTAAAGTGTTTTGAATAACAAAAGGCAATGAACGTGTTTAGTAGAGAACTATTTCCCAACAGAGAGAGGAAATCATCGGCTGTAAGTTTCCTTTGGTTCAGATAGGAATCGAATTTCGCACGGGAGCTGTATCTTTGAACATAAGAAAAGTAGGAGATAACGTATGCTGCACGTTACGCAGTCCGAGAGTCCGATATGCACATATCGGGAATTAGGGTGGTACCGCGATTGACCTCGTCCCTTTTGGGGGACGAGTTTTTTTATGCAACAAATAATCAAAAGGAGAAATCAAAATGAGTATGGAAACAATCAAAATCCAATGTCAGGAAGAACTGAAGTTAGTAGAAGACGCAAAGCAACTCGGCGATTTTTGGGCGAAATACCTTGGAAAAGGTGGCGAAGTTCAGAAGTTGATGAGCGGCATTAAAAATGTGCCAAATGAAGAAAAGAAGGCATATGGACAGGCTGTCAACGAAGTGAAGAACTGGGTACAGGATCTGTATGATGAGAAGAAAGTAGAGATTGACAACAAGGCGATGATGGCTCGTTACGAGGATGAGACATTAGATGTAACACTTCCTGTAAAAGAAGTGGCAGCAGGTAACCTTCATCCATTGACTTGTATTAAGAATGAAATCATCGATGTGTTCGTGGGAATGGGCTTCGACGTATTTGAAGGACCGGAAATTGAAGATGACGACCACAACTTTACAAGATTAAATGTATTAAAAGATCATCCGTCAAGAGATATGCAGGACACCTTCTGGCTCACAGAAGATTTGCTTCTTCGTACACATACATCACCGGGACAGATTCGTGTAATGGACAATCAGGCACCTCCTATCAAGGTATTGGTACCTGGTAAAGTGTTCCGCTCAGACAGTGATGCGACACACTCACCGATGTTCAGCCAGATGGAAGGTTTGGTTGTAGATAAACATATCACACTCTGTGATTTGCAAGGTATGTTGGATGCGTTTGTAAAAGCATTGTTTTCAGATGAAGCCAAGACAAGACTTCGTCCTTCTTACTTCCCATTTACAGAGCCGTCAGTAGAGGTAGACGTAAGCTGCTTCAAGTGCGGTGGCAAGGGCTGTTCACTCTGTAAAGGAACCGGCTGGATTGAAGTACTCGGCGGTGGTGTTGTCAATAAAAAGGTACTTGAAAACTGTGGCATTGATTCAAGCAAATATTCAGGTCTTGCATTTGGTATTGGTATTGAGCGTATCGCAATGCTCAAATACGGCATCAACCACATGGGCAAGTTATTTGAAAATGACGTAGAATTCTTGAAACAGTTTAAGGCATAAAACGGAGGGTATTATGAAAGTATTATATAGTTGGTTAAAAGATTATGTAGATACCGACATCGAGCCAAAAGAGCTAGAGACAAAACTTTTCTCAGCAGGCTTCGAGGTAGAAGGAATCGAATATTTAGGAGAGAATCTCGACAAAGTCGTAGTTGGTCAGATTACATCGATGGAACACTATGAAGGAACACACTTGCAAATCTGTCACGTAGACTGTGGTGATATGGGACATGACCACCTCATCTTGACAGGTGCTGACAATGTATTTGTAGGTGCAAAAGTTCCGGCAGCACTTGTGGGAGCAAAACTTCCATGTGGACTTGATATTCAGCCAAGAAAAATGGTAGATATGATGTCTTATGGGATGCTCTGCTCAGGTGAGGAAATGTGCCTCGACGCGAACTGGTATCCGGGAGCAGATGTAAACGGAATCATGATTTTAGATGAAAATGCACCACTCGGAATGGAGATGAGAGACTATCTCGAGTTAGATGATTATTTATTTGACATTTCCATCACGGCAAACCGTCCGGACTGCCAATCAGTTATTGGTATCGCAAAAGAAGTGGCAGCATTCTTAAATAAGCCATTCAAGGCTCCGGATTACAGCTATGAGGAAGATGGCACAGTAAATGAAAATATCAGCATCGAAGTTATCGATAAAGAGACATGTCCAAGATATTTGGGACACTACATCTATGATGTGAAATACATGGAGTCTCCGCTTTGGATGAAGAGAAGGCTTATCGCAGTGGGACATAATGCAATTAATGCCATGGTTGATATCACGAACTACGTGCTTGTAGAAATCGGTCAGCCAATGCATGCATTTGACTTAAATACATTAGAAGGTTCCTCTATCGTTGTAAGAAGAGCAGAGGATGGAGAGAAACTTATTACATTGGACGAAAAAGAGCGCGTGCTGAGCAACAGCAACCTGCTTATTTGCGATAAGGTAAAACCGGTTGGTCTTGCAGGTGTTATGGGTGGTCTCAACAGCGAGATTACAGAGAATACGAAAGAGGTTGTATTCGAGTCAGCCAAATTCCTAAAAGACAGCGTGCGTAAGACATCAAGAGGTCTCGGACTTCGCTCGGATGCGGCAGCAAGATTCGAAAAAGGTATCGATGAGTATACCGTAGAATGTGGTATGGCGAGAGCGCTGAACCTTGCGCAGACACTCGGAGTTGCGAAAATCAGCTCTAGCCATTTTGACGTATCAGGTGGCGCTTCTACTGAGAAACGCGTGATTACCGTAGAGACAGCACAGGTAAATGACGTACTTGGAATCGAAGTGCCGGAAGAAGAGATGGTGAAAATTCTCTCAGCTCTTCAATTTGAGGTAGAATTAAAAGACGGTGTTCTTACACTTGCAGTGCCGAGATACCGTGAAGATATCGAAAACTATCAGGATATCGCTGAGGAAGTCATCCGTGAGTACGGTTATGATAAAGTGGTTCCGACGTTCCTTGATGCTGCGCAGGTTACAAACGGGGGGCTTAACAGATACCAGTCCAAAGAACTTGCAGTGAAAGAGTATATGTGCTCACAAGGATACTATGAGATTCAGACAATTGCGATGACAGCAAAGACAGACTTTGATATGTTCTTAATTCCTGAGGATGCAAAAGAAAGAGAAGTCGTAGAACTTCTAAACCCAATCACAGAGAATCTCAGCATCATGAGAACACTTATGGCGCCATCTATGGTAAAAGTGATTGAGAATAACATTAAGAACGGCAACGAAGCAATGCGTTTCTTCGAACTTGCGAACATCTATCTTCCAAAGGCATTGCCACTCACAGAACCACCGGTAGAGAAGAAGATTCTTTGTCTTGGAACATGTGGCGCAGAAGAAGATTTCTTCGCAATGAAAGAGACTTTGGAAAGCTTTGCAAGCTACAATGATTTGACATTCACATACAAGAGAGGCGAGGCACCTTACTTGCATCCGGGCAGAACTGCAGATGTATACTGTAAGGGAGAAAAGATTGGTCACTTCGGACAACTTCGTTATGAAGTGGTTGACAGCATGAATATTGCCGGCGGAAAGAAAGCCGATACAAAGATCTTTATCGCAGAACTTGATTACAGCACAATCTCTGAACTCTTTAAGACAGCAATTAAGTATATTCCGGAGAGCGGATTCAAAGGCAATAGCCGTGACATTTCTATCTTGATTGATAAGAAAGTAGAGTGTGGAACAACGATTGATGCAATCTCAGCGTGTGATGCGTTCATCAAGAAAGTAACACTCTTTGATATCTTTGAGAGTGAAAAACTTGGCGCAGATAAGAAGGGTATGGCGTTTAACATCAAGCTTGCATCAGACACAGAAGATGTGACAGATGAGATGACAGATGCAGTGATGGATAAAGTAGTGAAGGCACTTGGAGATGCGTTCGGTGCACAGATGAGAGCATAAGAAATAAAAACACGTGGGTTCGGGGTTCCGGACCCACTTGGTGCGTTGTGAGGAGGATTCTCGGCCTGTGGGTATAGATTAAGAAAAAGTAAATTTTTTGTGTATATACCCATAGATATGTGTTATAATGAGCCGAAAGATATACAGAAAGGAATGCAAATTATGAAGTATGAAGATATTCTCACATGGTGGAAAAATGAGAAGAAAGTTACAAAAGAAGATATCTATACGTTATTAGATAATTTCAAAATATTGTTTGCCTATCATTCGGGAAAAATTGAAAACGACACCATTACACTCCATGATACAAGAGAAATCTTCGAAAATGGAAGTGTCATCAACTACACAGGTGATTTGCGTACCTTGTTCGAAATAAAAAATCAAAAAGATTGCTTTGATTCTTTGGTTGAAAAGATTGTTGCAAAGCAAGAGATTTCCTTGGATTTGATTTTGGAGTTACATCGTCAACTGATGAAAGGGTGCTATGATGAAACACGTTATCTAAAAGGTGAGAGGCCGGGTGAGTGGAAAAAGCATGACTACGTTACAGGAGACGGAGTTGGCGCCATGCCGGAGGATGTCCCGGAAGAACTTCAGGAATTGCTTGATGAAATAAAAGAGGCAGAAGGGAAGGATGTTCTTACCATTGCAGCCTATCTGCATCTTCGTTTTGAGGAAATACATCCATTTGCAGATGGTAATGGGAGAGTAGGAAGAACTTTGCTTAATTACTTTCTGATGACACACGGATATCCGCCGCTTGTATTATACAGTGAGGATAAGAAAACGTACTATCTTGCGTTGTCTGTCTATGATAAGACCGGACAGATAGAAGGGTTCAAGGAATTCCTAAAAGAGCAGATGATAAAGACTTGGGAAAAGAGAAAGAGAGTGCCTGTCAATTTGAACATGTTTTTGTAGGCACATAGAAAGGCATAAATACATGAGAAAAGAAGACTTTTATTTTGATTTACCGGAAGAACTGATTGCGCAGGACCCGTTAGAGGATCGCTCATCATCCAGACTTTTGGTACTAGATAAGAATACTGGAGAAGTAGAACATCACGTATTCAAGGAAGTGATAGACTACTTGAACGAAGGCGATTGCCTTGTCATCAATGAGACAAAGGTCATCCCTGCAAGACTCTTCGGAGCAAAAGTAGGAACCGATGCGAAGATTGAAGTGCTCTTGTTGAAACGTGGTGAAAACGATACATGGGAAACGCTTGTGAGACCGGGCAAGAAGGCGAAGGTCGGCACACGCATCAGTTTTGGTGACGGCTTATTGGTTGGAGAAGTAGTGGATGTGGTAGAAGAAGGGAATCGTTTGATTCGCTTTGAATACGAGGGCATCTTTGAAGAAATCCTTGACCAATTAGGTCAGATGCCATTGCCACCATACATTACACATCAGTTGGAGGATAAGAATCGCTATCAGACCGTGTATGCGAAGCATTCCGGTTCGGCGGCGGCACCGACGGCAGGACTTCATTTCACCCCGGAGCTTCTTCAGAAGATTGAAGAAAAAGGGATTGAGATAGCAAGAGTGACACTACACGTTGGTCTTGGAACATTTCGTCCGGTAAAAGTGGAAAATATCTTGGAACATCATATGCACTCTGAGTTTTATCAGATAAGTAGCGAGGCGGCTGAAAAGATTAACCGCGCAAAGGATAACGGAAAACGTGTCATCTGCGTAGGTACAACAAGCTGCAGAACAGTAGAGTCGGCAGCAGATGAGAATGGAAGATTAAAAGAAACCAGCGGATGGACTGAGATATTCATCTATCCGGGCTATCAGTTCAAGATACTTGATTGCCTGATAACGAACTTCCATCTTCCGGAGTCAACACTTGTAATGCTGGTGTCAGCACTGGCAGGAAGAGAGCATGTGCTTGAGGCTTATAAAGAGGCAATTAAGGAGAGATATCGGTTCTTCTCATTTGGAGATGCAATGTTCATACATTAGTGATGATGTATGAAAGAGGAAATGGACGCAGAGCAAACAGGAGTGGGTTGTATGGAAAACCAAAACAACATGCAAGTATACAAACAACTTCATAGAATATCGCTTTTAATCGGAGCACTAACGATTCTGTTGCCAATTGTCTTTTGGAGCAAGATTCCGAATGAGATTCCGATGCACTATAACGCAGCGGGAGTGGTAGATAACTGGTCCGATAAGAGTAGTTTAATCTTATTATTCTTCGCTGTCCTGATGCTGATGGGTGTCATGAGCATTGCGGTCTACGTAGTGAAGACAAATATGGAATCCAAGCATTCGAAAGAAGCAGAAAAGTCAACGATGAGGATTGCATATCCAATCGTTGTAATCATGAATCTGGTAGTACAAGTGATGTTTGCATATATCACATTTTGCAGCGTAACAAGCAGACAACTTGGAAGTATGTTTCTGCCGATATTCTTAATAGCTACATTTGCACCACTCGGATATCTGGTATATAAATGTGCAAAGACACAGGGTGCAAATAGCAGTCAGAAGGCTGTTTATAAGAGAATAGAAGAAGCAGAAGTAGGAGAAGCGAAGATTTATCGCACAGCAATTGACTGGTGGTTAGGGCTACTACTTGGAGCGTGTGAGGTTCTTTTTCTGTATCTTGTAATTGAACCGATTATTAGAAGTGGCACTGTTAAATGGTCGATGGTGTTGATTGCGGTGGGAATGTCGATTATGATTTTGCCGTTATTTGGAATCAAATATGTCATGTATTCAGAACATTTGTTGATATCCATGAGCCTGTACGGAAAAGCGAGAGTGAGATATGCAGATATTGTAGAAGTGAAGAAGACAAATAATCCGTTGTCATCTGCGGCAATGTCGCTGAGACGAATCCAGATTGATTATACAGAAAATGATGTACACCGAATGGTGCTGATATCACCTGTAAAAAGAAAAACATTTATAGAAGAAATAGAACAAAAAAGAAGCAAGTCATGATCGGCTTGCTTCTTGTACGTTTAAAATCTTATCTTGGAATCTTTGGAAGTGTTTCAAAACTTGCTTTAAGTTCTTCGTCAGTTGGAACATAATCTGTCATCTGGCCATTGTGGAACTTCTCATAAGCATACATATCGAAATATCCCGTCCCAGTAAGACCAAAGAGAATTGTCTTTTCTTCGCCTGTTTCTTTACATTTCAAAGCTTCATCAATCGCAACTTTAATTGCATGAGAACTTTCCGGTGCAGGAAGAGTTCCTTCCACGCGCGCAAAGAGTTCCGCTGCGGCAAATACAGAAGTCTGCTCAACAGAGCGGGCTTCCATAAGACCATCATGGTAAAGTTGTGAAAGAATCGAACTCATACCGTGATATCTGAGACCGCCTGAGTGGTTTGCAGATGGAATAAAGTTGCTTCCAAGTGTGTACATCTTCTGAAGAGGACATACAGCTCCGGTGTCACAGTAGTCATATGCGTATACACCCCGTGTCAACGACGGGCAGGAAGCAGGTTCCACTGCGATAAACTGATAGTCTGCCTCGCCGCGTAGTTTCTCACCCATAAATGGAGCAATTAAGCCTCCGAGGTTCGAACCGCCACCGGCACATCCAATGATGATATCAGGCTTGATGCCGTATTTGTCCATTGCTTTCTTGGCTTCCAAACCGATAATCGTTTGATGGAGCAGTACTTGATTGAGTACGCTTCCGAGCACATAACGATATCCGTCTAACTTGCCCGCAGTCTCAACTGCTTCTGAGATTGCACATCCGAGGCTTCCTGATGTACCTGGGTGCTTTTCTAAAATCTTTCTTCCTACCTCTGTCTCCATAGAAGGAGATGGAGTAATACTTGCGCCATATGTACGCATCACTTCACGTCTGAATGGCTTTTGTTCATAAGAACATTTTACCATGTATACTTTACAATCCAAATCAAGGTAAGAACATGCCATGGATAGAGCAGTTCCCCATTGTCCGGCACCTGTCTCGGTTGTAACTCCTTTTAAACCTTGGTCTTTCGCGTAATAAGCTTGCGCAATTGCAGAATTCAACTTGTGACTGCCGCTGGTATTATTTCCCTCAAATTTGTAATAAATCTTAGCTGGCGTCTGCAGTTTCTCTTCCAGACAATATGCTCTTGTCAGTGGAGCAGGGCGGTACATCTTGTAGAAGTTCAGAATCTTCTCCGGAATATCGATGTATGGTGTTGTCTCGTCAAGTTCTTGCTTTGCAAGTTCCTCGCAGAACACCTCGCTCAGTTCCTCTATTGTGATTGGCTGGAGTGTTGCAGGGTTTAAAAGAGGAGCCGGTTTGTTTTTCATGTCAGCGCGCAGGTTATACCACTGCTTAGGCATCTCGTTTTCGTCTAAATAGATTTTGTATGGTATTTCTTTGCTCATATAGCTACCTCCTTTATACATTATGAAATATAAAACCACAGTAGCACTTTAGTGTGATGATGTCAAGAAAAATAGTAAGTTTTGTGGACAAGCAAAAGTGCTCATGTTATAATGAATTATCTAGGGCGTATTTTGGACAGCCTGTTCAATGAAAAAAGAGGTCGGATTATATATGAAAGATAATGTAGTTAAAAAATATAAATCACCTAGGATAGAACATTGGCAATGGATGAATTTAGGAGTATTCTTATATGACATTTTTGTGGTAAATGGCGCATTTTTTCTTGCATTGCTACTTCGGTTTGATTTTCAATATCAAGAAATACCAAGCTACTATTTGGATTCATATCTGCAATTTATACCAATCTATACAGTTGTATGTGTGGCAGTCTTTTGGTGTATGCGACTGTATCGGAGTATTTGGCGTTTTGCAAGTTATACAGAACTGATTCGCGTGACGTTGGCGACATTTATTACGGGATTCATCCATATAGTCGGCATCACAGTCATTATTCGAAGAATGCCACTTTCTTATTATGTATTTGGTATCGTATTACAGTTTTTTGCAACCATAGGAGTTCGTTTTTCGTATCGTTTAGTTTTGATATTGCGCAACCTCCAAGAAAAGAAATTGACAGAAGCAAGCGCTACCAATTACATGATTATCGGTGCTGGTGAAGCGGGGCTGATGATTGCCAGAGAAATTAAGCATAGCACTGAGTTGAACGCAAAGGTATGTTGTTTTATCGATGATAATCCGAACAAATGGAATCGTTACATAGAGGGGATTCCGATTGTCGGAGGTCGCGATGATATCATGACATATACGAAGAAAATGCATATTGATAGTATTCTCTATGCGATTCCAAGTGCAAGCGCAGAGAATAGACGTGATATCTTAAATATATGTAAAGAGACAGGCTGTGAACTTAAAACATTACCGGGCATCTATCAGATGGTAAGCGGAGAAGTATCAGTCAACAAAATGCAGAATGTATCGATTGAGGATTTGCTTGGACGTCCGCCGATAAAAGCAGATATGGAGCAGGTAGGTCAATTCATAAACCATAAGACAGTCCTTATTACAGGTGCAGGCGGAAGTATCGGAAGCGTTATAGCAGAACAAGTGGCATCCTATGACCCGAAACAACTCGTTCTTTTTGATATGTATGAGAATAACATCTACGAAGTAGAACATGAGTTAAAGGCAATGTATCCGGAATTAAAGCTGACAGTCTTAATTGGATCTGTCCGTGACAGCCGAAGAATTAACCAAGTGTTTGAAATCTACAGACCGGATGTCGTATATCATGCTGCGGCACATAAACATGTTCCGCTTATGGAATCAAGTCCGAATGAAGCGATTAAGAACAATGCTATCGGAACTTATAAGACTGCCTATGCGGCAATGATGAATGGTTGCCAGAGATTTGTGCTGATATCCACGGATAAGGCGGTTAATCCAACCAACATCATGGGAGCAAGCAAACGAATCTGTGAAATGATTATTCAGACCTTCGACCACATGATAAAGACAGGAAGGGCGAACGAACTTCCGGAGATATTTGCTCATGCAGAGGGAAATGAAGATTTCTGTGCGGTGAAGAAAGAATTTTCAGCCAAGACAGAATTTGTGGCAGTTCGATTTGGAAATGTATTGGGCAGCAATGGCTCAGTCATTCCGGTGTTCAAGAAACAGATTGAAAAGGGCGGACCGGTAACGGTAACACACCCAGACATTATTCGATACTTCATGACGATACCGGAGGCGGTCAGTCTGGTGCTCTTGGCGGGAACATACGCTGAAGGCGGAGAAATCTTCGTGCTTGACATGGGTTCCCCAATGAAGATTGATACACTTGCTAGAAACTTAATTAAATTATCAGGATTCAAGCCGGATGTCGATATTAAAGTAGAGTATACCGGACTAAGACCCGGCGAGAAGTTATACGAAGAAAAACTAATGGCAGAAGAGGGACTGAAAAACACCCCGAATCATTTGATACATATCGGTTGTCCAATTCCATTTGATATGGATACTTTCTTAGTACAATTACAGGAATTAATGCAAGTGTGCTATGAAAACAGCGATATCATTCGTGAGAAAGTTGCAGCTATCGTATCCACCTATCGCCCGGCCGGTGAAAATGGTTGTGAAGAAAAAGGCAATGCTTACGAAGAACAGTGTAAGCAGATGGGAATGTAGATAAGAATGCAGGATTTCATTGTAATGCAATGAGTCTTGCATTTTTTGTGCTCGAAATCCATCGCGTCATTCAAAAGACGCATCAGAATATCAAGACAATATCGTCAAGGATTTTCAAAGTTGGTGAATGAATGGAAGAATGGAAGGTTATGCATATGACTGTAAAATGGCATATAAATTTTTAGATGTATATAAAAATACAACTTGATTAAACTTATCTAATATGCTACAATAAACAAAAGCATTATATTTCTTAAATCGTATGGTGAACGCCATGTCAAAAGAATCTTTTTCAATTCTAACGAGAAATCTCGATGCTTTCTAATTTATTTCAATTAACAAAGCAGAGAGGTTTTGGGAACGAGAAGGGAACCTCCTGCATAATTACAAAGGAGGTATACTATGTGTATGACAAACAGACAGAGGATAAGTCTGTCAAAAGGGACTATAAGTCTCGCATGTTCACTATGGAGTATGCAAAGGAAATGTCTATTGAGGAAGCAGTAGACAGAGTGATTGATGAATGTATAAAAGATAATATCTTGCGAGAGTTTCTGGAAAGGAATCGAACGGAGGCGAGAGCGATGAGTATATATGAATATGACCAAGAAGAACATATTAGACTGGAGCGCGAGGATGCGTTTGCGGATGGCCATAAATTGGGAAGAGAAGAAGGAAGAGCAGAAGGAGATAGGAATCGTCTTGTTAGCCAAATTCAGAAAAAATTAGCGAATGGCCAGTCTGTTGAAGCGATTGCCGATGATTTGGTTGAGGATTTTGCAGTTGTCAGGCGGATTGTCAAGGAACTGGAACAATCCGAGCAAGATAGGTAGAATATATGTATGACACACATAAAATGCAGGACTTCAGTGTAATTTTAAAGTCTTGCATTTTTTGTGTATAAATGGTGGAAAGAAACTATTCTTCTTGTAAAAAAGCACGTGGAGTAGTATAATAAGTTGGTTAGGAAAAGAAGAAAAATTATTAATTATCTCCCCTCCTTATAAAATAGAGGGATAGAGAACATCGCTGAAAAGATGGAATGCGAGGGAAAAATGGCATTAACTTTAATGTATATTACAAACAATCCTGATATAGCTAAAGTAGCTGAAGAACATGGCGTCGAACGTATATGGGTTGACCTAGAAATATTAGGAAAAGAAGAAAGACAAAAAAATATGGATTGTGTGAAGTCCCACCATACACTCAATGATGTGAAAATTATTTCAAAAATCCTGAAAAAATCAGAGTTGATGGTTCGGATTAATCCGTGGAATAAAGATTCTGTGAATGAAATTGAGAATGTTATTTCTGCAGGAGCAAAGCGTATTATGCTACCAATGTGGAAGACATTTGAAGAAGTGGACACATTCCTTAGTACAGTAAAAAATAGAGTGCCAACAACCCTATTGCTGGAAACAAAAGAAGCAGTAGAATGCCTTGATGATGTTATAAAACATCCATTGCTTGATGAGATACATATAGGATTAAATGACTTGCATCTTAGTTATAATTTGTCATTTATGTTCGAACTGTTGACAAATGGAACGGTAGAAACAATATGTAGAAAACTTCATAAAGCAGGCATTCCATATGGATTTGGAGGAATTGCGCAGATTGGCACAGGACAGCTTCCGGCAGAAATGATTATGACAGAACATTATAGATTAAAGTCAACAAGAGTAATTTTATCACGCGGTTTTTGTAAAAGAGAGGATACAGATTCTATTCAGAACTTTGAAAAGAATTTTGCAAATAACATGCTCCAGTTCCGTGAATATGAAAGCAAAATTGATAATTTATCAACTGCGGATTATGTAAATAATATTAATGAAATGAAAAGTATAGTAGATGAGATAGTAGAGAAGCAAGGAGTTTGTCATGTATAAGAAATATATAAAGAGATTTTTGGATTTGTTTTTGTCTGTAGCAGGAATAATAATTGTTTCCCCAGTCTTATTAATAACTGCAATGACAATCAAAATTGATTCAAAAGGTCCTATCATATTTAAGCAGAAAAGATTAGGGCAATATGGAAAAGAGTTTTATATTTATAAATTTAGAACGATGTGTGTCGGAGCTGAGAATATGGGAAGCAAACAGTATTCATATAAAGCAGATCCGCGGATAACAAGAGTTGGCAGAGTTTTACGTGCAACAAGCATTGATGAATTGCCACAATTAGTAAATATTTTGAAATCAGATATGTCATTAATTGGATTTAGACCTCCTCTTACATACCATCCATACAAATTTGATGAATATACAGAAGAGCAAAAAGAGATGTTTAAATTAAAGCCAGGAATAACAGGTTGGGCACAAATCCACGGAAGAAAAGGATTAAATTGGAGTGATAGAATTTCGATGAACGTTTGGTATGCAAAAAATGTTTCATTTAAAGTTGATATTATCATTTTCTTTACGACTGTATGGAAAGTGTTATTAAACAAGGATAATGTAAATGTAGAGAAGACAGTATAAGATGGCGTTAAGAGCAGTTAAAAAGAAATTATTATGAAGTGAGAGTGTCAATGAAAAGATTTCAAATAGATGTATTAAAGGATGCATTGATAAAGTTACTTGATATATTTAATGTTCCATGTGAGCAGGCAAGCACTTTAATTAATTGTATGATTGAAGCAGATATGCGTGGAATTCATACGCATGGGTTGTCAGTGTTGCCGGCATACATACATAAAATAGCGTCTAATGGGTTCAATATAGACTCGGATATTGCAATAATTAAAACAACTGCAAGTTTTACAACCGTAGATGCTAACAATTTAATCGGAGCGGTGTCGGCAAAAACATGTATGGAGATTGCTATAGATAACTGTATGGAAAGTGGTATGCATATTGTTTTTTGTAAAAATGCAAATACCTTTGGACCTGCATTTTATTATTCACAAATGGCAACAAATAGAAAGTTGATTGGAATTTGTATGAGCAATAGCCCATCTGCAATGCCAACCTGGGGGGGGAAGAAAAAACTACTCGGAACAAACCCATTCTCAATAGCAGTTCCTTCGCAAAAATCTGGAACAATTATTATTGATATGGCGACAAGTATTGTTGCTAAATCAAAAATAAACGAAATACGAAAAAATGGTGGCAAACTACCTGAAGGCTGGGCGGTTGATGAAAATGGACTACCAACAACGGAACCACTCGCTGCAATAAAAGGCATGATAATGCCTATGGCAGCACATAAAGGTTCGGCTATAGCTATAGCTATAGATATTTTATCGGGTGTGTTATCAGGAGCTGCTTATCAAAACAATGTTAATCGGTTTTATTCAGAGGATAACAAATGTATGAATGTGGGGCAATGTTTTATTGCCATAAATCCAACCGTAATATTAGATGATTCGTTCTATCAGGAAATGGATCAATATATTTTAAATATCCATAATTCGGGGGACAAGGTTTTATACCCGGGAGAACGAGGAAATATGGAATATGCCCACTCTATTAAACATGGAGTCCATTTACATCAAGAAACAGTCGATGCGTTGGAAGAACTGTTTCAGCAAAATGGTATTAAGGGGGCATTTGTAGAACATGAAAGATAAAAACATAAGTTATATTAGCATTTTACAAATAATTGGTCCAATATTTGTTATTTTGGGACATTCTCTGAATGGTCTTGAGTGTACAGGTTTGTGGTATCAGATTTCAAAAGAATGGATATACATTTTCCATATGCCGCTGTTTTTTATGATAAGCGGCTACCTTTTGGCGTATAAGGGATATTTGGGGAAACGCTCGTACAGAGTATTTGTGTGTGAAAAAGCAAAACGATTACTACTTCCTTATGTAGTGTGGAATTTGGCTTTTTGGATCCCGAAATTTTTTGCCCAGCAATACATATCAGATAATGCTACTTTAAATATGAGAGATATGATAAAAGTTTTCGTATTTCCAAGACAGAATGTGTGGGGACACACATGGTTTCTGCTAGGATTATTCGTGGTGTATTTAGCAACGCCATTATTCAAATACGTTATAGGAGCAAACAAACATTCATCATATATAATTGTTTTAATTGGAGCCGTTTTTCTTTATATTTCTCCTATAACAACTGAATTTATGGCATTTTCGGATATTCATAAAGATTTATTATTTTTTATTATAGGATGTATATTAGGGCAAATCGAAAAAGATACGTTCTTTGACATGATGAAACGATTTCGAATGGGTTTTATTATTGGTGCGATTGCGTTTTCAGTTGTAGCGGTATATTGGTATGAGGAGACAAAAATATTACATTTTATTCCTTGTACATTTATTTTACTGTCATTTTTATCATTGTCTGTTTCTGCAAAAGAAATATCATGTATTTGGCAGAACATTGCAACTTATTCATTTGGAATATACATTATGCATTGGCCGATTATGATTATTGTGCGAATTATTTCACATCAGATTTTAGAAGTTAATGTTACTGTTACAGCGCTCTTTATGAGTATATTTGGTTATGCTGTTCCTGTCATTGTAATTACAATAATTCGAGCATTACCATTAAAAAGAATTAGAAAGCCACTAAAATATTTGTTAGGAGTATAAAATGTTAGATGTCGTTATAGTTTCAAATTATTGGCATTTTCCAAATGAAAAATCAAGTAGCCGTTATCATTCAATAGCTTCTTTAGCAACATCAGAAAAGATGTTAATTGAGGTGGTCACATCGCGGTTTTACCATACAAAAAAGCAGTATCGAGAGAATATGGTGGATATAACGGCCGATATTTCTTATAAAGCAACTTTAATTAAAGAAAGAGGATATAAAAAGAATATTTCGATACTTCGTATCATTTCTCATAAGCAATTTGCAGAGGGTGTTATTAATTATTTGTCTTTACGAAAGAAGCCGGATGCTATATATCTTTTCGTTCCTCCAACAGGATTAGCAAAAAAAGTGGTTGAGTATGCAAAAAGAAATAATATTCGTATAATAATTGATATTCTTGACTTGTGGCCAGAAGCATTTCAAATGGTGTTACCAAACTTTGTTGCAAAAACATTACTTGCCTCTATGAAAAAATCAGTAGAATATGTTTATCGTAATGCCGATGAAGTTATTGCAGTCTCAAATACATATGTAAATCGAGCCCTGAAACATAATACTCGAAAAAATATTGGACATAGTGTGTTTATCGGAACAGATATTGCAGTGTTTGATAAGGTCTCATATGATGCACCGACTTTAAAAGACAAATTGCGTCCTGTAACAATGGCTTATATAGGGATGTTAGGACATAGTTACGATTTATGTAGGGTGATGGATGCAATGGGTCTGCTAATACAGCGAGGGTATGATGAGGTTGAATTGTTAGTTATGGGAGATGGACCATTAAAAGAGAAATTTCAAAACTATGCATTGCAACACAATCTTCCTGTTAGATTTACAGGTAGACTCAGTTACGAAGATATGTCAAAAAAACTTGTCAAATGCGATATCGGCTTAAATGTTCTTGTTGGTGAAGCAGTGGCAAGTATTATTAACAAACATGCGGATTATGTGTCCGCAGGTATTCCTATTATTAATGTACAAAAAAATCAGGAGTTTGGTGAACTTTTAAAAGAATACAACGCAGGGGTTATTTGTAAACCTGGAGATATTGTTTCTTTAGCTGACGCGATTTATATGCTTGCTATAAATCAAGAGACTCGTCAAATGATGGGCAAGAACAGCCGACGTTTGGCAGAAGAAAAATTCGACAGAAAAAAAACGTATCATGAAATTATAAATGTTATCAAGGGTGATTGTAAATGACTATACAAGTCTTAATTGCAACAATGAATCAAACGGATTATTTGTTGCTTGACAGAATGAAGATTAATTCCGATGCCGTTGTGGTTAATCAATGCAATGAAGAAAGTCAAACAGTGTTAAACTATAGAGGACACACAGTTCTTTGGATAAACACTACTGAAAGAGGGCTTAGCAAAAGTAGGAACATGGCCATTAGGAATGCTACGGCGGATATTTGTATGCTTGCAGATGACGACATGGAATATCATGCTGACTATACAGATATTGTTTGTTCAGCATTTAATAATATTTCGGCCGATATAATTAGTTTTCAAGTGTGTGGAATAGAACAGCAGTTTAAAAAATATTCAAATAAATCATGTGCTATTTCTCATATGAAATCCATGAAGATTGCTTCGGTGGAGATTGCATTTAGAAGAGATATTTTCATTGCAAATGATATTATGTTTGATGAAATTATTGGCGCTGGCACCGAGTTTATGATGGGAGAAGAAAATGCAATGCTCTTGCAGTGCCTGCATAAAAAGATGAAAATATATTATGAACCAAAACAAATTGCTAATCTGCATATTGGAAATTCATCTTGGTTTACAGAAAGAAATAAACAGTTTTTCACTGGGAAAGGTGCAGCATTTGCAGCAATGAAAACTCCTTTCACCTCACTTTTGATATTACAATGGGCACTAAGAAAACGAGCATTATATAAGCAGTCAATATCAACTTATGAAGCGATCAAAGCAATGCAAAAAGGTAAAAAAATGTATCTGCAAAAGGTAAAGGAGATTATGAAATGATACCGAAAAAAATTCATTATTGCTGGTTTGGAGGAAATCCTTTGCCTGAGTTAGCACTTAATTGTATTAAAAGTTGGCGAAAATATTGCCCGGGATATGAAATTGTAGAGTGGAACGAGAGTAATTTTGATATTAATTGTTGTAATTATGTAGCAGAAGCGTATCAAGCAAAAAAATGGGCATTTGTCAGCGATTATGCAAGATTTAAGATTTTGTATGAACATGGTGGACTATATTTTGATACCGATGTGGAATTAATCAAGCCGTTAGATGAAATTGTTGAACTGGGAAATTTTATGGGGAGAGAAACGGAAAGAGGAGTTGCAGTTGCACCGGGACTTGGTTTGGGTGTAAAGGCAGGGCTTGGTTTATATAAAGAGTTATTAGATTTATATAGCACACTACATTTCCTTGATGAAGATAATAATTTTAATGGAAAAACAGTTGTTGATTACACCACAGAAATTTTTAAAAAGTATGGTTTGAAAAATACGAGCGAAGTCCAGTATATTGCAGATGTATACATTTATCCAAAGGAATATTTTTGCCCAATGAATTATGATACCGGTGAAATAATAATCACGAGCAATACATATTCAATACATCATTATACTGCAAGCTGGTATGATGCATCTAACTTATATGCACATAAATTAAAAAGGAAATTCATAAAGTTTTTGCCACGAAAGATGGCGGTTGTACTTGCAACATCAATAGCAAAAATACGATATGAAGGATTTAGAGTATTTATAAAATGGATGCTCAAAAAAAGATAAAAGGATAGATATTTTAATATGATTACAATCATGACACCAACTTATAATCGTGCTTATATATTGGGACAAGCTTATCGTTCACTTTGTGAACAGACATCATTTGAATTTGAATGGATAATCATTGATGATGGTTCTAGTGATGGGACTAGTGATTTAGTAAACAAATGGATTAATGAATGTAAAGATTTTCATATTATTTACTGCCAACAACAAAATGGTGGCAAGCATCGAGCAATAAATAATGCTGTAAAAATAGCACAATATGAATGGTTTTTAATATTGGACAGTGATGATCAACTTACTCCGACAGCGGTAGAACTTATACATGCATGGATAACCGATGTGGCTGGCATAAAAGGGATAGTTGGAGTGGCTGGCCTTAAAGGTGGTTACGAACACGCCATTGGTGGCAATATGAAGATGCCGTATGTTGATGCTACTAATTTGCAACGTAAAAAATTTGGGCTATTAGGAGATAAAGCAGAAGTTTACAAGACGGAAATTTTAAAACAATACCCATTCCCTGAATTTGAAGGCGAAAATTTTATTAGAGAATCTGCGGTTTGGGATAATATTGCAAAAGATGGATTGAAGTTAAGATGGTTTAATCATGTTATCTATATTTGTGAATATATACAAGATGGACTTACAAAAAATACAAATATTGAGACGTATGCAAAAAACTTTCAAGGATTTACATATTGTTCTAAACTATATATAGAAACACATTCGTGGCTTTATGCACTTCATAAATGTGGAGAGTATTATTCTGTAGCGAAGCGAAAAGACATAAGGATAAAAGGGGCAGCAAAAAAATTAAATGTAAATATCATTTTTTTTGTAATGGGTATTTTGTTTTTTGAATTTAAAAAGTATTTAAGAAAATGACAAATAGGAGATAGAATATGCAAAAGAATAAATATATAAACAGAATAATGATAATGATTTTTATCATAATACTTATTCCGTTTTTGAGTGTTTTAGCAATTAAGGAGGCAATAATACCAGACACTGTTTATCAAGGATGGCAGATTGGTTCTCTTTTATGTATGATCCTAATTACATGCTCGGTTCGAAAGAAGTCATTCAAAATTAATTGGACAACTGCTTTATTTATTATGTATCATATGGTTATTCTAGGTAGTACATTTTTAAAACAAGGATTTAGCAGTGGCATTTTAGTAGTTACGGCAGTATCTATCCTTATCTTTATCCTACTACAAACATCATATTTTAATACAATGCTTGGTTCAGTGAGTGTTATAGTCACCTTAACATTAATTGTTAATTTTTGGACATTACTTCGTGAAAAGGGTAATGAAAATGCAAACTTCTTTATAGGAGGCAAAAATGCGTTAAGCATCTTTCTCATTCCAGGAGCTTTTTTATTGATAATTAATTCACTAAATCAATATGGGAAAATAAAAAGAATAACAATGATTATTGTTGTGATGTGTTTTGTGTCTGTAGTTATTGGAGCAAGTACTACTGGTGTGCTAACGGCAATAATAGCAGTAATATTTATGGTATTATCTAAAAAAAATAACGTCAATAAAAAGGTATACGTAATTGCTATATTTATAGTTTACGTACTTTTTATAATTTTTTCAGAGTACTTTTTGGCAACCCAATCTTGGATTAAGTTTACAGTGCTTCTAGGTAAAGATTCCACACTTACTTCACGAACAATTATTTGGAATCTTACAAAAGAAATTATTAGTAAAAACTGGCTGTTTGGAGCTGGACGAGGTGAATCTTTTTCATACGTAAACGCATGGGGAGGAACCGTAACTATGCATGAAGCACATAATTTCATACTTGAAATTTTAATGGAAGGAGGAGTTGTTGCATTAACAATATATGTAATTCTCTTATACAAAATCATTCGACGATTGAATATTAAAAATATTCGGCATAAAATAATATTTATCGCATTATGCGCCATTTTGGTTAATGGTTTAACAGAATCGGTTGTAAATAATCTTTTTGTTACAATTATATTAGGTGTCGCATGTAGGTATGCAAATGAAAAAGGGGTGAGTTCGTAGTTGGTGGACAGTAGGTATAAAAAATTAAAGTGGAATTCTATATTGGCTCTATTTTATCAAGCAATTTTAATCTTAACGGGCTTGGTATTACCCAGATGCTTTTTATACTTTTATGGTTCGGAGATTAATGGACTAGTCACATCAATTACTCAGTTCTTGTCATTTATCAATATATGTGATTTGGGAATTAGCGCAGTCGTAACCGCGGCATACTATACGCCACTCGCTTATCATGACACAAAGCAAATAAGTAAGATTTTCGTATATTCAAAACGTTTCTTTAGAATTATCGGCTTTATTCTGATTGCATATGTTGGCTTTATGCTTGTGGCATATCCTACACTAATCAACAATTCTTTTGATTTTTGGTTTACGTTTATGTTGATTGTTGCCATGTCCATTTCACAACTTGGTCAATATTTTATTGGTATATCATATCAGTTATTATTAAATGCTGACCAAAAGTCATATATACGATTGATTATTAATGGTTCAACATTACTCATAAACACTATTATTAGTATATGGCTGATGAATATTGGAATGAGTATACAAGTAGTTAAGTTGACAACTTCTTTAGTGTATTTATTAAGACCAATTATGATGTTTTGGTATGTGAAAAAGCATTATGAAATTGATTATGCAGTTGTAATTGACAAAAGCGTCGTAAAACAGAAAAAAAGTGGAATTATTCAACATATAGCATATATGATTTATGAAAATACAGACGTAATGGTTCTTACTGTTTTTTCTTCTTTGAATAATGTATCAGTATATTCTGTCTATACTCTGGCAACCAATAGTATAAAACAAATTATTACAGCGGCAACAACCGGTGCAGAGGCATTATTTGGCAACATGATAGCGCGAAACGAACGATGTAATCTACAAAATTTTTATAATTTTTATAACTGGGGAGTCCATACGATAAGTGCATTGCTTTTTACTATAACGGGATTAATGATTGTTCCATTTGTCAAACTATATACATTAGATATAACTGATACCAATTACTATGCACCAATTTTTGCAATATTAATAACGTTTGCATATTATTTGGGGTGTATTAGAAATTGCAATTATGTTCTCATTCGTTCGGCAGGGCATTTCAAACAAACACAAATTCCTTCATTAATTGAGGCTATATTAAATATAGTGTTATCTATTACATTTGTGTTTAACTTCGGATTGGTGGGTGTTGCTATTGGAACAATTATTTCCACATTGTTTTTTGTAATTTTTGAAGTAATTTATTTTAATAAAAATATAGTTTTCGTACCAATAAAATGTTTTGCCAAACAGTTTATGGTTGATTTATTTACTATAATATTCACTGTAGTTATAGTGAAGCATGTTTATATATTTGATGGAAGCATATTAAGTTGGATTACACAAGCTATAATTTCGACAATTATTTGTTTTGGTGTCACTTTAATAAATCAATTAGCGTTTTATTATAACAATGTAAAATTATTAAAAGATAAGATTTTTAATAAATTCAAGAGGTAATATTAATGAAAAAAACATATCGAAATCTGTTGGATATTATAAAGAGTACGCTGTTAGATGTCCCAGTAAAAATAGACGGTGACCTTGATTATAGTGAGCTCTTTGATTTGAGTAAAAACCATAAAATCATTCCACTTGTGTTTATGGGATTATATAAACATTTTGGTGATATTCCAGAGGTAGAACAGTTTAGAAATTTCACATATCAATCTATATTTCACGATCAAAATCAATTATATTTAATTAATGAAATAGAGAAAATTTTTTCGGATTATAATATTGATTATATGTTATTAAAAGGTGCCTCAATAAAAAAATATTATCCAGCTCCAGAAACTCGTCTTATGGGTGATGTGGATATATTAATAAAAGAAGAACAGTATAAAGTGATTAAAAAAATATTACCCCAATTAGGTCTTCACGAGATGAAAGAAACAGATCATGAACTCAATTGGTGTAATAATTCTGGAATATTAATAGAATTACATAAAAAGCTTATCCCTTCATATAATGATGATTATTATAAATACTATTCAGAACCTTGGGGAAAAGCATATTCTAGAAATGGGAATGGTTTTAGTATGCTACCAGAAGATGAATATATTTACATGTTTACACATATGACTAAACATTATCGTGATGGTGGCATTGGGTTAAGACATATTATAGACCTTTATGTTTTTTCATTAAAACATCCGATGTTAAATATGAAATATATCGAGAAAGAATTACAAAAGCTAGATTTAGAAATATTTCACAAACATATTTTGGAGACAATTAATGTTTGGTTTAATGAAAAACAAGAAACGAAAATATCTGATTATATTACAGACAGAATTATAGAAAGTGGCGCTTATGGAATCAAGGAGAAATGGGATTTAGCAAACGCGTCACGAATAAGTGCAAGTTCAGCCTCTGTATCAATTGCAAAAAGTAAAAGCATTCTATTACTGATTTTTATGCCGTATTCAAGTATGAAAAAGAAGTATCCTATTTTAAACATGATACCAATATTGTTGCCATTCATGTGGGCTGTAAGGTGGATAGATGCAATCATAAATAAGAGAGATAATATAAGCCGTCATTCGGAAAGAATTACAAAAATTGATGAAACACTTATTGAAGGTTACAATAAAGAGTTGGAAATGGTTGGTTTGAAATTTGAAAAAAAATAGTGTTTTAGTGTTGTGAAATTTAGATTCTTAAAAACGGAGACAACCTCGTATGAAGTTGTCTCCGTTTTAGTTATTTCTTCTTCACATTTGTCTGTTCTTTGAAACTGCCATCATTCGTACTTCTTCCTACAATATAATCAATACTTACATCATAGAAGTCAGCGAGTTTTAAGAGTATGTCTAATGGCAGTTCTATTTTACCTAATTCATATTTGGAATAGGTTGTTTGGCGAACGTTTAGATACATTGCCAATTCAATTTGCAGTTTATCATATTTTTTTCGAAGGTTTCGTATGTTTTCGTATACCATTTTATGTACCTCACTACTTGTATAAAATGTACCATAAAATTTTACTACTTTGTCGAGAAAAAGTCAATACTGTGCCACGTTAAAGTAAAAAAGAAAAAGTTTATGCAAAACAAATAAAAGTATTGAAATATTCCGAATATTTTAGTAAAATATTAACATGTGATACTACAAATAAGGAGGCACAAGAAATGAAAGTTTACAGAACGGACGAAATTAGAAACGTCGTACTATTAGGACACGGAGGAAGTGGAAAGACTAGTTTAGTTGAAGCCATGTTATATGTTTCAGGCGCAACGAACAGAATGGGCAAGATTGCAGATCACAACACAACAAGTGATTTTGATAAAGAGGAACAGAAACGTGAATTTTCAATTAGTACAAGTTTAATCCCTATCGAGTGGGAAAAAGCGAAGATCAATGTGCTTGACACACCTGGTTATTTCGACTTTGTCGGTGAAGTGGAGGAAGCAGTCAGTGCAGCGGATGCGGCTGTCATTGTTGTTTCCGGCAAAGCAGGTGTAGAAGTTGGAACAGAAAAAGCTTGGGAATTATGTGACAAGTATAAGTTGCCAAGAATGGTTTACGTAACAGAGATGGATGTGGATGATGCATCTTTCCGTCAGGTTGTAGAGGACTTGACAGCGAAATATGGCAAGAAGATTGCACCTCATTTCCAACCGATTCGTGAGAATGAAAAATTAGTTGGCTATGTGAACGTTATTAAGAACGCAGGTAGAAGATACACAGGTATCGGACAGAGAGAAGAATGTGAGATTCCTGATTACTGTCTGCCAAATCTTCAGATTTGCCGTGACGCTTTGATGGAAGCGGTTGCTGAGACAAGTGAAGATTTTATGGACAGATATTTTGCAGGCGAAGAATTTTCAATAGAAGAGATTCGCGCAGCAATGCGTATGTCTGTGACAGACGGAAGTATTGTTCCCGTAGCTATGGGTTCTAATACAGAGGCTCAGGGTGTTGCTAACCTTTTATCAGACATTGTTCGTTTCTTCCCAAGTCCTGATAAGAAGTCTTGTGCAGGTATCAATCGCAAGACAAATGAGATTTTTGAAGCAAACTATGACTTCTCCAAATCAAAGAGTGCATATGTATTCAAGACAATGGTTGATCCATTTATCGGTAAATACTCTTTCGTCAAGGTTTGCTCAGGTGTACTTAAGGGTGACGACGTTCTCTTTAATACGTCAAATGATACAGAAGAGAAACTCGGTAAATTATATACGATGATTGGTAACAAACCGGTAGAAGTTCCGGAACTTCATGCAGGTGATATTGGTGCGATTGCAAAACTTTCTGATGTGAAGACAGGCGATTCGCTTTCTACGAAGAATACGCAGGTTATGTTTGGCAAGACAGAGTACTCTGTACCATATACATATATGAAATATGTCGTGAAGGCAAAAGGCGATGAGGATAAAGTTTCTCAGGCTCTTGCTAGAATGTGTGCAGAAGATGTGACACTCAAGGTTGTCAATGACAGTGAAAACCGTCAGTCTCTTCTCTATGGTATGGGCGACCAGCATCTTGAAATCGTGGTGAGCAAGCTTGCAAGCCGTTATAAAGTGGATGTGGAACTTGAGACACCGAAGGTTGCATTCCGTGAGACATTGCGTAAGAAATCTGACGTTGATACAAAATATAAGAAACAGTCAGGTGGACATGGGCAATATGGTCATGTTAAGATGACATTTGAACCTTCAGGTGACCTTGAAACACCATATGTATTTGAACAAATCGTTGTTGGTGGAGCAGTTCCAAAGAACTACTTCCCGGCAGTTGAAAAGGGTCTTCAGGAATCAGTTGTAAAAGGTCCTTTGGCTGGATATCCTGTAGTTGGTGTGAAAGCCGTATTATATGATGGTTCTTACCATCCGGTAGACTCTTCTGAAATGGCGTTCAAAACTGCTACAATTCAGGCATTCAAGAAAGGCTTTATGGAAGCAAATCCTGTTCTTTTGGAACCTATCGCTAACATCAAGGTTACTGTTCCAGATGAATTTACAGGTGATGTTATGGGTGATCTTAACAAACGTCGTGGACGTGTACTTGGTATGACACCTATCGCAGGTGGCAATCAGATCGTTGAAGCAGATATTCCAATGACAGGTGTATTTGGATACTGTACAGTACTTCGCTCTATGACAGGTGGTAGAGGAACTTATGAATATGAGTTCGTTCGTTACGAGCAGGCGCCATCAGATGTTCAAGAAAAAGAGATTGCTAAGAGAGCAGCTGAAGAATAATATGTTTATAATCCGGGAACTGTATAGTGGTTAACGGATTCCGCAAGTGGCAAGGGCATGACAAGCTGAGTCATGCCCTTGTTTTTTTCTGTAAAAGTGCTATAATTCTTTTTGTATTATGAGAAATGAATAACAATGAGGGATTAAATTATGAAGATTGTAATTATTGGTGATGGGAAAGTGGGCTATAAGCTTGCGAAACATTTATCAGAAGATGATTATGATGTGGTTTTGATTGATAATAACGAAGAGAAGTTAAAAAACGCGATTAATAACTTGGACATTAGTTGCTTCTCAGGTGACGGTGTGAGTGCAGCTGTTCAAGAAGAGGCAGGTGTAGCAAATGCCGACCTTGTCATTGCATGTGCTTCCACGGACGAACTCAATATGCTTAGTTGCTTAATTGCAAGACGACTTGGTGCAAAACATACGATTGCGCGTGTACGTAACCCAATTTATTATAAGCAGATTGATATTCTGAAGGAAGACTTGCATCTTAGCATGGTTGTTAATCCGGAATATGCAGTGGCAAATGAAATTGCGAGAAACTTGATTTTTCCGGCTGCCAGCAAGGTGGAGACTTTCGTGAAGGGAAGACTGGAACTTGTGGAATTCCCGGTACGCGATGGAAATACGTTAGTTGGGAATTCACTTGCAGATATTTATAGAAGATTCCAGATTAAGATTTTGGTGTGTGCCGTGCAGAGAGGGCAGGAGGTTTTTATTCCGGACGGTGAATTTGTGATTCAAGCAGGAGACAAATTGCACATTGCTGCAAGCCATAAAGAGATTGAACAGTTTTTTGATCGTCTTAGTGAGCATAAGAAACGCGTAAAAAATGTACTCATCTGTGGCGGTGGACGAGTTGGATATTATTTAGCTCGCAACCTATGTTCGATGGGAATGCAGGTGAAGATTATTGAAATTCAGCAAGATAAATGTGAATTCTTATGTGAACAATTACCGGAGGTAACGGTGATCCGAGGAGATGCAACAGACCATGACCTTCTTTTGGAGGAAGGTGTTCGTGAAGCAGACGCATTTATTGCACTCACAGGAGTAGATGAAGAAAATATTATTATGGGTCTTTTTGCGAAGCGAGAAGGTGTGCAGAAGATTGTAGCTAAAGTAAATGAAGACTCTCGTGCACAGATGGTCGATGGTCTGGGACTTGATAGTATTGTTTCGGCTAAGACGGCTACTGCAGATGCCATTTTTAGTTATGTTCGTGCAAGGCAGAATTCTCTTGCAAGTGCGAACGTTGAATCAATGTATCGTCTGGTAGATGACCGCGTGGAAGCGCTTGAGTTTGTTGTGAGGCAGGAGACGAACTACACGAATGTCCCGTTAAAGGATTTGAAAATAACGGCGAACAATCTAATTGCATGCATCGGTCGCAATCGCAAGATTATTATTCCAAGTGGTAACGACTGCATTCAGGTGGGAGATACTGTTGTTATTGTAACGAAGTCAAGGAGGATTCAGGATATCACAGATATTTTGAAATAGAGGATGAGTTATGAATAATAGAATGACAACGTATATATTAGGCAAGATGCTGGGGGTTGAAGCTCTGGTTCTTCTAATTCCGGCGTTTGTGTCCTGGCTTTACAATGAAGATGGTTGGAGATTTTTTTTGATAACCAGTGCGATTTTGACAGTTGTATACCTTGCATTTGGCAAGAAAAAGCCAAAGAACTCTACGATTTACGGCAGAGATGGATTTATCATTATTGCCTGTGCCTGGATTCTATGGTCACTCTTCGGAGCATTGCCATTCTGGCTTTCGGGAGAAATTCCGTCTTATGTGGATGCGTTTTTTGAAACGGTATCCGGATTTACCACTACGGGTTCTACCATTTTGACAGATGCATCATCGCTGGCAATGGGAATGAACTTTTGGCGATGCTTTACGCACTGGATCGGCGGTATGGGTGTGCTTGTTTTCGTTATGGTAATTGTCTCTTTAGAAGATAAGAATTCCATGCACTTGATGAGAGCCGAGGTTCCGGGACCTGAGACAGATAAACTGGTTCCAAAGGCGAGAGATACTGCAAAGATTCTGTATGGGATGTATCTTGTTTTGACTATTACAGAAGTAATATTCTTGCTTGCGGGTGGTATGAGTTTGTACGACAGTGTGATTCATTCATTTAGTACAGCCGGAACGGGAGGATTTAATAATCGGAGTAATAGTGTGGCATACTATGACAGCGCTTATATTGATGGTGTGATTACCGTGTTTATGATTCTGTTTGGAATCAACTTTAATGTTTATTATTTTCTGCTTCTGAAAAAAGTGAAGGCAGTATTTAAAAATGAGGAATTACGGGCATATCTTGGTGTGATTCTGGGGGCAACCATTTTGATTACAATTAATATTTTGCGCGTTTATGAAACTCCATTGCGAGCATTTAGATACGCAATATTCCAGGTTTCGGCCATTATTACAACTACAGGATTTGTCACGGCAGATTTTAATCTTTGGCCGGAGTTTTCAAAATGCATCCTATTATTGTTAATGGTAGTCGGCGCCTGCGCCGGTTCAACCGGAGGAGGTATGAAGGTGTCGCGTATTCTAATCATGTTAAAAAGTGTGAAGCGTGAGATGAAACGTCTGCTTCATCCACAGTCGGTCAATCTTGTGAAGATTAATCAGAAGAAGATTAGTGAGAGTACCATGCAGGGAGTATATATGTATTTTATTGCGTATATAGCGGTATTTATTGTGTCTGTGCTTGTCGTATCTCTGAACAATTTTGATTTTACGACAACATTTAGTGGTGTACTTACAACACTGAACAATGTCGGACCGGGGTTGGCTGGTGTTGGACCAATAGAGAATTTTTCTAAGTTTTCAGTGCTATCCAAATTAGTTTTCTGTGCGGATATGCTGATTGGACGTTTGGAAGTATTTCCATTTTTAATGTTATTGTCTCCTAATTTATGGAGAAAAAAATTCTAGAGAATAGGAAGGGATTTTTATGAAGAATTTGAAAGTAAAAATTATCGGAGTAGTTGCGCTTCTTCTTTTTGCAGGAATCTATTATTACATTAGTTTGCCTGCTATCAACATCCATGCAAGCGGATTTTGGTTCTTTATTATGCTTTTGTTTGCAGTTGTGATTGCAATCTATATCCTGAGAAGAAGACTTCGCATTGAAGAAATCAAACTGTCAAAAACGGTGAAATTACTGGTCGGTTGTCTGCTTCTTGTTGTTGCGGTATATTTGATTGGCTCGGTGCTTTCTTCACCGATTGTCAACGCAAAGAAGTATCAGAAGCTGCTTACTGTAAAGGATGGAGAATTTGCCAAGGACATTGAGGAATTGTCTTATGATCAGATTCCGCTTTTGGATCGTGCTTCCGCCACACTTCTCGGTAATCGTAAGATGGGAAGTATGATTGACATGGCATCACAATTTGAGGTTGATGAAATCTACAGTCAGATTAATTATAATGATAAACCGGTTCGTGTGTCTCCTCTCAAATACGCCAGTCCGATTAAGTGGCTGACCAATCAGTCAGAGGGCATTCCGGCATATATCATGATTGATATGGCGACGCAGTCGACCGAACTTGTCAAGTTGGAAAAAGGAATTAAATATTCAACAGCAGAATATTTCAATCGAAATATTTATAGACATTTACGCTTTAAATACCCAACTTATATTTTTAATGAATTGAGTTTTGAAGTGAATGAAGAGGGTATACCATTCTGGGTTTGTCCGGTGAAGAAGTTCAATATTGGACTTTTCGGTGGCGAGACAGTAGGACGTGTCGTTCTCTGTAACGCGATTACGGGAGAGACGATTGATTATGATATTAAAGATGTTCCACAATGGATTGACCGGGCATACTCGGCAGATTTATTAGTCTCACTTTTTGACTACTATGGAACTTTAAAACATGGTTTTATCAATAGTGTTCTTGGACAAAAGGATTGTCTCGTAACTACAGATGGATACAACTATCTAGCCATTGATGATGATGTGTGGGTATATACCGGTGTTACATCGGTCAGTGGTGACGAGTCAAATGTTGGATTTGTGCTGATGAATCAGCGTACGATGGAGACAAAGTTCTATGCAATTGAAGGAGCAACAGAGCATTCTGCAATGGATTCAGCGGAAGGTCAAGTTCAGAATCTTAAATATGTAGCCACATTCCCGTTGCTTCTCAATATAGGTGGTGAACCGACATATTTTATTGCACTGAAAGATAATGCAGGATTGGTCAAGAAATATGCGATGGTTAATGTTCAGAAGTATCAAGTGGTAGGAATCGGCGATACCGTAAGTGAATGTGAGGCTGAATATCAGAACTTACTTCTTAAGGAAGGTATTCAGGTTGTTGAGGATAACCGCAAGACAGGAACAATTACCGGTGCAATAACGAAGATTGCACAGGGAGTTGTGGGCGGCAATTCACATTACTTCATTATGGTGGAAGGATCAGAGGAAATTTTTGATATCGCTGTTGTTGATTTTATTGATATCATTAAGTATGAAATCGGACAGGTGATTACGTTAGAGTACAAGATTGGTGAGAAGATCAATACAGTGACAACAATAAAATAAGAAAAACAAAAATGGATGGGATTTTGTTCCCATCCATTTCCTATATCATGATTAATTTAAGAAATTACATTTGTCAGCTTCAATTCCTAACTCTTCTTTGCTTGCACTAAGGCTTACATAGAAATCAACATTGTGTGCTTTTGAGATACTATTAAGTGTATCAACGAATGCAGCCATTCCTTCAAGCACAATACCTTTTTGTTTTAAAATACCATCGATGAAAATAACTTGGATATCACTGTTAGCACTAAGCATTCCGTAGATGAATCCTGTGTATTCACTTATGTTACTAATTGATGGATAGTCAGCCATGCAGACTGCTCTGATATCAAAAGATAAACTATATGTATCATTGTGGCTATTTTTAATGAATACTACGTTTCCGTCACATTCCTTTGCTTTTAAATTTGCAGCCTCTATCATTTTTTGTGTTTTGCCGCTTCCTTTTTGTCCTGTTAATAAATTTACCATGGGAATCACTCCTTTGTTATGTAATATGTATTATTATACATCAGAATGACGAGAAGGGCAACTAATATATGATAAAATATTTCTATAAAATATGTCTGTTCCTTACACCTCTTTTGTGATACAATAATAGAAATATTACGTTATAGTAAGAAAAAGAGGGATGATTATGAGAACAACAAAAGATATGGATTATATTTTTGATTTGGATGGAACAGAGATTACCATAGAAGAACGTCAGAAAGAGATAAGAAAAGAAGTTATTGACCAATATGTTGCATGTCGCAAAGGCAGAAAGATGACACAGGACGAGCTTGCAAGACGTACAGGTATCTCACGTCCGAATATCAGTCGATTTGAAAGCGGTAACTACAATCCTTCGCTGGAGATGATGGTGAGAATGGCGGCAGCACTCGATATGACAGTAGATGTGAAACTTGTAAAGAGTGAGGAAGCATAGGCAATTCTTGACAAAATGACATGATGTGATACAATAACAAAAGGTTCAGACGAAAGGAAGAAAAAGAAGATGGCAACACCGTATAATCATAAGGCAATTGAGAAAAAATGGCGTGAGAACTGGGCGGCGAATCCAGTGAACGTGAAGGAAGACGAGAACGGCAAGAGACAGAAATATTACTGCCTGGATATGTTCCCATATCCGTCAGGCAATGGTCTCCACGTAGGACACTGGAGAGGCTATGTAATCTCTGACGTATGGAGCCGTTATAAATTATTACAGAAATACTACATCATTCATCCAATGGGATGGGATGCATTCGGACTTCCGGCAGAAAACTACGCAATTAAGATGGGAGTTCACCCTGCAATCTCTACAGCAGAGAATGTAGCAAATATTAAGAATCAGATTAATGAAATCGCAGCTCTCTACGACTGGGACATGGAAGTGAATACGACAGATCCAGAGTTCTACAAGTGGACACAGTGGATTTTTGTAAAGATGTTTAAGGAAGGTCTTGCTTACGAGAAGGAGTTCCCGATTAACTGGTGTCCTTCATGTAAGACAGGTCTTGCAAATGAAGAGGTTGTAAATGGTAAATGTGAGCGTTGTGGAACAGATGTTACAAAGAAGAATCTTCGTCAATGGATGCTCCGCATTACAAAATACGCAGACCGTTTGTTGAATGATTTGGACAAGCTTGATTGGCCGGAGAAGGTTAAGAAGATGCAGGCTGAGTGGATTGGTAAATCATACGGTGCAGAAGTAGATTTCCAAATCGACGGAAGAGACGAGAAGATTACAGTTTATACGACAAGACCGGATACTTTATATGGAGCAACTTTCATGGTGCTTGCACCGGAGCATGCGCTTGCGGCAAGTCTTGCTACAGATGAGACAAGAGAAGCGGTAGAACAATATATTTATGATTCTTCTATGAAGTCAAATGTGGACAGAATGCAGGACAAAGAAAAGACCGGTGTGTTTACAGGGTCCTATGCAATTAATCCGTTAAGCGGAGAGAAGACACCAATCTGGCTTGCAGACTATGTACTTGCAGACTATGGTACAGGAGCAATTATGTGTGTACCTGCACATGATGACCGTGATTTTGAGTTTGCCACAAAGTTTAATATTCCAATTGTCCAGGTTATCGCAAAAGATGGCGTGGAGATTGAAAACATGACAGAAGCTTACACAGAAGCAGTTGGAACTATGATTAATTCTGGCGAATGGAATGGAATGGAATCAGCAGTTCTTAAGAAAGAGGCTCCACATATTATTGAAGAACGTGGCTTTGGTAAAGCAACTGTGAACTTCAAACTTCGTGACTGGGTATTCTCTCGTCAGCGTTACTGGGGTGAACCGATTCCGATTGTGCACTGTCCGGATTGTGGGGCAGTTCCTGTTCCGGAGGAAGAGCTTCCGCTTACACTTCCTGAGGTTGATTCATATGAACCTACAGGCACAGGTGAATCACCACTTGCAGGCATTGAGAGTTGGGTAAATACAACTTGCCCTGTTTGTGGAAAGCCTGCAAAACGTGAGACAAACACGATGCCTCAATGGGCTGGTTCTTCATGGTACTTCCTCCGTTATGTGGATAATCATAATTCAGAAGAATTGGTATCAAAAGAAAAAGCACACGAGATGCTTCCGGTTGATATGTATATCGGTGGTGTAGAGCATGCAGTTCTTCACTTATTGTATTCTCGTTTCTATACCAAGTTCTTGTATGATATTGGTGTGGTTGATTTTGAAGAGCCATTCACGAAACTGTTCAACCAAGGTATGATTACCGGTAAGAATGGCATCAAGATGAGTAAATCAAAAGGAAATGTTGTTTCTCCGGATGATTTGGTAAGAGATTACGGATGTGATGCTCTTAGAATGTATGAACTCTTTGTAGGTCCACCGGAACTTGATGCAGAGTGGGATGACCGTGGTATCGACGGCGTATATCGTTTCCTCACTCGTGTATGGAATCTTGTTCAGGATAGCAAGGATAAAGATATCAAGGCAACCAAAGAGATGGTGAAGATTCGCAACAAGATGGTATGTGATATCACATCTCGTTTGGAGAACTTCAGCCTTAATACAGTAATCTCGGGATTCATGGAATATAACAACAAGTTGATTGAGATTGCAAAGAAAGAGGGTGGAGTGGATACAGAGACACTCAGCACAATCGCAGTTCTCTTAGCACCATTCGCACCACACATGGCAGAAGAGTTGTGGGAACAACTTGGACATACAGGAACTGTATTCAACGCAGGATGGCCAACATACGATGAGGCACTTATGAAAGATGATGAAATTGAAGTGGCTGTTCAGATTAACGGTAAGACAAGAGCAGTTGTGACTGTACCGGCAGATGTTTCAAAGGATGATGCAATCTCGGCAGGTAAGGCGGCAATTGCAGATAAATTAACCGGAACAATTGTGAAAGAAATCTATGTGCCGGGAAGAATTATCAATATTGTTCAGAAATAAAACGAAATAAAGTGCACTTTCCTTGAATTTGGAGAGTGCACTTTTTGAATTTATTCCCCACCAGGGCCATCACGACGTGGCACTTCGTCAGGTGTCACGTTCGTCGTCACATTCGATGGTTTCGGTAAATCAATCTCCGGAATATCACCATCGTCATACACATTTCCAGGGCGTGATGTAATTTCGATTACTGCTTGTTCTTTGTCTTTCATTTGTCCTTATTCCTTTCTGATATAATGTTTTATATATAGTGTTCTCATTAGTCTTTCTTTTTATGAAGAATTCTGTTAAAATAACCAAGGAATGAAATCTTAAAGGAGTTAATATACATGAGTATTTTAAATGTTGAACATTTGTCACATGGATTTGGAGACCGTGCGATTTTCGGTGATGTGTCATTTCGTCTTTTGAAAGGAGAACACATTGGTCTTGTGGGAGCTAACGGCGAAGGAAAATCGACCTTTTTGAATATTGTAACCGGAAAGTTACAACCGGATGAGGGGAAAATTGAATGGGCAAAAAATGTTCGAGTAGGATATTTGGACCAACATACTGTGTTAGAAAAGGGTATGACAATTCGAGATGCATTAAATAGTGCTTTTGCATACCTGTTCGATATGGAAGCGGAAATGAATCGTATGTTTGAACAGATGGGTGAAGCTTCAGCGGAAGAAATGGAGCGCCTCCTAGAAGAGACTGGAACTTATCAGGACCTGTTAGAACAGCATGATTTTTATGTTATTGATGCAAAAGTAGAAGAGGTTGCAAGAGCATTGGGACTTCTTGATATTGGTCTAGAGAGAGACGTCACAGACCTCAGCGGCGGTCAGAGAACGAAAGTGTTACTTGCAAAACTTTTGCTGGAAAAACCGGATATTCTTCTTCTTGATGAGCCTACAAACTATTTGGATGAAGAACATATTGCATGGCTCAAGCGTTACCTTATCGAATACGAGAATGCCTTTGTACTGATTTCACACGATATTCCATTCTTGAATGAAGTCATCAATATTATTTATCACATGGAAAATCAGGAACTAAATCGTTATGTGGGTGATTATGACCACTTCCAGGAAGTATATGCAGTGAAAAAATCACAGCTAGAAGCGGCATACAAACGTCAGCAACAGGAAATTAGTGAACTTAAAGACTTTGTTGCAAGAAATAAGGCACGTGTCTCTACTAGAAACATGGCGATGTCTCGTCAAAAGAAATTGGACAAGATGGATGTCATTGAATTGGCAGCAGAGAAACCGAAACCGGAATTCAATTTTAAGATGGGAAGAACTCCGGGAAGATATATATTTGAAACAAAAGATTTGGTTATTGGTTATGATGAGCCATTGTCGAAACCATTAACGCTCTCCATGGAACGTGGAAACAAGATTGCACTTGTTGGTGCAAATGGAATTGGTAAGACCACGCTCTTAAAGAGTATTTTAGGACTTATTCCTTCGCTACAGGGTTCAGTGGAACTTGGTGAAAATCTTTTAATCGGATATTTTGAGCAGGAAGCAGCGCCGGATAATAAGACGTCTTGTATTGAAGAGATATGGAAAGAGTTCCCTTCGTATACTCAGTATGAGGTGCGTTCTGCTCTTGCAAAATGTGGACTTACAACCAAGCACATCGAAAGTCAGGTGAGAGTGTTAAGTGGTGGTGAACAGGCAAAAGTAAGACTTTGCAAGCTCATTAATAAAGAGACGAACATCTTGCTTTTGGACGAGCCAACCAACCACTTAGATGTAGATGCAAAAGAAGAATTGAAGCGCGCACTATGCGCATACACAGGAAGTGTGCTTTTGATATGCCATGAGCCCGAATTCTACCGAGATGTGGTGAATGAAGTTTGGGACTGTACAAAATGGACAACAAAAATCTTTTAATCTATTTTTGAATATCGAATCAATGAGAAAAACAACTGCTTCATATTTGGAGCAGAATCAAGCATACTTTCCGGATGCCATTGTACTCCTAATACAAAGGAGTGTGATGGCATTTCGATTGCCTCTACGATGTTATCTCCGGTTGAACCCGTCATGACCAAATCTTTTCCGATGCGGTCCACTGCCTGATGATGAAAACTATTGGTGTAAGCAAATGGCCCCAGTATGTGGTGAATATGAGATTTTGACGTGAAAGATACTTTGTGGCTGATGTCCTTGCGAGAGAGGCTGGTCTGCATATGGTTGATGGTATCAAAATTCACTTCATTTAAATCCTGATGTATAGTACCTCCGCAGGCTACATTTAACACTTGCATTCCGCGACAGATTGCAAGTACAGGTTTCTCTGTCTCCAAAACCTGTTTCATGAAGCGAATTTGGAATAGATCCAATGTAATATCTGTTTTACCTATTCCATTTGACGGTTCTTGACCGAAGAGAAGAGGTGTTATATCTCCACCTCCGCAGAAGAGGAAACCATCACACAATTCGACATATTCACGGATAGCAGCCTTGGATTTCACCATTGGTAAAATAATTGGCAGGCCGCCCGCTGATTTAATAGCCTGAATATAGGCGTCTGCCACATACTGTCTGTTATTTTCTAAACCACAAATTATAATTCCGATTTTTGTTTTCATATATACTTCCTTTTAAAAATATGTTAGACTAAAACAATAAATTCTATGCAGGAGACTGGAAAAAAATGAGATTCATTGACATGCACTGCGATACGTTTTGGCTTATGATGCGTAAAAAGGGTGTAAGTTTGCAAAAGAATGACCTCTGCATCGACATAGAGAAGATGCAGAAGGCGGGTAGTATGGCTCAGTTCTTTGCGAGTTTTATACATATGAGTCAGTTTGAAGGCGTAGATGCGCTGGAAGAAGCTTATAGGCATGCCTTAGCCATGATTGCACACGGTAAAGCAGAACTTGCGAAGAGTTCGGATGAGATTGCAATTGCACATAATTTTGATGAGTTGATTGCCAATCGTGACAAAGGGAAAATGTCTGTTGTTCTGACGCTTGAAGAAGGTGGCATCCTGAATGGCAAGATGGCATACTTAGAGGAATTGTATCGACAGGGAATTCGTCTGATTACGTTGACCTGGAATCATGAAAATTGTATAGGTTTCCCGAATAGTCGTGACCCGGAGTTGATGAAGTGCGGATTAAAGCCATTTGGAGTCGAAGTGGTAGGACGCATGAATGCACTGGGCATGATTATCGATGTGTCTCATTTATCAGATGGGGGATTTTGGGATGTAGTTAACTATAGTAGCAAACCGTTTGTTGCATCGCACTCTAATGCAAGAACACTGTGCAATCACCCGAGGAATCTGACGGATGAGATGATAAAGGCGCTGGCAGAAAAAGGTGGAGTTACAGGTGTGAATTTTTATCCGTATTTCTTGCGGGAGAACGGAAGGGCAACGGTTACTGATATTGCAGACCATTTTTGGCATATATATCAGGTTGGAGGTGAAGATGTCCTTGCATTTGGAACAGATTTTGACGGATTTGATGAAGGTGAATTAGATATATCGGATATAGGTGAAATGAATCTGGTATATGATGCCGTTCAGAAAAGAGGATTTTCTGAAAGACAGATGGATAAGATATTAAATGGCAACATTTTACGAGTAATGCAGGAACAATAATATACAAAAGACGAGTAGAAGGAGAACATGACATGGCAATAATAAAACCATTTATAGGAATCAGACCAAACAGAGAAAAGGTAGCAAGAATTGCCGCACTTCCATATGACGTATATAACCGCGCAGAAGCAAAGAAAGAAGTAGAAAAGGAACCATTATCATTTTTGCGCATTGACAGACCGGAGACACAGTTTGCAGATGATATGGATATGTATGCCGATGTGGTGTATCAGAAGGCACATGACATTCTGTGGGAAATGGTTGCAAATGGTGATTTCGTAACAGAAGAAAAGGAGTATTATTACATTTATGAATTAACAATGCAAGGCAGGGTGCAGGATGGACTTGTAGCATGTGCATCGATTGACGATTATGTCAATAATGTGATTAAGAAGCATGAGAATACGAGAGAAGAGAAAGAACAGGACCGTATTCGTCATGTAGATACTTGTAGTGCTCAGACAGGACCGATTTACTTGGCATACCGAGCAAGACCTGCCATTCGTGAAGTAATTGCAGCGAAAAAGCAGGAGGAGGCTCTCTATGATTTCACATCCGATGATGGAATCCGTCATCGCGTGTTCGTGATTGACGCACCGGAACAGATAGAGGTGATTCGAAGAGCGTTTGCTGATACTAATGAAATCTATATTGCAGACGGTCATCACAGAGCAGCGTCAGCGGTGAAGGTTGGATTGAAGCGTAGAGCAGAGCATCCGGATTATGATGGAAGTGAAGAGTTTAATTACTTCTTATCTGTTCTTTTTGCAGATGAACAGTTAATGATTATGGATTACAATCGTGTGGTGAAGGATTTGAACGGATATACATCAGAAGAGTTTTTAGAAAAAGTGAAAGAGATTTTCACTGTAGTGGAAGATGAGAGTACAGACCATTATCCAAATCAAAAAGGTGAGTTTGTTATGTATCTAGAAGCAAAATGGTATCGTTGCCAGGTTCGTGCTGAGGATAAATGCACAGACCCGGTTGAAGGTTTAGATGTGTCCATTCTTCAGAAGAAGCTTCTTACACCGGTACTTGGAATCAGCGATCCGAGAGTGGATAAACGTATTGATTTTGTTGGAGGTATTCGCGGACTTAGAGAACTAGAGAAACGAGTGGCGAGCGACTGTAAAGTAGCATTTGCCATGTATCCGACTTCAATACAAGAACTGTTTGATGTGGCAGATGCAGGGCTTTTGATGCCACCGAAGTCTACTTGGTTTGAACCGAAACTTAGAAGTGGATTATTTATACATAAGATTTAATGATAAGCAAGGCGAGATTCACATAGTATTTGATGAATTTCGCCTTGAATTTTTGTGTTTATATACTATAATGATATTACATCGAAATCAGGACAAGTTTATTCAAACAATAAATGTCCTTAGCGCATCAAAGCGCATCTGAATTTCAAAGCGTATCTGCTGAAGAATTTTCAATTTTGATGAAAAATAAATAAAGGAAGTGACTTTTTATGATTGTATAAATCGTTTTATTTTACTTGACACAAAAAAATTATTATATTAAAATGCAACTAGAAAACGGTTGCAAGAAAGGTAAGCCGTTTATATGAGTAAATTTGAAATAGAATCATTTTGCTACATAAACCACATCCAAGTGATGTGATGAAAGTGGGAGCAGTAAAAACTTTGGTGGAACATTTAGTAAAGTTAGGAGATTTATAATGAAGAATGTATTAGAATATAAAGGATATCATACTAGAATTGAATTTGATTCGGAATCTTTAGTTGTTCGAGGGAAAATTGAAGGAATCAAAGATTTTGTTGATTTTGAGAGTTCTGATTTGACAAGTATTGAAAAAGAGTTCCATGCTGCCGTTGATGACTATTTGGAGTTTTGTAAGGAAGTAGGAAAAGAACCCGAAAAGGAATATAAGGGGACTTTTAATATACGAATTTCCCCTGAGTTACACAAAAAGTTGGCGGTTGTTGCATTGATAAATGGAGATACTTTGAATGCAACAGTTGAAAAGGCCATTGCTGAATATGTTTCGGTATAAAAATTGGAGATGATAGGGAGAACTAGTCTGAGGGATTAAACGACCTCGACGGAATAGTTATATTATTCCTCCTAAGTAGACCGGGTTAAATAACCACTACTTAGGAGGAATTTTATTATGTCTAAAGTGTTATTTTCCCAAACAAAAAACTGATGTAATATGAAAGAAGTTGATTTCTGATGCTATATAGGTATTTATAACTACCAAGCGTGCCCTCCGCTTGGCACTGTTTTTTTGCACTTTTTTTCAGCATAGTGTGCATATTAATTCAATTTTTTAAAAAGTATTTGTGTGATATTATTAAAAAAAGATTAATTGGAAGGAGAAATTTATGAAGACGTTAAGTAAGAAGCAGGTTTTAGTTTTTGTTATATCAGCGTGCTTGCTTTGTCTGTCTGCAACGATAATACTAATAATTGGAAACAACAGCAATTCCACAAAACAGACTCATATTGAAAAGATGGAATTGCAATTATCGTCTACAGAAGTGAAAGGCAAGGTTCGTACAGAAATAACTTTGCCTTCGGTAACGGTTCTTAATGTGAAGGATAAGAATTTGCAGGATTCAGTCCGTATTAAGATGTTGTTTGTTGAAGATAGTAGGTATGTGTTACCGGCAAAGAATGCAAATGAAGGTGTTTTGTTGTCTGAAAATACGACTTATACACCTACGAAATGCGGTACATATAAGATTACTTATTTTGTAGAGAATGCAGATGGTGAGAAGGCAAGTGTAGAAGCTAAAATGCTTGTAGAGGCGAATTTGGATGATCCACTTGGATACAATTTGGCAGGTAAGACACAATTAGATAATTGGATTATAGGACAAGATAAACAAAATTCATGTCTTAATGAATATGGAGAGATTGTAATAGCAGGAAAAGAAGGAAGACATTTTACAGGTGCTGTATACAAAGGGGAAAAAATACAAAATGGAGATACTGTTGCATTCTCCTTTAGAGCAGAACCATTAGAATCGGTTATGTTTTATAATGTTTCGTTCCTTGTCACGCCGTCCTGTGATGAATCAGAGCCTACCTATTATGAAGGGACATGGCCGAAGTATTTCAATATGAGAATTTACAATAAGATCGCAACGTATGCTGTAACAGTAAATAATGAAAATTTCGGACTACTTGGAAATCTTAGTTTGAACTTATGTGACGGGAAAGAACATACAATTGCAATTAACATTGTAGCAGACGAGGAAGAAATTGTCACAAATCTTTGGGTTGATACAGATGTAACAGAAGAGGCTACCGCCACGGGTACAATTAAGAAGACTGATGTTGCATCAAAGTACGGTCAAAATTCAGAACATTTAAAAATATTCAACAAGAATATTTCAGGGTGGCTCAGTTTTGGCGCAAATGTCGTGGATCCGGATACAAGCAATGACGGAATGACAATTAAAGCACTTTCTATCAATGGAAGCAACGCTTTGTTGTCACCGGAGATTAAAGTTGCTGCCTTTGATAAAATGTTGGTTAACAAGACGATTACACTTCCAGAAGTAAAAGCGAAGGATATGAATGATTATTCGGATATTTCTTCAGATGTAAAAGTGTATGTAAAGATGCCGGGAACTGATTTTGTAGAATATACTGCGAAGGAATATACCCCAACGCATTCAGGGACATATGTCTTCCGCTATCTTGTAACAGATAGAAACGGTATTCAGGCCTATGAAGAATATAGCGTAGATTGTGCCAAGGGAGAATCTGATGTACCACCGGTAATATTGTTTGGTGCGAAAGTAAAGGATAAATATGTCGTAACAGTTGGTGAAAAATTTACGATTCCGGTAACAGCAAGTGTGAAGGATTCGTTTGGAGATGATATAACATCGCGCCTAAAGGTTAGCTTGACAGGAAGAGAAAAAGCAGAACTGACAGCGGGACAAGTGTTTTGTTTCTATTCGATTGGTGAAAACACGCTGCGTTATGAAGTAAAGGATTATAATGGTAATATCAGCGCAAAAGAAATAAAAATTCAAGTAACAGGGAAAATAAAAGGAAACATTTTGGATTATCCGAGTGCTTGGTTTTTTGGGAAAAATTCCGCTTTAAAAAACAATATGCTTATTGTGGATGATACTACAGCCTTTGCATTTGGAGCGCAAAAAATTTACGACGAAAAGGTGCGCATGCTTATGAAATATGTTCCAGCCAGTGGCGTGGGTACCGGGGATGGAACGGAACTTCTCTTAATTAATTTAAGAGGCGGAAGTAATGCAAAAAAGACAATTAAGACAGAGTCAAATCCTAATGGTACAGCTTCTGTTGAGTGGCCAGATGGTGTTGTGTTACAGATTCATTCAAAGTATGGCATAGGTGTAAAAGCAGCAGGATATGAAGGGGCTAGTTACGGAGGTGCAAAACTATCAAAAAGTGTACGAGACATTTTTTATAACAAAGAGGTCGAGTTGGCTTTTCAGACAACGGATGTATATGAAGGCGATGAGTTCAAGGGTGTATTATTTGAACTGTGGATTAACGGAACAAAAATGACTTGGAGTGGTACAGCAGCAAATAAGGATGGAGACCTTTTCCTTTCCAATCGTCTCGTAGGTGCCAATCCAAATGTTCTTCAGGCAGGATGGCTTGATTTCTATATGAATGGTTCTAATACTAAAAATGGAAATCGGACACAGATTTATTCAATTACACTTGATGGAAGCAAACCGTTAAAACTGGAGGTTTCGGCTGATAAGAAAGATAATCAGACCTGTGCGATTGGTGAGATATATACTTTACCGGTTGTCACGGTGAAACTGGGCGGAAGCGATATATCATCTAAGGTTAAAAAATTCATTTGGATTAACGGTACAGATAAGCCGGATTTGAGTGGAAATGGTTATACAGAAAAAACAATAGTGCCAAATGAGACGCATGTAAAAGGATTCCAGATTATTTATGTATATGATGGTAAGGAAATCTTAACGATACCAGTAGTAAACACTACGAAGGGAACAAATGTGACGTCTCAGGGGAAATACACTGAGAAGAATAGAACGTGGGTATATTCTGAAAAGAAAATATATAACAGTATGGTATCTGTCACTTTTAAACTGAATGAACAGCTTCCGACAGGAAAGTGGATCGATTTTGGAATTCGTGGAAATGATCAGAAGGATACATCGAAATTTAGCTGGCAGAAGGGATTGGTTCTGAGAATCCTCAATGATGCAAAATGGGGAATAGGCGTTAAGGTCGGACATAGCACAAAGGGAAACTATAATGTGGATAATAGATATGTTGGATGGGATTATGATTTCAGTAATGTAGATTGGACCAAAGAACATACATTAACCTATATTGTAGAAGATGTGTACAAGAATGATGTGTTTATGGGAATCCAAATGACATTCAAGTTTGATGGAGAACCGGTAAAATTGTTAGCATATCTTTCTGGCACGAGCAATCCGGATGGAAATAAGACGGATGTATTTGTTCCAAAGGATATTCTAAGCTTAAGCGATACAGATTCAACAGTGAATGATACGACAGGAAGCTATATGTTTGTAAGATATGAGGGAGGAGCAGGATTTTCAGTTACAGACGCATACCTATTGTCATGGGGTGAAAGTTCTGACGATGAGAACAAAGAGAACGATGGTGGCGAAGGTAAAGATGATAATGATGATGGAACGGGAGACAATACGGGCAATGACTCTCGTGAAAATATTGTTTCTGAGATGACTGTATTAAATAATGGAAAGACATGGTCTTATGTAGCACAAAAGATTTATAACAGCGAAGTAGAGATTGGCTTCAAACTGAATGAACAATTGCCGTCTGGTGCATGGGTTGATTTTGGAGTAAGAGGTAATGCACAGGAGTCCAACTCGTGGTTTAATTACCAAAAAGGATTACTGATTCGTTTAAGATATGATCCGACATGGGGAATCGGAGTTAAGGTAGGCCATAGTACGGCAGGAAATTATAATGTTAACACCAGATATGTTGGATGGGATTATGATTTCACAGGCGTGGATTGGACCCAAGAACATACCATTAAATATGTTGTAGAAGATGTATATGAAAATAATGTATTTACAGGAATCCGAATGGCGTTTGAATTTGATGGAGAGCCGGTGAAACTGTTGGCATATCTTAGCGGAACCACGAATCCAGATAGTAAAAAGACAGATGTGTTTGTACCGAAG
>JAFQDE010000043.1 GCA_017416155.1 Tyzzerella sp.
GCTGCCGTAATCCCTTTTCCAAGCCCGGATACAACACCGCCTGTGACAAAAACGTATTTCATATCTGCTACCTCCTTCAAGATTTTGGCAATAAAAAAGGGCATCAAATACACCTAATTTCTAGGTCATTTGACGCCTTTGTCATCTGAAATATTATTTTTACGCAAGTAATTCTATAGCAAAAATTTTCTTTTGTAAAGCATTTTTGCTAAAAAACTTTTTTGAATTAACTGTTGACAATTCGTTTTTTTCGTACTACAATCCGAAACATAGACAAGGGCGTCTTGGATTTTTCCAAGGCGCCTTTTCTTTGTGTCTAAAACCATAAAAATCATAAAGATGTTTTGAAAGGAGTAATGTATTATGACAAAAAAAATCCCTGAACTCTATGGAAGTCTCGTATTTAATGATAAAGTGATGCGAGAAAAACTACCGAAAGATATTTATAAGGCACTTCACAGAACAATTGAAAATAACACACATTTGGAATTAGATGTTGCAAATGCCGTTGCCACTGCTATGAAAGAATGGGCGGTAGAACACGGTGCGACCCATTTTACACATTGGTTTCAGCCAATGACCGGTCTCACAGCAGAAAAGCATGACAGTTTTATTTCCCCACTCGGAGGAGGCGAAATTGCCATGGACTTTTCTGGAAAAGAACTGGTAAAAGGAGAACCGGATGCATCAAGTTTCCCATCCGGTGGACTTCGTGCAACATTTGAAGCAAGAGGCTATACTGCTTGGGATCCTACCTCTCCGGCATTTATCAAAGATGGTACACTATACATACCTACTGCTTTTTGTTCCTACAGTGGGGAGGCTCTCGATAAGAAAACACCACTTTTGCGTTCCATGGAAGCTTTAAGTACAGAGGCAACGAAAATTCTAAATCTTCTTGGAAATACATCAGTAACAAGTGTTTCCACGACTGTGGGACCAGAACAAGAATATTTCCTTGTAGATAAGGATTTATATAAGAAACGTAAAGATTTAGTTTTTACGGGTCGTACACTTCTCGGCGCAAAGCCGCCAAAAGGACAGGAAATGGAAGATCACTATTTTGGTGCCTTAAAACCACCTGTAGCTGCCTTTATGCATGACTTAGATGAGGAACTGTGGAAATTAGGTATTCCAGCAAAGACAAAACATAACGAAGTCGCTCCAGCACAACATGAACTAGCTCCAGTTTTTGAAACTACAAATATCGCAGTTGACCACAACCAGCTCACTATGGAAATCATGAAAAAAGTAGCCGAAAAACATAATCTAGTATGTCTGCTTCATGAAAAACCATTTGACGGTATCAATGGTTCCGGTAAGCATAACAACTGGTCAATGTCAACAAATACAGGCGTTAATCTGTTGGATCCAGGAAAGACACCTGCTGAGAACACACAATTTTTGATTTTCCTGATGGCAGTTATCAAAGCTGTAGATGAGTATTCTGATTTAATGCGACTTTCCGTTGCAACGGCCGGAAATGATCATCGGCTTGGTGCTAACGAAGCTCCTCCTGCTGTTGTTTCTATTTTCTTAGGGGACGAACTCTCAGAAATACTTGATTCTATTGAAAAAGACATGTTCTTTGGAAAACAAAAGCGCGTACAGATGAACACTGGTGCAAAAGTGCTACCACACTTTACAAAAGATACCACTGACAGAAACAGAACGTCTCCATTTGCGTTTACCGGAAACAAATTCGAGTTCCGCATGCTCGGCTCTTCTTTATCAGTATCCGGTCCAAACATTGTACTAAATACTGCTGTTGCTGAAGTTTTGTCTGAATTTTATGAGAAATTAAAGAATATTTCGGTAGACGAAATCGAAAATGCCGTTCACGAACTGGTCAAACGTACAATTATTGAACATAAAAAAATAATTTTCAACGGAAATGGATATACGGACGAATGGCTTGAGGAAGCTGCACGTCGCGGTCTTCCGAATATGAAATCTACTCCGGATGCATTGCCGTGCTTTGTCGCCGAAAAGAATATTAAACTCTTTACAAAACACCATGTTTTCACCGAAACTGAAATACGTTCTCGATATGAGATTTTGTTGGAGGATTATTGCAAACTATTACACATAGAAGCAAAAACACTAAAGGACATGATTCGCCGTGATTTTCTGCCTGCCCTCTCTGCTTATACAGACCAACTAGCATGTGGCATCCAAACAAAAAAACAAGTCGCTACTCTCCCATGCAACGGCGAACAAAAGCTCCTTGCAACCTTGTCTTCTTATTATGAAGAGCTGTTTGAACTGGAAGAAAAACTAGTAGCTGATACACTGATTGCAGAATCTATTATCGATATGTTAGAAGCCGCAAAATATTATCACGAAACAATTATACCTGATATGGAAGAAATTCGTGTTATAGCAGATTTGACAGAAGGCTATTTGCCGGACGACGTTCTTCCATATCCAAATTACGAACAATTGTTGTTCTCAATCTAAGAAAGATAGGGGTTATACAAATGCAATATGAATGTGACAAACTTCACGAAGAATGTGGTATATTTGGCATGTTAGATGCCTCTGGCGAAAATGTCGCTAATTCTATCTATTATGGCTTATGCGCTCTACAACACCGAGGTCAGGAATCCGCCGGTATTGCTGTTTGCAATACCAGCGGCCCCCTTGGAAACTTAGTGTGCCATAAAGATATGGGATTGGTAAATGAAATATTTACTCCAAAAACTTTGGAAGATTTAGTGGGAAATATTGGTATCGGACATGTTCGATACTCGACAACAGGTGAAAGTTCTGCAAAAAACGCACAGCCGATTGCGATTAATTATTTTAAAGGAACACTCGCACTGGCACATAATGGTAACTTAACAAATGTGGATGAGTTGAAAAATCATTTACAGAACAATGGAGCCATTTTTTCCACTACTACGGACTCTGAAGTTATCACATATCAAATCGCTTTAGAACGTACCAAATCTCCAAATATAGAAGATGCCGTATGCGAAACAGCCAAGAAACTGAAAGGTGGATTTGCTCTTGTCATTATGAGTCCACAAAAGCTAATCGGGGTAAGGGATCCTTACGGTCTCAAACCCCTTTGCTTGGGGATACGTGGAGATAGTTACATTTTGGCATCGGAAAGTTGTGCCCTGAATGCAATTGACGCGGAATTCGTGAGAGATATTCGTCCCGGAGAAATCGTGACCATCACAAAAGACTCTATAGTTAGTAATCGTTCCTTATGTATGAATTCGCACGCACACTGTATTTTTGAATATATCTATTTTGCCAGACTTGACTCAAAAATGGATGGGATTAATATATACGACGCACGAGTAAGTGCCGGAAAGGCCCTGGCAGACGCTTATCCTATAGATGCTGATTTAGTAGTAGGTGTACCCGATTCTGGAATTGCCGCTGCAATAGGGTATGCGGAGCAATCCAATATTCCTTATGGCATGGCATTTCATAAGAATAGTTATGTAGGGCGAACCTTTATAAAACCGACACAACAAGAGCGCGAGTCTGCGGTACATATAAAACTCAATGTAATTCCAAGCGTCGTAGCAGGAAAACGTATTGTTCTGATAGATGATTCTATCGTTCGAGGAACAACAATATCCAAACTCATAACGATGCTAAAACGCGCCGGGGCAACAGAAGTCCATGTAAGAATTAGTTCTCCACCTTTTTTATATCCATGCTACTATGGAACAGATGTACCTTCAAACAATCTTCTGATAGCCTCTAAACATACACCTGAAGAAATTGCAAATCAGATTGGTGCAGATTCATTAGGATATTTAAAAATCGAAGACTTTAGCAAAATGGTTGGTAATTTACCATTATGTAAGGCTTGCTTTGATAATCAGTATCCAGTATGATATCCTTTTTTCGTAGAATGACCTAACAAACAATCTTTCAATTGCTCATTAGGTCATTTTTTATTTGCCCAGCTATCTTCACCTTTTCTTCATTAAGTCCATAGACGAAAATCATATCTTCATAACTTTTTAATTTTACATTTATATAGAGGACTGTCTGACTAACTTCTGTACCCTCCTCATTCACAGTAACCACCGTGCTATCACTGAGCGTGTAATCACACATGTCATCGACAACCGTTTCTATCCAACCTTTTGTCGTGTCATTGATAATCGTCGCTGCTTCTCCCATTCCGTACTTTACCATATAGACGGCAAGTATATCATAGTAGTTTGTGGGAACGATATCTGTATCTTCATGCCCCACATACACTATCTCTCCTCTATCATAGCCAAGATGCTGTATTTCAAGGTCACTAACTTCCCGGTCAAAATCCGCCACATAGGCACTCGTCACAGACTGTACCGTATCTCCGCTTTCCAACGGTGGAAAGAAGATTGCAAAAGGCGAGTTGTAGATAAGGGCAACAATCAGCATAGCCGGAAGTGCCACAAGTGTAACCAATAAAAGTCCTAATCCTAAAAGGGCAAGCGTTGGTATCGCTATCCGACGAATCAAAAGCATCTCCCATCGACTGGTTCCGTTTTGGTTCTCCTTTTCCGGATTGCTTTTTAGTAATAAGGCAAGTTGTGCCTTATGGATGAGTTTCTTAATGCCACGCTTCTTGCTCTTTTTATGCTCTTTATCTGATTTTCCGGAATCGGTATTTTTCGTCTTTTTATCTGAATGAGATTTGTGCCTCTCCTTATCCCTGTTTCGTTCCGTTCCCTTTTGCTTTTCCTTACGTTCGCTTGGCTTATCTTTATTCTCTTTGACTTTCTTTTTTACCAGCTTCGTCCCATGCTTTGCAACTGCCCTCTCAGGCTGACTAATTACATACGCAGTCATAGCTGCATCCAATACTTCCTGCCCACCCTCAATCTGCCGGGTGGCAGACTTCGCCCCCTGCACACCAGCCAACTTGATGGAATCTGTTTTTACCTTGATACTCTGCTCTTTTGCCCGGCGTATCTTCATCGGCTTCTTCTTTACTTTTCTAATCTCCACATACTCACCTCCCCCAGTGGCAAAAAAGCCACTAGGGAATGGTCCCTAATGGCTATCACAATTTTTTTCACTATATTCTTACATAAGCAGTCGAAGGTCCTGCTCCTACCTTTGCTATATATCCGCTTTTCACTAAATCTGTCAACGTTCTTTCCACGGTTACTTTGCTGATGTCAGGACAAAGCTCCATAATCTCTTTCTTCGTAATCTTTCCAACCTTCTGCTCGATAATCAATTTTATTCGTTCCGGTTTTGACAGACTACGATTTTTCAGATGTTCTACTCTGCCTTCAAACTCATTATATGCCTTTAATATGATCCCAAGATAGTATTTTGCAAAAGGCTCATAACTGTTTTCATTTTCATGCCAACCCGTTGAGCTATCTTGCAAGGCTTCATAGTAGGTTTCCTTTGTTTTTTCAATCAACATCTCCATACTGACATATTTCCCCACAATATATCCCGCTTTATAGAACAAAAGTAAGGTGAGTAGTCTACTCATACGTCCATTTCCGTCATTGAACGGATGAATACATAGGAAGTCTAACACGAACATCGGAATTAAAAGAAGTCTGTCAATCCGTTCTGTCTCCCACGCTTCTAAAAATTGATTACACAATTCTTCTACTGCTTCTGCTGTCTGAAATGCCGGAACCGGAATAAATCTTGCTTTCTGATGACCTTCTGCATCTGTCTCTGCAATCACATTATCGGAATTCTTATAATTACCTCCCTTGCTACTTTGGGAATAGGAATACAAATCTCTATGCAATTGCAATATCATATTTGGTCTAGGCACGATATATTCATAACTTTCATGAATCGTCGCAAGCACCTCACGATACCCTGCAATTTCCTGTTCAGAACGGTTGCGTGGCTCCGCCTTTTGGCTTACCAATTCTTCCAAACGTTTATCACTCGTATAAATTCCCTCAATTCGATTGGAAGCCCCCGTGCTTTGAATCAAAGCCACTTCCAAAAGTGTTTTTAATTCATCTATATTTGCTTCCAGAAATAATTCCTGTCTGCCCTTATGCTCGTGAATACTCGCAATCATCTGTACAATTTCCGGTGTTAAAAGTTGCTCGGGAACTTGTTTATAATCAAATTTTCTCACGCTTATCTCCCTCATTTCTTTTTTATCTCCATCATTTTACCATTGAATGATGGAGATTTCAATAAAATGATGTAGATTTTTTCGTTATATCATTTTTAGCATATGAAAAATTTCCACTTGCTATTCCACCATCAAAATAATCGGAAAGACAGTTGATATTTGCCCTTCCACAGCATAATGCACCTCAATGGTACACTCATGTCTGCCCTTTGACAGTTCTCTGTCAAGTTCAATACAGTTCATCTCATATCCCGGTGGAATCTTTTTGGATTTATACAGACTTTCTCCATCCTCGTCAAAAATTTCAAACACAATGTCATCGTGGTTATTTTCAATGTTCTTGATATTAAATTTTGTACTTACCTTCCCATCAAAATATGCCTTTGTAGAAAAGTTGACATGCATCATTCCTTCTTCTACCAGCGTATCAACGGCTTCCTGCTTCATTGCGTCCTCCATTTCCGTAATGGCATCAATGCTTTCCTCAAACTCGCTTACAATCTCATTCAATTCCTCCGCTGTTTTTCTGTTATGGTAATCAATTCCACAGCGCATCAATAAGGATAATAGAATGAGAATCACAGCGACCAAGATATACTTGGTCGCCGGACTGCGTTTTTCATTTTTCTGTTCCTGTTGCTTTTTATCTGTCATTGTTCAGTCCTCTTTTCTCATTTCAATTAGTTATACGCAAAGTTCAGTTGCAACTCAAATGCGATGTGCTCCGATAATGCCGTATTAAATGCACCACGTTTGATTTCAAACTCGAACTGCTGGCTTCCACCTGCTGGAATGGAAACTGCATATTCTTCTTCAAAGGACAGTGCAGAACCACCATCTGCATATGGTTTGAAAATACGAAGTTTATTTGGCACACCCATATAAAACTTAATCTGCTTGGTATCGTGTGTGTTTTTAGTAAGGTCTGTTGACTCATTTACCACTTTCCAATCACTCTTTTCCACCAATTTTACGGTTTGCAGATGCACTCCGGCAAGTTCACTTTTGTTATAAATAATCCAGTTTGACGGATACGTGTTGGTTCCGTCTGCATTAAAGATAATCGGAAGCTGACCTGGTACGGTTACTGCCGTGTTTACATCGGTCTGCTCTACTTTGAATGTTACCGATGCACTCGCTGCATTTGCAGAAATTGTTGCTCCGAATAATAAAGTTACTGATAATACCATTGCTAACATTACGCTCATTTTCTTTGTCTTTTTCATAATCATAATCTCCATTTCTTTTTCATTGTTTGTTGTGTTACTGAATCTAGGGTTTACGAGTTACATTGGTTTTAGGTTCATACAATCAAGGGAACCACCTCCTTTACTTTTATTTAGAAAAAGCCACTACGGGTTTTCCGCAATGGCTGATTTCTTCTGTTCCAATATTTCGTGAATGTTGGTGTTGTAGATTTTATATAGCTCCGTTTCCTTTCCTATCTGATTATCAAAAGGAATCACAGTAGATCCACATTTGATAAGCCCGGTTCCGGCTGGTGCATTTAAGACATATCGTAGTTGCTCCTCCGATACCTTCAACACTTCTGCCATCTTCTCACTATCCGTTCCGGACTGCTTCATAAGAACCACAAACTCGGAATTAGATAGCATGGTTGTGGCAATGTTGCTTGCTAAAAGGTCAATCACATTCTGGGTGATTCCGGTACAAAGTCCACCCTGCTTTCTCACTTTTTTCCAGAGTTGTTGCAGATACTCTGCCGTGTAGTCCGATTCTAGAAGAACATGAAACTCATCAATATAGAGCCACGTTGCAAATCCCCTCTCTCCGTTTTCAATAATCTTCTTCTGAATGGATTCCATCATTACCAACATACAGATTGGGGATAGTTTTTCTCCCAAATCTCGAATGGCATATACCATAAAACGGTTATCCATATCCACATTCGTATGATGATTGAAAATATTGAGTGAACCATCCACAAAGATTTCCAATGCCAGTGCTAAGTCCTGTGCCTCCTGATGCGGTTGTTTTAACAGAAGATCATAGAAATCGGACATAATCGGGATGTGCTTTTCCTCGCTCTTTGCGATGGTAAAATACATTTCCCTGACACAACGGTCTATGATGGAATGCTGCCTTGCACTTAACGGTTCCCCACAGCACTGCTCGCAGAGTGCCAGCATAAATTCTGCCTTTTCTCTGATAAGTCCGTTGGTATCATTTAAGTCTAATGCATATACATCCAAGTCCAGCGGATTCACAAAGTTATTCGTGTAACTCGACATCTTAATTACTGCACCGCCATACTTCTCTGCCACGTCGATATATTCATTGGTTGGATCAATAACCGAAATATAATCTTGGGTAGAAAGATACACCATGCCCTGCTCCAACTTGCTGAACATGGACTTACCGGCTCCCGGAATCCCAAACACAAACGCATTGCCGTTGAGGAGTTTCTTTCGGTTTGCAATATTGATGTTTCTCGAAATCTGATTGATACCGTAATAATTTCCACTCTTATGATTGAGTTCCTGCACATTAAAAGGCATCAAAGCCACAAGCGAGTTTGTCAGCATGGTTCTCATAGTTTCTACCTGTCTGACTCCTATCGGCAATGCGGTATTTAATGCCTCTCTCTGTTTCAAATATAACGTATCTATCACACAGTTGTGACCTTTCCCAATAGCCTGTACGGTTTCGGTAATGCTTTGCAGCTCCTCTTTGGTATCCGCCATTAGGATAATGGTAACTCCTACATAAAACAGGCACTGGTCGTTTTCTCTTACATCATCCATAATACCCTCGATTTCCTTCTTCTCCGTTTTCTTCGTATAGGAAATCTCGGATGCAAAGTCATTGTTTCGGTTTCGCACTTGCTGTTGCTTTAATATATCTGATTCGATTCCAAGATACTTTTTCTGTAACACCTTTGTTGTCACATCCTTTGGAACCGGCACCACATCCACACTCATCAGACTGTGAATTGGTAGAGACGATAACTCCACTAAAAATCGGTCCGACAGGCTGCTTGGATAACGTTTGATAAATAATGCTCTGCAAAACTTTCCTTCGTCTTCGTAATAATCCGGATAGTATTTTACTACCCCATTGCAAAGGTCGTTTTTAAAATCTCTGCCCAGTTTTTTATACTCTTTTAAGTCGAACCGGAACTGTCCCTCCTCGCCCAAATGATAGTAGTCATATAAAATCTTCAATCTCTCATTTCCGTTTAACGCTCTGATTTCGGAACCCAGTTCTCCGAATCGTTTCTGTATGGTTGCCTCAATGGTTGCAAACTGCGCTTTCGCTTCCTCAAAAGTCTTTCGCTCAATGGTAACGGTCAGATATAACTCCTGTTCAATCCCTTGCTTTCCTTCCAGTATCTTTTCTTCCATCACATCATTGTAGGCTTTTCTAAGAAAATCATATCCGTCTTCCAGATAGGGAATCATCACATTTTCACGCATAGCAATCATGTCCTTATTTTTATTGTTAATCGTGATTTTATAGTTACAATCCAGTGAGTTTAGAAACTTGCAATAAAGCAGCGCAATCGCTTCCTGTTCTGCATCACTCGTGGTTGTATAGTTAATGTCCTGAAAAAGATAACACTTTGAAAACCTTCCCTGTGCCACCTCAAAAATACCATTCTCAGCCACCCTTAAAATCTCAATCGTTTCCTGTATGGATTTCGGTGTCTTGTATAAGGGCTCGCTCGCCTTTTTGAGTAACGTAAAATCATCACTGAGTAACCCCATTCTTGTTGCCTCCCTTCTTCTCTTTTTTATTTGTTTCTTTTCCCTCCGTAGAAACATAGGTGTATGCTCTGTTTCCAAAGGCAAAGTAAATTTTTCGTTTCATATACTCGTAAAAGTTCATTCCGTTGTAGGAATAAAACCCGCCAAGTGCAATCGGTGCCACTACTGGAACGGCAATATAGGCAGCAACCGTTAATCCCACATAAGGGTACAGTACTAAAATTAGACCACCGCCTGCCACCACACTTGCCACCGAGTAAATCAGTTGCTTGGCAGTCAGCCCCATCACAACCGATTCCTGATAGGTTTCAATATCCTTGTTTATCTCAATAATCACGTGTTTCCTCCTTTCTTCTTACAATCCAAATGCCTTGCTGGTAAGTGTCTGTGCTCCCTTTACGCTTCCCACTGTAAGTGCAACGGAAAAGGTCATTTCACACAGGTATATCAGTGTCTTCGTCCAGTCTGCATAGTTTCCGGTAAATGCCGGAAGTCCTGCGTTGATAAAAGCATTGCATACCAGAATAGCAAGTGCCATTGTGACCGCCTCAAAGCATACACACAGGAAATATCGACAGTAGGTGAGTGCCGTATGGCTCACATTCCGATTTCCACCCATTGTAGAAAAGGCAATAGAACCCATCGGCACAATCACCAGAAGACGTAGGAATCGGAAGTACACCGTGTATATCAGAAAGAATCCGCAGATAATCACAATCACGGAGAGAAGTGATGCCAATATCAGCATGATAAGACTTGCTCCAAATCCCAGATTTTTAATCACCTCTGCCTGCTCCCTGTTAATAGAAAGTGTACTTGCACTTCCCCCGGCAAGCAGGTTGACCCAGTTTCCGATAGAGGTAAAAAAGGCTTTCATAATGGTTACGTTGTTTGCCACAAACCACTCTGCCAGTGCCAGACGAATCAGCATCCGAAGGATTGCCTCAAACCGCATCTCCTCTTTGATGTCTACACTCTCCGAGCAAAACCCAATCACAAAGAATAAGACCACCAAAGAGGAGCCGACTGCCACGAAAATAGGCTGCACTCTTTCAATCACAGCCCATGCACCGCCGCCTTTGAAATGCACCGGAGACTGTCCCAGCATGGAGAACACCAACGCCACCTGATTGTTCCAAAAAGCAAATACCATTTCCAAAAGTGACAGTATGTGCTCTCCCAATTTAAAAATATCCATACCTCTTTTCATCCCCTTCCTGCTGTTCTTAGGCTTCTTATCAGAAGCCCAAGAATGCTAATACTGCGGAAATACCTGCCATCATAACCCCTGCCACAATTCCTTTCAATGCAGAGTTCATGGTTGCGGAATCCTGCTGTTGGTAGGCCTGTGCGAACTCCATCACGTTCTTTGCAAGGATAATCACACCCACCGCAGCAATCACGGCAATAATCAGTGTCTTTAAATTTTCCAGTGGCTGTGTGATACCTGCCGTTCCTGTACCCGCCGCAAAGCAAGTTGTCGGAGCCAATACCACTGCCATTGCGATTGCAACTGCTACACTCTTAACTTTTTGCCATCCCTTTTTCACTGCTTCTTTCACGTTTCTTCTCATGTTTTGTGCCTCCTTTTGTTTGATTTTGTTGTGCTATAAATGTTTCAACTGTCTTGTGCATTTGTTCTGCCGGAACCCCCGGATAGAAAAAAGAAAGGACATCCTCCGTCGGCATCTTTGCGTTCAATGCACTACGAAGAACATCCTTCTGCTCTTTGCTATAATTCCATGTCACCATCCGTTTGGTAACACTGTCTTCTCCCTGTAATGTCTGCTCCTTCTGTTTCATCCTCTGTAATTCTCCCACTGTTCCCAGCACTTGAAATTCCTCATAAGTCAGCTTGTCTATGGAGATATTGGCTCCTCTTCCTTTTCGTTTCTCATAATAAGAAACTCCATCCGGATTTAACAGTTCCACCCCTTTTCCCTTTTTCTTTTTGGGTTCATGCACATACACCTCTCCTTTTCCGTCTGCGGTTTGGGAAAATGCCGGATGTCCGAACGGTCGGTACTTCTTATCAATAATCGGGTCAAAGCCTCGAATGAGAATCAGACACTGTTTGTTATTTAACTTTCTTGCCTCATCCGGTGTCATCAAATCCCTGCCAAGTACATCAAAGTTTTTGCTACTGCTTCCCTGTCTTCCTCTCGTCTGACCGGTTGTTTTCTTTGCAATGGTGCCTTTTCCCAGTGATTCCGACACATATTTATGAGTAGACTGTTCGTTGCCACCGAGAAAGATTAAGGTGTCACAGTTGCCCGGTATGGTTTCCCAGGTATCCTTAAACAGTGCCTTAATCTGTGCCATGTTCTGAATGATAATAACTGAACTAATCTCCCTGCTTCGCATGGTAGATAAAAGGGAACAGTAATCATCCGGCAGTGCGACATTCGCAAACTCGTCCAGCATAAAGGTAACATGAATCGGAAGTCTGCCGTTATATAGGAAGTCCGCTTGATAGTAAAGTTCCTGAAAAATCTGCGTGTAGAGCATGCCGATAACGAAGTTATAAGACTTGTCATTGTCAGGTATCACACAGAAAAGTGCGGTTCTCGTCTTCTTATCCGCATTCACTCCGGTTCCCAGTTCTGCGATGTTTAAATCATCTCTGGAAAGGAGGCGAAGTACTTTCTGATTTTCTAAAAATGCAAGTCTTGCATTGGCACTGATGATAATGGAGCGAACCGTATCTCCTGCACCACGCATACATTTGTTGTACTGCTTTACCGCCGGATGGTTCGCTCCCAGTGGATGGCTTTCTTCTAAGAACTTCATACGGGTATCAAGCCTTGACTGCCTGCCCTGTTCGGATACTTCCGCTTCTGATAGTAGCTGCATCACAGTTTTAAAATTTTTTCGTGCCGGTGGTTCCTCCATCCATACATAGTAAAAGAGTGCCTGCAACAAAAGACTTTCTGCTTTCTCCCAAAATGGATCTTTCGGGCGGCTCCCCTTTGGTGTGGTGTTTGCAATGAGATTGGTAATCAGTTTTATAACATCCGTTTCCTGCCTAAGATAGGCAAAGGGATTGTAGCAATCCGACTTTTCCATTTCCAGTAGATTGATAACCTTCACGTTATATCCATTGTTCTTCAACATTTGCCCACAGCTTCTTAGAATCTCGCCCTTTGGATCAGTGATAACAAACGAACACTGACGCGGCATTTCCATCAGATTTGGCTTCACTTCGTAGAAGGTCTTTCCACTTCCGGAACCACCAATAATGAGTACGTTATTGTTAAGCCCCGTATATCTTGTATTCAGGCTCAGACGTACATTCTGACTTAAAATACGATTAAAATTCTTATCCTTATCCTCTAACTTTTCCTTTACCTTTTTGATGCTTGCAAACTTGGCTGTACCATACTCTCTGCCCGGCATATAATTTCGAAGACTGGTGTAATAGGTCAGCATTACAACACCATATAATATCAGTGTGATTCCGATTGCCTGCACCGTATATTCATTGAAGTAGTTGCCAAAAGGTTTTTTTAGCACCTTTACAAACTCCGGCACAAATATAAATGCATTGCTTCCCTCACTCCAAGCCCCTCCTGCAAGATACCCGATATAAGCAGAAAAGAGTGCCCCAAACACAATGAATACCCAAGACGGTTTTTGTTTTGTTCTCTGCATCCTCTATCATCTCCTTCTCGTATCTCGTTTCGGTGTTTTGCTCCGCTGTGTTCCTTTGTTCTGTCCTCTGTCTTTCGGTTTGCTTCGCTCTTTCTCCTGTCGTTCCATCTGCTCGTAACGCTCTCGCACTTTCGCAGACACTTCATCATAATGTCTGTCGTATAGTTCCTGCCCTCGCTTCACTTCTACAACCTGATCAGAAGCATCATACAGTTGATACTCCTTGTCCGGGTCAAGAAAGGTTAGCATGGTTTTTCCGTCGTGTATCTCCAAAATGTCTGTCCTCGCAGTCCAGAGATAACGGACGTTCTCGCCCCACGTTCCCGGCACTCTCGTTTTCACGGCATCCTCTCTTGTTCCTGCAATTAGAGTATCGCTGATGGTAATATCCAAAAGTTCCGGATGCTGCGATTTTTCTGCTACCCTGATTTTGAAAGCCAGTTCCCGGTAATACTCCATCTTCTTTTCAAACTCTTCCTTGCTAACCAGTGCTGTGTACGTTTTTTCATCTGCCTGCTTCCGAATCACACCTGCTTTTTCAAGCTGTGCTAACAGTTTCTCTGCCTCTGTTGTTTCAATTTCAAAGGCCTTTATAATATCCTCTGCTGTAATTTCCTTCTTTTCGGTTGCCAATATTCCTGTCTTCTCAAACAGATTCATAAGCATCGGGTCTACGGGCTTTCCTTCCCCCTGGGTAAGACTCCCCTTTCCCACAGTTCCGTCAAGGTACTCTCCATAATTTCCAATACGTGCATCCATCAGTTTCCTTGCGATAAGGTTGACCCTCGGTACTGCCTCCGACGGAAATAAAATCTCTTTCTTTCCATCTTCCTTGTTGCGGTCGGGAAGTACGGAATATAACACGCCATACTTTTTCAGTAGTTTTTCCACCTGCTTCAAATCTTCCTCTTTGAACTGGAAGACCTGCAAATCCCCACCACGAAGAAGCAGCTTTCTTATACTTGTTTTTCCCATTGCCTTTTCTCTGTTGAGTAAATGCACCAAGGAATCTACCACCTGCTGTGCCGCAGCTAAGCCACCACTGCCGATTTTCATTGCAATCTCGATTCCGTCATAGGTGACCTTAATTATCTGCACCGCTTCCTGAATTTCTTCTGCCATTGTTTTGTTCTCCTTCCTGCTTATCTTGAAGCCTCTTTCATAATCTTTTCTTTCATCTGCACCATCTCGGTCTGTCTGATTTCTTCCTCACTGATAGAGATACCGTTTACTCTCAACGTATTTGCCAGATACCCGATGGCGTTTTCCTGCTCGATGCGATAACGTTCAATATAAACAAGCAGATTTTCTGCAAGATGCTCGATACCACCACGCAGATTCATCTGCTTACTGTAACGGCGAAAAATATCATCCATTTCTCCCGGCTCGCTGGCGTGTTCCATCTCTTTTAGCAATAGTTTCACCTGTGCCATATCGTTCATCTTGTAGGCGTAAAATATCACAAATTGTTTTTCATCCTCGGATAGTTTCAATCCGCTTGCCTTTACTTCCAGCATGGCAAGTCCAATCATTTCCTTATTCACATTTGCCACCTCCTAACGTATACTGTTTTCCAAAACAGCAATCTCAATAATCTCCTTCATCTGCTCTGCTGACACATTGCCTTGAATGAGGTCACATAACTGTTCATCGGTAAGCCCTCGGCTGATTGCCACCTTTACCTGCATCAGCTGCTGTGTGCTTAACTGTCCGCTTGCCACCAACTTCGTGATATCTTGCTTGCCTGTCTTTCTTGTATCTGACTTTCCAAACAAAGCTGCAAGACTATTCTTCTTTGGCTTTGCCTTTTCCATATACACCATCCCTTGCGGATGCCCCATAACTCCTTGCGGATACACTGGATATCCTGTCATATACGTCACTTGTGTCTTTGTTTGCTCCTCAGATTTTTCCTGAAGCTTTTTCTCCATTTGTTCGATTTCACTCTCTTTGTCATCCAACATCTTGCGAAGATTGGAATTGGTGATATTTAAAGTAGCAATCTCTCCCTGTAACCGTTCTACCTCTTTCTGCAAACGCTCTGCATCTGCTTTTTGCTTTTCCAGTTCTGCCTCTGCTTTCTTGGAAACGCTAATCTCCTGCAACTTGTCTGACAATGCATCATAGCGTTTGGAATCCTGCTTGATGGTAAGGGCAATCGCTTTCATCTCCCCTATCATCTGCTCCACAAACTCCCTGTCAACACCTGCCTCGTCTTCCTCATCCTCGTTTATCTCTGCTTCCGTTTCCCGTATCTCCGCAAGTACCTCCTTATAAATCTGTCTGAGAGAGTATGCTGAATATTGTTCCTCCATGCTTTCTACAATGGTTTCCACCGGTACGCCCTGTCCGTAATACTCAATAGCGATTGCCATTGCCTGTTCATCCATATCCTCTCTGGCAATGGCTTTGGCAAGATCTGTGCCATACTCTCTGAGGGCTTTTGAAATCATCTGTTTCTGCCCAAACTCAAATTTTCTATCCAAATAAAGTTCAATTTCTTCGGTAATAAGTCCATACTGATAATCTGTCTTCACAAGTTCCAAAACCTGATTATCCAAGATTCCGTTTCTCTTTAACTTGTTTATCGCTTCCGCTATCTGCTCCTGCGACATTCTCACTCTTTCCATTGTTACCTCCATTTCTTTGTAAAAAAATAACAGCCTACAAGATTGGCTGTGTGTTATCATGTTTCTTTTCTCTTATCTGTTCTTTTTCCTGTTCCTTTCGCTCCGTTGCTTTTTGGTGTTGTTCCTCTTTCACTAGTTCCTCTGTAATGGCTTTTGCTGTGCGAAGTTCTCTTGCCAGTTCCTTCTCTGCTAACCGAAGTTTTGCAATCTCACTTCGATAATGTTCTTTCAGAGCAACCACTTCCTCATAAGAATATCCCTGTGCCTTTAACTGTCCTTCATAGCGTAACCATGCCTGATGCTCCTCTTGGAAAAAATCATCTCCTGAAACAAATGCCGCCTCACATTCATAAAGTTCCTGCATCTGTTCCATAATCTCAAACAGACTCTCGCATTTCTTTCTTGCCCGATACACCTTAGATTTTTCACTGGATACTTCTTTTTTCTGATTCGTAAGCCTTTGTGCCTCTGCCTGCAACTGCACCACCGATTCAATGTCGTGGTCAATGAGGAATAAATACTGTTCTTGCAATTTTTTCATCTGCCGGATTTCATCCTTAAACTTCCATGCCTTACTGTATGGCTTTTGCTTTAAAAGACCCAGCCTGTAAAGTCTGGCATAATACTGTTTCTGCAATCCGGATAAGTTGCTTCGCTTTCCCCTCGGTATCTTAGAAAACACAATCCTCTCTGCCTGTTCAAACGTCTCTGCACGGAACGTGGATAGGTTTTCACTTGCAATGCGTTCTCGGATACGCTTTTCTGTGTATTCCTCCCCCAGTGTCCTACATCTCCGAAATCTCCCCATCCCCCGGGGCTTAACAGCAAAGTATTTTCCATACTGCAATTCATACCCTTTCTCTTTTAGGAGTTTTGTAAACTCATCGAAGGTTTCTGCCTGAACAATGCAGGCATCCAAATCTCTTTTGATCATATCGCTCCACACAAACGGTCCATTCTTGTATTCATTCCATTCCCGATACTTCTCGTCGGACTTCATTTTTTCATCTTCCAATTCAATGATAGAAAGTCCATACTCCTCACACAGACGATTGGTTATCGGCTGAATATATTTTGCCCAATCTCCCTTTTCATACCGGTACTTTCTTCCATCCAAAAAATTGACACTGTTGAACACAATATGCGAATGGATGTGGGCTGTGTTGTCGTGTACCGTGTACACTGCTTCGTACTGCTTACCCAAATATTCTTCTACAAACTTCTGCGTTATCTCAAAAGCCGTGTCCGCATCCAACTCTCGTTCTTTAAAAGAAATAATCAGATGATAGGCTTGCCTCTTATCCAGCTTGCCAAATTTCTTTTTGGTTGCTTTCATCTGTTCAAATGCATAGTCCGGTTGGCAGTTGACCGCACCAATAAGCCTTCCATTTTGTGTTTTCTCTTTATCTGTAATATAGGAAAGTGCCTCTTTCAGATGCTTGCCGTGAAACGCCCTGCCGCAATCCTTCATATATAAAATCTTACTTGTTGCCAAGTGCCACTGCCACCTCCTTCACTGCCATACTCAGTTTCTTCATATAGGCGGTGAGTCTTCTTTTATCTTCTGCTGTATAGAAAGAAGAATTGTGGTTTTTCACAATCTGGTTGATATTCACCCCGATATGATTGACCTCATTGATGAGTTTTCGCAGTAGTTCTGAAATCTCCGGATAATCTGTTGGTCTTTGCCGTACCATCATCCGCAGATACTCAGATTCACTCATATCCTGCTCCTTTGCATTTCTGCGAAGTGTCCTTGCTTCTTCCTCACTCATACGAAACGAAACGGTTACACTTTTTCCTTTTTTCAAAAAATCCTCATCCCCTCTCTTATCTGTTTTTTTCCCTGCCACCACTCTCTGCCCCCGATGCACAGGCTCTGCCTGTCCATCGCAAGATACGCATTTTGTATTACAAATGCTTTCTTGTTAGGGGAAGCCCCCTAAAACCCCTGATATTCATATAGTCACATTAAAATCAACAGTTTCCACATCAAATATGCCGATTTTTCACACCACTTGTCACATCACTATCACATCACTGTCACATCACTTTTTTCATAAACCTGTTTTTGCTTTCAGATGTTCACATTAAAGTCCTCTGTTTTTCACATTATTTTTTGAAATAGCCACATCACAATCCAATGCTTCTATAAGACCTGGCTTCTGACTTCCCTTCCCTCTTTTGTAATCCTCTTTTGGGCTTTTAGCCATTCATTGTAATCCTTGTGTGTTTTTGGTGGTGGATAATCTTCTACTTCGTACCCCAGCTCATAATATTTCTTCAGAAATTCCTTGGTTGCCCTTCTCCCATGCTCGTCATTGTCAAGACAAAAACGAATGCTTGTAATCTGCGGATTCTCTTTTAGGAATGTTTCAAGGGGTGCATCTGCGAGCATCCCAAGTGTCAAAAGGTTGGAATCGCACTCTCTGTGGATTTCCACATAGCTCATCAGGTCAATGGCTCCCTCAAAGACATAGACCTCTCTGCTTTCCTTATTGACTACATTAAATCCATAAGTCTTATCATTTCCTGCCACATCACATTTGAAGGGCTTTCCATTGCCATCAAAGACACCTCGCATACTGGCAAATCTGCACTTCCCCTCTGCATCCAGTCCTTTAAATACAATGTTGTGGTAGTCTCTACTTTCGTATATCAGCCCTTTATCCACAAACTTATCCACAACTTCTTTACTTATCCCCCTTTCATTTATCAGATAAGTGTACAAGTAGTGGTTGTTTCTTGCCGGAGCCGGAAGTTCAAATTTTCTTGGCTTTCTTGGTTCTTCCTTTGGTGCAAGGTTTTTGAGTTCTGATGGGCTAGACCTTGCAGGCATCTTACGATACCCTGCAAAGTCTAACAGCCATGCAACTGCCTCCGTGAAGTCCAGTCCGGCGAAGACTCGCAGAAAGTCTATCTGCGAGCCCCCGCCGCTTCCTTTCTCTCCACGCCTCGACCACCTGCACCAACTACGCCTGTCGTAGATACGGATAGAATCCATTTCTTTGATGGTGTAATACCGCCCTTTCCTTTGTACGGTATAGTGAAGTGCTTTTGCCATCTCTACCAAATCTACGTTTTTGGCGATTTGGATTTCTTCCTCTGTGTACCACATCCAGTTCCCTCCTTCCCTGTCGAAATGTGTCGATTTTTAGATTGACCTGCCTCGTTCTGCCGCCACCGGCATTTGTGTGATATTGTCCTTTGATTGCCTCTGTCTGCTTTCTATCAATTGCTTCAACCCCGGCATAATCAGTTGTTCACAAAAACTAAAATATCGGGTGTTATCTCCACCGACAATGATGTGGTCTAATACTTCAATACCGATAATATCTCCTGCCTGTTTCAATCGTTCCGTCAGTTGCAGATCACTTATGGACGGTTCCAGATTGCCGCTTGGATGATTGTGTACCAATAAGACACTTGCCGCATTGGAGAGTATACCGGACTTAAACAGTTCTCTTGGTGAAACCAACGATGCATTTAAGGTTCCCATACTCACAATGGAACAGTTGATTGGTACACTGTTTGTTTTCATGTTAATCACACACATCACTTCTCTATCCATCTCACAAAGTTCTTTACCAAGTGCCTCTACCACCGCCATCGGATGATTCATTGGTTTGTCAGAATAGAGTGGTGCATCCTTTACCAGACGAATAGAAACACGGTCCAATTTAAAAGGCTGCTCTTTTTCTTCAAGCATCTTCCTCATCCTCCTCCCTACTCTCAATGTCGATGATAAACTCTCCTTCAAAAGCATTTACTAAGGTCACTAGGTCTTCCATTGTCAGTTCCGGTCTTTCCATCGTGTCTTCCTCCGCTTATTTCTTTTTCTTAAACAGTAATAACAACAACGCACCGAGAGACAATAAGATAACACTTCCCCAGAGTAAGTTTTGTGAATCATCACCTGTCTTCGGACTTGTGTTGTCTGTCGGCTTTTCTGTTGGTGTTTCTATCGGCTTTTCGTTTGGTGTGTCAGTAGGTTCTTCCTCTGGCTCCTCCTTCGGTTGTTCCGTCGGTGTTTCTATTGGATCGTCTTTCGGTATTTCCGGTGTTTCATCAATATAACGCACAGTTAAGAGATGCCATACTTGTGGTTGCTTCGGACTGTTATTGACAATCTCAACCTCAAATGGTTCTACGGTTTCTGTCTTTTCCGGTGTTGTGGATTCCACTACCACATACGTTCCATAAGGAAGAGAGTAGGTGAAGATGGAACCGTCTTCTCCGGTAAGGAGTTCCAGTTCTCCATAGTCACCAATTGGAACCGGTGTGGCATTTTCAAAATCATAGGAGCCATCTTCCTTTAATGGGATTTGCGATTTTAAATACATCATAAATCCTGCACCTTCGAGAAGTTCTGCTTCGGTATTCTCTTTATGCTGCGCCCCGATAATCACCTGAATTGGTTGGCTTTTTACAATCTGATGAGATTCTACCCTGCGTGACACTTCTGCAACCATATCTCCCTCATAGTTGCAATTTACTTCACGCTCTTTTTCATCCACTCGATAGCCTTCCGATGCGATAAGTTGTTTCGTGTAATATTTACCGAGATGCAAATCAGAAACAACTGCTTCTCCTTTTTCGTCTGTGGTAAACGTAGTCACTAAATCGTCCGCATGGTAAAAGATTCTTTTATACACACCATCCGGACTCACAATGTCCTCTCTTGCGTATAGTCCGTATACTGCACCTTCAAAACTTGCATTCCCTTCCGGTTTTGCTTCTCCTGTGCCCGCATCCACGATACAAAGCTGGATTTTTGCGGTTGTTCTATCGTTCCCGAATCTTTTGTGAACCGTAACATCTTTGCTATCTTCATAGGCAGAACAATTAAAAAGGAAGGACTGTTTCTCCGTGACATTTCTCGTATACCCGGTTGGAGCTTCGCTCTGCATTACATAAACCTCTCTATTTTGTGGAATGTCTATGGTAAAGATTGCATCCCCCTCGTCATTTGTCTGAATGGTTTGTAGTGCAACCCCTTTCGTTACAATAATTTCTCCATCTATATTTCTAATATCGGCTCCGGCATACATGGTATAGGAACCCTCTTGCAGTTGGATTCCATTCACTTTATCTTCCGTATGAGCTATCAGTGTAGCCTTTTGACGTTCGTTGTAAATCGTAAGACTGTTATAAGATTCTGTCAGTTCCGGATTGCCATACTTTAGAGTTACGATATGAGGTTCACTGTTCTTGCGATACCCTTCCATATCTTCTAATTCGGTTACTGCATAGGTTCCATGCGTCAATCCTTTAATCACGGTGCTTCCGGTACGACTTCCTTCTACTCGTTCTTTTACTACATCACCTTTGGAATACACTAGGGTTCCGTTTGCGCTGTAAACATCTTCTGCAGCTGTAATTTTTACTGCGTTCTGACCAATGCTGTGATTTTCATAGACAAAGTTTGTGCCATCCCATCCAACAAGTTTTTCGCCTTCGTGGTAGATATAAAGGCTTCCTTTCTGCTCGGTATTCATTATCCACGTACTTTTACTTCGTCCTGCATAGATTTCATACTCATCTGGTGCACTTTTAAGAACATATCCATCCGGCGCTTTTATCTGTTTCAGATAATACATTCCAGCCGGGAATGTGCCTAGATACACATCGTCACCTTTTACGGTTGTTACCCTTGCCAGTTCATTGGTGCATTCAATATCGGAATATAAGGCGTATACACCGCCTCCGAGGTCTTTGTAACCTGCTTTATCACAATCTTCTATAAATGCCTTTCCCATGGTATCTTCATCCGCTGCAAATACATTTGTGATGCCGGATAACATCCCCATCACAAGTGTTAATACTGCCAATAAACTAACTCCTATTCGTTTTAGTTTCTTTTTCATCTTCATTTCCTCCGTTTCTTTGCATAATAAAAGACAGACCATCTTGAAATAGCCTGCCTTACGTATTCCATATTCAGTTGTTCCTATCCCACATACGAGATAGGCTAGTTATACTGAGGTCTATCCCGTATGCTATTCATGTTGTTCGCTCCTTTTGTTATGGGGTTGCTATCTTTACCAATGCCATAAACACTCTGCAAAGAATCATAAAAACCAGCAATAACAGTTTCAATATGCCTCCTACAAGTTTTAATACAGCTGATAATATCCAGCATAATCCCTTTCCTACGATTTTTATTGCTCTCATTCTATCACTCCTCGAAGTAATCTAATGCAAGATCTGCAAGCCCGGCATCCACTTCTTCTGTTTCACTTGTATGTTGTGGTAATATCACGCTTGGTTTTGGCATTGCAGCTCCCAATATTGTCTTTAAGATTTCATTTAGCACATCTGTCTTGATGCGTTCTGTTATCCTATCCTCCAGTTTTTTTAACTGTGTGTCCGTTAATATCAGCTGGTCTTTTCCGCCGAAATCCACTCTTTGTGCGCCTTCCCGGATGGCTTCTACGATATAGGCATTCATGGATTTAAACTGACCTTTATCATAATTCATCAAATATCCATGTACCTCTAAATGTTCCGGTCTATCAAGATTCAGTCGTAGATTGTGGCAATAAATATTATCTTTCATCACTACTTCCTCGCATTTCTAGCCATTGCTATCTTGGCAAGTCTCTCATATCCTTTCGCATTCGCTTTTACATCCAGATTGTACTTGATATTCTTCTGTGTAAAGTCTCCAAAATGTTTCATCACTACTGCGCCACCACAGACAAAATAGAACTGTGTTGTACTCAGACTGTACCCTTCCTCTCGGAGTGAATTGAATAGATTGATAGCAAACTCTTTCAGATTGCTTTCCATAATCTCAACAAACTTATCATCCAAATCTGCTTTTCCTGTAATGATATAGTTCTTAATGATTTCTTCGTCAATTTTTTCGTTGTAGAGTCGCATACACTGTTTGTTGATTCGTCGCATACACGGTATCAAGCCCTCTGCAATCGTATTGGCATTTGCTTCATCCGGTTTTTTATCAATAATCGGAATAATATCAATCGTCCAAGAACCAATATCCACAACCACCACTTTCTTTCCAAACTCGGATATTTGGTCTACAATCGCTGCATAACCTTGTGGGAAGACCGCCACCTTTTCCAATTTAACTCTGTACTCCTCTTTCTCAAACTTAAAACTAAGGTCTGTGTTCTTGGAAAGATAAGCGATAAAATCCTTTTTCTCGGAGCCATATCTTGTAACCGGAAGCCCGGCACCAAGCACAACCTTTGCCTCGTTTAAATTTCTCACTTGCAGTTCCTTTGCAATGGATGCTAATGTCAAAAGATAATAATCCTCATTGGAAATTTTGTTTTCCATTACCGCATCCCTTTTCGTTCCTACCTTGTAATATCTGCCGTCATACTCTAACACATCATCAAAAAATGCCGGCTCTGATAAGATTTCTTCCACTCCGGAAGAAAATACCGTATGCACCGTTTTCATTTGCGACCAACCGTGGTCTACTCCAATAATTTCAATATTTTCCATCTTCGATTTCCTCCTCTTTCTGTTCATCTTGTTCTTCCCTTTCTTTTTGCTCCATCATCAACTGTTTCAGACAGAATCCAAAACACGTTCCTACTTGATTGCGATACGGACATATGCTGCTTGCATCCAGCGGACACGTTCGTATTTTCTTTGCAACTGTTGCATCTATTTCTAACGGACAAATCAATTCTGCAATACACTTCCGTGTTTTCGAGTAATATAGGCACGACTTACAATTATGTTTTTTCCGAAACTCTCTCTTACTTAAAGTTTCCACATCTGTCACCTCTTTTCTTGTATTTCATAACCATTCGTCGTTATGTAAGTGTACGTCAACTATTTCAAGTTACCTCCTCGCCCCGCACACATGGGAGTTGCAGTATGTCACTAATACTTGTGATTACAATGCACCTTTTGGCACAATTCCCTCTCTTGCCGTTTCGAGGGTAAGGAACTGCGGTCAGTTCCTTTGTAGGTTATTATCCTTCCGCCATATGATTGCTTCCCTTAACTCGCTTCATCTTCTCCTTTCGGTCTGTCAACTCTCTTGGCAAGTCTCGACTGATTGACTGTCTGGGCATACACCGGAATTTTCCATTACTGCAACTGCTATGAAGTTGTTGGATTCAGTGTATACCCGAATTGAAAGATTGACCACGCACTAAAATGGTGTTTTTCTCCAAAACCATCCTTTTCATGGTGTTTTTTTCATTTCTGTTATATCAACTGAATTTTATTGTCTAATAAATCAGCAATTTTTCTCTGCTGATTCGGATATAAATGTCCGTAAGTGTTCAATGTGATTTTTATATCTTTGTGTCCTAATCTCTCTTTGATTAGTAATGGCTCTACGCCCAAATGAATGAGATAAGCCACGTGCGAATGACGCAAATCATGCACTCGAATCTTTTTTACTCCCGACTTTTCTACATGGCGTTTCAACTTGTGTTGCACCGCCTCTTGACCTATCGGAAATAATCTTTCGTTTTGTGGCATTCCATAATGACCATCTACATACTTTTCAATTTCCTGCTTTAAAAACTCCGGAATTTCTATAACTCGTATGGACTGCTTGGTTTTTGGTTCTGTAATATAATCTTTACCACCATTGCGATAATAGGTTTTCGTAATACTCATTTGATTACGTGAAAAATCAATATCCTTTGGTGTAAGAGCCAATAATTCTCCGATTCTGCATCCAGTCCAAAATAACATCTCGAAAACAAGATAATATTGGGAACCGGGTTCAATGGTATCACGAAATCTCTTATACTCCTCAACCGTCCAAAAATCCAAACTTCTACTGTCAAAATTCCCCATCTTCTTTACCTTTTTACAAGGGTTACTCGGCAAGTCATATATCTTGGCTGCATGAGTAAATAGGCTCGTTAACTGATTTTGTATCATTCGCAAATAAGCATCTGAAAAATCCCTTTTCTGCATTTCGTTTTGCCATTGAATAATTTGCGCCGCAGTAATCTCATTCATCTTCTTATTGCCAAAGTAGGGTACAATATATTGCTCCATCATATAACGCTTATTCCGAAGTGTACGCTCTTTTAATTCGTTCTGCTTATCCTCAAAATAAACATCAATAAAAGCACTTAACGTCATATCCATACTTTTTCCACTATTCACTCTTTGTTGCACTTCATACTCAATCGCTTCTTTTTTGGTCTTAAATCCACGCTTTCTTTTTCTGACCTTTTCACCCATAACATTTTCTTCAAACCACTGGGCCGTCCACGTCTTTCTGTCCTTATCCTTATAAGGCATAATCTCCCCCTTTCCCCAATCGCACTTTCTCTACTCTGATTTTTGATCATAACCATACATTTTCTTTTCCCAAAATGCTCTTGGTACTCGCCCGGCCATTGTAATATAACCTTGTGCTGCTAATTCCTTATTCATCATTTTTACAATCTTGTATGCGTAAGATTTGGAACAATCCAATTCCTTTGCCACATCTTCTACACACATCATATATTGATTACTTGTCATCTCGCTTCCTCCTTTCTCAAATATGTATGTGTGTACTCTTATTGTAATATGTGCATTTACGGTTTTCGTATATTCATATTAGCACCACATTTACCACTTGTCAATATTTCGTATAATTTTTTTTACGCTTTTCGTATATTTAATTTTTCTTTGCTTTTTACGGTAAATATGGTATGATACAAGCAAGAATTTATGATTTTCGTAATTTCCAATATATGAATTTGGGAGGTTTCCTATGGGAGATGGAAAGAAACTAAAAGAATGTTTAGATAGAAAGGGCACGAATGTACGCCGGATTGCAAAAGAAACTGGAATTAGTCCTACTACGCTTTATACAATCATACAGAAAGATGCGAATATTCGATTTGACTTTGGACTTCGCCTTGCAAATGCATTAGAGATTGATGTGAATGAAATCTGTTCCGCTAGTCCGTTCTCAGGTGATATGTCTGCGGAAGAAGTTTATCCGGAACTACCATCCGGATTGAATGAAGCATTAGATACAAGCAGAATTAAAACATACTTAACTAATTCTCTGTATCCTCTTATGAACCTGTTTGGGAAAAAAAGTATGCCTGATGTAGATAGACTGTTGACCTTGTTTTATCAATTGGACGATGAAGCAAGAAAAGAAGTGGTTGAGACAATACAGTTTAAGTTGCAATACCACAAAGATGAAGAACGTGCAGAGCAGGTAAAACAGATTAAAGGATGGTAAAAAGCACTCCAATAAATAGCTCAAAAAGCTACTTATTGGAGTATTTTTTTGGCTCCGTTCAGCCCCCAAAACCGTGAAAAAAGCCCCCATTTAGCCCCCAAGAGCCATTTTCGAGAAATTTTTGGCAGAAAAAAAGACTCCCGAGAAATCCTCGGAAGCCTTGATTTTACTAGGTTTTTTCGAATTATTCGATGATTGCCTTAACAACACCTGAACCTACTGTACGTCCACCTTCACGGATAGCGAAACGAAGTCCTTCTTCCATTGCTACTGAATGGATAAGTTCACATGTCATTTCGATGTGATCACCAGGCATGCACATTTCTGTTCCTTCTGGAAGTTGGCAGATACCTGTAACGTCAGTTGTTCTGAAGTAGAACTGTGGTCTGTAGTTGTTGAAGAATGGAGTATGACGTCCACCTTCGTCTTTTGTCAATACGTACACTTGAGAAGTGAATTTTGTATGACATTTTACAGAACCTGGTTTACATAAACATTGTCCTCTTTCGATTTCTGTTCTTTGAACACCACGAAGAAGTGCACCGATGTTATCACCAGCTTGAGCTTCATCAAGGAGTTTACGGAACATTTCGATACCTGTTACAACTACCTTACGGTTTTCTTCTTTAAGACCAACGATTTCAACTTCGTCAGATACGTGTAATGTACCTCTTTCAACACGTCCTGTAGCAACTGTACCACGACCTGTGATTGAGAATACGTCTTCTACTGGCATAAGGAATGGTTTGTCAGTGTCACGTTCTGGATCTGGAATCCACTCGTCAACTGCAGCCATAAGTTCCATGATCTTGTCTCCCCATTCTCCGCTTGGATCTTCAAGAGCCTTAAGACCTGAACCTTGGATAACTGGTGTGTCATCGCCTGGGAATTCATATTCATCAAGAAGTTCACGAATTTCCATTTCTACTAATTCTAATAATTCTTCATCATCAACCATATCACATTTGTTCATCCAAACAACGATGTATGGAACACCTACCTGACGTGAAAGCAAGATGTGCTCTCTTGTCTGAGCCATAACACCATCAGTAGCAGCTACTACAAGGATAGCACCATCCATTTGAGCAGCA
>JAFQDE010000044.1 GCA_017416155.1 Tyzzerella sp.
GCTCTGTGTCTGTAATATATGTGAGATAACCTCGTGAGATTCTGAGAAAAGCCTTGCAACTGCAGGACAGAATATGTGGGTGGCTGGAACAACTGTTTGACCGCAGGGAGTTTTGTAACAGCCACCCTTATATCATCTCTGTCCGCAGTTGCCTAGTCTTTTCCAGAAACTCTCGCACAGTTGTCGAGCATATATTACAGACACAGAGCACATGGTTTCTCAAACATACTTTTAGCAAGCGACTTTTATGTGGATTGGGATTCAAGAAACACTAAGTCCCCTTACACTGCTCTGGTAATAGAAAAGAATACGCCGAAGCGTATTCTTTATAAGTCTTTTGAATTGTCATACAAAATGCCCTTTTGCGCACAGACCCCAATTTAACGTAGAGACCAAACTCGAAACAACTTAAACAGGGTAAGGTAATCCTGTTAGTGCTTCAAAACTGCAACGCACCGCCTCTTCGGACATATCGCATGTCAGTAAGTAAAAAGGAACGTTTTTGACAAGCAGATCCAGAAGCTCTAATGTATGAGCGACAGCTGTTGAATCTTCCGGCATGTATACCTGATTAAACAACATCATGACACATTCTTCGGGTTTCATTTGCTGAATTGTGTTTATCGTTCCACGCTGAACAAAGCAGATTCCTTTTAAAGGTTCACTGCAGTTGCGCTGCCAACGCTCTTTTCCGGCCCAAGGGGTTCCATAAATCATAGGTTCTGGTGTGCCGATTGAATTTTGCTCTAATGAGATAAAAGGTTTATCACCATTTACAATCTTTACTTTGTCGCCAATATATTTTTTCCAAAGACGGATATGGGTAGATTTCCCGGTTCCGCTCCGTGCAGTGAAAAGAAAAGCATTATCCTCATAGGAGATGGAGGCACCATGCATTAAAAAGCGTTTGTGTTCCGGAAGTATATTGGAAATCTTGCGAAGAAGTGCTAATGTTTCCAAGTAGGGTGCTGAAAAAGTTTCTTCTGTTGCACATGCTTCTTCATAAGCAATATCTTCATTGGTAAGTTGAATTATAAAATCCGGCGTGCTTTCTTCTACTAGATAGTCCTTGCAAAAAACTTCAAGCTCCGGATGTATATGCTCTATATGAAAGATTTTCCCTGCTAATTTCACTGTAAAAGCCATATGATATACCTCTTTAAATATTCTGTTATAATTATAGAGTATTGCAATGGGTTGAAGCAACCTTTTTTCGAGAAAAAAGAAAATTGATATAGATTTTTAGAATCAAAAATGTTATACTATAACAAATATGTTGATTTCGGAGGAGTATATAATGAAAAAAACAGCGAAGAGAAAACTAAAAAAATGGATGGAAATCATGGGAACCAAGAATATGATTGCACTCGGTGCTCTTTTAATATTAGTAGTGGTAATTATCGTTGGTGTTGTTATTTCGAAAAACAAGGATGATGAGAATAATAAAGAGGATGACACTAAGGTTGAACAAGGTTCCGGTCTTCAAGTAGAAGAGAATGATGAAGGACAGGAAGACAACAGCGTTGATTTTGGCGAGTTGTTTGGGGAAGAAGATAAGTCAAACAGTAACAAGGACGAGGGCAACAAAGATCAAGCAGATAAGGATCAAGCTACCAATAATGGACAAGGCACCGGAAATGAACAAGATAGTAGCAGTGACCAAGGTAGTGCCGGTGAAGGAGAAGGCGATAACGCGGGAAACGGTGATAGTAATCAAGGAAGCAATGATACACAAGGCGGATTGGATTCCAGTGGTCAAGAAGACGACGGAAAACAGTTTGGACCACTTTTCTAAACATGTATAATAAGATGGATGGTGCAAGGCACTGTCCATTTTTATTGCTTAATTTAATAATATGGTTTAACAAATGAATTATTTGTGTTATAATTAAACATATATAGGCAAAATTAAAGGAGAAAAGCATATGAGAATAAAAGATGGGTTCGTTCTACGTGAAGTGGCCGGACAGATTATGGTAATAGCTACCGGTGAGGCAAGCAAGGATTTTCATGGAATGATTAAATTGAATGTGACAGGAAAAGTTATATGGCTTGCACTACAGGAAGGATTAACAGAGGAGGCAATTGCGGAGCGTCTGCAAGAACAATTTGATGTAGAAACTGAAAAGGCATTGCAGGATACGCGTGCTTTTATACAGCAAATGGAAGGTATGGGTTTTTTGGTAAATGAATAATAAACGACAGATAGAAGATGTCCTAAGAGAAGAGGGAATGTTTGTAAGCACAACGGTAGGTGTCAGCATGTTTCCAATGCTTCGAAATCGGAAGGACACGATTATTGTGATGCCATATGAGGGGCGTTTGAAAAAATACGATGTTCCTCTATATAAAAGAGGTTCGTCTTACATATTGCATCGAATTATTGAGGTTCGACCTGACTCTTATGTAATTCGTGGAGATAATTGTATTCAAAAAGAATATGGAATAACAGAGGAACATATTTTGGGCGTGTTGACTGGATTTTACAGAGGCTCCAAGAAGATTAACATGGATGGCATAGGATATAAATTATATGTGCGTGTGTGGCGATTATTATATCCGGTGCGAAGACTATATGTTTGGGTGAGAAGTTTGGCTGTCAGCGCATGGCGTAAGATTCGGAGAGGAAAGAAAGATGTTTAAGAAAATTGCTATGGTTATAACCTTGGTTCTCACATTATGCCTGGGCATGTTTATTTGGAATATGAATCAAGAAGAAAAAAACCAAATCGCAGCACAGGAAAAAGTGGAATCAGCAAAAAGACCGTTGCTGGTAAAAAAAGAGAAGATTGAGCGAGAATTAGATAATTTAAATAGAGACTACAAAGCAAATATTTCTCCAAAGGCTACGACGCAGGTTATTTTTACCGGACTCGAAGCAGATGTGTATAATATTTGTTATCCTATCATGAAGAAATTCGGATACACAGGTATCTTGGCCGTCTCTTTGACACAACTTCCTGGAATGGAAGGCCGTATGTCTTTGGAACAATTTCAAGAGATGATCCAATCCGGCTGGAAGATTTGTATTAAATGGGATGCGGAAACACCAGTGAGAAATTGGTGGCCAAAACTTCAAAAACAAGTAAAACAGTTAGGACTTGAGACGGGTGACGTTGTATATTTTACAACGGGAACCTATAAAAGCAGTTTGGATTCCCAGTTAACAACAATGGGATTTTCTGTTGTTGTTCATCATGGCGAAGAGAGCGAGTCTCTCATTCAAACGAAGGACGAGGAAGGGCTTTGGCATCTTGGATCAGTAGGTTTTATGGGAGAAAAACCTAAGCTTAGGCTTACACAGGCCATTCAACAAAATGGCAATATTACATATTTGGTAGGGTTTGAACTGGAAGACGAAATGTATAAGGAACGTTCCTTCCTCTCTATGCTCAGCTATTTTGATGCGTACGAAGCCAATATGGATTTGATTGTATCTGACATGCAAGGAGCGAGGCAGCACTATCGTGAACGAGAGGATGTACATATGCAGGCTAAGGTGGAAGAATATAATCAGGAAAAGGCGGCTCTTGAAGTGGAACTTGCAGCAGTAGAGGAAGAACTTGCTAAAGTAGAACCAAAATAGAGGTAGATATGAAAACAATAAGATGGATTGGACAGACATTGGGCGTACGAAGATGGTTAATCGCTTTTTTATGTATTATCCAAAGTGCATTGGCTATAAGTGGAATTGTGTTTGCCTTGCTTATGCGACGTGCCATTGACTGTGCCGTATCAGGACAGGTATCAGCATTTTATCAGTCCGCAATTAGCATTGCCGTGCTGATTTTTGCACAGATAATATTGCGTGCTTTGAACAATTATGTTGAGGAAGATACGCGAGCAGTTATTGACAATCGTTTGCGTCAAAGGGTGTTCCATGGGATATTAAAAAGTGAATACGCGGATATGAAAGAGTACCATACAGGGGAACTGATGAATCGAATTACGTCAGATTCGTCAGTAATTACAGACGGAGCAGTTACTCTGCTTCCAAGCCTTCTTTCTATGATTGTTCGTATTGTGGGAATTCTCCTTGTAATGAGGACCATTGAGCCTTGGTTTGTGGTTGTGTTTCTAGTGGGTGGAATTCTTGTGACCGCTTTATCTGTGATACCACGTAAGTTTCAGAAACGATTGCACAAGCGTGTGCAAGAAGAAGACGGAAAAGTTCGCAGCTTCTTGCAAGAATCACTTGAGAGTCTCTTGGTGATTCGTGCATTTGGATGCGAGAAGAAAATAGAAGCAGAAAATGAAAAGAATATGAATCTTCACAGACGGGTAAGAAGAACGAGAAGTAATACATATAACTTGTTTGGAAGTGGACTCAGAATCTTAATGCAATGTGGTTATCTGTTTGGGTTCACATGGTGTGGCATCGGAATATTGGAAGGGCGAATAACTTATGGAACGTTGACTGCTGTGTTACAACTGATTGGTCAGATTCAGACACCATTCGCCAGTATGGGAAGTGCATTTCCAAAGTACGCGACCATGCTTGCAAGTGCGGAACGTTTGATGGAGATTACGGAAAAAGCTTCAAAGAAAGAAGAAACAATAGTAGAAACAAGGGAAGAAGTATATGAGAGAATGGAGAATATTTCTTTTGAACATGTTTCTTTTGCCTATGATTCTGACAGACCGGTGCTTCAGGATGAATCCTTCTGTGTTAAAAAAGGAGAGTTCGCAGCTTTAATTGGAAGTAGTGGTATAGGAAAAAGTACAATTATGAAATTGCTGCTTTCGGTATATCAGCCAGACGATGGCGAAATCAAGATTAAATTAAGTGATGGCACAATAGGGCTTAAGGAGTTGCCGAGAGGAATGTTTGCCTATGTTCCACAGGGGAATTATCTGATGAGCGGACCGATATGGCAAGTGGTTGGTTTTGCAGATATGTCGGACAAGATTGACAAAGCCAGGGTGGAAATGGCTTGTAAGGTAGCTTGCGCTCATGAGTTTATTACAGATCTTCCGAAAGGGTATGACACGGTACTGGGAGAACGAGGTGATGGGCTCTCGGAAGGTCAGATGCAGAGAATCGCTGTTGCGAGAGCTGTTTACAGTGGATGCCCGATTTTGCTTTTGGATGAAGCAACATCAGCGCTTGATGCTGATACAGAGCGTAGAATGATATCTGCACTTAAAGAAATGTCAGATTGCACAGTGTTCCTAGTGACGCATCGTAAGGATGTATGGGAACTTTGTGATAGAGTATTAGAACGTAAAGAATAGAGGGAAGATGAAATGAGTGTTCTGTTACTTTTATTAACAGCAACCATCTGGGGAAGTGCGTTTGTTGCCCAGAGCGTCGGAATGGAGCATGTAGGCCCATTTACATTTACATTTTCACGAAGCATTATCGGGGGCATTGTATTGCTCCCGTGTATTTTGTTTCTTGGAAAATGGAAAAAAGGATTTGCGACAAAAGTAGAATGGATTGGCGGTATTTGTTGCGGCATCGCGTTATGTATTGCCAACAATCTTCAACAGGTTGGCATGCAGTACACGACTGTAGGAAAGGCTGGATTTATCACAGCACTTTATGTCGTGTTAGTGCCGATTTTCGGTATTTTTCTAAAAAAGAGAGTGTCTCTGCTTATTTGGGGATGTGTGGCAGTTTCGGTGGTAGGACTTTATCTGCTTTGTATACCGGAAGGCGCATTCGTTTTAGCATTCGGCGACTTACTTGTGCTACTTTGCGCAGTTGTTTTTTCGGTTCACATATTAATAATTGACTATTTTTCACCTAAGGGTGATGGTGTTGTTATTTCCTGCATTCAATTTTTTACATGTGGAATTCTTTCAGGAATTCCGATGTTGTTTTTTGAAAACCCATCGATAGGAAGCATGATAGATGCAAAATGGTCGATTTTGTATGCGGGTGTATTATCAAGCGGTGTTGCTTATACGCTTCAGGTTGTTGCTCAGAAAAATGTGAATCCGACAGTAGCGTCACTTATTTTGTGTTTGGAGTCTGTAGTTGCGGTGCTCGCTGGCTGGGTGATGTTAGGACAGGGAATGAGTTCCCGCGAAATATGGGGGTGCATATTGATGTTTGCAGCTATTGTAATGGCACAGTTACCGGCGCCAGAAAAAACGAAAGAGAGGGATTGACGTGAGAGATTATTTATCTAATGTAAATTCAGGGGTGTTGTATTTAATAGTGGGATGCGTACTCGCCTTTATTACGGTGATGTGCGTGATTTTCTTGGTGAAAAGTTATCGCGCAGGAATTAAAATTGGAATGGACAAGCAGGTGCTTCGCAAAACAATTATCGCGAGCGCGACTTTTACACTGCTTCCGTCCATCAGTATTTTGCTTGGAGTAATTGCGCTGAGCGGAAGTCTCGGAGTACCTTTTTCATGGCTTCGGCTATCTGTTATCGGTGCTCTCCAATATGAGTTGAATGTGGCAGAGATGGCAGCTCAGAGTATCGGCCTTGCAGGTCTGAAGCCAGAGGCAATGAGTATGGAAGCTTTTGTTACGATTGCACTTGTGATGACAGCCGGAATCCTGGGTGGTGTTGTATGTTGTCTTTTCTTCTTGAAGAAATATCTTGGCAAACTTCAAAAGTCACCAAAGAAAGAAAAGACCGGCAAGCCGGGATTCGGTGCACATGCGACAACAGCAATGTTTGTAGGACTTTGTGGTGCATACATAGGTGCCTATATAGGTGAAGCCGTCACCGGAAGAGCAGTGGATGGCGGTCTTGTAAGAGATTTTATGCCATTGATTGTTGCGGCAATTGCTGCTGCCGCGATGTTAGTGTTTGAATATTTTATTCAGAAAAAGGGTAAAGCAATATTAGAGAACTTCAGTCTCGCAGCGAGTATGTTAATCGCTATGGCGGGCGCTGTAATCATGGGAATGTTGTAGGAGGGGGTTATGAAGATGAACGAAAAAGAGAAGTTTTTTGAAGATTTTAATAATGGCCTCCACAGAATTGGTAGAATCACAATGTTTCTTGGTATCTTGGTGCTTATGGCAGTTCCATTTGTTGTGGCAGGAATATTTGGGGCCTCTATCAATGTGAGTGGTTTCTGGGCAGGTTTTACAAAGGTTGCGGTTATCTACATTCCGGTATCTATCGTTGAGTTTTTAGTATATGCACCAATGCTCGGTTCGGGAGGAAGCTACATTTCGTTTATTACAGGAAATGTGACCAACATGAAGATTCCATGTGCAATGAATGCAAGGGATATTGCAGGCACTGAGGTAGGAACGCCGGAGCATGAGATTATCTCAACAATCAGTACGGCGACAAGTGCCATTGTGACAACACTAGTTATTGTTGTTGGAGTTATTTTGTTAATTCCGCTTCAACCGGTGCTTCAGAGTGAAGTGCTTGCACCGGCATTTGACTATGTGGTTCCAGCACTTTTTGGCGCTTTGGGACTTAAATATTTTGCAAAGAGTCCAAGTATTGCTGTGATTCCGGTCGTATTGATGTCTGCATTGTGCATCTTTGTGCCATCAATGATTTCACAGACTAGTATTCTGATTATTCCAAGTGGTGCACTTGCGCTGTTAATCGGATTCTTGCTATTTAAGAAAGGCAAATTATAAGAGAGAAGGTAAATGCAAATGAAAGCATTTTTGATAATATTAGTAGCTGTGGTTTTGCTTGTAGTAATTGTGCTTCTACGTGCTGTTTTATTAAAACCGACAGCAGCTAAGACAGCCAAGGTTCAGCTGCACGATGGACCACGTGCAGAAAGGTATGGAAAGCAACTTGCCCAAATGGTTCGGAAGGAGACTATTTCCAGTAGATTTGACGAGGACAGGAGCAAGTTTTTGGAGTTTCATGAGATCTTAGAAGAATTGTTTCCGAACGTACACAAGAATTGTGAGAAACATGTATTTGACGGAAGTTTGCTCTTTAAATGGAGTGGAAAAGGAAACAGCGAACCGATTCTATTTATGAGTCATCACGATGTTGTAGAGGCAAACGGAACTTGGAAACATGGTGCGTTTTCCGGAGATATTGATGAGAATGGTTGTGTCTGGGGCCGTGGGAGTGTGGATACGAAGGCAAGTCTTTTCTGTATGCTGACAGCAGTGGAAGAAATGATTGCAGATGGATACCAGCCGGAGTGCGATGTGTATGTTGCCAGCAGTTGTACCGAGGAGTGGAGTGGCGAAGGTGCACCGCTCACTGTGCAATATCTGAAAGAACAAGGTGTAAAACTTGCTTATCTCATGGATGAAGGAGGCATGATTATCGAAGAACCGGTTGGCGGTGTCAAAGGAACCTATGGTATGGTTGGTGTTCTTGAAAAAGGCTATGGCGATGTGAGGTTTATTGCAAAGGGGATAGGTGGCCATGCGAGTGCTCCGACCAAGAACACACCGCTTGTGAGACTTGGCAAGTTTATGGCAGAAGTGGAAAAGAAAAGTCCTTTTGCCAGCAAGTTCAATCCAACGGTAGAAGAAATGTTCAGCCGTATGGCTCCGAATATGAACTTTGGCATGAAGGTTATTTTTGCAAATATGTGGTTGTTCAAGGGAGTTTTAAAAAAGTTGCTTCCTTCAATTAGTGCGGCGGCAGGAGCGATGCTTCATACAACGCTTGCATTTACAACGGCGAAGGGCTCAGATGGACTCAATGTGCTTCCTCAGGAGGCATTTGTAACAGGTAACATGAGATTCATTCCACACCAGGATACGCAGGAGAGTGTGTCGCTTATATCTGAGGTGGCGAAGAAATATGACATAGAGACTGAAGTTATCTATACTGATAATGCCTGTCCGGTGGTTGATTTTAACAGTAAGCCGTTCCATATGGTCGAAGAGGTTGCTGCTGAGGTATATCCGGGAATTGGTATCTGTCCTTATGTGATGACGGGCGGCACAGATGCGAAATTTTATCGTGATCTTAGTGATAACTGTCTGAGATTTGCACCGCTTTATATCAATGAGCAGCAGTATGCAAGTATTCATGGTTTAAACGAGAATATTTGTCAGGGCGCTCTGCCGATGGGCGTGGATTTTTATAAGAGAATGATTGAGAAATCGTAAAAACTTATTTGCTGTTTTTGGTGCTGGCTGGGTATAGATGAGGAATATCTGCGGTTCTGTACCCAGAATCTTTCTCATGTTGCTTTTTTAACTTGCTATTTTGGGGGTGACTTTCTATAGGATGCTAGGTTTGCTAGCCTGATACCCACACTCTTACGAAATCGTGGGTATTGTATGGCGTATTAGCTGTTTTTATAGAAAGTGTAGCATAAAAAATATACTTTAAGCAGATTGTTTGGAGTGTTACTGGGTATAAAGTTATTAGAAATTCTCGGCTATACCCAATTTCTAATTTTGAATTTTGCGTGTCTTATTCATAATAGCATTTTTATAACTTATTTTAAATTCTGCACAATTCTCTGCACCGCCAACTCCACATTCGCTCTTGACGTTGCCAGATTCATGCGGATAAAACCTGCGAATTTCTCCCCGCCAAACCAGTCACCGTAATCAAAGGCAAGAGCACATTTATCTTGCATAAATGCTGCCATTTCACCTGAACTTAGGTAATGCCTCATGTCAATCCAAGCCAAATAAGTCCCCTCCAGTGGAGAAACCACTACATTCGGAAGCTCTTTGACAAAGGTATCTCTCATATATCGGTAATTGTCGTATACGGTTTCTTTCATCTCCTCATACCAGGCATGCCCGTCTGTGTATGCGGCTTCGGCAGCAATATATCCAAAGGAGTTTCCGTTTGTAACACGTAAATTTCCTGTAAAAACGTCCCATTTTTCACGAATCTGTTTATCCGGAATTACGATTACGGAATTCTGACATGCAGCCAAGTTAAAGGTCTTCGATGGTGCCGTCAGCATAATCATCATATCATCATAATCACCGACCGCAAGCGATGGAATATGGTTATTATCATTATATACGAGGTCATGGTGGATCTCATCTGAGATTACAAAAACATTATGTTTTCGACAAATGTCAAACAACGTTTTCAATTCATCACAAGTCCACACACGCCCAACCGGATTGTGTGGTGAACAGAGAATAAATAACTTTACATCATTTTCAACGATTTTCTTTTCAAAATCCACAAAGTCAATCGAATATGTACCGTTGGTGTTGACCAAATCACAGGTAATTAATGTACGACCGTTGTCTTTGATGGAGTTCATAAACGGATAATAAACCGGAGTTGTCACAATAACTGCGTCGCCCGGCTCAGTCATAAACTGTACAATCCAGTAAAATGCGCTTACGACACCCGGAGAAAATCGAATCCATTCTTTTTGTACTTCAAATCCATGTTGATTTTTCTCCCAATTAATAAACGCTTCGTAATAAGAATCTGGGGTTCTGTAATATCCGAAGGCTCCCTGTGTTACATAAGTTTGCAGAGCCGATATTACGCAGTCCGGAACTTGAAAATCCATATCGGCTACCCACATGGCAAGTAGGTTGTCCCGACCATACATGTCGATAAGACCGTCCCATTTTTCACAGTTTGTATGTTTTCTATCTATATATTTTACAAGTGACATTATGTACCTCCTAAATCTTTCTATATGGCAGTTGCCGTAGAATATATTTTTTATTCAGTATAAGCATTTGGGGAGCCAAGGTCAATCTGCATATCCCGATAATCTTTCGGAGAAATTCCGTATTCTTTTTTGAATGCCCGATAGAAGCTTGAGTAGTCTCCGAACCCAAACTGATGATAGGCATCTGTAATACTCATTCCTCCGGAGATGGCTTCCTGACAAAGATTCAATCTTTTTTTAGTAATATACTGATGAATGGAAAGACCAATGTTATCTTTGAATACATGCGCAATATGATATTTGCTGACAAAGAATTTTTTCGCCAACATATCCAAAGACAAATCTTCTTCCAGATGGTCCTCGATATATTCTGCAAGCTGTTGGTAGAGAATATATTCAGAATTCTTTCGCTTTGGCGTGTTCTGTTCATATGCCAAACGATTGAGACTAAGGATTAAGTCGTTGATACAGATCGATATCTGGGCATCGCGGCCGAATTTGTTGGCGTGCATTTCCTCTAAAATGCGCAAAAATTTAGATTGCACCGAGTGAAATTGCATCTGGTCTGTGTGAAAAATATAGCACTTTTGAGTTTCCGTATATTGCATAATATAGGCATAATCTGGGGAAGATTGAAGTAAGTGATTGCAATATTCCTGACTAATCCAAAACACAAAGCGACGATATGGTTTTTCATAGCTTTTAATAATGGAACGGTGGGAAAGGTTCGGTGGAATGAGCATAATATCTCCGGTAAGGATGGAATACAACTCATTGCCTACTTGCATCTCAATATCGCCCTCCAAAAAAAAGCAAAATTCATAGTAATTGTGTAGGTGCAGATCTACTTTTGGGAGTGCACGATCTTCATAATAATAAAGTTCAAAATCTTTTGATAGCATATATTGTCTCGGTTGGAAGGCTGTTTGCAATCGTTTTCTCATAAGGTTCTCCGCTGTATCGTCGTTTGCCAACGACATAAATAGTTTGATGTAAGGAAATTATAGCATGTAATCACAACTTTTGCAATGTATACAACAAGTAGTTCAATTGTTTTTTTGACAAGAAATTTTTATAATGAAATCATTAGAGAACAGAAGATAGAAACGAGAATAATAGAATAAGAAAAGGTAGGTAAATGACTTATGGAAATGACATTAAGATGGTATGGATCAAAACACGACACTGTTACTTTAAAGCAGATTCGTCAGATTCCGGGTGTGAGAGGAGTTATCACAACTCTTTACGATACACAACCGGGTGAAGTGTGGACACGCGAAGCAATCCGCGCGATGAAAGAAGAAGTAGAAACAGCTGGACTTCGCGTTGCAGGTATTGAGAGTGTAAATGTACACGATGCAATTAAGACAGGTGCACCGGACAGAGATATGTATATCGACAATTATATCAAATGTTTGGAAAACTTAGGCGAAGAAGACATTCACATGGTATGCTACAACTTCATGCCAGTATTTGACTGGACAAGAACAGAGCTTGCTCGTGAATTGGAAGACGGCTCAACAGCACTTGCTTATACACAAGAAGCAGTAGATGCTCTTGACCCAGAGAAAATGTTCGAATCTATCGCAGGCGATATGAACGGAACAGTTATGCCGGGTTGGGAGCCTGAGAGAATGGCACGTGTAAAAGAACTTTTCGAAATGTACAAAGATATTGATGATGACAAATTATTCGAGAACCTTAAATATTTCCTTGAAAGAATTATGCCTACATGTGATAAATACGATATCAACATGGCGATTCATCCGGACGATCCGGCTTGGAGCGTATTTGGTCTTCCACGTATCATCATTAACAAAGAAAACATCCTTCGTATGATGAAAATGGTAGATAACCCACACAATGGTGTTACCTTCTGCTCAGGTTCTTACGGAACGAATTTAGAGAATGACCTTCCGGATATGATTCGTTCCTTAAAGGGAAGAATCCACTTTGCACATGTTCGTAACCTCAAGTTCATCACACCGACAAACTTCCAGGAAGCACCACACATTTCTTGGGAAGGGACTTTCGATATGTACGAAATTATGAAAGCACTTTATGATATCGGATTCGACGGACCAATTAGACCAGACCATGGACGTAGTATTTGGGGTGAGGTTGCAATGCCGGGTTACGGATTATATGACAGAGCACTTGGAGCAACATACCTTCAAGGGCTTTGGGAAGCAATTGAGAAGGGGGCAAACAGATAATGAAATTAAATGCAAGAGGACTTTTAGATAGAAAACAATGGGAAGAAAAAGGTTATGCTCTTCCTCAATTTGACAGAGAAGCTGTAACAAAAGCAACCAAAGAGAATCCATTCTGGATTCACTTTGGACCGGGTAATATTTTCCGTGCATTTCAGGCAAATGTAGTGCAGAATCTCCTCAACGCGGGACTTCTTGACAGAGGACTTGTTGTGGCAGAAGGTTATGACTACGAAATCGTTGAGAAAATGAATCATCCACATGATGATTACAACCTTCTTGTAACTTTAAAAGCAAATGGAACAGTAGAAAAGACTGTTATTGCTTCTGTAGTAGAATCACTTACTGTTAACTCTGAAAATGAGACAGATTGGACACGCCTCAAAGAAATCTTTGCAAAAGATTCTCTTCAGATGGCATCCTTCACAATTACAGAAAAAGGTTACAGCCTTGTGAATGGTAAAGGAGAACCGCTTCCGGGTGTGGAAGATGATTTTGCAAACGGTCCTGTAAAAGCAATGAGCTATATGGGTAAAGTAGCAGCACTTTTATATACAAGATACGAAGCAGGTCGCAAACCAATCGCTATGGTAAGTATGGACAATTGTTCACACAATGGTGATAAATTATATGCTGCGATTCGCACATTTGCAGAGAAATGGGCTGAAAACGGCGTGGTAGATGCCGGATTCAGAGATTATATAAATGATAAGAGCAAGGTTTCATTCCCTTGGTCTATGATTGATAAGATTACTCCAAGACCGGACGCATCTGTAGAGAAGATTCTCAAAGCAGATGGAATCGAAGAGTTAGAGCCGGTTGTCACTTCTAAGAACACATGGGTAGCTCCATTTGTAAATGCAGAAGAGACAGAATACCTTGTAATCGAAGACGCGTTCCCGAATGGAAGACATGAAGCACTTGAAAAAGGCGGTCTGATGTTCACAGAGCGTGAGACTGTAGATAAGGTAGAGAAGATGAAGGTATGTACCTGTCTGAATCCACTTCACACCTGTCTTGCAATTTTCGGATGTATCTTGGGATACGACAAGATTTCCGAAGAAATGAAAGATGCAGAGCTCAAGAAATTGGTAGAGACTGTTGGATATGTAGAAGGTCTTCCGGTAGTCGTTAATCCGGGAGTTCTTGATCCAAAGGAATTCATCGACACAGTACTGAATGTACGTATTCCGAACCCATTTATGCCTGACACACCACAGCGTATTGCAACCGATACTTCTCAGAAGCTTGCAATTCGTTTCGGTGAGACAATAAAGGCTTACGCTGCAGATGACAAATTGGATGTGGCAGACCTCAAGTTGATTCCGCTCGTATTTGCAGGATGGCTCAGATACCTTATGGGCGTAAATGATAATGGTGAAAAGTTTGAACTTAGCCCGGACCCACTGCTTGAGTCAGTTTGTCCTTATGTAGCAGGACTTGAACTTGGCAAATCGGTTGATGTGGAAGCAGCAGTGAAACCGCTTCTTAAAGATGCTAAGATCTGGGGTGTGAACCTTTATGAAGTTGGAATGGCTGAAAAGGTTGCGGATCACCTTGCAGAGATGATTGCAGGACCTGGTGCTGTAAGAGCGACACTAAAAAAATACGTATAAATCATATAAAGACATGAGGTGAAGTGCAATGAAAGCATTTATGGATAAAGATTTCCTGCTGTCAACTGAGACAGCAAAGAAATTATATCATGAGTATGCAGCGGTAATGCCAGTGCTTGACTACCACTGCCATATCAATCCGCAGGAAATCTACGAAGATAGAAAATTCGAGAACATCACACAGGTTTGGCTTGGCGGAGATCACTACAAATGGCGTCAAATGCGTTCCAACGGTATTGAAGAGAGATACATCACAGGGGATGCAACAGACCGTGAGAAATTTCAAAAATGGGCAGAGACATTAGAGATGGCAATTGGTAACCCACTCTATCACTGGAGCCATTTGGAATTAAAGACATACTTCGGATATGAGGGAACTTTAAACGGAGAAACAGCAGAAGAGGTTTGGAATCTCTGCAATGCAAAATTGCAGGAAGACGGAATGACGGTTAGAAATATTATCAGACAGTCAAATGTTACGCTTCTCTGTACAACAGACGATCCGGCCGATTCTCTGGAATGGCACAAGAAGATTAAAGAGGATGATACATTTGATGTACAGGTGCTTCCAACTTGGAGACCTGACAAGGCCATGAACCTTGAAAAACCGGACTACCTTGACTATCTTTCAAAACTTGCTGCAGTGAGCGGGGTGAAGATTGACAGCTTCAAGAGCCTTCTTGCAGCACTTCAGGTAAGAATGGATTTTTTCGAGGAAGTTGGATGTAAGATCTCTGACCACGGCTTGGAATACATCATGTATGAGCCGGCGATAGAAGAAGAGATTGAAAACATTTTTGCAAAGAGACTTGCAGGTGAGATGGCAAGCATCGAAGAAATGAGAAAATTCAAGACAGCATACATGATTGAAATGGGAAGAGCATACAGCAAAAAAGGCTGGGCAATGCAGCTCCACTATGGTGCAAAACGTGATAACAACCACGTGATTTACAATAGTCTCGGACCAGACACAGGCGTAGACTGCATCAGCACATACGCACCGTCAGCAGAGGTGGCAGATTATCTCAATGCACTCGTAGTGACAGATGAACTTCCTAAGACTATCATTTACAGCCTGAATCCAACAGACAATGCTGCAATCGGAACAATCATCGGATGCTTCCAGGGAACAGAAGCAATCGGTAAGATTCAGCAAGGTAGTGGATGGTGGTTCAATGATAACAAGACAGGTATGATTGAACAGATGGTATCCTTGGCAAACCTTGGACTTTTAGGTAATTTTATCGGTATGCTTACAGACTCAAGAAGCTTCTTGTCATACACAAGACATGAATATTTCCGAAGAATTATGTGTGAGCTAATCGGAGGCTGGGTTGAAAATGGAGAGTATCCGGCTGACTATAAAGTGTTAGAGAAGATTGTAAAAGGTATCTCTTATAATAATGCGGTGAGATACTTTGGATTTGACTTATAGGAGGAAATGAAAATGAGCGAAATGTTGAAACGAATTGAAGGATTCGGTGTTGTTCCGGTAGTTGTTTTAAATGATGCAAAAGATGCGGCTCCGCTTGCAAAAGCGCTTTGTGAAGGCGGACTTCCATGTGCAGAAGTAACCTTCCGTACAGAAGCGGCAGAAGAATCAATCCGCATTATGTCAGAGCAATTTCCGGAAATGTTAATTGGTGCGGGAACAGTTCTTACCATTGAGCAGGTTGACCGTGCAGTGGGAGCTGGTGCTAAGTTCATCGTTAGTCCCGGATTTGACCCTGAAATTGTAGATTACTGTATTTCAAAGGGTATTGTTGTTTTACCTGGATGTGTAACACCTTCTGAGGTTATTCAGGCTGTCAAACGAGGCTTGGAAGTAATTAAATTCTTCCCAGCTGAGCAGTATGGTGGGGTTGCAACTCTCAAAGCACTGTCAGCAGCATTTCCAAAGGCGAGATTTATGCCGACAGGCGGTGTGAGCGCAAAGAACCTTGCAGAGTATCTTGGATTCAAGAAAATTGTCGCATGTGGCGGAAGCTGGATGGTAAAAGGTGACTTGGTGGCAGCAGGTGAGTTTGATAAGATTAAAGAGATGACTGCAGAGGCAGTAGCACTCGTGAAAGAAATCAGAGGTTAAGGAGAACGATTATGAATTTAAATTTAAGACCGGCAGAAGAATGTAAATTCGATGCAGTATCATTAGGAGAAGTAATGCTTCGTCTCGATCCGGGCGAAGGACGTATCCGTACAGCAAGACAGTTTCGAGCTTGGGAAGGTGGCGGAGAATATAATGTAGTACGTGGACTTAGAAGATGTTTCGGACTTAAGACAGCAGTTATTACAGCATTTGCTGATAACGAAGTTGGTATGCTAATGGAAGACTTTATCCTTCAGGGTGGGGTTGACACATCCTTAATTAAATGGATGAAGACAGATGGTATCGGAAGAACTTGCCGTAACGGACTGAACTTTACAGAGAGAGGTTTCGGTATTCGTGGTGCAGTAGGATGCTCAGATCGTGCAAACACAGCCATCTCAAAAGCAACACCGGAAGACTTTGATTTTGAATATATCTTCGGTGAACTAGGAGTTCGTTGGTTACACACAGGTGGTATCTATGCTGCTTTGTCTGAACAATCTTGTGAAACTGTGCTTGCAGCAATCAAGACAGCTAAAAAGTACGGAACTATCGTGTCTTATGATCTCAACTATCGTCCATCTATGTGGAGTGCAATTGGTGGACATGCGAAAGCACAGGAAGTAAATAAAGAGATTGCAAAATACGTTGACGTTATGATTGGTAATGAAGAAGACTTCACAGCTTGCCTCGGATTTGAAATCGAAGGTAACGATGAAAACCTCAAAGAGTTAAACATCGAAGGATACAAAAAGATGATTAACGAAGCAGTGAAGACATATCCAAACTTCAAGGCTGTAGGGACCACGCTTCGTGAAGTGAAGACTGCTACAGTGAATGACTGGTCAGCACTTTGCTGGGCAGGCGGAGAAATCTACAAAGCAAAAGATTACAAAGGCCTTGAGATTATGGACCGTGTAGGTGGCGGAGATTCCTTCGCATCAGGTCTTATCTATGGTCTTATGACAACAGGCGATGCAGAAGTAGCTGTAAATTATGGTGCAGCTCACGGTGCACTCGCCATGACAACTCCAGGTGACACAACCATGGCCAGCAAAAAAGAAGTAGAGGCTATCATGGGCGGAGCCGGAGCAAGAGTGCAGAGATAATCATGAACGATTTGCGAAGGGGAAATCTAATTTGGATTTTCCCTTTGTTTTCAAAATGCCAGTGGTGCAATCCCTTCAATTTTTTAGCATTGTTTGTTCTTGCATAGGTGATGTATTGGTTGCTCCTGAACTTGTTGAGAAGATATTGATTTAAGGGAAGCCGGAGGTGATAAAATGGAAATTCAAAAAAATTGCAAATGTGGGAAAGAGCATACATTTTCTTCAGAAGTAATGATAGGAGAAGGTGTGTTAAAAGAAATTCCACAGATATTAAAAAAATATAATACGAAAAAAGTATTTTTTCTTGCAGACAAGAATACATACATCGCAGCGGGAAAAGCTGTGGAAGAAATCATAAAGAAAGAAGAGATGGTTGTCGCAAGTTACATTTTCCAAGCAGATGAATTAGAGCCGAATGAAGTAAACGTCGGTCTTGCGATTATGCATTACGAAGCAGACTGTGATGTTATCATTGGTGTGGGCTCAGGCGTTATAAATGATATCAGTAAAATTGTTGCAAATGTATCAAATAAGACTTATATTATTGTGGCTACCGCACCATCAATGGATGGTTATGCATCAGCAACCTCATCCATGACAAGAAATGGATTAAAAATCTCCCTTCCGAGTAAGTGCGCGGATGTGATTATCGGAGATTTGGATGTGCTTTGTGAGGCACCGATGAAACTTATGATTTCCGGGTTAGGTGATATGCTCGCAAAATATGTAAGCATCTGTGAATGGAGAATATCAGCACTTATCAATGGAGAGTATTATTGTGAAGAAATTGCAAAACTTGTAAGGAGTTCTTTGAAACGTTGCGTAGACAATGCTGCCGGTTTGCTTCAGAGAGACAAGGAGGCTGTTAAAGCCGTTTTTGAGGGCTTGGTTGTATGTGGTGTGGCAATGAAATATGCAGGCATATCTCGTCCGGCTTCCGGGTGCGAGCATTATATGTCACATGTATGGGATATGCGAGGTGCTGAATTCGGACATCCTGTAGCACTTCACGGAATACAATGTGGAGTTGCAACATTGATTATAGTAAAAATGTATGAGAAGCTGATTGAGATTACACCGGACCGTCAAAGAGCGCTGAACTATGTCGATGAGTTCGATTATGATAAGTGGAGTGTTGTACTCAAAGAGTTTCTTGGTAAGGCAGCTGACAGCATGATTGCATTAGAAGCAAAGGAACAGAAATATAACAAAGAGAGCCATAAGGTACGATTGGATTTTATCATCAATCATTGGGATGAAATCCTACAAATTATAAAAGAAGAACTCCCTTCATCTGAAGCACTCGAGAAATTGTTTGAACAGATAGGAGCACCTAAATCATTACAAGAAATAGGAGTTGACGAAGCCATATTGCCACTTACATTTGAAGCGACAAAGGATATTAGAGATAAATATGTCCTGTCGAGACTATGTTGGGATTTGGGAAGTACCGGAGAACTTTAAACAATGGGTAAAGCAGCCTGTGTATTCTGCAGACATTTTCTTAAGATAATTTAATGAGGTTTAAACCCATGACCTCTCACTTGATTTGCTTCCATGATAACCATAAATGCATTTTTATCCACTTCCTTTACAGCGCGTTGCATGACATGCATCTGTTTATAACTGCAGGCACATAAGACAACCTGTTTATCGTCTTGTGAATAGCTTCCGGAACCTCTGAGCAAGGTTGCACCGCGTCCGGTAAGTTCATAGATCTTCCCTGAAATCTCTTTCCCGTGTTCCGTTACAATAAGTGATACCTTTCCTGCATCAAGCCCATACATCACTTTATCTACTACAACGGAAACAATATATGCCGCGATGAGCCCATAGATAATCTTGTCTACATTTCCACCCATTAACAATCCGCAGAAGAGCAGAATAAAAAAATCCAGTGTCACAATAATTCTGCCGAGTGACAGATGTGGTCGTTTTGCGCGTATTGCCATAGTTATAAAATCACTTCCGCCCGTGGATGAACCCCGCATGTAAATTAGAGCGTATCCCACCCCTGAGAAGATTCCCATACATATACAGGAGAGTATCAGTTCGCCCTGATATACCGGCAAAAGCGGTGCTACCACATCCATAAAAAACAAGGATATAAGCATTGTCTTGAATGAACGCAACATAAATTTGATACCGAGAATTCTTCCGCATATTAAAATAATCGGAATATTGAGGGCCATTGTCATCAAACCAATAGGCAGGTGCCAGTAATAATAGAAAACCAATGAAATCCCAGACACACCCGTCACAGGAAATCCCGACGCAGCTGCAAAGTTATAGACACCAACGGAGATAGATAGGCTTCCTATGATATCTGCAAGCAAGTCTATTAGATATGTTTTTATATTTTTATTTTTCACAACCATCACTTCCCTTCTTATAAATATATTCTCTCACATTCTTCTAATTGTAAACCCATCACAAGAATGTTATAATAAAATATATTATTGAAAAGAGGAATGCACTATGAAAGCAATTTTTGAAGCTATCAATAACATCTTTAGTTTTGTAACGCCCGTGTCAGATTTTCTTTGGGATTTCCCTACGAATTTTGAATGGTATGCGAAGATTCCATTACTCGGGAATCTTTCGTTGGCGATTATTGTATTGATTGGTTCCGGGCTTTTTTTCAGTTTTAAATTGGGATTTATTCAGGTGACACATTTTAAAAGGGGTGTGAAAACACTGGTTGAGAAGAGAAATGCGAAGACAGGGATTTCACCACTGGCATCATTTTTCTTGAGTACGGCGATGCGCGTGGGTCCGGGAAACATTATCGGTGTAACCGGCGCAATTGCAGTTGGCGGTCCGGGAGCACTTTTTTGGATGTGGGTGTCAGCATTCTTTGGAATGGCAACAGCTTATATGGAAGGAACATTGGCACAGATTTTCAAAGAGAAAAAGGATGACGAGTTCGTAGGCGGATTACCATTTTATGGACGAAAACTTTTAGGAAACAAAGCGTGGATAGGAATATTCTTATCTGTATTATATATTTTGTATGCACTGTGCTGTCTTCCTGCACAGGGATTCAATGTTGTATCTTCGGTGGGGAGAATTGCAGAGACAGTAACGGGAACTACAATAGCTCCCGATGCGCTTCTTTACTACATAGTAGGAGCAATTGTGATTGTGGCGACAGCAGTCATTGCATTTGGTGGAATCAAGAAAGTAACCAAATGGACAGACAAGATGGTCCCAGTGATGGCGGTAGTATATGTACTTACGGTTGTTTCCTTGATATTGATTAATTTCACGCAGATTCCATTTTTCTTCAAATCCGTGTTTGGCGGTGCATTCACACCGGAGGCGATTTTCGGTGGTGCATTCGGAACGGTATTAGCGCAAGGGGTGAAGCGTGGTCTTATGTCAAATGAGGCCGGTCAAGGTACAATCACCATGCCTGCTGCAGCGGCAGATGCAGAGCATCCTTGCGAGCAAGGTGTTGTGTCTTCTCTTGGTGTATTCTTAGATACGATTGTTATCTGTACACTTACCGGATTCGTAGTTGTTATGGCACACTGTTGGCTCGGTGACGGAGGAGAAGCGTGGTTTGCATTAGATAAACTTCCTATGTTTACAGAGTCTGTAGCGGCGTTGACTCCGGGAACGGCACTTAATGCAGTGATGTCGGTGCTTGTCAGTCTTTGCTTTTGTTTGTTTGCATACACCTGCTTGATTGGAATGATTAGTTTTTCAGAGATTGTTGCAAACCGCATCAGCACATCGAAGGTGTGTATTACATTTGTTCGTTGGATATGTCTATTCGTAGCGGCGTTTGGTATTCTTTGCAATATTGCAGGTTTGGAACTCGGCAACCTTTGGGCATTTTCGGATTTGGGGAATATTCTGATTGTGTACTTTAACGTACCGATTGTGTATGTGGGTGCGAAATATGTGTTCCGTGCAACAAAGCACTATAAGAAGAACGATGGAACGCCATTTACATCTGATGTGATAGGAAGAACTGATTGTACGTATTGGGATAAGAAGACAGAAGACTAATTTCATAACCTGAAACAGAACTCCTACGTGAAATCGTAGGGTTTGTGCGCAAAGAAGGAGAGTTGCCATAAGGTAACTCTCCTAATTAGTTTTTCTATAATCACAATGTATCTCCACGTCTTACATAACCAGGTGTATCGACATCAGCAATCAACTCTTTGCAGTGAATTACTTTTGAATGTTTTCCGACTACATAGTTCTCAACATGAATATTTTCGTCTACGCGCGAACTTGGCAAAATAATGGAGTTCTTAATCACAGTTCCCTTCTTAATCACACAGCCGCGACCAATAATAGAATTCTCAACAGTACCTTCAATAACACAACCATTGGAAACTACAGAGCCTTTTACATTGGCTGTCTCGCAGTATTGTGTCGGACAAGAATCGTTTGTACGTGTATAAATTGGCCATTCAGGAAGGAACAGTTCTTTTGTGTTTTCGTAATCAATCATCTTCATGTTAGCGTCATAATAGCTTTTGAAGTTTGTGACTGCTGCGAAGTACCCCTCGTGTTTATATCCGCGAATATCAAGCTCCTCGCATTGAATATTGACAATCTGAGCCAATGTGTACATAGATGACAGAGCTCTTGCTCTTTGAATCAGTTCAATGAATAAGTCCTTCTTCATTACATAAGTATCCATAAAGATATCTCTGTTTGGTTCAGTACCCCTGTTAGTAGATACTGATAACACACCATTCTGACGATTCAGAGTAAGGTAATTACAGTTGAGATAATCTGTATTGGCGTTATCGACGGAATGATACAGAAGTGTAATGTCTGCACCTGACTTCTCATGTTCTTTCAACAATTTTCTAAAGCTCATTACATAAATCATATGATTAGGAGCAATGACAACATATTCTTCTTTCATTTTCTGGATGCTGTCTAAATTCTCCCAGAAAGCAGCAATATCTGTATTATAGATATCATTCTTAGCTTGACTCTCTGCAAACAGAATCTGAAGCTTGCCTCTCTTTGAGTTGATATTGTAGTGACGTCCGCTTCCGAGGTGTTCGATGAGAGAACGCGGGTTTGAACCGGCATATACCTGAATACGGTCAATGTCACTGTTACTCATGTTAGAAATAGGGAAGTCTGTGATGCGATATCTTCCAAGGAAGGAGAAAGCACCAATTGGGCGGTAGTCCTGCATTCCTTCCACCCAGATATGATTTCCGGATGTATTAACAATTCCAAATGCTTTTGCCATATTATTCTACCCCCTTTATATCAGCTGCTACTAATAAAATATTTTCACTGTCTGCACTTCCGACAATTGCACCTTTGCCAATTTTAACACCATCAGCAATCAAAGCACGATTGACTACGGCACCGTCTTCCACAACGGAATTCGGCATTAATACGGTATCAAGAACTTTTGCTCCGTTTCCAACCTTTGCTCCCGTAAATAATACAGAGTTTTTTACTTCGCCGTTAATCACGCAACCTTGTGTGATGTAAGCGCGTTTGATTTTGGCGTTTGCTCCGATGTATTGAGGTAATGTGGTTATGTCTTCCGTATAAATCTTCCAACTAGAATCACCCAAATCAAGTTCGTTGTTGCCATCTAACAGATCCATATTTGCTTCCCAAAGAGAATCAATAGTTCCCACATCTTTCCAATAACCTTTAAATTTGTATGCAAACAAGTTGCCACCATTGTTTAATAAGGCAGGAATGATGTCTTTACCAAAATCATGGTTAGAATCTTCTTTTTCCATATCTTCCACAAGCATCTGACGAAGTAGTTTCCATGTAAATATGTAGATACCCATAGAAGCAAGATTACTTTTTGGAACCGATGGTTTTTCTTCAAACTCTACAATGCGTCCAGTCTCGTTGGTATTCATAATACCAAAACGGCTTGCTTCCTTAATAGGAACCTCAATAACTGCAATCGTTGCATCAGCATTATTCTCGATGTGTTCAGAAAGCATATCGGCGTAGTCCATCTTGTAAATGTGGTCGCCGGAAAGAATCAACACATATTCCGGTTCATAAGCATCGATAAAATCGATGTTTTGCGAAATAGCATCTGCAGTACCACGATACACATCTAAGTTGGCGTCCGCTTTTTCGCGAGGCGGTAATACAAATACACCGCTATCTTTAGCATCGAGTCCCCAACGACCTCCGGCAGCCACATAGCTGTTTAATAGAATTGATTCATATTGTGTTAACACACCAACAATATCAATTCCACTATTGGCACAGTTGCTGAGTGGGAAGTCTACGATGCGATATTTGCCACCGTATGAAACGGCCGGTTTGGCCACTTTGTTAGTTAAGTCATGCAAACGAGATCCACGGCCCCCCGCCAGAATCATCGCTAACATATTGTTTTTCTTCATGACGAATCCTCTCTTTCTCTTTAACTAAAATTATTATAGCTCTTTTTGGTTATTTTGGCTATAAATTCGTGAAAAAAAGTTAGAAAATGTTCAAAATTACCAAAAAGTGACAGAATATTCCATTTCAGTTCAGCCATGCGACAAAAATTAGAAGCGAAATGTCGTGCTTGCACGTAAATGATTGCTTCTGATTTTTGTCATATGGCGTTCTGCCGGAGCGAGAAGTAGCGAAGCGGATTCGAGCTTCATGGCTGAACTGAAAAAGAACTATAAAAAATGCTTGACTCCAATTTCTAACTATGGTAAGATATACGGGCGAATGGAAGTAGGTCTTTTTTTTATGCCTAAAATTAGGTAGTCTCGCAAACTACCGTGTAACACGTTAATCTATTTAAAAAAAGCGAGGTGGAAGTTGTGCGTACAAGAATAACATTGGCATGTACAGAATGTAAACAACGTAACTACAATACTACTAAGGAAAAGAAAAATCATCCTGAACGTATGGAGACAAAGAAATACTGTAAGTTCTGTAAGTCACACACATTACACAAAGAAACGAAATAGTATCGTTGAAAGGAGTGAATGTTATGTCTGAAACTACAGTAGAAAAACCAAAAAAGAAAAACTGGTTCAAAGGTCTTAAAGCAGAGTTTAAGAAAATCATTTGGCCGGATAAAAAAACACTTGCAAAACAGACGGTAGCAGTTATCACATGTTCTGTTATCCTGGGAGCAATCATTGCAGTTGTTGATGCATTAATTCAATACGGCATTGATTTCTTAGTAAGATAACAGGCTGCGACGAGTAGAAAGGTGATTTTATGTCAGAAGCAAAATGGTATGTTGTTCATACTTATTCGGGGTATGAGAACAAAGTAAAAGCAAACATTGATAAGACAATTGAAAACAGACACCTTGAGGATCAAATCTTAGAAGTACGAGTTCCGATGCAAGAGGTTGTAGAACTCAAGAACGGAGCGCAAAAGGCATCACTTAAAAAGATGTTTCCGGGATATGTTATGATTCATATGATTATGAATGATGACACATGGTATGTTGTAAGAAATACCAGAGGAGTTACCGGATTCGTTGGTCCGGGATCAAAACCGGTTCCGCTTACAGAGGCAGAGATTGATGCTTTAGGAATTATGGATGCAGAGGTTGTTTCAAACTACGAAATCGGTGAAACGATTGTGGTTACTTCCGGAGCATGGAAAGACACAGTCGGCATGGTCAAGGAAGTTAATAAGCAGAAGCAAACTCTGACAATCAATGTAGAACTGTTCGGTCGCGAGACCCCAGTTGAGATTCAATTCTCAGAAGTTAAAAAAATGTAACAAAATAAGTGGGAGGGAAATCCCCGCAAATACCACAAGGAGGTACACAAAATGGCAAAGAAAGTACAAGGTTATATTAAATTACAAATTCCAGCTGGAAAAGCAACTCCGGCTCCACCGGTAGGTCCTGCACTTGGACAACACGGTGTAAACATCGTTGAATTTACGAAACAATTCAATGCTAGAACTGCAGATCAAGGAGATTTAATTATCCCTGTAGTTATTACGGTTTACAATGACAGAAGCTTTAGCTTCATCACAAAGACACCACCGGCAGCTGTTCTAATTAAGAAAGCTTGCGGACTTAAATCAGGTTCAGGTGTTCCGAACAAAACAAAAGTAGCTACAATCACAAAGGCTCAATTAGAAGAAATCGCAAAATTGAAAATGCCTGACTTAAACGCTGCATCAGTAGAAGCTGCTATGAGCATGATCGCTGGAACATGCCGTAGCATGGGTGTAAAAGTAGCTGAGTAATTGTAAACATGTTAAAACGTGGGAGGGCTCGCTCCCGATATTACCACTAGGAGGTTATTGAATATGAAAAGAGGAAAGAAATATCAAGAAGCTGCGAAACTTATCGAAAGAGGAAATCTTTACGACAAAGCAGAAGCAATTTCGTTAGTAAAAAAATCA
>JAFQDE010000045.1 GCA_017416155.1 Tyzzerella sp.
GAAGATATTGGCCGGGTTCTGCCACATCTGGACGATAAGGATATGGAGGAACTTGCGAACCGGGTAATAGGTAAGCTTCAGAACATGACCGATGAAGAGTTTGCAGAGGTAGTGTTGGAAGCAGCAGAGTAAAATAAAAGCGGGGTAGCTGGCTTGTGGCTGGCTATCCCACTTTTTTATTGCTCTCCTTTGATGAGAAAATCGCAAGATACACTGAATACTTCGGACAATGCCTGTAATTCAATATCAGTTACATAGCGTTTGTTGGTTTCAATTCTTGTAATTACATTTTTGTCTATGTCGTATCCGGCAAGCTGGAGCTTGCGTGATAAGTCACGCTGTGATAGGTTGTATTGCTTGCGAAGTTCGACAAGTCGCTCACTTATCAGATTTTTACCGCCGGATGTAGTACGAGGTTTTGGCATAAAAAAACTTCCTTTCTGTCGAATGCTGTCGGTTAATTGTCTCACTTTTTGCACCACTTCCTATTGATTTTATATGAAAACGAATGTAAAATCGGTTGTAAAAGTGAGACAAAGGAGAGGATTATGATGGACAAGGAACGAATTTATGATTTAATGACCGGACAGGTTATGAAAGATGAAATACTTGAAGCGGAAAGAGCTGCGATTAAGGATGAATTTGCAGATGGGGAACGCTGTGCAGTGTTATATGAACAGGTTTACCTTGAGAAGCGTAATTTATGCGAAAGATTGCAGGAAAATGAAGTTGCGGAAGTAGAGAGCATAATTACGGATATGTTTGAGATGACCCGCATATTGGCTCTGCAAATGTACGAATATGGAAGGATGAGGTTAGATGAAAGAACAGTTTAGTCATCATGATATGATGCGGACGGAGTTATTTGCTTTTCTGTTACCAAGGCTGATTTACACAGGCACAGAAGCAGAAAGAAGAGAGATATTTAATCAGTTGAAGGATGATGGTAATGGCTTAGTTCATGCGTTGTATGAACAGATGTGTATCACTGATGGAGTGGAATATCCGTACAGTGAAAATGACTTTAAGGTAGAGACATTTGAGCGTGGCGGAGTGGGGATTATACAGATTGTGTTCCCGGAGTATAACAAGGACATAAACGATATATTAAGAGCCTATCTGCTATATGGAACACGGGACGATGCACCATATAAAAAGTATTTTGCAATTAAGCGATTTGCAGACAGTGGAAGAGTTTTTATTTTCCACATTTCTGCAAAGGGTGAGGGCTTTATAGGTGAGGAGCTGACCGCACACCTAAATGACATGGAGTATGAATATTGGAAGTTGGTCTGCGATTATGCAAAACTCATTTCCGGAGATATGAAGCGTGAGGATAGAAAGAAGAAGCACAAAAATAGTCACAAATGGAGTCGGGATTGGTCTGAGTTTGATTGGAAGGCTATGCGTGTAAAATTAGATGAAACAGAAGCAAATAAAGCCGATGGTGTAGTAGATATAGGAATTACACTTGATGAGTTTGTTGAGTATCTGCAATGGCTCATGGAGAATGAACCGGAGCAATACTGCAAAGTGATGTTATCCATGAAGCTGAAGGAGAGTGGTATGCCGATGGAAAATGTGGAGTATTGGTTGAACCACCCGAAGGAGTTTCTGGAGGTTATCAATCGTTGGATTGCCGAACAGAAATAATACATAGAACAGAGGTTATCGCACATACTACGGTACGTGCGATAATTCTGTTTATGGGACAAGTTAAAGTGTCTGCTGTTTGTTCTTTTGGTCTTGCGTATTCTGCGTATCCCGCCCAAGATACTGATTAAGAGTATCCAACTTCCGGCTAAGCTCACGAACCTCCTTTTCACAGGTTTTATAGGTGGAAGTAAGCTCGTCTTTTTGTTTGGTCAGTTCCTGATATTCGCTTTTCAGCTTGTCCACATTCAAAGATTTTAGGTTGATGCCTGCCTGTTCAAGCATTCGTCTCGCACCACCGTAGAGGATAATCTGACTTTCATATCGACGGAAATATGCGTCCGGGTTCTTGGCTTTTTTGTAGCCGATATGATAGGAGCGATTGGCCCGATACTGTTCGGCATATTTGATGATTTCTGCAAGGTCTTTGATACGGTGTTCCAATCCCACAACGCTCTGTTTTGCTGATTTTCCGGCTTCGGTTTTTACGGAGATTTCATGCTCCAATTTGGTAAGGGACTCGGCTTCGGCATAGCTTTGTGCAGCTATCTTCAAATTCTCAATGGTTGCCCAGCGCTTTAGACCGGGAGAGGTCTGAAACTTCTCATCGGAAGTGTCAACAAGCCTGCGGGAAGCATAGTCCCTTTTGGGAATGGTTGCCTTTCGTTCACGCTTTAATTCGATGCGTTCTCTGATACGCTCCTTAGTATATTCCTTGCCTAAAGATTTTACGCTGCCCCGGATAAAACGGTCTTTACCCAAGGGGCGGAAGGAGATATACTTAGGTGCATTTTCTCCAAATTCTTCTCCTTTGATTTCATAACCTTTTGCTCGTAAGAGCAGTAAGAATTCCTCGTAGGTGGAAGCCGATTTGATACAGGAATTGATGTCTTTTCTAAGCTGTGGTTTCCATGCGGTTCCGTTCTTGTCAGCGTCCCATTCGTTGTATTTTTTGCCACGATTTTCGCCGGGAATAATGACGGAGAGATTGTGTTCCTTGCACAGTTCATCACTCAGCTTCCGGATGTGGTAGTAGGACTGTTTGCAGTCGTGGTATTTGTCATGTTCGATGTTATCCGCTGCACAAAATATGATATGGTTATGGACATGACCTTTATCAATATGGGTGGTAACAACATAGGAATACTTTCCCTGTAATAATCGGTCTGCAAGCTCCTGTCCAATCCTGTGAGCTTCTTCAAAATTAACCTCACCGGGAGCAAAAGCCTGTATGAGATGATAGGCTTTATTGGGACTGTTTTCTCTGCAATGGTCGAGGGTATATTTGAAGTCAATCGCAGCAGTTTCCGGAGAACAGGCGAAGGAAGAAATGAATATTTTTTCGTCCGTTTTCTCCGGGTTGCAGATGTAGTCTATCGCTTTATCAACGGTTGCTTTGATAGCATGGATTTTTGTGTATGCCATACCTCATTCATCAACTCCTTTACTTCGTCCATATCTTCCTTGTAGATGTGGTTGGTACTGTTAATTCTTTTTGCAATCTGGTTCAGACTTGAGCTTATCCGTCCAAGCTCCGTATTATAATTTCTCAAATAACTGTAATCCACTTCGTAGACATATCCATACAAAATGAGTTTGCGTAGGAATGCGGATTTACTTTTCATTCCGGAGAGCTTAAACTTTTCATCAAGTATGTACTGCTCGTCATCATTCAGATAAAATTGTACAGGGTTTGTGCGGTTTCTTTTTGCCAATTCGGTCACTTCCTTTCTAAAAATGGGTACAAAAAAACTGCTGTAAAGTTTTCGATGTTTACAACAGTTTGTTTCAATGGTTATTCAATTTTGGATAGAATTATCCAAATGAAATTTTATCAAAGGATTAATAAAAGGTCAAGGACTTCCGGAGGAAAACAGAAGAAATTTATAAAGAGGGTTAGGGATACTTCCCTGAGAAAATTCGTCACGATCAGCGGATAGCTGTTCGTGATAATTTTGTGCCTGTGTCATGACACAGGCAGTGCTTGCTAAGGAAGAAAAATAAAAAAAGAGGATTGACAGTAATCGTACATCCGTGGAACTATCCACGGATGTACGATTTAGCAGTAATCGAATAGAGTGTTAGAATATAATACGAGAGGAGGGATTCTATGGATGAAATAATCGGACAAGCGCATCCTTATACGGGAAGGATTCCAGATGTAGCAGACATTGATACACATCGATTTGGGAGATGGGGATATTCCCCTTATTTTACAAACCCGGCAACGAGTGTAGATATAAGAATGACAGGAAGCAGATATAGAGATTTTGCTATAGCGAATCTAGGTAATGCACATCATTATATGCATGGGGCAGGATGGACGTGGCATCATGTGTATATAGGAAATGCGGTGTTAAATCAAAATGGAAATATAATCGTTCAGCCTACAGGCAATCTACAGCGTCTTGAATGTAAAATGCAGTTAGTTTACACGCTTTTACACCAAGCAACATGTCCGCATGCAGGAGCATGTAAACAATACAGCGAAATAATGGGAGTAAATTATAAAAATAGTTACTATGATGAAACAGAACCTTGTAGTTTGGCAAAACTATATGATTCGAGAGACAGGCTATTTGAGTATTCTAAGGATGTATACTCTTTGGTACTTCCAAGAATGTCTGGTCTATTTCAAATGATTTATTATAATCTGGATGAATATTTGGGTAAGGATTATTTGATGAAATATGCTGATGGCGAAAAAGATACTTATGAAATAATGAATTTTTTTTCGTTTGGAAATGGCATTGATAGTATAAAAGTGTGCTGGCAAAAGTGGGAATGGGAACTGCTGGAAAAAGGCTATTTTGCATTTGGAACGAATGCTTTTGGGGATACGCATATATATGATTTATGTGCGCAATCGTATTACGGTATATATTATCATGAAGAGGATCGGGTATACAGAAGGGAATTGGATTCATATTATTGCTGGGGAGTGAATGTTAAGACGAGAGGTGAATGTTATGAATCAGTGTAGTGATAAAAAATGTATGCTTGACTTTGATGCTGCACTTAATATAAGTGATTTAGCTAGGCAATGGGAAAACATAAGAAACGCGAAGGAAGAGGTAGTTGTCGAACTTAGGTATTGTGGACATGCAATTCAATTATTGTGCAATAAGGAGGAAGGTGTAAGGGGTATATATTATCAAGAGAGTAATAGGAAAAACTATATAAGTAATGATAGTGAGAATCGTACAGAGTTCTACCTTGCCGGAAATGTATTGAGTAAATTTATGGATGCAGTTGAAAAACATGGCGAGAAGATGAAAACGGAAAATGTGTTTAAGCACTACAAATTATTTCTGGATTTTATCGTGCTATATCCGCAGTATTTTGAATACTTTCAATTATGTGTAATGCAGGCTTTGTATGGTGAAAGATGCAGGTATATGGATAATCGTGGGTGTCAGTTTGAAAATGAACATTATAGTGTGGTATGTCAATATGCACAGGATATTCGTAGGATAGAAGAGATTCTTGAATATCATTTTGAATGTGAGGATGCGTTTGTACATATGGATAAGATGAAATACAATCTACAGTCACGATTAAGAGGGATTAAGGATTACGAACGGATACTTAATCTGGAATTGATAGGGTTATTACCGGATGGTTTTAACGGAATAATGATACCTAAAGAAGCTGATGTTGTAAAAAATATTAAGGAGGTAATGGTTTATGAGTAACTATCAAGAAATCAATGATTATATTGCAGGGTTGCAATATGAACCGGAAAAAGTTCTGGCATTCGAAGGAAACAAAGTGAGTAATTATATGCCTAAATCCGGAGAGTGGGATAACGACACTTATGTTGTGGTCACAAGGAAAAAGTGTACCATAGAGGAGGAATTTGATGTTAGCATTCCGGAGTCAAATCGTAATATTGTATATACAGGTGGTTTGGTGTGTGCAAATACAGATTTGATTGATGGAAAAGCGCAGGCAATCGGTGCAAAACGAGGTAATGTTACACTAACGCTTAATTTGCCGGGAATGACATCGGATAATTCATGTATAGTTGAAGCAAGCTATGAAAATGTATTGTCAGCTACCAACCTAATATTGGATAAGTGGTATGAAAACTATAAAGACTATTGCATTATTCCGGCAAATCTGTCTTTTGAGAGTGGTATCATTTATGACAGAAAGCAGATGCAGTTGAAATTTGGATGTGATGTCGGGTATTTAGCAAATAAGCTCGGAATTGACTTTAATGCAATTGAAAGAAGAGAAAAGTCGGTCTATGTTGCTAAATATAAACAGATTTACTATACATCTTCCGTAGGGCCGTACGCACATCCGGGAGATGCCTTTGACGAGAGCGTAACAAAGGATGATTTAATTAGAGTAGGTGTGAACGAGGACAATCCTCCAGCATATGTTGGCTCGGTTACTTATGGTAGAGAAATATATATTAAGTTTGAGTCGCATTGTTCTAATGAAGAATTGGAAGCTGTATTATCCGGCAGCGTATCATATAAGGGGGTAAAGCCGAATGGTAGCGGAAGTGCTTCTGCATCTACCACCAGTAATAATATAAATTGTACGATTATCGAATTGGGAGGAAATGCGGAAAATCTTAAAGGTGTTTTCGGTGACACAGATTTCATATCTGCGGTAAATAATATAATTTTCAAAGATGTTCATCTAAGTAAGAGTAACCCGGCATATCCGTTATCCTATAAGGTGGTATTTCTTAAAGATAATAGAGTTGCATATTTGGGTGGAGCATCAGAATACATCGAGGAAACATATGATAAATATAGTAGTGGAGAAATAAAGTTAGAACATTCGGGTGCATACATAGCTAAGTTTTATGTATCGTGGCAAGAGATTTCAGGCTATGACAATAATGGTAATGAGATAATGGAGGATAAGTCATGGGGGCAAAATGGTGACCATAGGACAGCAGGATTTCGTACGGTTATACCTTTGGGAGCCAATGCAAGAAATATAAACATTAAAGGGCAGGGAGCTACAGGACTTGTGTGGGATAAGTGGCATACACCGTTTGATAAGAGGAACCTCCCGTTACAACCGCATATGTGGGTTAAACTAAGAGGTACAACGCTTAACCAGTGGGCTGAGACTAATTTATAATTATTTCAATGCTCTTGGAAAATATAATAAGTTCAATGGTAAAATTGAAAAGCGAAAAGTGAATATAATATAGTTGTAAAATAAGCTGAAGTGTGCTATAATGTGTTGGATTATGTAGTATAAGGAGTTGACATCTAAAATGAATGGTAAGATAATTGCTCACAGCACAGCACAGCACAGCACGGCACAGCACAGCACA
>JAFQDE010000017.1 GCA_017416155.1 Tyzzerella sp.
CAGAGATGATATAAGGGTGGCTGTTACAAAACTCCCTGCGGTCAAACAGTTGTTCCAGCCACCCACATATTCTGTCCTGCAGTTGCAAGGCTTTTCTCAGAATCTCACGAGGTTATCTCACATATATTACAGACACAGAGCGCTATTGGTTTCGAGTTTACTTTTGGCAAGTGTAATATCTTCATGTGAATGGGATTCATAGAAACTCTTGTTCCCGCAGCTCCTGCTCTGATAGAAAAGAATAAGACGAAGCGTATATTTAATAATGTGTTTAGTTGTCACGCAGAATGCCTTTTTGCGCACAGCCCCCACTATTTGGCGTAGAGCCAAAAAAGAAGGTGGAAAATTTTTTCCACCTTCTGAAATCCTTTTTTCTTAAGCTTTGTTGATAGAACCGAATAATTCCATCTTTTCTTTTACAGTTGCTTTGATTGCTTCACAGCCAGGAGCTAATAATTTACGTGGGTCATAGCCTTTTCCTTGCTGATCTTTTCCAGCCTCGATGTATTCACGAGTTGCTGCTGCAAATGATAACTGACATTCTGTATTAACGTTAATCTTAGCAACACCTAAATCAATTGCTTTTTTAATCATATCTGCCGGGATACCTGTACCACCATGAAGAACTAATGGCATTTCTCCTGTTAATTGTTGGATAGCGTCCAATGTTTCAAAGCTAAGTCCAGCCCAGTTTGCAGGATATTTTCCATGGATGTTACCGATACCTGCTGCTAACATGTCAACGCCCAAATCAGCAATTGCTTTACATTCGTTAGGATCTGCACATTCACCTTTACCGATTACACCATCTTCTTCTCCACCGATTGCTCCAACTTCTGCTTCCAAAGACATTCCTTTTTCTGCACAAATTGCAACTAATTCTTTTGTCTTAGCAACGTTTTCTTCGATTGGATAGTGTGAACCATCGAACATGATTGAAGAGAATCCTGCTTCGATACATTTCATACATCCTTCGTAGCTACCGTGGTCTAAGTGAATTGCTACAGGAACTGTGATGTTCATTTCTTCTAACATTCCTTTTACCATACCTACTACTGTTTTAAAACCAGTCATGTATTTTCCTGCACCTTCAGATACACCTAAGATAACCGGTGAGTTACACTCTTGTGCTGTCTGTAAAATACATTTTGTCCACTCTAAGTTGTTGATATTGAATTGACCAACTGCATAATGACCTGCTTTTGCTTTTTGAAGCATTTCTTTTGCTGATACTAACATAATAAATCCTCCACTTATGTAAAATATTTTAAAAATAAGGGACCGAAAGCTACCTTCCGTCCCCCTAGTGACCCGTAGGGGAATCGAACCCCTGATTCCAGCGTGAGAGGCTAGCGTCTTGACCGCTTGACCAACGGGCCTTACTCGTACTTGTACATTGTAAAACATTTTTCCACAATATACAAGTACTTTTTTCATTTTTAGCCTTTCTTATTTGAGCAATGTGACATATGCCATAACAAGCAGCACCAGAATTACAGGTGGCAAAATATATGTCAAATAAAATTTGTAGGCCTTGCTTGCAGGGAACTTGATACCCTTTCCTGCATTCGCCTCCTCAATGAAGTTCTTCCATCCCCATCCGTATCTGCTGGTACAGAAGAGAATGTAGAGTAATGCACCTATAGGCAATAAATTGTTACTTACAATAAAGTCTTCCCATCCTTGTATGTCCATGCCAAGCGGACGGAAAGATGACCAATCTGTCATGCCTAGTACACACGGCAAACTGAGTACAATGAGAAGTGCTCCGTTCACCCATGTGGATTTCTTAAGCGACCATCCCCAGAGGTCTCGTGCGCATGCAATAATATTCTGGAATACTGCCACTACTGTTGAAAATGCCGCAAATGTCATAAACAAGAAGAACAATGTTCCCCAGATACGACCTCCTGCCATTCCGTTAAAGATATTTGGCAATGTTACAAACACAAGTCCCGGACCTTCGCCAGGATTTACTCCAAATGCAAAGCATGCAGGAAAGATAATGAGTCCCGCCATAATTGCTACTGCTGTATCGAGCGCCATAACACTGATGGCCTCACCTGTAAGAGAACGCTCTTTGCCAATATAACTTCCGAAGATTGAAAGCGAACCGATACCAATACTAAGTGTAAAGAAGGATTGCCCCATCGCAGCATAAAGCACTTCACTAAGTCCCGCCTCTTTCACCTTAGAAAAATCTGGTTTTAAATAGAAGCTTAATCCTTCCATTGCATTTGGCAACGACAACGAACGAACAATCAATACAACCATAAGTCCAAACAGACAGAGCATCATCGGTTTTGTAATTTTTTCAACGCCCTTTTCCAATCCAATCGAACATACAAGAAGACCAAGCACGGAGATGATAACCATCCAAAGAATCATCTCATTTCGATTTGATGTCAAATCTGTAAATATCTGTGCAATTTTGTCGCTGTCAGCACCTACAAAATCTCCTTTTAACATTTTGTAGAAATACGCAACCATCCAACCTCCGACGGTTGTATAGAACATCATAAGCAGGTAATTTCCTGCAAATGCAAAATACTTGTGAATATGCCACTTCGTTCCTTTCGGTTCAAGCACATCGTAAGATTTTGTAATACTTTTTTGACTGGCACGTCCCATTGCGAATTCCATTACTACAACAGGAAGTCCCATTGCGAGTAAAAAGAATAAATAAATTAGTACAAATACGCCTCCGCCGTATTTTCCGGTTATGTATGGGAATCTCCATACATTACCAAGTCCAATTGCACATCCTGCCGAAATCAGGATAAACCCCAATCTCGATGAAAATTTCTCTCTATTTTCCATGTCTTCTACTCCTCATCTTCACGCTCTATCATAATCTGGAGCGCCTGTTTTTTATTTATAATGTGAACCTCTTCATGCTGTCCGCCATATTCTCCGTCAAGCGTCCAAGGTATCTCTTCTTTCGATTCCAATTTGATTTCCTTTGCTTTGAAGGTATACATATGTTTTGTATCAAAACTTTCTATCAAGAGTGCTGTGATAATCTCCTGCAGCCCAATGAGACTCTTTGGTTTTTTGATTAACATCACCTCGAACTCACCATCATCAAACTTCACATCTTTCCCCATAATACTGCGGAATCCTGCAACAGATTTAGAGTTTGTTATCATTCCAATCATGAATTCATCTTCTATAACTCTGTCATCTGCTGTTATCTTAATATGATAAGAAGGAACATTTGACAAACGTTTGACTCCTTCTAATACATACGCTGCATGCCCCAAAGCATTTTTTAGTTTCTGGTCTGTCTGATATGGCACATCTGTAAATAAACCAAATGCAGCAACGTAGACAAACACATCTTTATTAAATCTACCTACATCGCACGCAAAGGGCTTACCATGTACTGCAGTATCAGCTGCCTCCATAATATCGCGTGATATATGAAGACTGTTTGCAAAGTCATTCGTAGTTCCTGTCGGTATATAGCCAATCGGTATACGGTCTTCTTTATCGCGTTTCATCATTCCGGTCACAACTTCATCCAATGTACCGTCTCCGCCACTGCAAACGATAATATCATAGTCTTTATCCATATGAATCACTTTTCGATAAGCATCCTTATAACTTTGAGTCGGATATACTACTACCTCGTACCCTGCTTTGACCATAATATCAAGCACGTCCGACAACTTTGCTTTCAGTAATCCTTTACCTGCATTCGGATTATATATGAATAACATCTTCTTCATATCGCTACCCCTTTCATCAAAATGTCGAGTAACAAAAAGAGCATATCGCACATATGCTCTTTGACGTTATCGCTTCCTATTGTGCTTTTAAGTATAATTCAATCTCGTCTGCTGCAGCCACCTCGTCTGCACCCTCTGTCACAACAACAACTTCATCCCCATGAACAACACGTAAAGACATCATGCCCATAATACTTTTTGCATTGATACTCTTAGCGCCAACTTCAATATGTACCTTGCTCGAAAATTGACTGGCCTTCTGAACCAGCATTGCTATGGGACGCGCTTCTAATCCTTCCTCACGCTGAACTGTCACTGTTTTTTTTACCATGTCTGTTCCTCCTTGTTTTCTCTTAGCTCTTCTGCTATCTCACTTAATTTTCTCAATCTATGATTAATACCTGATTTTCCTATTTCTGACGTGCAAAGTTCCGCCAGCTCCTTGAGCGATGCTTCCGGATTTGCCAAACGCAGGCTCGCAACCTCCTGTAATGTATCAGGCAGTTTCGAAAGCCCCATAGTCTTTTGAATAAACGCGATATCACCAGCCTGCTTTGCGGCTGCCGACACTGTCTTATTAATATTCGCAGTTTCACAGTTTACTTTTCGGTTCACGGAATTGCGCATTTCTTTCAAAATCCGCACATTCTCCATCTTCATCAAAGATATCGGAGCCTCCATGATATTCAACAAGTCTACAATCTGAGAACCTTCTTTTAAATATACCACATACGAATTCTTTCGAAGTATCACCTTTGAATCTAATCGAAAGCCATTAATCAACATGCGAAGTTCATTTGCTTTCCTTCGATTGGAACATACAAGTTCGATGTGGTAAGATTTCTCCGGATTGCTGATGGACCCTACCGCTAGAAATGCACCTCTGAGATATGCTCGTTTACAACATGGTCTTCTGATAATCGAAAATTCTTCTGAAATCTCACCATGATTATCTATTAATTTAATCTCCTTCAACACTCGCATGGCATCCTCGTGCCGCTTAATAATCACCGTATAAGTGATATGATCCTTCTTTTTGTTAGTGGAGACCAAAGTTTCCGTATCTATATTAAATGTTTTTTTTAATAATGTAAAGTATTTTCTCGCTACAGACACATTTTCTGTGCGCATTTTAATAGAATAACGCTCTCTGCTGTCAATAGAAATCTTGCCACACATACCGATAATGGCCGCAATCTCCGCGAGATGACAGTGTTCCTTCTCTGCCTGATGTCGGGAAAGTTCCTCTTTTACCTCCCCGGAAAATGTCAATTCCTGTTTCATAACTTCTAAAATTCTCCCAAACGTCTCACTTCCGGTTCCAACCTGACACCAAATTCCTGAAATACCTTTTCGGAAACCTGATTCATAAGTTCTACAATATCTGCCGCAGTGGCGTCTCCTTTGTTAATCACAAATCCACAATGTTTTACTGAAACCTGTGCACCTCCAACCTCAAACCCGCAGAGCCCGGCGTCTTGTATGAGTTTCCCTGCGAAATAGCCCTCTGGTCTTTTGAATGTGCTTCCTGCACTTGCATACTCCAACGGTTGCTTTGTCACACGTCTCTCCTTGAGTTCATCCATTTGCGCACGTATTTCTGCCTTATCTCCTGCCTTTAACTGATATTCTGCCTCGAGCACAACATAGTTCTTCTTGCCAATTACACTGGTACGATATCCCAGTTTTAATTCTTCATTAGACAGTTGCAGGACTTCTCCTTCTTCCGTAAGCACAGTAGCATTTGCGAGGATATCTTTCATCTCTCCGCCGTAAGCACCTGCATTCATCATAACAGCACCACCTACAGTTCCAGGTATGCCCGCTGCAAACTCGAATCCCGCAAGACTTGCTTCTAGTGCCACACTTCCCACTTTAGAAAGTAATGCACCCGCCTGCGCACGAATTCTATCACCATGGACCACAATCTGATTCATATCTTTATAAATCTGAATAATAACGCCTCGATAACCTTTATCACCAACTAAAAGATTACTTCCGTTTCCCAATATATAATAAGGAAGATTTTCCTTCCTACACAGTGCTACTACCTGCTTGACTTCCTCAGCTGTACTTGGCTTGACAAAAAAATCCGCATTCCCTCCCACACGAAATGTGGTATGTTTTTTCATCGGTTCATCTACAAGTACACGCTCTTTATCTATTATTTGAATCAATTGATTATAAACTTCCGGATTCATTCAATATTCTCCATATATTCTCGAAATCTAAATAGAAATGTTCCATATCACATCATACAATAAACTCTCGCGAAATTCAACGTGCTCTTGCATTTTTTACAGAAATAGGTTATAGTAAAACAAGTATGTATAAAATTAATTTTAAAAGGAGTTGATGTATCAGTGGACCCTAGTGCCGCCATACAAAGTGCCGCCCAGCAAGGTGTCGGCTTACAAGTAGTAATTTTAGTTATTTTATTAGGACTGTCTGCATTCTTTTCTTCTGCAGAAACAGCCCTGACAACCGTGAACAAAATCAAAATGCGCTCTTTCGCAGATGATGGAAACAAACGCGCAAAGATGGTTATGAAGCTAACCGAGCATTCAGGCAAAATGTTGAGTGCCATTCTAATCGGCAACAACATTGTGAACCTTTCCGCTTCATCACTAACCACAACAATCGCTTATGAGCTCGCACGCGATGTTGTTGGACCTATTGCCTCCTATGCAGTTGCAATAGCAACCGGTATTATCACGATACTTATTTTGATTTTCGGTGAAATCGCACCGAAGACGGTCGCAACTATCAATTCGGAGAAGCTTTCTTTAGTATATGCTTATCCAATTCATTTTATTATGACAGTTTTGACACCGATAAGTTTCCTCATCAATATATTGGCTCGCATCATTCTCTTCGTTCTTCGCGTGGACCCAAACGCAAAACCAGATGCCATGACTGAAGACGAACTTCGTACTATTGTGGAAGTAAGCCATGAGAGCGGTGTCATTGAGGAAGAAGAACGCGAAATGATTAACAACGTGTTTGATTTGGGCGATGCAAAAGCAAAAGATGTTATGGTGCCTCGTGTCAACGTGGTATTTGCAGATGTAGAGAGTTCTTATGACGAATTGATTGACATTTTCCGTGAACACAAATTTACTCGTCTCCCTGTTTATGAAGAGACAACGGACAATGTAATTGGCACAATCAACATGAAGGATCTGCTTTTATATAATCATAAAGAGGATTTTCACATCCGTGAATTCCTGCGTGAAGCGTATTTCACTTATGAGCACAAGGTTGTATCTGAACTCCTTGTGGAAATGCGTGAAGCATCCTATAATATTGCCATCGTTCTTGACGAATATGGAGAGACAGCCGGTCTTATCACTTTGGAAGATATTTTGGAAGAGATTGTCGGTGAAATTCATGATGAATACGACGAATACGAAGAGGACGAGCTTCTTACCAGAATTAATGATTTCGAGTACATCTTGGAAGGTTCTATCAGTTTGGACGACCTGGATGACCGTTTGGAACTCAAATTAGAATCTGATGAATATGATTCTCTCGGCGGTTTCATCATCGAGAACCTAGACCGACATCCGGAAATCGGCGATGAGATTACAACAGAAAAGGGGCTGCGCCTTGTTGTTGATTCTCTCGACAAAAACCGTGTAGAAAAAGTACACATCTTTATTCCGGAAGATTTCTACCTCGAAGAAGATGAGGATGAGGAAATGGAAGAATAATTTGCACAATATAAGACACGATATCTGAACTTCAAATATCGTGTCTTTTTATTTTCTATTCTGCCGAATCTTCTCCCGTTAATTTTAGTATATCGTCAATCTCGTCTTCCGTCATACCCATGTAAACAGCAAGTTCATCAATGGTAACTTTTCGACCCAGTTCTTCCGTCAGCGTTTTTATAGCCTCATCCAGCATTGTGACTTTTTCAATCATTTTTTTGTCACGACTACTTAGTTCTGTGTGTTCTTCAATAAGTATTCGCATACTTTGACGAATCTGTTCTGTGATGATCTGGTGTGCTGTCCTTACATCTGCCACCAATTCTGTTCCCAGAATAAGCCCTACGTTCCCTTCTTGAATCAAATCACCCAAGAAGATTTCCGGATGATACATTTCCTTTGCAATTCCAATCACATCTTGTAAATACATTTCCACAACACGATTTTTCGCATTAGAATCACCCTTTATCATTTTGTCAAACAGGACTTCGCGCTCTTGCTCTGTCACAGGTTTGAATGCCTTCAAATCTTCCTGATATTCTTCCAAATATGCTTGCTCAGCTTCGGTAAGTATTAACGGTGTTTCTTCCAATGCAGGCTTGTCCATCTTGATATAGCCTTTTACGACTACCTTTTGTGCTAAAAGATAGTCGAAGACTAATTCAATCTGCTCTTCGTTCAAGTCCAAGCCCGAAAAATATGTTCTTACTTCGCCAACTGTAATCCGATTCCCTTTGTCGCGAACTACAGTTACCAAATCATTTAGTTTCTTTAAAAATTCTGCCTTACTTTCCATGTGCACCTCCGCGCAGTTCATTCGTACCTCTATTATGTCACAATTACTGTCTGATATCCAGCCCTTTTTAATCTTCGTTCCAATCTGCTTGCCTCGTCAATGGTCCGGAAATCTCCCACACGTACACGGAAATATCCGTCACCTCTCTCAATGCGTGCCGGGAAATCCATTTCCATCAGTTCCTCCTGCAAATCTTCCGCGTAATTGCGGTTACGAAAAGCCCCTACCTGAACGGAGTATCTGGATTCCAATGTTTCTGGCTGAACGGCAATTGTTTCAATAATACCATCTGCGATTGCCTGCGCAATTGCCTGGAAATTCGCATCAAAAAGCATATTGTCGGTATTTGAATTGATAAATCCTGCCTCCACAAGTACAGCTGGCATCTTAGTACGTCTAAGTACAATGAGATTAGGTCTTGCCTTTACACCTAAATCAACGAACCCAACTGTTTCCAACTGTGCATTGATGTTTTGAGCCATCTCATATTTGACACCTGACAAGTCATAGACAAGGCTTTCGACTCCGGAAACAACATTGTCTTCCGGAAACGAGTTTCTGTGAATCGAAACAAAATAATCTACATCTGCTTCATTTGCAAGTTCGGCCTTTTGAAGAGGAGTCTGGTATACATCGGTAGTTCTAGTATATAGTACATCGATTCCGTTGTTTTGCAAGATAGGTCCAATGGCGAGAACGAGTGCGAGTGCATCATCCTTTTCCTGCCTTCCTTCGTAAACCGCACCTGGGTTGACACCACCGTGTCCGGCATCTAACATTACTGTAACAGGCATAAAAATCCCCCTGATGTCATGCTTTCATAATAACATATGCATCAGGGAGTATTTTAGTTCTTTATTTATGCTCTGCAATATATTTTTCTACAAGTTCTGCCGCATCTTCCACGCATTTCTGGCAGCTCACTCTTTGCACACCATTCTCAATAGACTTCAAATCTCTGCAGAAAAAGGAACCGTTTTCTCTCTCAAACTTTGCAGCTACATCACGAATACTTTCATAAGTATCCATCTTGGTCTTTCTCGGATTGTCCTTCTCTCCTGCACTATTGTGCATACCAATTGCCATATACATACCGGTCACTGCACCGCATGTGTTGAGAAGACCACCCATGCCTGCTCCAAATCCTTCGGTTGCTTTGAAAATATCATCATCTGCGATTCCATACTCTTCATAATATGCACAGATGACTGCCTGACAACAATTATATCCCCTCTCTGCAAAATTTCTTGCTGCTTTCTCTTTAATTCCCATATGTATGTCCTCCTATTGTATCTTAATTACTTTTCTGTCATAAGTCACGAGCCCATTAACCTCTTCCTCGATATCAGAAAGTTGTGTATATACTACACCACTTAACCCTTTCTCAATTAACGGAAGTACCTGTCCTTCGTACAATTCCTTATAAGCCTTAGAAAGTTGCTCCGTCGTATCAAATTTCTTATATCCAAACACTCTCTCAACACTCGAATGCCCAGTTACATGGCAAGCATATCCGCCGTATTCTGATATCACAAATGCTCGCTTATCATCTTGCTCCACTCTGAGTTTACGGAAATAATTATGTACACTGTTGAAATCTCCTGCCTTCTGGTCAAACCATCCACTTGCATGGTCAATCGTTCGCGTAGCATCCTGCACTTTCACATCATTTGCAATACGCTCTGCATCAAATTGTCCCCAAGCCTCATTAAATGGCACCCATGTGGAAATAGACGGAACATTATATAGGTGCTCTACCGTCTGTCTGCACTCCTCTTCCCACTCCTTGCGGCCTTCTTCAGATTTTCTTGAAAACATATGATAAAGATTATCTTTTATCTTTCTTCCCATAATCGGCAATGCAGTCGGCATATAGCAAACCCAAGGCATATTGTAAGCTGTACCCCCGTTCACCATATCCTGCCACACAATCATTCCAAGACGGTCGCAGTGATAATACCAACGAAGCGGTTCTATCTTGATATGTTTCCGAATCATATTGAAACCTGTTTTCTTCGCCAGTTTTATGTCGTATACAAACGCTTCATCGCACGGTGCTGTCATAAGACCATCCGGCCAATATCCTTGATCGAGAACTCCATTTAAGAAATATGGTTGATGATTCAAGCAGAATCTTTGGATACCTGTTTCATCCTTTTCAATTGTGAAAGAGCGCATCGCAAAATAACTGTGAATCGTGTCTTCTCCCGCCTTTAAAGTAAAGTAGTATAGGTTCGGATTTTCAGGGCTCCAAGATTCAAAATTTCCTTCCTCAAAGCACAGAACAAGAGTAGTTATCCATCCCTTTCCAGCACATTGTTTTGAGCCTTTATAAAGCACTCGCATATCCTCTGTATTTAGGTGCTCTCTTCCTTCCACTTTATCAAGTTGTAAACCAACTTCCTGGATGAATGCATTGCTCCTTAACTTAATAGTTACTGTTGCCTTATCATAGTCCGGGGTGATTTTCATTCGCTTTACATAGTTCTCCGGCACCCACTCATACCACACGCTTTGCCAAATTCCACTTTGCGCTGTATAGAACATACCGCCTCGTTTCAATGTCTGCTTGCCTCTCGTATGATAAGAGGTGTCACTTTCATCTTGCACGCGAACCTGTAACACACACGCTTCTTCGCTCACATAATCGGTAATATCGACTTCAAACGGCAAATATCCACCATAATGTCTACACAACTCAATTCCGTTCACATATACAGTCGCCTGTTGGTCTACCGCATCAAAATGCAGAATGCAACGTTCTTTTTTTTCTTTCCTTTGACACTCCTCTTCTGTAAATGTCAAAATCTTCCGATACCAAAGGTATTCATTCGGTTTTAATTGTCGCTCCACACCGGAAAGCAGTGTTTCCGGTGAAAACGGCACCAAAATCTTCCCCTGACTTTCAAACTCATATTCCTCAGATTTCGGAACAATTGCGTAGTCCCACTCACCATGAAGCATCTGATAATGTTCCCTTTGCATCTGTGGACGCGGATATTCCTGCCACACATTACTTTTATCTAAGTTTTCACCCCAAGGTGTATAGAGTGGAATCAACGTATCATCCACGTGTTCCTTGTGTATATTCGCTAGTGCATCCTTAATTCGCATCTTTACGTTTCCTCTTTCTTATCACTCCCTGTACTACTTTTGCAATCACAAATATAATTGTCGCAAGAATTGCTATCACTACTAGTACGATTCCTAGTACTATGAAGAAATATTTATTTGGATTCTTAAGCAAATCTCTAACCTTCTTGCTATCCTCCACAACTTTTCTTCCTTCTTTTGTGGCATATTTTTGCGGTACATTTCCTATCCCATCACCGTCTGTATCTTCAAAGGATGACATGTACTCGGCTATCGCAACCCAAGCCTTGAGTTCCTTGCCTCCTCCCGTCATAATCACTGCATCCTCGTAGTTCTCAACAGGTGTTCCGTCTGCAAACTTAGGAACTACTGAAAGAAGTCCATAAGACAAATCTGTTACCCCGCCGAGCATTTGTGAAGTATAGAAATCCGTCACAACGCGATACAATTTATCATTTTCAATTTCCACACGCTTCTCATTTACGTCGCACAAATAGACATCTGTTACCTTGTTCAGAATCATGCGATTCGGATTATAATTCCAATATAAACCATCTGTGTACAGTCTTGCTGAAGACATAAAATTAGAAATGCTCGCATCAATCTCGGCAGCTATCTTGAGTTCTGCTCCCGTCAGATAGATGCTGATGAGCGGATATCCTGCAATCCCGTCCTTGCCGATTCCAAGTGAAAATGAATTGAATACGTTTTCTGTTGTGACATTTCCTTTTGCGTAGGTATCACGAATCACTCCTGCAGGAACAACTGCAACATCCACAGGTCTTGTATCTGTCGTATCAAACTTTGCTACTGAATAAGTATAAGCGTCCGCCATAATGCTTCCTAAGTTCATCTCTGTGTGCTTGCTTCCCACGTCTCCACTAGTTGCAAATTCAATATCATTTGTACAAAGAACTTGTTCTGCGGTGTAACCGAATTGTTCCAGATACTTACTGTCCACCTTTTCCATAAACGAATCAGCTTTCGCTTGAGCCTCTGCATCCGCTTTCACATTCTTATCCACAAGAATCAACTCGTAATCATTCAATTCCCATCTGGCGTCTTTCTTCTGTTCCATGGAAAGACTACCCAAATATTTTCCATATTCTCCTGCAGATACAATATACGTATCACCATGTCTGATAGGTTTCTCTAACTTCGTATGAGTATGTCCACTGATAATCAAATCCACTTCCGGCACGTTTTTTGCCAGAATCTCATCTTCGGACTTGTCTTCGTCATCCCATGTACCACTATGTGAAACGCATGCGATCATGTCTACTTTTTCTTTTTTACGAATTGTTGCAATCGTTTCCTTTAACGCATCCACTGGTTTTTTAAACACAAGCGGACAATTAGGTACACAATCCAAACAGTCCTCTCCGAATATACCTGTGACTGCAATCTTTACACCATTTTTTTCTAAAATAATATATTCCTTTACACCATAGTTGGCAAATGCAGCTTTGAGGAGCTTCTGGTCCTCTGTCAGACCTTCTTCCTTCATTTTAGCCCAGTCGACGTTGCACACCACCATTGCCGGCAGTTTGTCTCCACTTGCCACTGCATTGTTTAACATATTGGCGAGACCTTTTGCCTTGTAATCGTATTCATGGTTACCAAAGGTAGCCACATCCACTCCGATTTCACCTAACATGCGAATCTCCGATGCCTCTTCCTCATACATCACCTGAATCAAAGTTCCCATCGAGAAATCTCCCGCATCCAAAACCAGCGTATCGGGATTATCCTCTTTTTGTTCATTTATCAGAGTCTTAATCTTCGCAAACCCACCTAGAACCTGCGTTTTCTCATCTTCTACCGTTGCAAACTCATTGAGATGCGAATGAGTGTCATGTAAAAACATCACATCCACTTCCTTCTCCTGTGAATTTGCAAGTCCTGTTATTGCTAAGCAACCTGCGATTGCCATGATTGTAACCAATACGACTATGCAGAATCTCTTTTTCATCTTGCCACCCCATTTCCATATGATATATAACGTCCATATTTTTGTTATTCTTCTATAATGATACCCCTTTTCGGAAATAACGTCAACGATGTGCTTTTTTATAAAAATAGATTGTTAAAAAGGTTTACTTTGCCCCCAAAATATATTAGAATGAATCTGTATGTAAAAACGATAATTCAATAAAGGAGACGTAGTTATGAGTATTTCACCATTACAAAAAGTAAGATATGAGTATGCTCCGAAGCTTCCTGGAATGCTTAGAAATGGCATTGCAGACATTTGCGTAAAAGAAGGTGCAGAAACTCAAAGCGTAGCTGATCAAGAAAAAATCAAAGCTCTTTTTCCAAATACTTATGGTAAAAAGGAAATCACTTTCCAGAAAGGTGCTAACACTTCTGAGACAAAGAAACAGGTTGTAGGTGTTATCCTTTCCGGCGGACAGGCTCCGGGCGGACACAATGTTATCTGTGGATTATATGATGCTTTGAAAGCAACAAATAAAGATAACGTTCTTTATGGATTTAAAGGTGGCCCGAGCGGACTTATCGAAGATGATTACTTAATCTTCGATGATGAATATATCAACCAATACAGAAACACAGGTGGTTTTGATATCATCGGTTCTGGTAGAACAAAATTGGAAACAAAAGAACAATTTGCTATTGTTGCTGAAGTATGTAAGAAACACGGCATCACAGCAATCGTAATCATTGGCGGTGATGATTCTAACACAAACGCAGCTGTTCTCGCTGAATACTTTGCAGCAAACAATACCGGCGTTCAAGTTATCGGATGTCCTAAGACAATCGACGGCGACCTTAAGAACGAAGATATTGAATGCTCATTCGGTTTTGATACTGCTACAAAGACATATAGCGAAATCATCGGAAATATTGAAAGAGATTCAAACTCTGCTAAAAAATACTGGCACTTCGTAAAAGTTATGGGACGTTCTGCTTCTCACGTTGCTTTGGAGTGTGCTCTTCAGACACAACCAAACGTATGCTTGATTTCAGAAGAAGTTGCAGAAAAGAAAATGTCTCTTGCACAGATTACAAACTACATTGCTGATTCTGTAGCCGCAAGAGCAGCTAAGGGAATGAACTTTGGTGTTGCTATCATTCCTGAAGGTGTTGTAGAATTCATTCCTGAATTTTCTGTACTTATTCACGAAATCAATGAACTTCTCGCAGGAAGCAAGGCAGATGCTTTCAACGCACTTGCTACATGGGCAGAGAAATATGCATTTATCGAAAACGGGCTCACAAAAGAATCTATGGCTGTATTTGCTCTCCTTCCGGAAGCAATCCAACAGCAATTATTCTTAGAGAGAGACCCACATGGAAACGTACAAGTTTCCTTGATTGAATCAGAGAAATTATTCTCAGCTCTTGTAAAAGAGAACTTAGCAGCAAGAAAAGCAGCTGGTACATACAATGGTAAGTTCAGCCCGCTTCACCACTTCTTAGGATACGAAGGAAGATGTGCATTCCCTTCTAACTTTGATGCTGACTACTGCTACTCACTTGGATACAATGCATTTATGCTTATCCAATACGGATATAACGGATACTTGTCAAAAGTGTCTAACCTCTCTAAACCGGCGAACGAATGGGTTGCAGGTGGTATGCCAATCACGAAGATGATGAACATGGAAAGAAGACACGGCGAAGACAAACCGGTTATTAAAAAAGCCCTCGTAGAACTTGATGGCGCTCCATTCAAATATTTTGAAGAACGCCGTGCAGAATGGGCTGAAAACACTTGCTTCGTAATTCCGGGTGCAATCCAGTACTTTGGACCAACAGAAGTATGTGATACAACAACAATGACACTTGCACTTGAGCAAGCGAAATAATAGTTGAATAGTAAATTTAAAAACTCCAGTGAATCGCAATTCACTGGAGTTTTGCTATCTTCTATCTTAACTTTTGACAGTACTGAATACACAGTTTGTCCGTACACTCTGAGCATTTTAAAGAAACATTTGTCTTTTCCCAAAATCTCTCCGGATATAACATCACGCACATTTCCCACACAAGCCATGCAAGAAAAGCCACAATAACTAATGATGTTGCATAGAAACCGCCAATATATATAAACGGTGTAAACATCATCAAATGATCCCAATTAAAGATTCGGCAAGTCGTACAGCATTTATTTTTCATAATTAATCTAAACGGACACCATATTAATACACAAATCAAATCACAGACATAGAAAAATACAGTTGTCATAAAAATTCCCATTTTATCAATGATCCCTCTGTGATAAAACACGCCTATTACAATGATTAACAAGGTCCATAAAATAAAAATTTTATATGCTGATTTTGTCGTAGATAACACAAAATCTTTTAATGCCCTAGAATTAATTTTTTCTCTTATCGGCTTAAACCGATTTGCAAACAGTTTTTGTGAGCCCAGAGCAACCTTATTCTTCACAGGTACAATCTGCAAAAACATATCTAGCATCCATATCACCCACAATATGTGTAATACCGAAAAACTTCGAAAAAACTTACCATTATCTATAATCTTAAAACTCTGCGGATAATAGATGCAAAGAAAAATGCATCCGATAAACACAAGAATTCTGCCGATGAGTTTCCATATATATTGCCGTCTTGTATTAGAAATGGGTGATTTCTTATTTTTTGTGGTTTTTAAATCATTTCCTTTTTGAAATATACTCAAAGATTGACATCCTCGTTTCTGTGAAATTTCCAACAAGCTTATTTTACTTAAATACGGATACAAGTCAATGTGTTTTATGTTTTTTATATAATTTGTCTTAGAGGCCGTACACACTCTGGATACACCCACAAGTATGTTGCCCGTCATGGTGGCTGTCATGATGGTTGCATTTCACGTCCGGATTATACATAAGTTTTCCGTTTAACAATGCTTCTACTGTTTCGTCTGCATCTCCGCTTACACCACCATATAGTTTGATTCCTGTTTGAGCAAGTGCCATTTGAGCACCGCCGCCAATACCTCCACATACTAAAATGTCAATGCCAAGTGTCGATAGCAATCCTGCAAGAGCACCATGGCCACTACCATTTGTTTCTACAATCTGACTGTTCGTAATCTTCCCATCTTGTACTTCATAGATTTTAAAGAGTTCGGTATGACCGAAGTGTTGGAAGATTTGTCCATTTTCATAAGTTACTGCGATTTTCATTTCTATTTATCTCCTTTAATTCTTTTGTTTTAATGTTTTCAACGACTTTTTGAACTGCACAGCAAAGAGAATCGCCGTAAAAGTTACCGCTATCATATCCGCAACTGGCTCCGCCAGGTATACACCCATGGTTTTGTCCGAAACTAACTGTGGCACCAGATAAATAAGTGGCAATAGCAAGATAAACTTACGCACAATCGCTACAATAATCGAACATGGTGCATTTCCCGTGGAAACGAAAGTCATCTGACAGGCAATCTGTATTCCAAAAATACACAGAACAGCACAGTAAATACGAAGTGCCTTTGCAGTAAATTCAATGAGTGCCGTATCCGGCGTAAATACTCCGACAAAGGCAGTCGGAAATACCATGATAACCGCCCATATCGTGAACGAATATACTAGGCATGTGGCAAGAAGCAGTTGAAACGTCTTTTTCACACGGTCTGCATTTTTTGCGCCATAATTATAACTGGAAATAGGTTGTGCGCCCTGTGCAATTCCCTGCATTGGAAGCATTGCGAACTGCATAACGCTGGTCAGTATTGTCATAGCTCCCACTGCAATGTCGCCACCATATTTTAGCAATGAGGAATTAAAACATACTGATATTACACTCTCACTGCTCTGCATAATAAAGGCGGAAAGCCCTAGTGCAACACATGGAAAAACAAGTTTTCCGTCTATCTTCATATTTCTTGGTTTAAGGTTTAGGTAGGTCTTCTTGCCAAGGAGAAAAGCCAATACCCAAATGCAGGAAACAGCCTGTGAAATAATAGTGGCGAGTGCTGCTCCTTTTACTCCCATGTTACATCCAAAGATAAAAATAGGATCAAGGATAATATTACTTACGGCACCAATAATCACGGTCATCATACCCACTTTTGCAAAACCCTGCGCAGTGATAAAAGCACCCATACCTAGTGTAAGCTGAACAAAGACTGTGCCAACAGCATAGATATTCATATAATCAGTTGCATAACCAATCGTATTTTTACTTGCACCAAACATTAATAATAAATCTTCATTCCAGATTAGAAGCACTGCCGTGAGAACTGCCGATATGATAAGTTGCAACGTAAAGCAACCGCCTAAAATCTTTTCTGCCGACTCGTTATCCGCTTTCCCCATATAAATGGATGCTCTCGGCGCACCTCCCGAACTGATAAGTGCCGCAAATGCAGAAATTATCATAATGATGGGCATACATACACCCACACCGGTTAATGCAAGGCTGCCGTCCCCTGGCATATGTCCGATATAAATACGGTCAACAATATTATAAAGCATATTGATTAATTGGGCTACGACCGTAGGCACTGCCAGTTTGAACAGCAATTTACCAATTGGCTCCGTACCGAGCATTGATTTGTTTTCCGTCATATTTATTACCTCATTCGTTAAGATTCATTATTTCATATTTTATAAGCACCAATGACATTTATTTTACTTGTTTACAAAAACCTGTCAACTGATTTTAGCAATTTTTAATATTTTCTCTATAAACCATTTTTGATAATGTCCTAATATACCACAAAGGAAAATGTCCCAACTGTGGTATCATACTTCTATCACACTGATGGGAGGGATTATTATCAGAAAGGTGGAACTTCGAGTGAACGAACACAGTGCTGTTTCTTCATACAAAAAATTCTGTTCCGCATAAGTGTTCAACGTAATTTTAATATCACGATGTCCCAATCTTTCTTTGATAATCAAAGGTTGCACTCCTTGATTTATCAGATATGCCACATGACTATGTCTGAGTGAATGCACCCGAATACGTTTTACACCTGCCTTTTCTGCATGTCGTTTTAATGCGTGTTGCACCGCTTCGGCAACAATCGGAAATATCCTCTCATCATCCGGCATCTCATACAACTTGTCTACATACTCCTTAATTTCACATTTCAAAAACTCCGGAATGTCAATCGTCCGTACAGACTGTTCCGTCTTTGGAGTAGTAATAATATCTTTGCAATCAGTACGATAATATGTTTTTGAAATATGGAGTTTGTTCTTGACCGATCGCTCTTTCAACTCTCCCGCTTTATCCCGAAAATAAATCTCAACAAATGAACCCAACGTCATATCCATATTGGCATTTGCAGACATCTTATAATTATTTTCCCACTCTAACGCTTCCTTCTTTGTCTTAAAACCTCTCTTTTGCTTTTTCTTCTTATTGCCTTGCCAATCCTCGTAGTAGAATAAGCAATACCACGTTCCTCTCTGTTCATCCTTATATGCTGGCATCTCAATTTGCTCCCTTCTTTAGTTCTTTCATTTTCGTTTCGTAACCATAGAACTTCTTTTCCCAATACGCTCTAGGCACTCTGCCCGATACAACAATATAGCCTGATGCTTCTAATTCCGCATTTAATTTTCGAATCACTTTATATGCATGTCCTTTGGAAACACCCAGCTCCATTGCTACATCATAGGCATTCATCATATAGTCCGACTTCATAACTTTTCTTCCTCCTCTCTCTGCTTTCGTTATCCCATCCTTTCCATTACAAGATTTCTTGTAATTTCAGTATATTACATTATTTTATGTTTGTAAATATCTTTTATTTGTTTTCTTGTAATTATTACATTGATTTTTGTATTATTCTGTGGTAGATTATCCTTAAAGGAGGGCGTTATCATGCAATTAAGTGAATATTTAGAAGTAGGAAAGAAAATGAAAACTGCTCGCACCAACGCCGGCATGAGCCAACGCGACATGGCAATAAAACTCTCTGTGTCAAATTCCGCCTATTCCAATTACGAGAACGGATATAGCGAACCACCGGCAGAGATTATTATAAAATTCTGTGATGTTTTGGATATTACTTTGGAAAATTTGTTGGAACTGAAGGTTGCTACTCCTAAGAGCCCAACTGTTAAGACCTTTGCAGATTTCATTTATATTTTGATTGACTTAGACCGTAGAGGATTACAAATAAAAGGGAACACTACCTATTCGCAGCGCGAAAATCAGCTTATGGCACATTTATCTCTGGATATAAAAAATGCCCAGCTTGCCACCTTCATTCCAGATTGGAATAATACAAACAAGAAATTAGCTACTGGGCTAATAGATGAACTGGAATATGAAAATTGGTTAGATGACATATTAAGAATATTTAATGTCACAATAGATGAATTTATTTAAAATATATACGAAAGGACTGTTGTTATGATATCAATTAACAGAACACAAGTTGACAACTTGTCCAAGCAATTGGATTCAAAACGAACTGCCGGAAAGAATGATGCTGCTCTTTATCCAATCTTCGCACACTCACTAATAAACACAAATGATGTGCTAAAGGAGTTTACAACATATGAGATGGCTCATTGGACAAACAATACCGATAGATGGCTTTCTAACCGTGCAACAGCAAATACAACCGGATATACACGCGGAACCATTATCTTCGCTGATTTGGGTGCTACGAATTTTAAATATGAACCTTCTTTTACACATCCATGCGTGGTGTTAGATCAGAATCGTAATTTTATTCTAGTGGTCCCTTGCAGTTCCAAGAAATATGGCAAGAGATATCCGGAAATAGTGGATGCAACTCCTGCTGATGGTTTTTCATGCAATACCGGAATCCAAACCAATGGCTTGCGATGGATAAGTAAAAATCGTGTCATTTCTACCATTGGTACTACTTCCACCCGCATTCTAAATTGCGTGGATGAACTAATCCTTAATTCCGTTCCATTACATAAGATGCAATTAATAGAAAAGGATAAGGAAATTGAAACAATTACAAACGAGAAAGATGCTTTAAAAACCGAAAAAGAAGATTTGGAGGCTACCATTAAAAACTTACTTGCCGAGAATGAGGAACTTAGAAAGGAACTCACGGAAGCTACTTCATAGAACTTTGTAAAACAGATTGTATCTTTTTATAAAATTTTGAATATACTAGAATTGACAATACAACTATTCTGTGCTAGTATTTAAGTACAGAAAGACGTAACGTCAAATGCTCGCGCTTATAGCGTGATATCACAAGGATTAAGCCAATGTTCATGAAATTCATGTTCATTGGCTTTTTCGCATTTTCATATTTTGTTAGACGATACCATTCGGACCCCATTATTTATTACTAGTTAAATAATCAATCTATTGGTTAATTTTTTTCTCTCATAAATTCTGCATCCGCTACTTCTTTTCTCAACGCTTCGTTTATGAGACTCTGAAGAAGTCTTATCATAGTCCCACAATGGAGTATCTTTTCCATCATCTCCTCCAAACTATCCATTGAATGAATATCAAATGATGTTTTCCATTGTCCCCAATACTCAAGAGCCAATTCCTCGTTCATGACTATTCTTGCAGGATATGAAACAGTACCATAATCCACAAACATAATTCTATACTTATAATGCTCTAACCCTTTTACAGAAAGATAAACCTCGTACCTATTTTGCTCTTCGTCCTGAACTCCTAGTTTATCCTGAATATTAACCTCTACAGTTTCAGAAGATTGTATTGAACTTAACGCAGCCCCAATCCCCACTTTTTTCGTATAAGATACAATCGGACCAGTATACGCTTCTATTTTGCCGACAACATATCCTCTCGTCTCATCACTAATTTGTTCTAGGCACTTTCTAATAACTGCTTCTGGTTTGAGTTTGTCTACTAACTCGAATGTAAACAATTCACTACTCATGTCTTTACTCCCTTTCCTTTATATTTATTTGTCATTTATTACACACATTATTGGAAAATGGTCACTAATGGATCTGTTTGGATGCTTATTCCTGTCTGCCAAATCCATACAACCATACGATGTAATTATTCTTAATTTATCTTTCTCAAATAACGGAAGAATATCTCTACTAATAATCACTTGATCTAACATATACCACATTGGTGAATTAAGTTTTGATTGATTCAAATAATAAGTTCCAGGTGGATATGAAAAATCACCTAACAAACTCCACATTGGATTATAGTATTTTGTGTATTCCTTGTCATTAACCACTCTTGTTGGTCTATCCTCAACATTGAATGCAGGCAAACCGTGCAAACCATTTGCATTTAAACAACTTTTACCATATGGCATCTCATTAAAATCACCTATAATGATAGTCTTCTGAGAATGTATTGTATTTTCAGTCTCCTTAATATCATGCATAAGTTGTTGTGTGATTGCTAATCTCTCCTCACTCATATCTCCATGCAAGTTTGTAATTAAATGCACACTACATAATATAAACTTATCTTGAATAATTTGTATGGAATAGTATTTGCTTTGTATTACAGGTTTTACATTTATGTAATTACTCCAAATACTAATTCTGTCACATCCCAAAGTATTACAACTAACCAAATGTTGGTCGTTTACTTTAAACATATTCGTTAACTCATCTTTATCTGCCTCATACTCTGCCGCAACAAAAATATCTATATCATTCTCTTTTACAAGTTGTGCAACATGCTGATTAATATTGCCGTTTTTATTTGTATTCCAAAATAGAATTTTCATTTTTCTTCCCTACGTATTATCACATAATTATATGTTTTTATAATTTTATCACATATATCCTTCTTTTTCCACCTAAACATAAACTGGCAATCATATGAATACAGCCTTTTAGAACCAAACTAGAACCACACACCATTTCCCCTCTCCATCCGGAACACACTTCTTTCGCAACATTTGCTATTCTTTTTCACACAAAAAGAAACCGCAACCCTCGATCACTCAAGGATTGCGGAATAAATTACTCTTTATTTGGTTCTAAAAACTCAAATTACTCGATGATGCTCTTAACAACACCTGAACCTACTGTACGTCCACCTTCACGGGAATTTTCGACCGTATTTCCTCGTGTTTTCAACGTATTTAGTGGGTTTTTACATCCCAAAGTGGGGGCTTTTATTCATATTATTTATATTATTCAGAAATTTTTACCTCATTTGAGCCCCCAGAAGATACTGTCTATCAACTACTAATTTTTCCGCTCTCCAACAAATACATTAAATCATCCTCTTTCATACCTATTCTTTCTAAAAAGCAACAATATGATAAAGCCATTAAAGTATATGCTGTCTTTGCAATAACAGGATCTAATGTTCTATATCTGCCATGCGTAATATCATTTCTATATTTAACATACGTTGCAATATCTTCTTCTGAACACGACAACTTAAACTTTTCCTCTAAGACCTTCATATATTTACTTTTCTGCACATATAACAAGTATATTTTTCTGCTATTTGCCATTCCCCAGTGCGACATACTTGCTCCTATCATATCATAGGTTTTATCTTCTAATTTCTTTTCTGACTTTCTATGTGCCTTAATCACTTTTTTTATGTCAGCTATAAGTGCCTTTAAATTTTCATTTTCATCATCTTTCAACCCTTCTGCAAAATCCAGTTCGCACTCGATTGTTGAACAAATATTTTTTATTTTATCATTTGTCAATCTATTTACGTCCTTATCGTCATCTGCATAAAAATCAAAAAGATATGTTGATTCCCCTTCTGTGTTTTCCGATACAACAGAATGAAGATTCACTATACAATCTTGCATATAATCAAACAATATGTTTTTTGTAAAACTTTTTTCTGTAAAGCTGCTATATTGATAATCAATAAATCCCTCCGCAAATCTTAACCATTTACCACTTTCCTCGTCTATTTGAAACAAGCTCATTTCATTCATACCCACGTTTTTGCGATTGGTCATGAACCTACATATATCTATTAGGACATTATAAACCAACTTTATTGTTGCGATAGGAACTTTTTCTGAAAATTCATATCGCATAACTAAATCCATTGCAGCCAAATTACCATTAGACGGAACACTCTTTATTATCAGTTTACATTCGTACTCTCTGATTTTAATCTGATACTCTTTTTTTATTTCAGGGTAAGTTCTGATGTAACATTGCTTTTCTGAATCGTATTCATTACTTATATGTCTTTTTTCATATAGGTTATTCAAGGTGCCACCTCGAAATTCAATCGCCTGAAAAGCTGACATATCGTAACAATGCATATTGGCTGTACTAATCAAATATATTCCTGGTCGCAACTTATAATTTGCAGACACACTGTTCGATTTCCACCCTGTATATAGTGCTAATTGGTAACCATCAGTGGTATAGCCATGCAAAAACATATCCGGTGCTTTCAATTCTCTTTGCCCAAACAAATTGAATATGCCTACGCCCTCTGACATAAAATTAAAGATTCTATTTTCAGCATGAAAACAAATTTTTTCTTTATCTTGTATAATGAATCCCGTAAAATTGTCTGTTTTTCTACTAATCATATATTGTCTCCTTCTGTGTCATCTGTTATGTACCTATCTCTTCATATATAATAGTATATATCAAAAGCCACGATATTTAAATGCAAATATCATGGCTCTTTATTAGGAAATTACGCAATCCCCAGCTGCATACACACTGCCCGATTAATCTTCTGCATAATCTCCGAATCCTCCGGGATATTCCCCACCTTACTCACAACCTGCTTTTTATCAATCGTGACTATCTGTTCTGCCAAACAATCCGATTCTTTTAGGAAATACCCTTGCACATCACTGGGCTTCACTTTCACATGCACCGGATTATCTTTCAGTTTACCCGAAAACGGACACACGCACAAATTCGTAGAATATCTATTACTTTTATTATTTGACAGCACCACACAAGGTCTCATTCCCGACTGAATAGAACTGTTTGCATGTTGCCCTAAATCCACATAAACCACATCGCCTCTTTTAATATCTTTCATTGACTAACACCATCCTTCCTTCTTTCATTCTTCTAACCGACATACCCAGTTTTCCCTCATCAACGGTAACAACCACGCCACCTGCCTCATATATCTGTCCTACCTTATAGAAAGCATCCGGAACACTGACTGACACAGCCTCCGTATTTACAATCAGCACCCCATCTACAAAGCCCTTCTTTATCAATTGAGCCATATGCTTCCAATGCTCGTTTACCATCGCCTGTCCCATTCCGTTCCGGCGAATCACCCTGCATACGTCAATGCCATGTGCCATTGCGTAATCATTCAAATATCTGAGCTGCTTATTTTCACTCTTTTCCGTGCTGTACAAATCTCCATCTGTTGACAGATATGCCACACACTTTATCTTTAACTGCTCTTTCTTCTTGCTACTCAAATCAACTCTTCCTTTCCTTACACCGGGAACTTCCGGATCATTTGAAGAAATATTCCCTTAAAGTACATCTGTTGCTCCTGTGGTAGTTCTGATAATTCTTCATCCACCGAAGCCTCTAAACCTTCACATCCGCACTCCGGAACTGCTAATAATGTATTTGCATCCACATTCAGCACCTCCATCAGTCTGTAAAGCAGGTCTACACTCATCTTTCTGCATCCCTGCTCTATCTGACTGATGTGTGAAGTGCTGACTCCAAGTTTGATACCCAAATCTTCCGCTGTCATATTTTGCTTCTTACGGAGCCTTTGGATTCTTGGACCGATTTTCCAACCTTCGTACTTCACACATCCCACCTCAATTCTTACTCGTTAAAAATCTTCACGGTGCAGTGATAAGCCCTGCGGTGTGCTTCTTTGCTTTCGCACTCCATTTCAGCCATACACTCTGCACAGGTTGGCAAATCATTTGCAATCGAAATGACATCTGCACCCATTTCGCGAATGCCGCTTACAAAAGCGCATACATCTTTTTTACGTTTTGCAAAATCACCGGCACTTGCAATCACAACTGCATCCACATCATATTGAGTTAGAATTTCCGCAATCGCTCCATGCCCGGATGCTCCGAGACGATTGATGGCGTTCAGTTCAGAAACCACTCCGACAACCTCTACCTCGTTGACCTGCACCCACATTTGAAGCACATCCTCCTTTGCTTTTGTTTCTTCTAACAATTGCAGCTCCGCCACATAAATCAAAACCTTCATATAATAATTCATCCTTTCCACTCGTTTTTCAGAATCCGTACGTTTCATTTTTTTATTGGTTAACCATAGTTAAATTGTAGAAAAAAAAGACATTCCTTTGAATTGAACGTCTTTCCGTGTTTCTCCGTTTGACCCTGAATGTTATTCAGGGTTTATACTGTTTTCATTTCAAAAACCATCTTTATGATGTTAAATACATACTCCTTTTCCTGTTCGCTTTTCGTGGAAAGCAATTGATTAAGTTCGCTACATACCCCTTCCGTTTCCTGCTTTGCGGTGTTCTCAACTCCAAAATAGAAGTAATCGGCTGATACATTAAATCTGCAACATAACTTTGTAATATACTCGTGTGCCAATGTAATTCGTCCATTTTCATATCCCGAAACACTGTCAACCGATACCAGCAAATAATCTGCCAGTTCCTGTTGCGTCATATGATGTGCCTTTCTCAACTTTTTCAGACGTTTTCCAAATATAATCGGATCATATGTTGCAGTCATATATCAGCCACCTCCTTCCGTTCGTATCTTTTCTTCTTCCTACGTTTATGATACAATACTTATTGTCATACGAATATATACTTTTATATATGACATATTTAGGAGGCACCTATGATTGTAAATAAAGGATTTTCATTTAACAACATGGTCGGCGAGTATGGAATTACAGAACTACCGCACAGACGTGATATAGAAAAAACGGAATTAGGCATCGAAACAACATATCCCGGGCAGTTAAAACCACTATATTCTCAAAATTCCTTTGAAGAAGGTTCGATTGCTTATGAGTTTGCCGCTATTGATACGAATAATATAGATGAAATCCTGAACTTCTGTTCAAAATATGGTTTATTGTCAACACACCGCATTTGCGAAAACCTTTCTAACGACTATACCTTTTTCAATACTAGTAAGACTTTATTTTCCGAGGTTGTCCCAACTTCTGAAAACGACAAAATGTATGTCAGTGCTTTTTGTAATGAGGTTCTCACTATGCGCCATTTGCTCGGTTTAAAGGAAGCCCTCGACAATCATAATTCTGTAACACTGCTTACGAATTTAATTCCGTTGCTGCTCTCCTATACATCAACATCGGAAATTTCCAGTGAGACAGAGACAGAACATTTTAATTATCAGTTTTATCAATACATCCGTGACTACTACCATACAGAATTTGTACCAACGTTTGACCTTACAACATTCGATGACTTGCTCCGTTCCTTCTTATTAAGATTAGAATACTTTGCAAACCTATCCGGCACGGAATATGATTCATTTGAAATCTCCGAACATATGGATTACAAAGACATTTTTCACTGCACTTGGCAAACATACCACAGCATTCTGATGAAATTGCTGCCACTCGTTACTATATACACAGATGAATCGCTCTCTGAATTTCGGTTCTCAAAGCCCATAACTCCTGATTTGTTATCCGAGGCAGGAATTACGGAAAAGGAATTAAGACAAGCAGCGATTACCTGTATGTCTGATTTCTTCAACATACAGACGGCATTTATTACACCTGCTCTCAGATATGAGAATAATCAACTGACTGCCGATTGGAAAATTACTACACTGTTGGAAGCAATGTATATGGAATTGATTGTAACCTTTGCTCCTAATACGCAAATCAAAAAATGTGCCAACCCTACCTGTAATTTTTACTTTGATGTAGGTGTTGGAAACTCTCGCAAAATCTACTGCTCTCAACGTTGTGCATTACTAATGGCGAAACGTAAACAAAGGGAACGAGACAAACAAAAACGAAGCTAACCTTGCTTCGTTTTTATTTGCTCGCTTCTTTTACCAATGTTATATACTAACCTTTGGGAATGCTAAACGTATCAACTCCAATGCTCGTCCTTTCTCTTCTTCATCCAGTTTCATATAATATCGCAACCACACATCGTTCTGGTTTTCTTCGTTCAAACTTCTTTCTCTTCCAAAATAGAAATAGTCCGCAGAGACATTGAACTTCACACATAACTTTTCTATGTAATCGTGTCCGATTGCAATTCGTCCGTTTTCATAACCCGAAACACTGTCTACGGAAACATATAAATAATCAGCTAGTTCTTGCTGTGTCATGTGATTGTCTTTTCTTAACTGTTTCAGCCGTTTTCCTATGTCCGATTGACATTGCTTGTTTTCAATCATCTCTGCGTACCTCCTTTCTACTTTCTAGCATAACACTATGTACTTATTTAATATAGTCCACCCCTAGCGCATATCTGCGACCGAAACTGCATAATTGAGACGCTAATGAAACATTTGAGACAAATCTTTCAAAAGCGGACAAACTTTTTTATAAAAGACAAAAACGCAGAAGAAAGACCGGCTATAAAACCGATTTCTTTCTCCTGCGTCTCTGGTTCTTAACATCCGCTATTCACAAATGTTGCTCTTATCAGGTAGGCCTTATAAAATTTCTAAAATATCAAATCCGATATTCTCCATTCTTTGCTCTGGTTCTAAGAAAACTCTCTGTGTAGTTTTTCATAACCATTGCCCGTCTACATCTACTGCATTTCATTTCGATATTGATATCACCCGAAATATAATCAAACATCCTTTGATTACACTTTCTGCAACGAATGATAATTCTTGTATCTGTGCTCTCCATTCAGTTCACACCTCTCTCCCACAAAACGTTTGCTCTGTCTTGGAAAGGAAAGGGAAATCACCTTTTCAAGTTTCTGCCGGGAGTTCCGTTGCATAATTATATGCCCCGGCAAATGCTGACCTTAAAGCTATATTTCTATTTTTGATTTCACTGATATGTAGCTTATACAAACATTGTAAAGAACATACGTTCGATTTTCAAGTGTTTTTTGAAAATTTTTAGCGTAAATTTTTAGAAAATTTTCCTAACTTTTATGCTTAAACCAAACTTAAAAAACTTGTGAAGATTTTGTGAAATATAATCTTCTTCCACCTTGACTATGTGGTTTAAAAATGGTAAGATACATTGCGAACAAAGGCGTTCAAGTTTATTCTTGGACGCCTTTTTTGTGCGTAAAACCATAAGACGAGGTGACATTTTATGAAACAAAAGATTTATCTCCAATTAGAAGACGGCAGCATATATGAAGGTTATTCCTTTGGTGCCCCACTTTTACATCATGTAATTGCCGAGGTCGTATTTACAACGGCTATGACTGGCTATGTTGAAACTCTCACTGACCCAAGTTATTACGGACAGATGGTTGTGCAAACATTCCCACTTATTGGTAACTATGGTGTGAACACTTCCGATTTCGAAAGTAGAAAAGTTTATATGAGTGCATATATCGTTCACGAATATTGTCCTACGCCTTCTAACTTTAGAAGTCAATTTGACTTGGATCTTTTCCTGAAGCAAAACAATATTCCGGGAATATATGGCATTGATACACGTGCACTCACAAAAAAAATACGATCAAAGGGTGTCCTGGTCGGTTGTTTGTCTACTTCTTTACCTTCACATATGGAAAGTGCTGTCCTTGCAA
>JAFQDE010000018.1 GCA_017416155.1 Tyzzerella sp.
ACTGAAAATCCTTGTGTCGCTGGTTCGATTCCGGCTCTGGGCATTTGTTCTGTAAAAAAGGACAAGCAATTAAATAAGTATGGAGCATTAGCTCAGTCGGTAGAGCACTTGACTTTTAATCAAGTTGTCCGGGGTTCGAATCCCCGATGCTTCATTTGAGAGAACATCATACAAAAGTATGGTGTTTTTTGTAAGAAAAAATCCGCTGTTATTCAAACAGCGGGGTTGAAAAATACCGTTCTGCGGTATCCGGTAAAACCGTTACAACACGTTTTCCTTTACCAAGTTTTTTTGCTAATTTTATTGCGGCAGCAACATTTGTTCCGCTGCTGATTCCGCACATAATCCCTTCTTTTGCAGCCAAATCTTTCGATACCTGAAGAGCTTCCTCGTCTTTTATAATGCACACATCATCGTAGATGTTTTGATTGAGTATAGGAGGAATAATTCCATCTCCAATTCCCATCTGCACGTGTGTGCCGATAGAACCGCCGGAAAGAATAGCAGCATTTTCCGGTTCGACAGCCCAGATTGTCATGTTCGGATTATGTTCCTTTAGGACTTCTCCGATTCCGGTGATAGTCCCACCGGTGCCGATTCCTGAACAGAATCCATGTATCTGTCCATTGACTTGCCGTATAATCTCTGTGGCCGTACTGCTTCTTTGAATCGCAGGGTTGGCAGGGTTCTCGAATTGCTGAGGGACAAAGACATTGGGATATTCCTTTTGCATTTGAAGTGCCAAGTTCAAACAGTTTTCAATACAAAGTCCAATATTTCCGTCATCATGTACCAATATAACCTCAGCACCATAATGCTCCACAAGTTTTCTTCTTTCTTCGCTGACGGAGTCCGGCATAATGATTTTTACTTTGTATCCTCGAACAGCACCTACAAGTGCGAGTCCGATTCCCTGATTTCCGCTGGTTGGCTCCACGATAATTGTATCGGAATTTATAAGTCCCTTTTGCTCTGCATCGGAGATCATATTAAATGCAGTACGTGTTTTTATAGAACCTCCAACATTTAACCCTTCAAATTTCACTAAAATTTCTGCATCGTTAGGGTCACTCATGTGTTGAAGTTTAATAATTGGTGTATTTCCTAATGCGTCTAATATAGTTTCGCAAATCATTTCAAGTCACCTTCCTTACAAGTCTCACTATCCTATATTATAATATGAAGAAAATAAAAACAAGTACAAATGTTTTATAAATCCACGCCTAAAAAGCGTTTTGCCAAAATACCTACAACAAATGATACAACAGCTACGCCCACGCTAATTAGTGCCATTTCCCAGAATCTTGATTTGAATGGTTGGTCTTGAGCAACGGATGTATAATATGTGAACCCTGCAATAATTAGAATCACAATCACTAACATGCAGATCAATGCAGGAATATAACTTGCGGAACCAAATAATAAATATGGTGCAATCAGTAGGATTACGGTTATCAGGTATGCGGTCCCGGTATAACTGCATGATTTCATTGCATCGTCTCGCCCTTCACTGCGTGCAGCTAAAAATTCACTAGACGCCATGGAAAAGGTAGCTGAGATACCGATAATCAAACCGGACAGAGCAATGAGTCTTGTATTCTGCAGGGCGAATGTAAAACCTGCGAGGGAACCCGTAAGTTCCACCAAGGCATCATTAAGTCCGAGAACCATGCTACCTACATACTGCAAGCGTTCTTCGTCAAGCATTTCCAAAAGAGCTTCTTCATGTTCTTTCTCTTGCTGTCTGATAAAACTACTTTCTTCGACTTCTTCAGCAACAAGGGAGTATTCTTCCTGAGCGGTTTCTTCTCCGTTTTCCATTAATTTAACAGTAAAGGTGAAACCAAAAATTCTTGCCAATAATTTATAACGAAAAACTTTGCCTTTTTGAGGTTTCATCTCAATACTGGTATATTTTTTCCATATTTCATAGTGTGCCTTTTCCTCTTGCGCCAGACGAAGAAGAGTGTTTTTATTTTCATCTCCCTTGGCAAACTCTGCAATTGCTTCGTAGATGGCACTTTCGTTTAATTCGTTCTGTTGCATTTTTTTTATGATTGCAAATGCGGCCTGTGATATTTTTTTCATATTACACCTCCGTATCTTATATATTTATGTATTGGAAAGATTTATTATAATTCCATATTAGGAGTGTAAAAATTAATTGTCAATAAAGTTTTACTTATTGACAGAGAAAGGCGTGTTTTATATACTAAATATAATTAATAATCTAAAGGAAGACAAAAGAAAAGGAGAGAAAAGTTATGGCATTTTGCAAGAATTGTGGAAACCAAATTGATAATAATGCAACTTTCTGTGGACATTGTGGAGCACCTCAGGAAACAAAGCCGCCGGTAGTCGACAATGGAGGAATTGGCTGGGGACTTCTCGGATGCTGTGTACCGATTGTAGGTCTTATTCTTTTCCTTGTATGGAAAGACACAAAACCTAAAACATCAAAAGCAGCAGGAATGGGAGCACTTATTTCCGTTATCCTTTCCGTTGTATGGTATGTTTTGATGTTGGCTCTTGGAATCGGAGCAGGGCTGCTAGGAATGTAATTTATGAAAGAATGGCTATATAACTGGCTTCCGATTATCTTTGGTTGCCATTGCAGGGAAGATCGGTCTTTTTATTATAAAGGTCAGAGATTTCCTATTTGTGCCAGATGTACAGGAGAACTTGTGGGAATGATACTTTCCTTGTTCTCCTGTTTCTTTTTTCGATTGTCAATATGGGTTTCTATTCTTTTATTATTACCTATGATAATAGACGGTGTTATTCAGGCAATTACGCCTTATGTGAGTAATAACACAAAGAGATTTATCACAGGAATTTTGTTTGGATACGGGTTTATTATGTTGTTTGTAGTTACAAGCATTATGGCATTTCAATTCGGTGTAAATTTAACAAAATAATTGGTTGTAATTGGAATTCTTTTATGATAGAATAGGTGAGGTTTTGAGAAAAAAACAGAAGTTTTTAGTTTGAAAGGATATGAGAATTATGAGTAATTCGGAACAAAAGAAAGGCGGATGGCGCACGAACAAATGGATTCGCGCAGCAATTCCGGCGTTACTTTTACATTGCAGTATCGGTACAGTATATTGTTGGTCAATCTTTAGTCAAGAGATTGCAGATTATATCGGATTTTCTAAGGGTGCAACAGAGTGGGCATTCAGTTTTGCTATTTTCTTCCTTGGTATGTCAGCAGCATTCCTTGGAAATGTAGTGGAAAAGGATATTCACAAGTCATCACTTATTGCAGCAATCTGTTTCGCAGCAGGTATGGCAGGAACAGGAGCATTTATCTACTATGGTGGATTACATAAGGGAAGCGTTGTTGCACTTGTTGGTATTTATTTATGTTACGGTTTGATTATGGGTATTGGTCTAGGAACAGGATATCTTTCACCGGTTAAGACCTTGATGCTTTGGTTTGCAGACAGAAAAGGTCTCGCGACAGGTCTTGCAGTTGCAGGATTTGGTGCAGCTAAGGCAATCGCAAGCCCAATTATGCAGAAAATGCTTGGTGGTCTTGGGGAAGGCGGCATTTATAAAATGTTCCTTATCTTGGCGGCAGTTTATTTTGTAATGATGTTTGTTGGACATCTATTACTGAAAAAACCGGATGATTGGCATGAGCCGCAGACAAAAGAAAAAGGTCAGAGTATTATAGATGTTATTAAGACAAGACCGATTATGAACTATGTTGGTATTTGGTTCATGTTCTATATTAACATTACTTGTGGTCTTGCTCTTATTTCACAGGAGAAGATGATTGTGAAATGTCTTGGTCTTGCAGGTGTTGTAGGTATTATTTCAACTGTTTCAGCGGTTTTCAATGCGGCAGGACGTCTCGGTCTTTCCGCATGGGCTGATAAGATGAAGGATAGAAACACAATGTATAAAATTATTTTCATTGGCTCTATCGTGTTTACCGGTCTTGTAATTTTGACAGGAGGTATTAAAAATGGAGCTGACAACATGGGACTTACGATTCTCGTGTTAGCGCTTATTATGGTAGTAAATGCAGGTTACGGCGGAGGATTCTCTAATGTGCCGACATTACTTTCCGATCAATATGGAATGGGCAGCATCAGTGCTCTTCACGGAATTACACTTTCCGCATGGGCATTTGCCGGACTATCAGGAAATCAATTGGCAAACTGGATTGTTCAGAACTTTGGACAAGAGGTTGAGATTGGTGGAAACATGGTGAATCCGGTTGGTTATCAGATGGTGCTTTATGTAACAATTGTTCTTTACATTATGGCACTTCTTCTTAGTGTATTCTTTGTAAAGATGCCAAAAGAATCGAAATAGTATATTTAAACCGGGTTCAAATCATAGTTTTTGGACTCGGTTTTTTGCGGAAATATTCGAATAAAACATGGAAAATGCGCCATGCTAATCCATATCAAAATGTTAGAAAAAGAGTTGATACACATACTCTTTTCATGTATAATTATTAGGATAAGTAGATTTAAAATAGGAGGATTTTAGACATGTCACAAAGAAAAGACATCAAAAAAGTACTGATTATTGGTTCAGGTCCTATTATCATCGGACAGGCTTGCGAGTTTGATTACTCAGGAACTCAAGCATGTAAAGCCCTTCGTAATTTAGGTTATGAAATCGTATTGGTAAACTCTAACCCTGCCACAATCATGACAGACCCAGAGATTGCCGATGTTACTTATATTGAACCGCTTAATGTGGCTCGCTTGGAGCAGATTATTGCGAAAGAAAGACCGGATGCATTGCTTCCAAACCTTGGAGGACAGTCAGGTCTTAACCTGTGTTCAGAATTAGCTGAAGCAGGCATTCTCGAAAAATACAACGTAAAGGTTATCGGTGTTCAGGTTGATGCAATCGAACGTGGTGAAGATAGAATCGAGTTCAAGCATACAATGGACAGTCTCGGAATTGAGATGGCAAGAAGTGAAGTTGCTTACTCTGTGGATGAAGCGCTTGCAATTGCTGACAAATTAGGATATCCGGTTGTACTTCGTCCGGCATATACCATGGGTGGTGCAGGCGGTGGCCTTGTATATAATGTAGAAGAATTAAAGACTGTTTGTGCACGTGGTCTTCAGGCAAGTTTGGTTGGACAAGTGTTGGTTGAAGAATCTATCTTAGGATGGGAAGAATTAGAGTTAGAGGTTGTTCGTGACGAGGAAGGTAATATGATTACTGTATGTTTCATCGAGAACATTGACCCACTCGGAGTTCATACCGGTGATTCTTTCTGTTCAGCTCCTATGCTCACCATCTCTGAAGAAGTTCAGAAACGATTGCAGGAAAAATCATACAAGATTGTAGACTCTGTTCAGGTAATCGGTGGATGTAACGTGCAGTGGGCACATGATCCTAAGACAGACAGAGATATTATCATCGAAATCAATCCTAGAACATCTCGTTCTTCAGCACTTGCTTCTAAGGCAACAGGTTTTCCGATTGCTCTAGTATCAGCAATGCTTGCGGCAGGATTGACTTTGGCAGATATCCCATGTGGAAAATATGGTACTTTGGATAAATATGTTCCGGATGCAGATTATGTGGTAATCAAGTTTGCACGTTGGGCATTTGAAAAATTTAAAGGTGTACAAGACAAACTTGGTACTCAGATGAGAGCTGTCGGTGAAGTTATGAGTATCGGTAAGACATACAAAGAAGCATTCCAGAAAGCAATCCGCAGTCTTGAAACGGGACGCTATGGACTTGGACATGCGAAAGATTTTGATACAAGAACAAAAGAAGAGCTTCTCAAAGCGCTTATTACTCCATCAAGTGAGCGTCATTTCTTAATGTACGAAGCACTTCGCAAAGGCGTAACCGTAGAAGAACTTCATGAGATTACAAAAGTAAAAGCATGGTTCATCGAGCAGATGAAAGAGTTAGTAGAAGAAGAGGAAGCGCTCATTGCAAACAGAGGTGCTATGCCTTCAGACGAAGCCCTCATCTCTGCTAAGAAAAATGGTTTCTCTGATAAATACCTCAGCCAAATCTTAGAGATTGCAGAGGCAGATATCAGAGAAAAGAGAATAGCACTTGGATTGGAGGAAGCATGGGAGCCGGTACACGTTAGCGGTACACAGGACAAAGCATACTACTATTCGACATACAATGCCAAGGACAAGAACCCAGTCAACGAGGACAAGCCAAAGGTTATGATTCTTGGTGGTGGTCCTAACAGAATCGGCCAAGGTATCGAGTTTGACTACTGTTGTGTACATGCAGCACTAGCATTAAAACAACTCGGATTCGAGACAATCATGGTTAACTGTAACCCTGAAACTGTTTCAACAGACTACGATACTTCTGATAAGTTATACTTTGAACCTCTTACTCTTGAAGATGTTCTCAGTATCTACAAAAAAGAAAAACCAGTTGGTGTTATCGCGCAATTTGGTGGACAGACTCCGCTTAATTTAGCAGCTGACCTTGAAAAGAATGGAGTTAAGATTCTCGGTACAGCACCAGCAGTTATCGACCTTGCAGAAGACCGTGACTTATTCCGCGCAATGATGGATAAGCTTGAGATTCCAATGCCGGAATCAGGAATGGCTGTAAATGTAGACGAAGCACTTGCAATCGCCGACAAGATTGGATATCCGGTTATGGTTCGTCCTTCATACGTACTTGGTGGACGTGGTATGGAAGTTGTATACGATCCGGAAAACTTAACCAAATATATGAATGCAGCTGTTGGTGTAACACCAGACAGACCAATCCTTATCGATAGATTCTTAAATCACGCGTTAGAGTGTGAAGCGGATGCTATTTGTGATGGAACACGTGCATTTGTTCCAGCAGTAATGGAACACATCGAGCTTGCAGGAGTTCACTCAGGTGACTCAGCATGTGTGATTCCTTCAAGACACATTTCTGAAGATAATGTAAAAACAATTAAGGAATATACAAGAAAGATTGCAGAAGAAATGGGCGTTAAAGGTCTAATGAACATGCAGTATGCTATTGAAAATGACAGAGTATATGTACTTGAGGCAAATCCACGTGCGTCGCGTACTGTTCCGTTGGTATCTAAGGTATGTGGTATTCGTATGGTTCCGCTTGCAATTGATATTGTAACTTCAGAATTAACAGGAAGAACATCGCCGGTGGCTGACCTTAAGGAAAGAGAGATTCCTTACTATGGTGTAAAAGAAGCAGTATTTCCATTCAATATGTTCCAGGAAGTTGACCCTATCTTAGGACCTGAAATGCGTTCGACAGGTGAGGTTCTCGGATTATCAAGATACTATGGTGAAGCATTCTTCAAAGCTCAGGAGGCAACAAAGACAGAACTTCCGCTTGGAGGAACAGTGCTTATTTCTGTAAGTGATAAAGATAAGGAAGAAATGATTGAAGTTGCCAAAGATTTGGCTTCCACAGGATTTAAGATTCTTGCAACAAAAGGAACACAAAAAGCCTTGGCAGATGCAGGAGTTGTATCAGAATTTATTTATAAATTGAATGAAGGAAGACCAAACATTTTAGACTTTATTACAAATGGAAAGATTGATTTAATTATCAACACACCGCTTGGTGCAGACGGAACAAGTGATGATAGCTACTTAAGAAAGGGAGCTATCAAGAAGAAAATCCCATATATTACAACAATTGCAGCTGCAAAAGCTACCGCAAGTGGTATGATTTCTATGGGCAAACCGGGTTGTGGAGATGTGAAGTCATTGCAAGAATGGCATTCAGAGATTAAGGATAAAGAATAATGGAAATAAAAAAGATTTTAAACATGGTTGATCACACATTGTTGGCGCAAGCTTCTACATGGGAGCAGATAAAAGGAATCTGTGATGATGGGATGAAATACCAGACGGCATCTGTATGTATTCCGCCGTCCTTTGTCAAACAGGCAAAGGAATACGTAGGCGACAGGCTTGTAGTTTGTACTGTTATTGGATTTCCAAACGGCTATAATACAACGGCTGTCAAATGCTTTGAGACAGAGGATGCTGTAAATAATGGTGCTGATGAAATCGATATGGTAATTAACATCGGATGGGTGAAGGAGCAGAAATGGAATGAACTTCTGGAGGAAATCAAGGCAGTAAAAGATGCTTGCCAAGGGAAACTTTTGAAGGTAATTATTGAAACATGTTTGCTAACCGATGATGAAAAAGTGAAAATGTGCGAGATTATCTCCGAGTCAGGCGCAGATTATATCAAGACATCGACCGGATTTTCGACAGGCGGAGCGACAAAAGAGGATGTTGCATTATTTGCGACCAATGTTGCGCCGGAGCTTAAGGTTAAGGCGGCAGGCGGAATTGCTTCTATTCAGGTTGCCGAAGACTTTATTAGTCTTGGTGCGGAGAGACTTGGAACAAGCCGTATTGTGAAGATAGTGAAGAATGAAAGTTCAAATGATAAATATTAACAAGTGAGTAAGCTATGGGGAAAATATTTTATCTAATGGGAAAAAGTGCATCTGGGAAAGACACAATTTACAAAAAAGTGAAGGAACAGCTCCCGGAGCTTAAAACAATCGTAATCTACACTACTCGCCCAATCCGTGAGGGCGAGAGGGATGGAGTGGAATATTTCTTTGTGGATGACAACCGATTACATGAGTTGCAAGAAGCAGGGAAAGTTATAGAACTTCGCGAGTACAATACGGTTCATGGAATTTGGAAGTACTTCACGGCGGATGATGGTCAGTTTGATAGAGAGGAGCACTTGATTGCAATTGGGACTTTAGAATCCTACGTGCAATTAAAAGAATATTTTGGTGATGAGAAATTGGTGCCTGTCTATATAGAAGTCGAAGACGGTTTGCGGTTGGAGCGAGCTCTTTCTAGAGAGAGACAACAGAAAGAACCTAGGTACAAGGAACTTTGTAGAAGATTTCTTGCAGATGCAACAGACTTTTCTGTGGATAAATTAAGCAAAGCGGGGATAACTCGAAAATATTTAAACATTAATATGGATAAGTGTATTGATGAAATAGTGCTAAGTATTCGTGAAAAAATGTGATATACTTAAGAAGCACTTGATCATGTATGAAGGGAAGGTGATGGCATGAGTGGATTTAAAGATGTGGTTGGGCATAAAGATATTATCCGATATATTCAGAATGCGGTAAGTCAGAATAAGTTGTCGCATGCGTATATCCTGAATGGACAACGTGGTTCAGGAAAGAAGATGCTGGCACGTCTGTTTGCAATGACACTGCAATGCGAGTCTGGTCAGTCAGAGCCTTGTATGGAATGCCGCTCCTGTATGCAGACAAAGAGTGGCAATCAACCGGATATTATCACGATTAAGCACGAGAAACCGGCTTCTATCAGTGTGGATGATATTAGAGAGCAGCTGAATGGTGACATTATGATTAAACCATACAGCAGTCCCTATAAAATTTATATTGTTCCGGAGGCTGACCTCATGACGGTGCAGGCGCAGAATGCTCTTCTTAAGACGTTGGAGGAACCGCCGGAGTACGCGATAATATTTCTGTTAACAGAGAATGCGGACAGTTTGTTGTCAACCATTCGCTCTCGTTGTGTTATGCTTAAGCTTCGCAATATCAAGGATAAGCTGGTTAAAAAATATCTCATGGAGGAGCTTCAGATACCGGATTATCAGGCAGATGTATGTGCTGCTTTTGCACAGGGCAATATCGGTCGTGCTATTATGCTCGCAAAATCAGAGCATTTTAATGAGATTAAGGACGAGGCACTTCAACTGCTCAAATATTTGGACGAGATGGAGATGCATGAGATTGTTAGCGCAATCAAACAGATTAATAAATACAAATTGGAAGTGACAGATTATCTAGATATTATCACCATCTGGTATCGTGACATTTTGCTATATAAAGCTACGAAGGATATAGAAGGCCTGGTGTTCAGTGATCAGTTGAAAACGATTAAGGAGAAGGCAATCAAAAGTTCTTATGAGGGTATTGAAACGATCCTACAGAGCATTGAGAAGGCGAAGATGCGTTTAAAAGCCAATGTAAATTTTGATTTGGTCATGGAACTTTTGTTGCTTACGATAAAGGAGAATTAAAATATGACAAAAATAATTGGAGTAAGATTCCGTCAGGCAGGAAAGGTCTACTTCTTTTCGCCGGGAAAACTTCATGTGAAACAAGGTGATAAAGTAATTGTAGAAACTGCACGAGGAGTGGAGTTCGGCAGTGTTGTGATGGGGCCGAAGGAAGTGAAGGATGAAGAGATTACACAGCCACTCAAACCAGTAATTCGAGTTGCGACAGAAGAAGATAAACGAAACGAAGAAAAGAATCGTGAAAGAGAAAAAGAAGCATTTGATATATGTTTGGAGAAGATTCGCAAGCACGAATTGGACATGAAATTAATCAATGCAGAGTATACTTTTGATGGCAACAAAGTGCTATTTTATTTTACAGCAGATGGAAGAATTGATTTTCGTGAACTTGTAAAGGATTTGGCGGCTGTGTTCCGTACAAGAATTGAGCTTCGACAGATAGGAGTTCGCGATGAGACAAAGATTCGTGGAGGAATTGGTATCTGTGGCCGCGCGCTTTGCTGTCATACTTACTTGTCAGATTTTGCACCTGTATCTATTAAGATGGCAAAGGAACAGAATCTTTCACTGAACCCAACCAAGATTTCAGGGGTTTGCGGCAGACTTATGTGCTGTCTTACAAACGAAGAAGAAACCTATGAAGAGTTGAACAGTCATCTTCCTGCAATAGGTGATACAGTTACAACGATAGAAGGTCTCAGCGGAGAAGTGCAGAGCGTTAGTGTTCTGCGTCAATTAGTGAAGGTAGTTGTGAATTTGGATGATGATGAGAAGGAGATTCGTGAGTATAAAGCGAGCGAACTTAGATTCAAACCAAGAAAGAGAAAAGATGTAAAGCTTTCAAAAGAAGAGATGAAACAACTTGCGAAGTTGGAGGAGAATTAGATGACAATCAATCTGAAGGAAGATGAGCGTCTGGATGATTTGCAAGTGAATGGATATGAGATTATTCAACATCCCGGAAAGTTCTGTTTTGGAATGGATGCAGTGTTGCTATCTAATTTTGCACGGGTAAAAAAAGGTGAAAATGCATTGGATCTTGGGACGGGGACAGGAATTATACCAATACTTCTAACAGCAAAGACAGAAGGAGAACGATTTGTTGGGCTTGAGATTCAAGATGAAAGTGTAGATATGGCACGAAGAAGTGTCATACACAACCATTTGGGAAACCGGGTAGAGATTGTAAATGGAGATATCAAAGAGGCATCGAGCATATTTGGCGCTGCCTCTTTTGATGTTATAACAACGAACCCTCCGTATATGATAGGACAGCATGGGATTGCAAATGCGTCAGACATGAAGGCAATAGCACGCCATGAAGTATTATGTACATTGGATGATATTTTGCGAGAAAGTGCGAAGATACTTCGACCGGGTGGTAGATTTTATATGGTACACAGACCATTTCGACTGGCAGAGATCTTGTCGAAGATGGTGCAGGTGGGGATTGAACCGAAGCGTATGAGAATGGTCCACCCTTTTATAGAAAAAGAACCCAATATGGTCTTGATAGAAGGAAAACGCGGGGGAAATTCGCGCATGACCGTAGAAAGACCACTGATTGTTTATCGCGAACAGGGAGTGTATAGCGAGGAATTACTGGGTGAATATGGATTAAAGTAGAAAGAAGAGGAATGCGTATGGCGGGGAAATTATACCTGTGTGCAACACCAATTGGTAATCTGGAGGATATGACCTATCGTGTCATTCGCACTTTGCGGGAAGCTGATTTGATTGCGGCAGAAGATACAAGAAACAGTATTAAACTACTGAATCATTTTGAAATCAAGACTCCGATGACCAGCTATCATGAATATAATAAGATCGAAAAAGGAAAAAAACTGATTGAGAAACTACAAGACGGTGCAAATATTGCACTTATTACAGATGCAGGAACTCCGGGGATATCAGATCCTGGTGAAGAGCTTGTTCAGATGTGTTATGAAGCAGGAATTGAGGTAACATCTTTGCCGGGTGCGGCGGCATGTATTACAGCCTTGACGCTTTCCGGACTCTCCACAAGAAGATTTGCTTTTGAGGCTTTTCTTCCTACAGACAAGAAGGAAAAACAAGCAGTTCTAAAGGAACTGGAGGTAGAGACAAGAACGATTATTATGTATGAGGCGCCACATCGCTTATTAAAAACTTTGGAGGAATTGTTAAATTGCCTCGGCAATCGAAGAATTACGGTATGTCGTGAATTGACGAAAAAGCATGAGACGGCATTTGTTACAACCATAGAAGAGGCTATTCATTACTATGAGACAAATGAACCCAAAGGTGAGTGCGTGCTGGTACTAGAAGGGAAAAGCAGAGAAGAAATCCGTAGGGAAGAGGTGTCAAAGTGGGAAGAGATGACCATTGAAGAACACATGGAATATTATCTAAGTCAGGGATTCGACAAAAAGGAAGCCATGAAAATGGTTGCAAAGGACAGAGGAATCAGTAAGAGAGACGTATATAGCGACTTTTGTAGAACTTAGTCAATATGCACATAAAAAAATTTTATAATTGTTCATAATGAGTGTAGACGAAAAAGGGGGTTTTCTGTATACTTATTAGAAGGAACATAAACATCCAATCTTAGGAGGAATAATTAGAATGGGAACACTATCATTTAGAAACATTAACAAAGTTTATCCTAACGGATTTCATGCCGTTAAAGATTTTAATCTTGAAGTAGAAGATAAAGAATTCATCATCTTCGTTGGACCATCAGGATGTGGTAAGACAACAACACTTCGTATGGTTGCTGGTCTTGAAGAAATCAGTGAAGGTGAATTGGCAATCGATGGACGTATCGTTAATGATGTTGAGCCAAAAGACAGAGATATCGCAATGGTATTCCAGAACTATGCTTTGTATCCACATATGACAGTATATGATAACATGGCATTTGGTTTGAAATTAAGAAAAGTACCAAAAGCAGAGATTGAAAAATTAGTACATGAAGCAGCTAAGATCCTTGACCTTGAGCCATTGTTGGATCGTAAACCAAAAGCACTTTCAGGTGGACAAAGACAGCGTGTTGCTATGGGACGTGCTATCGTTCGTAACCCAAGAGTATTCCTCATGGATGAACCTTTATCAAACTTGGATGCAAAACTTCGTGGACAGATGCGTATTGAGCTTTCTAAATTGCATCAAAGATTAGGTACAACAATTATCTACGTTACTCATGACCAGGTAGAAGCTATGACACTTGGTACAAGAATCGTAGTTATGAATGCAGGTATCGTACAGCAGGTAGCTACACCTCAAAAATTATATGATGAACCAAACAACTTATTCGTTGCCGGATTTATCGGATCACCACAGATGAACTTCCTTGATGCAAAATGTACCGTTAAGGGAGACAAAGTTGAACTTGACTTAGGTGAATCAGTAATCACTCTCTCAGGCGACAAAGCTAAGAAGATTATTGATGGCGGATATGACGGAAAGACAGTTGTTATGGGTATTCGTCCGGAAGATGTTTATGATGACGAAAAAGATGTTGCTGCTCATCCGGAGACAGTTATCGAGTCTACAGTTCAAGGATATGAATTGTTGGGTGCAGAGGTTCACTTATACTTCGATTATGCTGGTTCTGTCTTTATAGCACGTGTAAAATCTGGCACAACAGCTAGAACAGGCGACCAAATTAAGATTGCTCTTGAGCCAAGCAAGATTCATGTGTTTGATAAAGAAACAGAAATGGCAATCACAAACTAGTGAGCGTACATAAAAGGGAGTAACTTGCGCTAAGGCGCTTACAATGTCGTCAATACGATGAGTAATCATCCGCATTGTAATGAAAAAGTGAGACTTTTATCGCATATAATATGCGATGGAAGTCTCTTTTTTGTTGTAAAAAATTGGTGTAATACACAACTTTTCAGGGCAAACTAGAGACAGAGGTCGTGGAAACAAATAGGAGGGTAATATGAAATTTTATTGTGAAAATGCAGAAAAAGTATTAAATCAAGTGGGTTCCACAGAAAATGGTCTAACGGAAACAGAGGCTCAGAAGAGACTTGAGGAAAAGGGAAAGAACCGTTTGGAAGCCGCGAAAGGGGAATCAATTATTCGGAGATTTCTAGAACAGTTGGCAGATCCAATGATAATTATTTTATTGGCAGCCGCAGCAGTAAGCGGTGTGCTTGCAGCAATGGAACCGGAAGGAGAATTTGTTGACGTAATCATCATTTTGGCAGTTGTAATTATTAATGCTGTACTTGGTGTATATCAGGAAAGCAAGGCAGAGAAAGCAATTGAGGCATTACAGGAAATGTCGGCTGCGACATCGAAAGTTCTTCGAGAAGGGAAAGTGCAGGTTGTTCACAGTGAAGATTTGGTTGTGGGGGACATTATTCTGTTAGAAGCAGGAGATGCAGTTCCGGCAGATGCAAGAATCCTAGAGAGTGCAAGTCTTAAGATTGAGGAGGCAGCGCTTACCGGAGAATCTGTTCCTGTGACAAAGTTTATTGATATTATTAATTTAAAAGATGGCGAAAAGGATGTGCCACTTGGTGACCGTAAGAATATGATGTATATGGGAAGTACCGTTGTGTATGGTAGAGGTAAGGCAGTTATTACAGCTACCGGTATGGATACGGAGATGGGTAAAATTGCTGATGCTCTGACACAAGCAGAGGAGGGACAAACCCCACTTCAGAGAAAGTTGGCAGGGCTCTCTAAAATACTTACATGGCTTGTGCTAGGGATTTGTGTAGTTGTATTTGCGGTACAGATATTAAGAGCAGGAAGTTTTAACTTTGAGGTAGCCCTTGATTCGTTTATGGTTGCAGTATCGCTTGCAGTAGCGGCGATTCCGGAAGGTCTTGCTGCAGTTGTGACCGTTGTATTATCAATCGGTGTTACAAATATGTCTAAGAGAAATGCCATCATTCGTAAGTTGACAGCAGTTGAGACACTTGGATGTGCGCAGATTATTTGTTCAGATAAAACAGGGACCTTAACACAGAACAAGATGACGGTTGTAGATTTCTTCGGAGAGGATGAAGCACATTTGGCAACAGCCATGGCTCTTTGCAATGATGCTGAGATTGATAACGATGGAAATGTTACAGGTGAGCCTACCGAGGCGGCTCTTGTAGTATGGGCAAATAAATTAGGGCTTAATAAGAATAATTTGAAGGTACAATTCACCCGTGCGGGTGAAGCACCATTTGATTCTGGAAGAAAAATGATGTCAACCATACATCATACAGCGAATGGTCTTGTGCAATATACAAAGGGTGCGCCGGATGTGATTATCGGGAAGTGCGACTATTACTTGGAAAAAGGGAAGCTGGTTCCGATGACACAGGAATATATAGACAAGATTCTGGAAGCTAATAAAGCGATGGCTGATAAGGCGCTCCGTGTACTCGCATGTGCAGAGAGAGTATGGAATGCGCTTCCTGCAGAATATGATGCAGATCTCTTAGAGCAGAAGCTTTGTTTTACCGGTCTTTGCGGCATGATTGATCCAGTACGTCCGGAGGTAAAAGATGCGATTGTAGAATGCAGAGGTGCAGGTATCCGTCCGATCATGATTACCGGAGATCACGTAGATACAGCTGTTGCAATTGCAAAAGAACTTGGAATCATCACAGAAGGAACTTATGCAATCACTGGTTCACAGCTTAATGAAATGGATGATGAGCAGTTTGAAAAAGAATTCATGAACATCAGTGTATATGCCCGTGTACAGCCGGAGCATAAAACACGTATTGTAAATGCTTGGAAAAAAGCAGGTTTCGTAACAGCCATGACAGGTGATGGTGTGAATGATGCACCTTCCATTAAGTCAGCAGACATAGGTGTAGGAATGGGCATTACAGGTACAGACGTCACAAAAAACGTTGCAGATATGGTTCTTACAGATGATAACTTTGCAACAATTGTTGGAGCAGTAGAAGAAGGAAGAAGAATATACGATAATATCCGTAAAGCGATTCAGTTTTTACTTGGTTCGAACATGAGTGAAGTATTAACCATTTTTATTGCAACATTAATTGGTATTAAGATATTTGAACCGGTACATTTGCTCTGGATTAACTTAGTTACAGACTGTTTTCCTGCATTAGCACTTGGTATGGAAAAAGCAGAACCAAACATTATGCGTCGCAAACCGCGTGATGCAAAAGCAGGTATTTTTGCAGATGGTATGGGCTTTGACATTGGTTATCAAGGTTTTCTTGTAACGATTTTGGTTCTCATTTCATACTTTATTGGTAATAGTATGGGTGGAGCAACACATGGAACAACCATGGCGTTCCTCACGATGTCATTGGCAGAGATTTTTCACAGCTTTAACATGCGTTCACAAAGGCAAAGTATTTTTATGCTTGGAACGAAAAACAACTTCTTATTGCTTGCAGGAGTTGGATCGTTTATTGCCACAAGTGTTGTATGTGAAGTTCCGCTTCTTGCCGGTGCATTTAAGTTTGCCAGTGTTGGATTGACAGAATACCTCATCGCGATTATACTTGGTGTATGTATTATTCCTGTTGTGGAACTAGTAAAACTGATACAGAGAAAATTGGTGAGATAATGGATTTAGACAAACATACAATTAAAAAAATCAGAGGTTTAATTCTTTTTACCATCTTCGTTTTGGTTGCACTTTGGAACTACGAAGTTGTGTTTGATGGGATTCAGTTTATATGGGGTGTAATATCTCCGTTTGTATTAGGCGGAGTTATTGCATTTATTGTAAATATTCCAATGCGATTTTTCGAAGAGAAAATATTTAATAAGACCAACATAAGAAAGAAAAAGTGGGCAGAAAAGATTGCCCGTCCGTCAAGTCTGATTCTAGCGCTGATTGTTATTATTGGTATTATTGCAACAGTTGTGCTGATTGTTATCCCGCAACTTGGCAACACCATTTTGAATCTTGGCAAGACGATTCAGGATTTTATTCCAAAAGCACAAGCATGGGCAATACAGACATTTGAGGATAATCAAGAAATAGCAAAGTGGATAGCTGATATTGATTTTAAATGGGATGAAATTCTTTCTCAGGGACTTGACTTTCTGAAAAACGGAGCGAGCAGTGTACTTGGTTCTACTTTTGAAGCAGCCATGAGCATTATCAGCGGTGTTGCAACGTTCTTTATCGCGGTTGTTTTTGCTTGTTATGTTTTGGTTCAGAAAGAGAAACTGGGTGAACAGGTCAAGAAGCTGATGTATGCATTTCTTCCGGAGGATTGGAACAATATTTTGTTGGCATTAGGAAGTGTCGTAAATAAGAGTTTCACAAACTTCTTTACAGGACAGTGTCTGGAAGCAGTAATTTTGGGACTGATGTTCTTAGTTGTTATGGTTATTTTGCGTCTTCCGTATGCACTTCTTATCAGTGTACTTATTGCCTTCACGGCTCTTATTCCAATTTTTGGAGCATTTATTGGATGTGGAGTAGGAGCACTACTTATCTTTATGATAAGTCCGACGAAAGCATTGATTTTTATTATCATGTTTTTAGTGCTTCAGCAAATTGAAGGAAACTTTATTTATCCGCACGTGGTTGGTAATTCCGTGGGACTTCCGTCTATCTGGGTACTTGTTGCAGTGAGTGTCGGTGGAAGTTTGATGGGACTTTCGGGAATGTTGATATTTATCCCGATTACAGCGGTAGTGTATACGATGCTTCGTGGAATTGTAAACAGAAGACTTGGGTTAAAAGAATAATATTCAGCATACATTGTAAAAAAGGAATTTGGAGCAATGTATGCTGAATTTTTTATGGGCAGGAATGATTATCATAGGGGTGATGTATGCAGCATTCACAGGAAACATTGCAGAAGTGACAAATGCTGCGTTGGATTCTTCAAAAGAAGCGATTACACTTTGTCTGACAATGCTTGGAGTTATGTCTTTTTGGATGGGCCTTATGGAGATTGCGACAAAAGCGGGTATTGTCGGAGCTCTTTCAAGATTTCTGAGACCGGTCGTTCGATTTATGTTTCCTAATATACCGAAAAGGCATAAAGCGAATGAACATATCACGACCAATTTGATTGCAAACATACTAGGACTTGGCTGGGCGGCGACGCCTGCCGGACTTCAGGCAATGGAAGCATTAGGACAATTAGAGGAGGAGCGAGGAAACGACAGAAGTATTGCGAGCGACGAGATGTGCACGTTTCTAATTGTTAATATTTCATCCCTTCAACTGATTAATATCAATATAATTGCGTACCGAAGCCAGTATGGCAGCGTGAATCCAACTAGGATTGTCGGAGCCGGGATTGTGGCAACTATTGTAAGCACTATTGTGGGCTGCTTGTATTGTAAAATGAAAAACAGAGGGGTACGGAGATAGTGAATACGAATTTATTTGTGTATATCAGTGATTTTATTGTGCCTTCCGTTATCATACTAATTGTTGCTTATGGAGTATTGGAAAAAGTAAAGGTTTATGATGAATTTGTAAAAGGCGCAAAAAAAGGATTTTCTACAGTCATCAAGATTATGCCGACGTTGGTTGGACTTATGGTAGCAGTTGGGATCCTCAGAGCCTCGGGCTTTCTTGAATTTTTATCCGGGCAGATAGGAAAGGTTACGGATTATATTGGATTTCCTTCACAGCTTGTACCACTATCAATTGTTCGATTATTTTCGGCATCAGCGGCAACGGGGCTTGTACTCGATATCTTTAAAGAGTATGGGACAGATTCAAGAATCGGACTTATTGCATCAATTATGATGTGTTGTACAGAGACCGTATTCTACACCATGAGTGTGTATTTTATGGCTGCAAAAGTAAAGAAGACCAGATATACTTTGACGGGAGCGCTGCTTGCGACAGTGGCGGGAATTGTGGCGAGCGTGTGGCTTGCAGGGAGGATTCTTTTATAAGATGCATTGTGTCAAAAAGATTGACCACAATATAGAATTGTGTTAATATGAAAGCAATATAAAGAAATTAATGGGGTGAGTTGAAATGAAAAAATTATATGAGGCACCTGAAGTAATGGTCATAACTTTTCATTCTGACGATGTTATACAGACATCAGGATTGGTTGTAGACAAAGAGGAGCAGAACCCAGGAGGAAAACCGTGGGGGCCATTGTTCTAATAAAATATATATCATGTAATAATGGGGGCTGTTTGACAGCCCCTTTGTCATTGCAACATATATTTCCGGATTATTTCAAATGGTGCCGGTCCAATCTCCAGTAATTCTTTATGAAAAATTTTCTGAGAAAATTCATTTCCCTTCTGATTCATATAATCTTTCTTGAGTTCTAAAATTTCCAAGTAACCAACATAATATTTTAGATAATTTGCAGGGTCTCCCAAGATATATTCGTAGATATCCGATATAACTGACGTATCTTCTATGCCATAGGCTGCAAAGTGATTGATTGTATCTTCCAGTGTCCATCCATCGTAATGAATCCCAATATCTGCAGTAGCATACAGTCCAAGAATAATGGAATTATTTTTTTGTAGCAGTGTTGCATGAGGTTTAGACAGGGGGGCCAGATAATAGGAACACATTTCAGCATACGTTGCCCAACCTTCTATATAACCGGAGCAGTTTATTAGGTTTCGCACAGGGTCCGGTTCTGTGTTTGCAAAATAGGTAGTCTGATAAAGATGTCCAGGGTAACCTTCGTGAGCAAGCGTAGTGAACAGGTTGATATCGGTAAGGGAATGCCCTTGATTGATATAAATGGTGTTCTCATTATAGTTGTCAATTGCGGGTATTAAGTAAAATGCAGGGCTAAGGTATTCTTCCAGAGCTTTTGGAACATATTTTATATTTACATTTACATCTGCAGAAGAAGGAAAAGCAATCGATATTTTGGATACCAATGATTGCAAAATAGTTTCGGGTGATTCCGTGACGGAGTCGGCTTCTTCTAATATATTTGGATTTTGGCTTAATACTTTTTGACTTTCATGTAGGTCAGTTAATATCTGAGCCTTTATCAGTTCTTTTATCTCAGGAAGACTCCGAATGCTTCCTGTTTCTGATGTCACAAGATGACAGTAATATTCTTTCCCTTGCGGGGAATTGCATAATCCCTGTGCATTTGTTCCGCTTCCCTTTAGCGAGGCGATGGAGGTGGCCAGAGAATCGTATGCCGGAAGCACAAAAGATTTGATGATTTCTTTGTTTTCCTCAATCAGCTTTTTTTGTTCGCCATCTGTCAATTTTTTAATACCTTTTACACGTTCTTCAAAAGTAGATAGCAGATAATTCTCTTCCCCCATTTCGGTAAAGGCATTACACTGCGCAATGACTTCGTCTGCAACTGCGTCTGACATAAAAAGTCCCACACTTGATTTTTGCTGTTCAAATCGAGCAAGAGAAGAGAAATAATTAGGCAAGGTCTTCAAAAGAGAGAGGTAGGTTTCTGCATCCTTTTTCTCGTTCAATTGATACTCGGCAAGCAACACCGGTAGTTGCGCATGAATGCCGGTGACCGGGCTTAGAGGTTCTTGATAGAGATAATAAGATATATCTTGTCGGAGGGTTTCAAAGTAATGGGAGAGGATATCATATGTAAGCTTGTTTTCTTCAGAGAGTGAATTAGGGGAAAATTTGTGGAGTGCGGATTCCCAGTTTTCGATAGAAGCAAGTGTGGCAACCTCGCTCATATCATAGGAACCAAGGGTAATAGGTGCTTCTGTGATTCCGTATTTTTCAGGTTCCCGCAGAGTGTAATGAAGGTTAAGGGTATTAGAAGCCAATTCCTGTTGAAAGAAATAAAGTGTAAAGTTTTGAAAGGCGGTGTTGGCATTGGTGGGAATAGATATTTTGTCACATCCGGTTAAGAGTAAAAGAGTGCTAATCAGTATGAAGGCAAATTTCTTTTTTAAGTTCATGTGAAATCCTGGCTTTTTTAGTATTATATGAGATGTGTTCTGTGGGAATGCAAAAAACACCATGCGATACCCTCGATTTTGCAAAACAGTGGGTATTACATGGTGTTCAACATTACAGTCCAATCGGCAAGCCAAAAGATAACCATACAATTAACATCAATGTCCAACCCACCAAAAATACAAGTGAATAAGGGATCATGGTAGCAGTAATTGTGCCGATACTTGCCTTTTTGTCATAGCGCTGTGCAAATGTCAAGATAACGGCAAAGTACGTCATCATCGGTGTAATGATGTTGGTTGAGGAATCTCCAATACGGTAAGCCAACTGGCAAAGCTCCGGACTGTATCCAAGTTGCATAAACATCGGAACAAATACCGGTGCGAGAATATTCCACTTCGCAGAGGCTGAACCCATAAAGAGGTTCATCAGTGCGGAGAATAGTACAAAAATAATCATTAAGGGAACAAGACCGATTTTAACGGAGTCCAAAAAGCTTGCGCCGGACATGGCAATGATTGTTCCAAGCTTCGTGTAGTTAAAGTAGTTAATAAATTGCGATGCAACAAATGCCAATGCGATAAAAGATCCCATAGATGCCATCGATTTTGTCATTGCATCACATACACCGTTTTCTCTTGTAAATACGCCAACTGTTTTTCCATATGCGATTCCCGGAAGTAGGAACATCAAGGTAATTAATATTTCGATTCCGTTTAGGAAAGGCGAAGTTGGTGTTCCGAACAAAGAGCCATTTTCGTTTTTCAAAAATGAATCCACAGGGAGAGCTGCAATCACAACTACTGCTGCAAAGAGAAGTGCAACAATACCTGCATTGCGGATACCTCTTTTCTCCAGAGGAGAGATTGTAGTTAAAGAAGCATCTTCAGATACATGGAGATTATCTTGGTATTTGCCTAAACGTGGTTCCACAATTCTATTTGTAACAAAAGTACCGAGTATCATAATTAAAAATGTAGATGCGAGCAGGAAAAAATAGTTTCCCATAACTGACACTTCGTAGTTCGGATTGATTTCGGATGCAGCAGCTTGAGAGATCCCCGCCAATAGTGGATCCAGCGATCCTACCAGTAGATTGGCTGAATATCCACCTGACACTCCGGCAAATGCAGCGGCAAATCCTGCAATCGGGTGACGGCCGTAAGCGCGGAAAACCATGGCACCAAGCGGAATTAGGATAACGTATCCCGCATCACTTGCAATATTAGACATTACACCAAGAAATACAATGGCTGGTGTAATTAGCTTTGCGGGGGTTATTTTTACTGCATATTTGAGTAAAGTGTGAATGAGTCCGGATTGCTCTGCAACCCCTACACCGAGCATAGCCACAAGGACCATGCCAAGAGGTGCATAAGTTATAAAGTTGTTTATAGCTTCTGTTAACATATAGGTTAAGCCGTCTTTGGTTAGCAGGCTGACGGCAGAGACGGTTGTTTCTTGTAAACTTCCATTTGAAATCAACTCGCCTGTAGCAGATACACCAAACGCAGAGCAAATGGCAGAGATGATAACGATTGCAACAGAGAATATTCCGAATAATGCAATCGGATGAGGCAATCGATTTCCAATAATCTCTATGCCGTTTAACCAACGATTATATATGTTTCTTCTTTTCATTGAACTTCTCCTTTTGATTTCATTTATGTCATGCACAGTGTGTGCAAAAGGTCTATACCATCTTATTATGTGGAGAATGGGCAAGTCAAATGCAATAAATGTAAATCATGTAAGGATTATCCTTATTTTATTGACTGGCATAAGAGAAATATGGTAAAATAGCAAAGATAGTGTGCGCCTAAAATGGTGTATGATATAAATACATAATGAAGGAGATTTTCAAATGACAAAAACAAAATCAACAAACAAAGTCAGCCTGTATAATCGCTGGCTCAATGGAATCGAAGCTGTTGGAAATAAGCTTCCTCATCCGATTGCGTTATTTGCAGTTTTTGCGCTTGCCATTGTTGTTATTTCAGCAATCTGTTCACTGCTCGGTGTATCTGCAACAGGTGAATTGGTTGTCAAATTAGAAGATGGCTCATCTGCATTGCAGGAGACAACTGTTACAGCAGTCAGCCTGCTAACCAAAGACGGCTTAACCTATATGTTAACACAGGCAGTGAATAACTTTACCACTTATGCGCCACTCGGTATGGTACTCGTTGCCATGCTCGGTGTAGGGGTTGCGGAGCACTCAGGTATGATTAACGCACTGTTAAAATCAGCTGTAAAGGTTACTCCGGCGAAGCTTATCACACCAATGGTAGTATTCTTGGGTGTAATGTCTAATATTGCAAGTGATGCCGGATACGTTATCCTGATTCCACTTGGCGCAATGATTTTCCGTGCTTACGGTCGTCACCCAATGGCTGGTCTTGCGGCGGCATTTGCAGGTGTATCCGGAGGATTTTCTGCAAATTTATTAATTGGTACATTAGATCCGATGCTCGCAGGTATTTCACAATCAGCAGCATCTATTATTGATTCAAACTACGAAGTGTCTGTTATGGGTAACTATTTCTTCCTGTTTGTATCTACATTCTTGATTACAATTATCGGAACATTTGTTACAAACAAGATTGTAGAGCCACGCTTGGGAGCATATAATCCTTCTAATGCAAGCGAGGAAGACGATACTCTTACAACAATCACAGAAAAAGAACGCAAAGGTTTAAGAAATGCAGGTCTTGCGGCTCTTGCTTTCGTGGCAGTGATTGTGATTGCATGTATTCCGGCTGATTCATTTATGAAAAATGCAAATGGACAATTGTTCGGGAACCCTGCTTCACCATTTGTAAATGGTATCGTAGTGTTAATTGCACTCCTGTTTATGATTCCGGGCATTGCATACGGAAAAACAGTTGGCACATTTACAAAAGAAGACGGTGCTTGCAATGCCATGTCAAAATCTATGGCGTCTATGGGTTCATTCCTTGCACTTGCTTTTGTGTCAGCGCAGTTTATTAACTACTTTAACTACACGAAGCTTGGAACAATCCTTGCACTTGCAGGAGCAAACTTCTTCAAGAGCATTAACATCGGGTTGATTCCATTGATGATTATCTTCGTATTGTTCTCAGCATTTATGAATCTTTTCATGGGTTCTGCCTCTGCAAAGTGGAATATTCTTGCGCCGGTATTCGTTCCGATGTTCATGTTACTTGGATATAGTCCGGAACTTTGCCAGTTGGCATACCGTATTGGAGATTCCTCAACCAACATCATTACACCGATGATGACTTACTTCGCTGTAATCATTACATTCGCACAGCGCTATGATAAGAAAGCCGGAATCGGTACAATTACAGCGACTATGATTCCATATTCTGTATTGTTCTTAGTATTCTGGACATTACTATTGGTTGTATGGCTTCTTGCGGGTCTTCCAATCGGACCGGGAATCGGAATTACATATGCACTTGGATAATTGCAACCTTGACACATAACTTATCTTATGTTACGATTTTCAAGTATTAAATAAAAGAAAACGCAGTGACGAAAAGAGTACATTCTTGGAAGTTTTACAGAGAAACCCCATTTTGGCTGAGAGGGGTAAATGAAAAAGAATGGAAGATGGCTTCTGAGCGGTGTGCTGAGCGAAGGATTCGTTAGGTACAATGGGTTCGCCCTTTATAGCGAAAGAGTTTGAGAGAACTTACTGAGGTTGGCATTGTGAAATGTCAGCGAAGAGAAGTGGTAACACGGAATTTAGCCCGTCTTCTTATTAAAATAGGAAGAACGGGCTTTTTATTTACCAGCTCGTCTTCAATTCAATGAAAAATGGAGGAGAAAACAAATGGAAAACAAGAAATTTTATATGACAACAGCGATTGCCTACACATCAGGCAAACCACATATTGGCAACACATATGAATTCGTTCTTGCAGATGCAATTGCAAGATATAAGAGGAGCCAAGGCTATGACGTTTGGTTCCAGACAGGAACTGACGAACATGGTCAGAAAATTGAAATGAAAGCACAGGAAGCCGGGAAATCACCAAAAGAATTCGTTGATGGTGTGGCAGCACAGGTAAAAGAGATTGCCGATATGATGAACACTTCTTATGATTATTTCATCCGTACAACCGATGATTATCATGAGAAACAAGTACAAAAAATGTTTAAAAAAATGTATGAAAAAGGTGACATTTACAAAGGACATTATGAAGGTATGTACTGTACACCATGTGAGTCTTTCTTTACAGAATCTCAATTGGTAGACGGGAAATGTCCGGATTGTGGACGTGAAGTACAGCCTGCAAAAGAGGAAGCGTATTTCTTCAAAATGAGCAAGTATGCTGACCGTTTGATTGAGCATATTAATACACACCCTGAATTTATCCAACCGGTGTCTCGTAAAAATGAGATGATGAACAACTTCTTGTTGCCAGGTCTTCAAGACCTTTGTGTATCAAGAACATCATTTAAATGGGGAATCCCGGTAGACTTTGATGACAGACATGTTGTGTATGTATGGCTTGATGCACTCACAAACTATATCACAGGTATCGGATATGACTGTGATGGTGAAAGCACAGAACAGTTTAACAAAAACTGGCCTGCAGATTTGCACTTGATCGGAAAAGATATTATCCGTTTCCATACAATTTACTGGCCAATCTTCTTAATGTCATTAGATTTACCATTGCCAAAACAAATCTTTGGACACCCATGGTTACTTCAAGGCGATGGCAAGATGAGTAAGTCAAAAGGAAATGTTATCTATGCAGATGAGCTAGTAAATATGTTCGGCGTAGATGCAGTTCGTTACTTCTTGCTTCACGAGATGCCATTTGATAACGATGGTGTAATCACATGGGAGCTTATGGTTGAGCGTATCAACTCTGACCTTGCAAACACATTAGGTAACCTTGTCAACAGAACAGTTTCGATGACAAATAAATACTTTGGTGGAACAGTTGCAGATAAGGGTATTGTAGGTGATGTTGATGCTGACTTTAAGGCAGTAGTAGAAGGTGCGACTGTAGCAGTAGATGCGAAGATGGAGACACTCCGTGTTGCAGATGCAATTACAGAAATCTTTAACGTATTCAAACGTTGCAACAAATATATCGATGAGACAATGCCATGGGTACTTGCAAAAGACGAGGCTCAAAAAGACAGACTCGAAACAGTGCTTGCAAACTTAATCTACGGTATTGAGACTGGTGCCAAATTACTCGCTTCATTCCTTCCGGAAACAGCAGAGAAGATTCTGAAACAGACAAACGGCGGAAATGTAACAGACAAGCCGGAAATCTTATTTGCACGTCTTGACCTCGAAGAAGTACTTAAGAAAGTGGAAGAGCTTCATCCACCTGTAGCGGAAGAAGCTCCTGTAGAAGAAGATGTCATCGACATTGAGCCAAAAGAAGAGATTACATTTGAAGACTGGATGAAAATGCAATTTCAGGTGGGTGAGATTATTGCCTGCGAGGAGGTTCCGAAATCAAAGAAACTACTTTGCTCGCAAGTAAAAATCGGAAGTCAGGTAAAACAAATTGTGTCAGGTATCAAGGGGCACTACACAGCGGAAGAAATGGTTGGTAAAAAAGTAATGGTACTTGTAAACTTAAAACCGGCAAAATTGGCAGGAGTGTTATCAGAAGGTATGCTTCTCTGTGCGGAGGATACAGATGGAAACCTTGCACTGATGACACCGGAAAAGGATATGCCGGCTGGCGCTGAGATAGCATAGGAGGATAAACATGATTAGAATAGGTATTGTAGGATATGGCAATATTGGACGTGGCGTGGAGTTAGCAGTAGAGCGCAATGAAGACATGAAGCTCGTTGCAGTTGTTACTCGCCGTAATCCGGAGGATGTAAAAGTTCTTACAGACGATGTAAAAAAAGTACATTTAGATGATATTCTTTCTTTAAAAGGTGAAGTAGATGTTATGATTCTCTGCGGTGGTTCCGCAACGGACCTTCCTGTAATGGGACCAAGTGTTGTAGCGAACTATAACACAATTGACAGCTTTGATACCCATGCAAAGATTCCGGAATACTTTGCAAATGTTGATGCGGCTGCAAAAGAAGCAGGAACAATCGGCATTATTTCTGTGGGCTGGGATCCAGGAATGTTCTCACTGAACAGAATCTATGCAGAGTCTATTTTAGTACAGGGAAGCACATATACATTCTGGGGCAAAGGCGTAAGTCAGGGACATTCAGATGCAATTCGCCGTGTTCCGGGAGTGAAAAATGCAATTCAATATACAGTTCCGATAGAGGCAGCAGTCGAGGAAGTTCGAAGCGGAAGTGAGCCACAGCTTACAACCAGACAAAAGCACCTTCGCGAATGTTATGTAGTAGCAGAAGAAGGAGCAGATCTTGCGATAATCGAAGAGACAATCAAGACAATGCCGAACTACTTTGCAGACTATGATACAACCGTAACATTTATTACAGAGGAAGAACTAAAGGCCAACCATAGCAAGATGCCTCACGGTGGATTTGTCATCCGCACGGGAGAGACAGGTAGAGATGGTAACAAACATGTGATTGAATATTCACTGAAGTTAGACTCTAATCCGGAATTCACTTCAAGTGTACTTGTTGCTTATGCAAGAGCAGCATACAGACTTGCTGAGAAAGGTGAATCGGGAGCAAGAAGTGTATTTGATATTGCACCGGCGCTACTCTCTATGAAAACATCGGAGCAACTTCGCAAGGAGATATTGTAATGGCAATGATATTTGAGAGTCATGCGCATTATGACTCTCATCAATTTGATGAAGACAGGGAAGTGCTCTTAGGCTCAATGCAGGAGAATGGAGTTGGAACCGTTGTCAATATTTGTGCAGACTGGGATTCGGTTACAGAGGTTGTAGAGATGGTGCAAAACTATCCATTCATGTATTCAGCAGTTGGTTTACATCCAGATGAAGTAGGAGACCTTGATGAGGAGAGATTCGAGTTCTTAAAAACCCAATGCCAAAAGGAAAAAGTAGTTGCAGTAGGTGAAATCGGACTTGATTATTATTGGGACAATGAGTCTCATGATCTTCAGAAAAAATGGTTTGTGAGACAATTGGAATTGGCGAGAGAACTGAGCTTGCCGGTTATCATTCACAGCAGAGATGCGGCTGAAGATACACTTCAGATTATGAAAGAACATGCGCAGGGACTTCGAGGCGTGATTCACTGTTTCTCATATTCCAAAGAATTAGCGGAAGAGTATGTGAAAATGGGATTTTACATTGGAATTGGTGGAGTGGTTACATTTAAGAATGGAAAGAAACTTAAAGAAGTGGCAGAAGTCGTTCCGCTGGAGAGAATTCTCTTAGAGACCGACTGTCCGTATCTTGCACCGGAACCATATCGTGGGAAACGAAATTCTTCAATCTATATCCCACATATTGCACAGGCGATAGCAGATATTAAGGGATGCACATGCGAGGAAGTAGTAGCTCAGACAGAAGCAAACGGAAAGGAATTATTTAATATATGAAACAGCCGACACTTGGCAATCCGCAAAATACAATCGAAATATTGCAAAAATACAGTTTTTCCTTTCAGAAGAAGTTCGGCCAGAACTTTCTGATAGATACACATGTGCTTGATAAAATCATTGCGTCTGCAAACATCACAAAAGACGACATGGTACTCGAAATAGGACCGGGAATCGGAACGATGACGCAGTATCTTGCGTGTGCGGCAGGGAAAGTGGTGGCGGTTGAAATTGATAAAGCACTCATTCCAATTTTGGAAGATACATTAAGTGCTTATGATAACGTGACGGTTATTAATGAGGACGTGTTAAAGGTAGATATCAATCAATTAGCCAAAGAGTATAATGGTGGAAAACCAATCAAGGTAGTTGCTAATCTTCCGTATTATATTACAACACCGATTATTATGGGACTATATGAGAGTCATGTGCCAATCGAAAGTATTACAGTAATGGTACAGAAGGAAGTGGCAGACCGCATGCAGACAGGCCCGGGAAGCAAGGATTACGGTGCATTATCTCTTGCAGTTCAATACTATGCTGAGCCGTATATCGTGGCAAATGTACCACCGAACTGTTTTATGCCAAGACCAAATGTGGGATCAGCAGTTATCAGGTTGATAAGTCATAAAAAGCCGCCTGTTCAGGTTAAGGATGAACAGTTGATGTTCAAAATTATCAGAGCTTCCTTTAATCAGAGAAGAAAGACTTTGGCAAACGGACTTAACAACTCGCCGGAGATTCAACTTCCGAAGGAAGTAATCATCGGCGCGATAGAGAGCCTTGGGAAAGGTGCGAGCATCAGAGGTGAGGCTTTGACACTTGAGGAGTTTGCAAAATTAAGTAATACAATTAGTGAGATGTTATAAAAATAAGAAAAGCGGAATCATATGAGTGGTTCCGCTTAATTACTTTCTATTATAGATTTAACATAAACGACACACAGAACAGCTCACCTTTTGCATCTGCAGAAAAAAATCCATTATATCGTTCTACAATCTTTTTGGCGGAGTTCACCCCAATTCCATTTCCGGTTGGTTTAGTTGTGAGAAGTTCGCCATTTTTATTTTTCTTAATGATATTTTCAAATGTATTATCGATAGTAAAAACGAGTGAATGTGAATCCCCGTCTCCTTTTACAACAATACGTCGTTTTTCGTTTTCCTGTGTAACACAAGCATCTACTGCATTTTCCAGTAGGTTTCCGAGCAACACTGAAATATCATGCTCGTCCACAGGCATATCCTGTGAGATGGCAACCTGCACCTGAAAATCAATCGCATGTTTTTTGGCTTGAGTGGCAAAAAAGAGCAAGATATTGTTAACAATGTGATTCTCACAGAAACGAACATGGTCGACATCAGGAATGGAATTGCCGTAGGCACGGACATATTCCTCAAGTTTATCATATTCCTTCTTTTCAAGATAATAACCAAGCATATGTATATGGTGTCTTAGGTCATGTCGCATGCGTCTAGTTTCATCAATACGCTCTTTTAGTGACTGATAACCAACATACTCCAAATCACGATAATGCTGTTGTTCTTCTAATTCAAGATTTTTTGCAAGTTGTCCATCCAACTTTAGCATGATGTAATAGATGAGAAGTGCACCAAAATTAATAATAAAAAGGAATATAACATTGTTTGGATCTTGAATGTTTTCAAGACCGGTTCTGGTGCCGCCGTTAATCTGGTATTGCCATATAATGTAGAAGACAGAAGGTACAATCCAATAGTAATACCATTCGTTTCCTATAAGAGGATTGCGTAGCATCGGCACAAAGTAGCGCCTTACTTCCAATCCCCAAGGAATTGTGATAACCAGATGCAGAAGTATCATCACAACAGATGAGTGCCAACAGTAAAGGTGATGGGCGATACCAGGAAACAGATTTCGTTCAATGCACACCGCAGCAACCAGAATGAAATTACCAAGATTGGCGTAAATGAGTTCTATAAACAAAACCTTTCCAAACTTCCGATCAAACAGGATGGCATACCCACTTATAAATATAATAAGTCTTATGATACTCATTATTACACTGGTATTAATCCCCATCATTGCAGACCAGTATCTGGTAACAAATTGGATGAGAAAAAGAAACATACATCCTGCAATGGTAATCCATTTATGAAAACGTTGATATTGACGGAATACATAGTAGGACATGATTACATAAGGTGCGAAATTACAGAACGCAAATAATAGTATCTCAAGAGTTCGTGGTAATGTAAACATTAGTTTCCCCCCTTCCGCATCTCTTCAAAACGAAAATGTGCATAAGCTTCCAGAGCATCCTTAGCTTTTCTTCTGCTTATCGGAACCTGCTCGCCGTTTTTTAAAACGAACATTCCGTCTTGGGAACATTCTACTTCATGGAAGTTCACTACGAGTCCTTTCGAACAGCTATATAAAAAGTTATATTCTGCAAGAATTGATTCCCATTCCATTTGTGACATGCGGGTTTGTAAAGATGCGCGTTTTTTGGAATGAATAATAATCGTATGATTATAGTATTCTGTATATGTAATGTTGCGAAGCACAATCTTTTGTCCGTCAGGCAGTGTAATGAAGCGATTCATTTCGTAATCATCCAGACGAATCATCTTCAGCATTCTCTGGAAGCTGCTTGTAGAAACAGGCTTCTGCAGGTAATAATTCGCACCCACCTCATAGCTTTCGCTGGCAAATTCATTGCTGGTAGTACAGAACACGATGCGCACATCCGAATCCGTTTCACGCACCTTTCGTGCCACATCGACTCCAAGCATTTCTTCCATGTAGATATCGAGGAGGATAAGGTCATAAGTATTGTTTTCCCAATCCTTTAAAAAAGTTTCTCCGCTTGAAAAAAATGAAACTTCAGACTGAGGCAACTCATTGTCTACAATGTCTAAAAGAATTTGAAGTTCTTCCGGCGTATCATCCACTAATGCAACTCTCATATCGGGTTATCTCCGTCTAAAAATTGATATGTTTATTATACGCCTCAAAGAAAAGAATAGCAAGTTTTTGACCGCTTGAGTCGTAAATTTGCCGTTTGAGTTACAACTATTGTAAAGCAAAAACTTGTAGTGTAATAATAGAATCAGAAATGTAAGGAGGTGTGGATATGGATGTATTAATCTATGGAAACGCAACAGAGAAGGAACTTCTCATACAACATTTAAAATCAGAAGCGTATATGGCATTTCGGATGGTCCGATATTCACACGCAGAGGATTATGACACATATTTAAAAAAATTAAGGAGTCATGAATTTGACGTCGTATTTGTCATGGCAGACAATGCGGCAGGCATGGAGGGAGTTATCGCAGTACAGAATGTGCATCCCGATGTGCCGATTGTCTGGTTCTCCAATGATAAAAATTTTGTGGCGCAATCTTATCGTTTGGGGGTTGCCTACTTTGCAGTAAAACCAATCGACGAAAAAACAGTAAGCCTGGCAATTAAGAGATGTCAGCGAAGGGAGGAAATGGCGATATGAGAAAAAACAGCATTTTAAAAACAAGAAAAGGCAAGATAGGGGCAGCAGTTATAGCAATGGTTTTAGTAGTAGCTATGGCCATTGGATTGATACCAAACAATACAGCGAGTGTGCTTGCTGCTGATAAAGTATCTGATTATGGAACAGAGACAAAGTACACAGAGTCACTTGGCGACAATGCTTCTACAGAATACTCAGGACGTATCTGGACAGATAAATCCGTATATTCTGACAGCGTAACATTTGATTTGTTTACAGAAGAAGGTCAGGCACAGAAAACAGCGACAGTGAGTAAAGATGACGACTCAGATTTCTTGATTGCGTTTTCTGCACTCGGAACTACACAGTCAGTTTCCGGTCAGGCACAGGCACCTGTTGACGTAGTCTTCGTAATTGACATGTCTGGTTCCATGAGACAGAACAGCATGGGCAACAAAACTCGTATGGGACGCACCATAGACGCATTAAATACCGCTATCGAGACTCTTCTGGCAGGAAATGAAAACACAAGAATCGGTGTAGTTGCATTTAGCGGGGAAGCGCAGGTGTTGTTGGAACTAGATCACTATACAAAGTTGAATAATCAGAACTTTTTCTCTACAAATTCACGCGAGACCAGTATTTATACACGCGCAGTAGGTGCTACAAAAGGAACAATTAACAAAACGATAACCACTTCTTCCGGAACTAATATCCAACGTGGTATTTTCGATGGAATGAATATGCTGGCAACGGAAGATGAGACAACGGCTAGTGTTGATGGACAGACAATTCCAAGAACTCCTTCTGTAGTCATTTTATCTGATGGTGCTCCGACAATCGGTTCCGATTATCAGAGCTGGTGGGATTTGTCCGGAGACACAAAAGATTATGATTATGATACGGAAAGAGCTCTCTATGGTATGCAGGCCATTATGACAGCGTCCTATATGAAAGACGCCATAGACAGAAATTATAGATTGACAGGAACAAATACAACAAAAGTATACACTATTGGAATGGGTATTGATTCGATTTCCGGTACTGCAGGGCAGATTGCGAGAATCACCATTGATCCGCTTAACCATCTGAACGAGAACAATACTATCGCACAAACGGTTCGTAATGCTTGGAATACATACAACAATGGTGGAACACCTAGTTTAGGCGGGAATAGAAACAATTATACATTCCGTCATCCAAACACAGGACATGATATTGACAGTATCGTATACAATGATGCTTATTACAGTGCAGATAACGCACAGGAAGTAGTGGATACCTTTGAAGCCATTGTTTCAAATATCACAATCAGTGCACCGCAGATTCCTACGGAAGTAAAAAATCCGAATGCAATTGATGCGGATGGTTATATTACATATACAGACCCGTTAGGCGAATATATGGAAGTAAAAGACGTAAAGGCAATCAGTTATGCGGGAACTGTATATACGAAAGAAAATAGTACAAAGACAGTTAAAACAGTCAGTGGAACAGAGACCACATATGAGTTTGCGGCAGCAGTTCACAGTGCAATTTACGGGGACCAAAATCTGAAAAACATCTTAATTACGGCAAAAGAAGATGCGAACGGAATGGAAACGCTTACTATTAAAATTCCGGCATCCGTTATTCCTGTTCGAGTTAATACGGTAGTATTAAATGCAGACGGAACAGTGAAAACACACACGAATAATGGCGCATATCCGGTACGCGTATTCTATACGGTAGGATTAAAGAACGGCATTATCGAAAACAGAGTGGTTAAAGTTGGAGATGGCGGTGTATCAGAAGAATATGTCTTGGAAAACTCTAATGCAGATGGTTCTGTAAACTTCTACAGCAACTTATTTACCGGGGAAAACGAAGTCATCGTTCTAGATAATGGTATGGAAGTTCATAAGAAAGTTGGAAACGCAACGGTAGAGTTTGAACCATCTCATACCAATCCATTTTACTATATTATAGAAGATATGCCGATTTACAAGGATGAGGCAGGGACAACGCAGGTTAGAGCTACAGAGGGAATCGACGAGGGAACGACTTATTATTACAAAAACACTTATTATCATGGTACTTCTGTTGAAGAAGAGCACTTGGCACGTACCGGCGCACAACTGTTAAAGACGGATATTATTGAAAAAGACGGTTATCTTTATCGTGCAAAAGGGTCTCCGCGCCTCAACCGTATCATGGAATTTGAAGGTGAGAAGCTTGACAATCATACAGAGACAGCGGAAGATTTCTATGCACCGACATTTGCATACGCTTCGGGTAGCACAGACCCATATGATGGTAGATTTGTAATCTATCTTGGAAATAACGGTGTGATTTCTGCGATGGCTGGTGGAAATCTCAAAATCAAAAAGGATGTGGTGATACCGGATGGATTAAACCCATCTACAGCTGAATTTGAATTTACAGTTAATTTCAATGGCAGCAGTCAGGTAGACGGTACATATGCGTATAATGTATTAGATGCAAATGAAGTTGTCCTGGAAAACAGAGGCGGCACAATCACAGATGGCGGAAAACTTAAATTAGCAGGCGGAGAAACAGCGATCATTCGAAACATTCCAAGAGATATTACTTATGAAGTAGTAGAGACTGAAGCAAATGCAAACGGATTCACAACAACTGTTTCAGGTGTGACAGGAACGATTGCAGCAGGAGAAACAAAAGAAGCAATCTTTACAAATACATATGCAGTGCAAACAGTTATCGTTGGTGCAAGTGATGGCTTCCGAGTATCAAAGACATTAACCGGCAGACACTGGAATGAAGATGCATTTACGTTCATCTTAGAAAGTGTAAGTTCAGATGCACCGATGCCAAGCGGAAGTACAAATGGAGTGAAGGAGATTACCATTCAAGAAGAGGCCAATGATGATTATCAAGTAAATACACCTATAGAAAAAGCGTTTGGTAATATCGAATACAATAAACCTGGCACATATGTTTATACAATTGCAGAAAAGATGCCGGCATCGGCAACAGAGTATCTTCCGGGTATATCATATTCAGGTGCAATTTACAGAATTGAAGTTGTTGTAACAGATAATGGTGCAGGCCAATTAGAAGCAACGACAACCATGATTCGTACAAATGGTGACGACGGAGCATTAGATAACAGTACATTGCCGGATAACAGTGAAATCGCAGCGTTTGTAAACGATTACGACGCACAGAGTACTGCGTGGACACCGGTCGGAACAAAGCATTATGAGGATTTATCAGGAAGCAATCCGATGACAGCACGCATGTTCCAGTTTAGAATCAGACCAATCGGCGCGAACGCAGCGGATGCACCGATGCCGACAGGCTCATCAGGAACAGGCGTTGACAGATATTACGACTCTAATAATATCGGCACAGAGATTGCTTATCCGCAAATTGTATTTGAACACAGACATGCAACCACAGGCGGAACAACCTATACATATGAATTTTCAGAAGTAAATACAAACAAACCGGGTGTTACATATGATGATTCTACTTATACAGTAACAGTTGTTGCAAAACTTGACAGCACAACAAATGCAGTGCAGTTGGAAGTAAGTTATGTGAAAGATCATGCCAGCGGAACTTACAGTCGTGTGGAATTCTCGAATAAGTACAAAGCAACATCTGTAACGGCAGACATTGTTGGAAGTAAGACTTTAACAGGAATTACGCCTGCAAATGCAGATGATTTCAAAGTAAAAATTGAAGCGGCGGATGACGCAACAAAGACTGTTCTTGCAACAGCGGATACAGTTGATATACCGGATTCCGTAATTAACAAAGCAAATACATTTATCATAGCAGATGATTTGGAATTCACAAAACCGGGAACATATGTATTTAACGTAAGCGAAGTAAATGCAGGCAAAACTATTGAGGGTATTACTTATGACTCACATACAGAAGTCGTAACAGTGATTGTTAGCGATAATGGCGGAGCACTTATCGTAGATAGCATTACTTATAGCAATGGAAGTGTAGAAAATGCGGCATTTGCTAACACATACAAATCTGCATTTACAGGTACACCAATTAGTTTGGCAGGAACAAAGAGTTTAACCGGACGTGATATATTAGAAGGTGAGTTCTGGTTTGCAGTTGTGCCACAGGGAAATGCACCGGCAGGAAGAGCAAGTATTGTATCTGCAACAACTGATGGGAAAATTCAACTGCTTACAGATGTAATCTTTACATCTGTAGGAACTTATGAATACTGGTTCTATGAACACATTCCAACAACAGCAGTCAATAACATTCAAAATGGTGTAACATATGACACTACTGTTTATAAATATGTGATAGAAGTAGAAGATAACTGGGACGGAACTATTGAAGTGAAGTCACAAAAGCTTTACAAGGCAGACGGAACAAGAGATGCACAAGGAAACGTATCTGTAGCAGCGGGAACTTGGGGAAGGGAGTTGACAGGTAGTGACAAAGAGGTTGTGTTTAAAAATAAATATACAACAGAATCGTTATCACTTGTTGTTCCGACACTTCAGAAGGTACTTGAAGGATATAGAAAAGAAGGCTTAAAAGAAAATGAGTTCCAATTTACCATGAGTGTGAAGGCTACTACATCAAAAGGAGCACAGATTTCGGAAGCAGAGTTGGATGACTATATTACTTTGAATAATCAGGTACAAGATGCAACAAAGGGACTTTTAGGCACAGTTTCCAACACAGCAGACGGAAGCATCCGGTTTGGATCAGTAGCATTCCGCAAACCGGGACATTATATTATTACATTTGAAGAAGTAATACCATCAGACAGTAATAAGGTAAAAGGTGTAACTTATACAGAACAAAAATTGGTAGCTGAATTCAATGTTACAGATAATGGACTTGGACAATTAGTGGCAGAACTACAGAATCTCCACGGAAATTATCAGTTTACAAACACTTATGTGTCAATGGGAACGGTTCAATTGACAATTGAGAAGATTCTCACAGGTCGTGAGTGGAAAGACACAGACGAATTCCAGGCAGAGGTTGTAATTCTTGACCCAACAACACAGGAAGCAGTAGATGCAGGAGAAATCGTATTCCCTTCTGACGCTGACGGAATTCAAAAAGTTACACTTACAAAAGCTAAGAAGTCTGTGACATCGCCGAAAATCGAGATTCTCAAACCAGGAACCTATAAGTTTGTAGTGCGTGAAGTGACAGGAAGCATTCCTGGTGTAAATTATGATTCTACAAGATATGACGTAATTACAACAGCGACAGATAATGCGGATGGCACATTGACAATTGTAACAAATATTACAGACAATAAGATTACATTTACGAATGTTTACGATGCACAGTCTACGGTATTGTCAGGACACGACAATCTTTGGGTTGAAAAAGAATTTACAGGTCGCGAAGGTGACAAGTGGTTAGATACAGATGTATTTACATTCACTTTGGCACCGGCAAATGCAGCAACAGAAAAAGCTGTGACAGATAATGATGTTGAATTTACATCAACAACCTTAGAAGTAACAAATGCAAACAAAGCACATGCGCACTTTGGTGCAATTACATTCCATAAAACAGGAATATATACATTTACGGTTACGGAAGCTGCAAGTACAAAACCATACATTGTACATGATAAGGATAAAGATCGCACAGTTATCGTAGAAGTGAAAGATGATGGAGAGGGCAATCTGGTTGCCACATTGGCAGCAAACAGTGAGGCTCTCAAATTCACAAACACGTATATTGCGGAAGACGTTACCTTAGAAGGTGCGACGAGCTTAAAGGTAGAGAAAGTTCTCACAGGACGCAATTGGTTTGACAGTGACTCTTTCCGATTTACATTAAAAGCAGAGACTGAAGACGAAGTAAAGGAAATCGATTCTATCTCTACAAGTAAGGCAGTTGAAAAAGGCTATGTAGTACTGCCAAGCAATGCTAACGGAATCATAATTACAAAAGCAGACTTAAGTGGTAATGCCTATACAAAAGCATTTGGAGATATTGTCTTCAAGGAGACAGGAACATATCAATTCCGAATCAAAGAAACAAAAGGCAATATCGACAATGTGAAATATGATTCGCACGAATGCATAGTGACTGTTGTGGTAACAGACGACAATGAGGGACATTTGGTAGCAACACCATCTTATTCCGGCAGTAAAGTATTTGAAAACATATATACACCAGACCCTGTAACAGCTACATTGACAGGAGTAAAGGTATTAAACGGACGTGATTTGAAAGCGGGCGAATTCAGATTCCACATTGAAGTGGCAGCCGGTTCTGCAGCAAACACACCATTGCCGGCAACAAGGACAATTGCAAATGATGCAGACGGAATTGTTAAATTTGCAACTATGACATATGCAAAAGCTGGAACTTATAAGTACACCATTTCTGAAATCAAAGGACATCTTGCAGGTGTGACATATGATGAAGTGGCAGTACAGGCAATTGTCAAAGTAACATACGATGACACAACAGGTCTTCTGACACCGGTGGTTTCTTACGAGAAGGGAACTGTTGGTACTAAGTTTGAGTTCGTAAATACGTATTCAACAAAACCGGTTGGAGTGACAGATATTAATGCACTTAAAACAGTATCAACTACACATGGAGCAGGGTATGACTTGAATGGAAATGATTTCCGATTTGAGATTGAACCATCTGCAAGCAATCCACAATCTGATCCAATGAAGAGAGGATTTGTATATAATGACACACATGGTATTATAACAATCTTTGATGGTGTGGTATATACGGAAAAAGGAACATATGTATACACAGTTCACGAAGTAGATGGAAATCGTGCGGGTATCACATATGACGATTCCGTATACACGATTACGGTGAAGGTAACGGATGATAATTCTGTGGCGAAATTGAGTGCTACTATCAGCATTACAAAGACAAAAGGCGGCAAGACCACAAATGTGAATGAGATTGAATTTAATAACGAATATGATGCACAATCAGCAACAGCAGTTATTCACGGTCACAAGACATTGGAAAGTGAACATAAAAACTTGGAAGCAGGCGAATTCCAATTTGAAATCACCGCAGTTACAGCGGGAGCTCCAATGCCGGCAGATACCGTAGTGACAAACGCAGAGACAGGACTCTTCCAATTTGATGTAATTACTTATAATAGAGTAGGAGAATACAAGTACAAAGTTCGCGAATTAATTCCTGCAGCAGCAGTAAACAATACATTAAATGGAAAAACTTATGATTCAAGAGAGTATACAGTAACTGTAAACGTTGAGAACGATCAAACTGCAGGGGCATTGAAAGCAACGGTAGTTGGGGTTGTAGATACTAGTAACAATCCTATAATCATATTTAAGAATGGTTATGTTCCAAATAAGGTTGTTTTAGAAGGTAAAACAGCAATTCAAGGAAAGAAAACATTAACCGGTCGTGATATGAACGCGAGGGAATTTAAGTTTGAACTTACAGCAATCACGACAGGAGCGCCGATGCCTTCCAATGCGGCAAATGGAGTTGCAACTGCAGAAAACAGCGGAAAGGGAGCAGAAAGTGCATTTGCATTTGAAGCAATTACATTTACAAAAGCAGGAGAATATTTGTACAACATTACAGAGAAGGCTATGGGTAAAGGTGGTGTAACATACGACACTACAAACTATGTGGCAAAGGTTGTTGTGACGGATAAGGGTTACGATGGACAGTTAGACGCAAAAGTCACTTATTACAAAGATAATGGTGAAACGGCACTCGAATTCAATAACTTTTACAAGGCAGACCCTGTTGGATTAATTCTTGGCTTGACGAAGAGATTAAATGGGCGCGAATTAAATAGAGGTGAATTCACATTTACAATCAAGGCCATTACAGCAAATGCTCCAATGCCAATGGATGAAGATGGTAAAATAGCAGATACCTCAACAAATACAGATTCCGGAGAAGTTAACTTTGCTGAAATTATATACAACAAAGCAGGAACTTATGAGTACGAGATCTCTGAAGTAAAAGGCTCTGTACCGGGAGTAACTTACGATGAGAGTGTATATAAGATTACGGTAATTGTAACGGATAATCTGGAAGGAAACTTGGAGGCAAAAGCAGAAGGCATTGACAATCTGGTATTTACAAATATTTACAAAGCTGCGCCTACAACTGCACAAATTAAAGCAATCAAGAAGTTGACCGGTCGTGATTTAAAAGCGGGCGAATTCAGATTCATCTTAGAAGATAAAGATGGCAATAAGATTTATGCAGTAAACACAGCAGATGGAGCAATCATATTTGAAGATATTACTTATACGGAAGCAGGAACATACACATATAAGTTGTATGAAGAAAAGGGCGATGCAAAGCATGTGAAATATGATGATACAGTTTACACCGTTACAGTAGTGGTGGAAGATGACCTTAATGGTTCTCTCCGTGTAAACAGTGAACTTAACGCAGACAACTTTGCATTCAACAATGCTTATGAGAAACCGACAGTGATTCAAACAGGTGATTCAACAATGATCTTTGCAATGATGGCAATGCTTGTATTATCAGCAGGATACATTGTAGCGTCTATTTCAAAGGCACGCAGAAGATAATATAGAATTGTAAATGCATAGATACAAAGTAAATTGGTCGGGGTTCTTCGGAACCTCGGCCTTTTCGTATAAAAATACTGATTCGCTTGAAAGATCAAGAAATACATGATATAGTTGAAATATAGAAAATTAAAGTTCGGAAATTCTAGAATATAGTTACAACAAAAAGGAGCAATTATGTCATTTCAAGAAGAAAAACGAGAACTTATTAAACGTTACATGTTGGAAAAGATTCGCTTAGATGATGTGGAATTCATTCAAAAGACAACCTATAATTTTCAAATATCAGTTACAACGGTAAAGCGTTATATACAAGAATGTTTGCAAAAAAATATAATTTTTGCAGATATAAGTGCAGAGTGCGGATATCGATTAAAGAAGGGAGAATATTTTTTTCAATACGCTATAAAAGATGGTTTGGATGAGGACGCAATTTATTATGACGATATTTCTCCGTTATTGCAGAATGTTTCAAATGAGTCAAAGCGTATTTGGAGATATGCTTTTATGGAAATGATGAACAATGCTATCGAGCATTCCAGATGTGAGAGTATATATTGCCGCGTTGTAATAGATGATCTTTATACAGAGATTACGATTACGGATGATGGAGTTGGTATTTTCAAACATGTGCAGAATTATTTAACACAACAGTTAGGTAGGAAAGCGACATATCAGGATGCATTGACAGAATTGTATAAAGGTAAATTGACGACAGCGCAGCAAAATCATTCCGGAGAAGGTATTTTTTTTAGTTCTAAGGCTTTGGATGAATTTGCCATTTGGTCTGACAACACGGTTTATGTTCAGCGCGTATTAGAGAGAGCCAAATTTATACAAGACCATCTGATTGCATATTATACAAGATTAAAACATATTGGAACAGCAGTCATGATGAAATTGGAGAATCGAACAAGCAGAGTGCTGAGGGAGGTGTTTGACATGTATTCTACAATAGATGATGGATTTGTTAAGACAAGAATTCCAATTAAGGAGGTATGTCAAGAAGGTGAGCCGATTGCCCGGTCTCAGGCTAGGAAAATTTTATATAGATTAGAACAGTTCCGGACAGTAGAATTGGATTTTGGCGGAGTTGATTTTATGGGACAGGGATTTGCAGATGAGGTGTTCCGTGTGTTTAAAACCCGGTATCCTGAGATACAAATTATTGCATTGAACGCATGTCCCGATATTTTGAGAATGATAAAACACGTGCAGAGATAACGCGATTTTTTCATTGTATTTATCTGGAAATTCTAGTATAATGAAAACACGTTTATGAGATTCGAGAAGAGAAAGGAGCAAAATTATGAGAAATGCAACATTAGACGAGACATTATTTGAGATTACTCCTGAGATTTTATATCTTTCCGAGAAGAGTGAAAAAAGCAATGCAATTGATAGAGATTTGTATGTGCAACACAATGTGAAGAGAGGCCTTCGTGACCTTGACGGACGAGGTGTGCTTGCAGGTCTTACGAATATATCGGACGTTTGCGCATCAAGAGATGAAGATGGAGTCAGAATACCGATTCCGGGCAACCTGTATTATAGAGGTTATAATATTAAGGACTTGGTAAAAGGATTCTTAGATGACGGACATTTTGGATTTGAGGAGATAGCATATCTTTTGCTCTTTGGAGACCTTCCGACAAAAGAGGAGCTTCATAGATTTTCTGATATGTTGGCAGAGCGCAGAACACTTCCGAAGTACTTTGTGCGAGATGTTATTATGAAGGCACCGAGTCCAGACATGATGAACAGCTTGTCGCGTTCGATTTTGACACTTTATGCATATGATGAGAAAGCGGATGACACGTCATTACCGAACGTATTGCGTCAGTGTTTGAATCTAATCAGTGAATTTCCGATGCTGATGGTATATGGTTATCATGCATACAACTATAGAAAAGGTCAAGACTTATTTATCTATGCACCAGATAAGGATAAATCTATGGCGGAAAATATCCTTATGATGCTTCGTGAGGACAAGCAGTATACTCCGCTTGAAGCAAAGATTCTTGACATGGCACTTGTGCTTCATATGGACCACGGCGGCGGTAATAACTCGACATTTACAACCCATGTTGTTACATCCTCCGGCACAGATACATACTCAACTATCGCTGCTGCGATGGCATCCTTAAAAGGACCGAAGCATGGTGGAGCAAACATAAAGGTTTCGCAGATGTTTGAAGATATGAAAGAACATGTGAAAAACTGGACAGATCGCGATGAGGTTCGTAAGTATTTGGAGGACATCTTAGATAAGAAAGCTTTCGACCAGAAGGGACTTATCTATGGAATGGGCCATGCGATTTATTCTATTTCTGATCCGAGAGCCGAGGTGTTTAAAGGCTTCGTAAAAGAACTGGCAATGGAAAAAGGTCGTCAGGAAGAATATGCACTCTACGAGATGGTAGAACACATGGCACCGGAGATTATCGCTCAGAGAAGAAAGATGTACAAAGGTGTTAATGCGAACGTGGACTTTTACAGTGGACTTGTGTATGGTATGCTCGGTATTCCGAAGGAACTTTATACACCGCTTTTTGCTGCAGCTCGTATCGTAGGCTGGAGCGCACACAGATTAGAAGAGCTTAAGAATGTGGATAAGATTATCCGTCCGGCATATATGCCGTTATGCCCTTACAAAGAATACTCGAAAATTGATGACAGATAGGTTGAACAGGACGGATAAAAGGCCGTCCTGTTTTATGTTTTTGAGGAGAGAAGTATATGAAAAACGAATTTTATTATTTGTCTGCAGATGAGAAAACGCAAATACATGCAATTGAATGGATACCGGAGGAAGAACCGAAGGCGGTGGTTCAATTATGTCATGGTATGGCAGAATACATAGAACGATATGATGATTTTGGAGAATTTCTATCTCTGAATGGTTACTATGTCGTTGGGCATGACCATTTGGGACATGGCAAATCTATCAGCAGTTCCGATAAGCTTGGATTTTTCCACGAGACAAACGGAAATGAATATGTTGTTTCAGATATTCACAGCTTACGTATGCGGACAGAGGAAAAGCATCCAAATCTTCCTTATTTTATGATGGGACACAGTATGGGCTCCTTTTTAGTTCGTCAATATATCGGTATGTATGGTGCCGGTTTGGCAGGAGCAATCGTTATGGGTACTGGCCAATTGCCAACACCTGTTTTGAGGGCAGGACGCATGGTGTGCAGACTCCAGGCAATGATTCATGGATGGAATTACAGAAGTCAACTGGTAGATGGTATGGCAGCGGGTGGATATGAGAAGCATTTTACGGATGTGACAGACGGTTCCAACTGGCTGTCTCGCAATCCGGAGAATGTAAAAAAATATAAGAACGATACCATGTGTGGCTTCATGTTTACTGTGAACGCATACTATCATATGTTTACAGGCATGATTAAGATGAATCAGCAGGAGAAAGCTGGAAAGATATCTAAAAAGATGCCGATTCTTCTAGTTGCCGGACAAGATGATCCGGTAGGCAACTACGGCAAAAGTGTCAAGCAAGTTTATAAAAAATACAAAGAATTAGGAATACAAGATGTCAAGCTCAGACTATATGAGAACGACAGACATGAAATATTGAATGAACTTGATAGACAGATAGTGTTTGTTGACATTTGTAAATGGTTGGAAAAAAGGAGGTAATTCTTAAGAGAGCGTTTAGAAAGTTTCGATTCTTTTTAGAAAGCAACCATAATTTGAACACAAATTATTTCTATAATGAATTCAGATAGTTGATAACACACAACTATCACCCCCTCATAAAGTAATACCCTCGGCAAGACCGAGGGAATACTTTACTCTCATTCCTTTAGATAACTAGTCGAAAATGCACTAGTCAACAAAAAGTAGACACAATTTTTAATTTTTAGGCACAGTCTATAGGGAGTAATACTCCCTATACTGTTTTGGGGTCAGGTAATTCAAAGAATACGCTGGCCTTTCTTCATTAAAGAACACTATGTAATCT